>NZ_JAPTGB010000003.1 GCF_026891975.1 Methanocorpusculum petauri | reverse complement strand
CATCGCCACAGGCGGATACTGCCGCCAGATTCCAGTACCCAGATTCTTTCCGTGTTGTTCCGTAAGCGCAGCGGTATTCCGTGTTTTTTTCCGTGGAATTCCGTATATTCCGTGTTTTCCGTGGTTACTCCAAGCAAAACCACAACGAAAAGACCCGCCAGACAGGAACCCCGAAAGCAACATCCCCGCCCCGCCACACATCAATACCCTGCAACAACACAGAACAACCTGCTGCGCACCTCCGGCGGACACCCTGCCGTCCCCTCCGCCACCCGCTCAAACGGATACCCCAAATCCTCACAGACCGCAACCCGTACCTCCGGAGGAAGTGCCGCCGCAAGCACCGCAACCGAAAAATCCGGATCCGCAATCACAAACACCGAATGCCCCGCACGCACATCCGCCGCCGCACGCGCAACCGCCGACGCATGATCCTTCCCGTGCGCATTCACCACCGCAACATTCGTCCACGAAACCTTCAGCCGCGCAAACGCCGCCTGCATCGACGAAATCCCCGGCACCACCTCCCCCGGCAGATACCCGAGCCCCGCCATCAGCGGATCCCCCGTTGACAAAACCACCGCATCCTCCGGAAGAGCACGCAGCGCCTTATAATCCGTAATCGGAACCAGCTCCGCATCCGCCGCCGCATACCCCCGTGCAAGCTCAAGCGCACGAACCGACCCGTAGATCAACTTCGCCGCACGAATCCGGGAAATCCCCTCCTCCGTCAGCATCCCCGCACCGGCACCAACACCAACAACAATCATCCCTGCACCTCCCGGGAATCAACCAGCACCGCCCCGTCCCGATCCAGAAGCACAACGCGCACCCGCGGAAACCGCCGCACCGCATCCAAAACCTCCGCCCGCATCGCAGCAGGACCACCGGCAGAAGCCGCCAGCTCCTCCACCGTCGAAAACCCCCGCGACGTCGCCACCTCCGGATGGAAAAACCGGAGAATCAGACCCGGCAGACCACACACAACAACACTGCGGCAGTGCTCCGCCGCAGCAAGCGCCTCGGCAATCTTCGACCCCGCAAGCACCACCTCACACGCCGGAAACAACAACCGCGAAAACCGCAGACCCGTCCGGCCTGTCGTAATCACCACATCCGAAGCCGCCGCAATCCGCTCCCCAAGCGTCTCCGTCAGATGATCATCCCACGGCTCCACAAACCCCGTCGTCCCCACCACCGAAATACCGCCGAAAACACCCACCTTCGGATTCAGCGTCAGTGCACCAATCCGCGCACCCTCCGGAATCCGCAGAACAACCTCCGCACCGGCCACCCCGGCCAGACAACATGCCGCCTCAATCGCCCCCAGAATCTCCGCCCTCGCCTGAGGACTGATCGCAGGCTCACCCAGCCCATACCGCGGAGTCGCCCGCGCAAACCTGCCGATACCCTCTCCTGCGGCAAGCAAAACCATCTCTGACGGCTTCGCCTCCGCAACAATCAAAATTCCTGCAGTAATATCATCAGGATAATCCCCGGCAAACTTTTCTGCCTCACCATGCCCGTTCCTGCCGCAGGCAGGAACTCTCGCCGGAATACCGCACGGAAGCACTATCTCCGCCTCCGACACCTCCGCACCGGCAAGTGACGCAACCGCAGCAAACGCCGCCGCCGCCGCCGTAGTCCCGGTCGTAAACCCTCGACGGAGCACCGTACCATTCGCCGTCAGCACCCCGAACCCCGACCGCGCAAGATCGCGTGCCGCCTCATCCGTACACAAACGCACCCACGCCTCAGGATAAGGAAAACCGCTCACCGGATCAATCATGTCTGTTCAGAATACATCGTAATAATCTCATTCAGCGACGCAACCGCAACCGGCGTACCGCCGCGGGTACCAACATTGGAGACCGACGGAACCGCCTTCATCCGCAGAACCTCCTTTGACTCCGCCGCATTCACAAACCCCACCGGCGTCCCCACAATCAGTGCCGGACGTATCCCCTCATCCACAAACCCGCACACCGTCAAAAGTGCACTCGGCGCATTCCCGATAACCACAATCGAACCATCCAGCCTGTCCTTCAGCGCAACAAACCCTGCCGAACTGCGGGTAATCCCCTGCTCCCGGGAAATATCCGCACCATAATCCAGCGCACACGCAACCGGACAGGAATGCCCGCGCTTCTGAATCCCGGTCAGAACCATACGGATATCCGTAAAGATCGGAGCACCTGCCGCAACCGCTGCAAGACCCGCCGAAACCGGATCATTCTCGAACCGCAGCAGATCCGCCATCGCCCAGTCGCCTACCGCAATCGAACACCGCTGACGAATCCGATCCTCTGGCGTCGCGTTCCCGACCATCTCCCGCGCAAGGCTTCTGCTGCGCGACGAAATCGAAAATCCTTCCGGCGTATCAGCGCCGATATCAGTATACGTACTTTCTGTGGTAACCCCGGGGCGTAATAATTCCTTTGACATCTCCATTATCCTCCCAGAACCTGGTCTCCTCGCCGCCGATAATCAGAATCGAATGCATATCAACCAGCTCATCATTTTCTCCAAGCGATGCAAGCGTCACGCAGAACGTCTCCTCACCGTCGCGAAACACATTCCTCACCACGCCGACCGGCGTTTCCGGGACACGGTACTGCAGTGCAATACCAATGGCCTTCCCCAGATTCAGCGGTCGCCCGCGGCTTTTTGGATTGTACAGCGCAACCGGAACACCCATCTGGAACGCCAGATTCAGACGCTTCTCGATCGTATCCCACGGCGTCAGCAGATCCGACAGACTCAGCGTCACATAATCACCCGAAAGCGGTGACCCGAGACGGGACGCCGCCGCAGTTGCAGCAGTAACGCCCGGAAGCACCTCGACCTCCGTCTCCGGAAACTCATGCTCCACCACCTCAAGCACAATGCTTGCCATACCGTACACACCCGCATCGCCGCCGGTAATCATCGCAACATTGCAGTCCGCCGCAAGGCGGGCAGCCTCCTTTGCACGGTCAACCTCTTTACCCATCGAACTGCGGATAACCTGCTTATTCACAAGCAGGACCTCCAGTTTATCCAGATAAAACGCATTGCCAATAACCACATCTGCAGCGGCAATTGCCTTCATTGCGGCCGGAGTCAGCTGCTGCAGGCTGCCCGGTCCGGAGCTTACTATCCAAAGAATTCCCATAATTATTTCCCTATGGCAATCGTGACGCGGCCATAGACGGTCTTGTTCAGAATCAGTGTACCGGACTTCGCAAGCGCCAGAGCACACGGCTCTGCAACACCTGACAGACCCAGCATCCCGGCGCGGGACGGGGTCATCGGCACCTGTGCATTAATAGTATCATCATCCAGAAAGATGAGATTGCCGGATAAGGACCTGACCGCCTCGTGCAGACCGGTCTCATGAAACTTCTTCACCGTCGTTGCATACATCGTAACATCGCTCTCTGAAATCCCTGCTGCCGTACATGCTGCATGAATTGCCGAAAGAATCTCTTCGGTGGTCGTTCCAAGACGGCATCCGACACCCATCACATACAGGGAATCATTCACCAGAACCGACACACCCGGATTTGCAACCACAATGTGCGGCGGCTCCACCCGCACAACCGGCACCTCACCATCAAGAATCGCACCATTCACCTCACGGGTTGATGACCGGTTCACAATGGCAAAACCTCCCGTTCGGGCGGTCTCCTCCACCGAAGGACGTCCTTTCGTCTCCGTCGCCGTTGAAATCACCGGCTCAATGCCAAGTTCCGCGAGACGTTTCGCGCAGACATTTCCCCCATGATGACCCCCGAGTACCGGAACCGCATACCGGAGATCCGGCGTTACCACAACCACCGCAGGATCATGCCACTTATCGGAAAGATGCGGAGCGCATCCGCGAACTGCAATCCCGGCGGACATCACCGCAACAATCGTCTCAACAGTACCATAGAGATCGCCAAACACGTGATCCGAGTACGGCACCAGCTCCGCATCAAGAAACGCGGCGACCTTCTCTCCTTCGGCACGGAACCGGTCCAGAACAACAACAGCAGTTTTCATCCGTAGAGATGCGAGTTCGTATAAGCGGCTTTGATTCCTGCAACCACGTCGCCGACAATAATAAGCGCCGAACGCTCAATACCTGCCGCATGTACTTTACCGGCAATATCCGCGATCGTCCCCCGGATAATCTGCTGATCAGGCCATGAGGCATGATACACCACTGCGACCGGCGTTTCCGGGCAGCGGCGGAGCTTCTTCATCACCGCATCAATGTGGCCGGTTGAAAGGAAGATCACCATTGTCGTCCCGTGTTCCGACAGCTCCGCAAGCTGATCCGAGTCAAGCGTCTCCCCCGCAGACCGGGTAACAATCACCGACTCGGACACGCCGCGAAGCGTGTACTCCGTCTGCAAAGCAGCCGCAGCCCCGAACATTGAGGAAACTCCCGGCACAATCTCCGCATGAATACCGTCCTCTTCAAGGGGTGCAATCTGCTCCACAATCGACCCGTAAATCGCCGGATCGCCGGAGTGCAGCCGCACCACAACCTTTCCTGCACGCACACTCTCCGCAATCACCGAGGTGATCTCCTCAAGCTTCATCCCCCAGGAATCAAGCTTCAGGGTAGCAGGAGACTTTGCCACCAACTCAGGGTTTACGAGCGACCCTGCATAAATCAAAACATCTGCTTTTTGCAAAAGCTCCATTCCCTTGACCGTAATCAGACCAGGATCGCCGCATCCTGCACCGACAATATAATATTTCATACTTTCCTCGCGATCATAATTGAGAAATAGTTCGTCTTCTCCGGCAGCGTTCCGCGGTGCACGCACTCCCCGTCCATATACATACGCTCAACCACAGTGAAATCATTGTACCCCTCGGATTTCAGCAGTTCTGCCTTCTCTTTCGGGTGCGTGACCTTCATCAGAATTTTCGTTGCCGGATCCGCCGGGCCGTCCGTTACCAAAAATGCACCGTTCACCGGAATCTGTGCATGAGAGGCAACCGCAGTGATGGAACTGATACCCGGAACCGTCTCCACCTCAAGACCCGGATACCGCTCCCGCACCATTCCGGCAAGCCGGGAGAAGGTTGAGTAGTAGTTCGGATCCCCGATAAGACCGAAGACCGCTTTACCTGCTCTTGCCACAGGAACAATCTTCTCGGCATTGCGTTCCATACATGCCGTGATAACCTCCTCGTCACGGGTCATCGGAAACTCAAGAACAACAATCTCTCTGGCATAGGGTTTCACCAGTTCCGAGGCAATACCGCCCGGCACAAACACCGTGTCCGCCTCGGAAAGCAGGCGGACCGCTTTAAGGGTCAGAAGCTCCGCATCACCGGGGCCGAGACCGACTGCCGTCAGCATTCGCGGCCCCCGTGAATAATATAGATAGGATTGATTGGTTTGAACATAATGCGCTCCGTAAGCTCATAGGATCGGGACACCTGCAGATGTACCGCTTCCCGGAAAATTCCCCGTTCCTTCATGACGCGGATGGTATCAACAACGGTTTCAATAAGAACAGCATTGACCACGATGCTCCTGCATCCTTCTTCATCCAGTTTTGCAATGATCTCGGCAATATCGCGGCTTCCGCCGCAGAAGGCGCAATCGATTCGCTTGTGGGGAGAGGAAAGAAACGACAGCGCCTCGCCTTCAAGCACTTCAACCTGCGGGAGACCTGTACAGGTCTCCCGGGTGATCGAAACTGCGGCAGGCCGGCGATCAACGGCATACACGCAGCCGCCGGCACCTGCCTGCGCAGCAATTGCTTTTGTTACTGTGCCGGTACCGCAGCCTATGTCGGCTGCGGTATCACCGGGTCGTACACCGAGTTTTTCAAGTGATACTGCCATCACTTCCGGTTGTGTGGGTCCTCCGGGTAACTCCATACTGATCTCTCTCTTCTTAGGAAAAATTGCTTTAGCGAAAGTTGCTAAGTAATGTTTGTGAGGAGGCGTTATAGTTGTATGCAGTCGGCCGGTGTTGCTCCAAAAGTATCAGGCCGATGTTATTTTCGCTCCAAAAATCTGTGACGAGAGACACTGAGTACCAAATAGCCCCAAAGCCAATGCACACCCGATAAATATGTTATTTTCAAAAAAAAGACTTTTGCATCTGTTTTTCGTCACTCATGTTGAGTGGCGCAGAAATCTGGAACAGTCCGGGGTCAATCATGTATTTTTGTTCCAATCGGAGGAAATGTTTCGGACTTTTGGAACAAAGTTGTAACAAAGCCAATGTTAATATACTATTCCTGAGGAGTTTTAAACATGGCAAGATTTGGAATCGCAGTATTCATACTTATCGCCGTTGTCGTCTGTATCTTCAGTGCAGGCTGCATTGGAACCGACACACCGGCAACACCCACACCAACACCCCCGGTGACCATCGTACCGACACAGGAACCAACACCGGGAAACATGACCCCCGTAACTACCATTACCGTCCAGAAATACGGAGTTGCAGTTCCGGCAGGCAACACAATGCAGTTTACTGTCCCGAGCAACCCGACCACCGGCTATCAGTGGCTTGCAGACAATGTTACCGGTCTCGTGATCAATCAGACCTATCAAGCAACCCCGGTTGCAGACAACATTGCCGGTTCCGGCGGCAATGAGATCTTCACGATCACGGCAGAAAAAGCAGGAACCTACCTGTTTATTGCAAACTATCAGCGTCCCTGGGAAAACAAACTCGCTGAGGCAACCCTGTACCAGACACTGATCTTTTCCAACGGAACAAAAACGGAAACTGCTGATCCGCTGCTTTCCGTAACCTTTGATGGAATTGTCAGCCCGGCCGCGGGAGAAGTCGTCAAGATCACCACAGAAGGCAACCCGACCACCGGGTACGAGTGGACTGCTGTTCCGGGCCTTTCCGCTACCAAGAGTGACAACATTGTCATCCTTAACTCGACCTACGTCCCGACTCCTGTTGCCGGACCTATCGTCGGCTCAGGAGGAACCTACGAATGGCTTGTCACCGCAGAAAAGCCCGGAACATATGAGTTCCGTGCCCAGTACAAACGTTCCTGGGAGGATGAGCCCGTAGGCGAATTTTATTTCAACATCACCTTCCGGTGAAAAATCTTTTTTTATTCATCGTAGATCTGCTGTACCCGCCCCACTGACCCGTCGGCAAGCCGCACCTTAATCCCGTGCGGATGGGTGGATGAATTCGTCAGAATCTCTGCAACGCGCCCCCAGGTAAGAGCGCCGGTCGGCTGATCCTTTTTGAGAACTATCGCAACCGCCGATCCCACCCTGATATTTTTCCGCACTCGTCCGTCCTGCATACTCTCATCAATCATTCGCACCGCCGGCTATAAAAGTTCATCATCTCTGAGACGAAACCCGAAGAAAAGAACATGGCAAACGAATTCGAGCGTGCAGTAGTCATCTGCATCAACCGGTACTTTACCGAACACCGGACGAAAGGCTTCGCCTACCGCCTCAAGCAGGCGCACTTCAACACCCAATATATCGACATCATCGTTTCTGGCATACAGTTCACCATAATTTTCGAAAGAATTTTTTTTATCAGGGGAGTTTCAAGACATTTTTCCCTTTGCATCACCCAGGACAAAAATAAAAACCCACATTAAAAATAGTAATTCACACCAAATATGAAGAAAAGAACATGGCAAACGAATTCGAGCGTGCAGTAGTCATCTGCATCAACCGGTACTTTACCGAACACCGGACGAAAGGCTTCGCCTACCGCCTCAAGCAGGCGCACTTCAACACCCAATATGTCGACATCATCGTTGACTCGCTCGACCCTTCCTTTTACCTTGCCATTGAATGCAAATCCGTCAAAGGAAAACGTCTCTCCTTTACGAGCAACTTCCACAAAGACAAAGACAACGTGCACCAGATCGACAACATCTCCGGCTTTCTCAAATATACCGGCAGGCACGGATTCCTTGCCGTAGAGTTCCGGGGAGGCCAGAAAAACGAAGCCTACCTCATGCCCTGGGATATGGTACTCGCATTCTTCGCCTCGCAGGCCAGCATCCCGATAGACGAGTTCCGCAAATGCATCCCGCTGGAACGCACCCCCTACGGCTACCACCTTGACTCCCTCGTACCGTCTCCGTCAGACTAAATACCTGAGAGAACGAATAAGTATAGAATCTATGCGAGGGTTGAACAGATTTTTATCAATAAACGGAAAACCGGTGAAAACACCGGTAGTACTCGCATCCATGGCGGGAATCACCAATGCAGAGTATGTCCTTGAACGTGCGGCCCATGTAGGCGCTGCCTTCATCGGGGGATTTTCTCTGGACGCCGCCACACAGGAAGCTGCCCGGAAAATGGTTGAAGCGGGCCGCACCGAGTTTTCGGAAGGTTTCGACGAAATTGCAACCGAGCTTGCCATGCTTGAAGGAACCGATGTCGTTATCGGCCTGAACCTTCGCGGCGCAACACCCGACGCATACGTTGCCGCAGCCCGCGAGTTCGGCAAAGATGTCATCTATGAAATCGACGCACACTGCCGCCAGCAGCCGATGATCGACGCACACTGCGGCGAATACCTGCTGTACAATACCGACGCCCTCTGCGACATTGTCCGCGCCCTTCACGCAGAAGGTGTCTGCGTCTCCGTCAAAACCCGTGCAGGCGTAACCGATGACCGGCTGCTTGCACGAAAACTCTGGGCTGCCGGTGCCGACATCCTGCATGTTGACCTGATGGACACTGGCTACACCCGCATCCGGCAGATCAGAAACAGCTGCCCCCTGACTCTTATTGCAAATAACAGCATCAACGCACCCGACAAAATGATGGACATGTTCTCGCACGGTGCCGACATGGTTTCCCTTGCCCGTTCGGCAAACGTTGCAACCCTCCAGCTTCTTGACCGCTACATCCGTGCAACCGCCGAAGAAAACGGCTGGTACAACGCACCGAAACAGCTCTGCCGCGGCGGTGACCTGCGTTCCCTTACCTTCTGCTGCATGCCGGTCAAGCAGTGCCCGCTTTTACCGACACTTGACACAATCGGCATGAGCCGTCAGGAGTACCTCGCACTCAAACAGGAGTTGACGGACGGCACTGAACTTTCAAAAGGCAGTCATACCTGTTTCGGCAGTCTTGCCTGGTGCTGCAAATCCTCAACCCCCTGCATGTTCCGCGACATGACACTCAAATCCCTGCCGCTTGCAAAGAATGAATATATGGCAATAAAACGGGAGCTTTCGGACGGAATCATGGAGAAGATTTTTGCCGATGTCCCAACCGACTGTTAAACCCGCCTCTCTTGCAGAGCTCGCGCAGTTTGCCATGCTCCTTGAAGTCACTGCCCGCGGAAAACCGGGCAACATTGACCGGTGTCACGACTACGAAGACACCCGGCTCGATCATTTTCTTTCCTCGGCAGTTCTGGCAAAACCGGTTTTTTCCGCTGTTGAAGAAGGCCGTCTCTCCATCGGCGAAGCGATGCGCGATGCAGTCGCACGCACAAACATGCACAACGGCGGCAACACACACTTCGGCGCGTTTCTTCTTCTTCTGCCGTTAATTGCAGGCAGAGGAATTGCCGGCGCGGCGGAACTGGTGAAAAAAACAACCGTGACTGATGCAGTCCTCTTCTATGAAGCATTCGGCCTGACACAGGTGCGGGTCAGAACCGAGGACCCCATGGATGTTAACGATCCGGCCTCGGTACAACGGCTGATTGACGAACAGATCACGATGTATAACGTAATGGAGTACTCTGCCCCGCACGACATGGTTGCACGCGAATGGACGAACGGCTTTGCCCTGACACGCCGCGCAGCAGACCTGCTGATCGCACAAAACAGCGGAGTACACACGATCCCTGCAATGTTTCTTGCCCTCATGGCAGAGTATCCGGACACCTTTATTGCAAAGAAGTTTGATGCAAAAACCGCGGAAGCGGTGATGTATCAGGCCCGCGAGGTTCTGGACGGCAAACGATCTCTTGCCGCATTTGACGGAGAATGCATCAAAGCGGGCATCAATCCCGGCTCCCTTGCCGACATCTGCATTGCAGGAATATTTACCGCTCTTCTGGAGGGTTGGAAATGGGACTGTTAGGCGAAGGAATCACCGAAGTAATTGCGGTTACAAAAGACAATGCTGCCCCGATGGGCATCATCGTAAAACCGGGCATCTCCCCGCGGATGATTCTGTTCAAGGGATCAAAGACAGCTGCGAACATCCTTGAGTACGGCTGGGTTACAGCAAACTTTGTTTCGGACTGTTACCTCTATCCGCAATATGCGTTTTCGGACGTCGCAGCTGACGATCTGGCGGATGTATTTGTCGGCGGCATCGTGATGCAGCGGCTGCTTTCCGCAGACGCATGGATGGCGTTCCGGACAACCGTTCTGCATGAAACCGAGGAAACCTATTACATCGATCTTCTGCCGGTGGCATCCGAGTATATCCGCGAGGAACCGCACCCGATCAACCGGGGCTTCAACAGCATCATCGACGCAACGGTACATGCAACGAGATATGTGTACAACAAGGATGACCGTCTCCGCGATCTCATCGAGTATCATCTGGGTGTGGTTGCCAAATGCGGCGGCCCCCGCGAACGCGAGGCGGAAAAACTTCTCCGCGAAATCTGCGGATTGTAAGTCCGGTGTTATCCAAGCAGCTCAACTTCCATTGCAAGCCGCCATATTTTCTTTTTTGATCGGCCTGACAGATCCGCAATTCGCATCATACGCTCCTCAATGGAAATTACCGTTGAACCCTTCACCAGATTATCCGCATGCGCCACAATCTTCTCCTCCAGTGTCTGCGGCACACAATCCATCGGAGAAAGTCCGAGAAGCGTACACTCATCCGCATCCAGACCCGCTCCCGTATGCCGGCGCACAATCTCCGTCAGAATCTCACGTTCGCCCCGCTCGCAGCATATCCGTGCCCCCTCCTGCGCATGGGAAATATCATGGGTCACTGACCGTCCGATATCATGCATCATCGATCCTGCCCGGACCAGTTCGGAATCCACCGAATCACCGGAAAACCGTGATGCAACTGATGCAACAACCTCACAATGCCGAACCACGCCGGAGTCGCAGCCCGCAGAAAAAAGAATCTGAGAATACGGATTCTCAGGCATCCGAAAGAGCCTCGCGCATCTTCTCAACGCGGCTCTTCAGTGCTGATACCAGCAGTTCATCATCGAAATGCACCAGCATCTCGCCGCACTGCTCGCAGGCGAAGTTTGTCGTACACGCATTATTAAACGTCGTCATCAAACCGCAGTTCTTGCACTGATAAAAGTCGTTCGCCTCATCATACTGCAGGCGCGCTGACAGCTTTCCCACCACCGTCTCCATCTCCGAGCGCAGAACCAGATTCAGATTATCCATCCGCATAATCCACAGATACGTCAGCCATCCCGTCTCATTATTTTTAATTCTGCGGTATTCCGCCAGCCGGTGCTCATAGAGATTATACAGCGTATGGCGCACGGAGTTTAAGTTGATCTCCGTCCTCGCCGCAATATCCTCATCGCTCAACTCCTCGTTCGGGCAGCGGCGGAGAAGTTCAATCCCCTCCTCACCCACGAGTTTCAGAAGATACTGGAATATTGCCGGATTTTGCAGCTGTTCCTCAGTGATCGCCATCATGTCTTTATATGTTGGACGGCGTCTGTAATATGTTTATCCAGAGACACAAACGCATCCTCCCGCGACTTTCCGCACCCGAGAACCGAAAACATCACTTCTCCCTCCTCAAACACCGTCCCCGGATGCGGAATGTCGGTGATCGTTCCTGCCAGCTCCCGCATGTCAGCACGCATCACCAGCGGCTCCGGAGCCGCAAGAATTTTCCGCACGCAGACCTGTCTGGGTTTTGGCACAGCATCAGGCAGTATCCCGCGGCATGCATCCGCATGCAGCCGGAACAAATTCACACCGGTCGCTGCTTCCACCGTCTCCACCGTTCCCTGAAACCGCGGGTTCACCTCAATTGCGTAGGCTTCCGTATCCGTCAGAACAAAATCCACCCCGACCGACCCCACGCATCCGCTTGCGGCAACAATCTCTTCAGCAACTGCCATCATCCGTTTGGTCATCGGGTGCGTACAGGGTGTAACTGATCCCGAAAACGCATAGGCACAGTTCTCCCCTCCGCGGAGAATCTGTTCATTTGCTGCAACTGCTTTTGCCGCATTTCCCGTGCCCACACAGGAAACACTTGCCGGAACACCCGTAATCACCTCCTGCATCATAAACGGTTCGTGCTCCGCAAACTCCTCCCAGTACGCGCGCTCCACGTCACTGTGAACTACCGCATTCCGCCATCCGCCGGCACCCGACAGCGTCTTCATCATCGCAGGATACTCGCCGTCAGAAAGCCTCCGGGGAACCGGAACATCGAGAGACTCAAAAAACTCCTGAGTCTTCCCCTTATCCATAAACCGTGCCGCAATCTCCGGAGCGGTGCCCAGCCGGTCCGGCACATCCAAAAGCTCCGCACCTGATGTCGTCACCACACAGTCGATATCATGTCGTGAGAGCATCTCCTCAATGGCAAACGGCAGTTCATCCAGCTCATCAAATGCCATCGCATCCTTTGTACACCAGAGCAGATCCTGATCACAGAAGTGATCCACCGCATACACGTCATACCCTGCACGCGCCGCAGACTTTGCCACGTGACGGGTTGTGTATCCGGCAACCAGTACCGACGGACTCACGCTTCGTCACCGTGGTGTTCATCGTGCTTGACGGTCGTTTTGCCAATTGCGGTCGGCAGCACCTCAAGTTCCGCATCCGGAAACGCCAGTTCCAGTTCCGCACCTTCATACAGATGATCCAGAAACAGCGCAAGAGCAGAAATCTCCGAGTGCGGCTGGTTGGCAACCGCCACATTGTAGTCAGCGAGTTCATACATATCTCCCGGCACCTTCTCGGCACCCACCACGACCAGAATTTTTTCCTCGGTACGGATTTCGGATATCACGTCCTGCAGCCGCAGACCGTACATGGTAAGGTGCACAACCTTCCCGCCGTTTCGTTTGAAATTATTGATACAGCTCTTCCACTTAACATTATTCTCGCAGAAGTAGGTACCGCCAAACCGGTGCGCAACGTCCGCAATGCTGTCGGCAACCTTCTGATCATCTGCGGCAAGATACATTCCGCTCGCCCCGAGCGCCCGGGAACTCAGTCCGACGTGTGTCGTGACCCGCTGGTCGCGTTCCGGCCGGTGGCCGATTCGTAGGATATAGGATTCTGGTTTCAGCATTGTTTCTTCGCCTTGATAACTCCGTTTTCAATATAGACCGGCATATCAGGAGCATGCATCATCTCATTCAGCATCAGCATGTCCGATAAACTCAGGAGACTGACCGACTCGCCCATAACTGCAATCAGGCAGTTGGCCTCCAGCCGGGACAGGGATTCCGCCACGACATCCCGGCTCCATCCTGATCGTTGCACCAGTTCTGTAATCATCACCGGCTTTTCATCGGTCAGCATGTGGTAGAGTGCCCAGTCAATGGCACTGTCGCTGCTGCAACCACTCCATTCCCCGGTATGGGTCGTCTCCTCCTTCATGAGGTAACAGTTTGAACGCAGAAGAGATTAAGGTTGCATGCTTGGCGTCCTGTACTTTGTCACAAACAGCCCTCTTATCACTGTCAAAGGTAACATTCATAGATATGGAACTCACCGTCGTTGTTGCATTCACCTCCCTTGTGGTCAGCATCATCTCCAGCATCTATGGATTTACCCAGAACAAAAAACTACAGGAGTTTGAACACCGGACACGTGAGGATACCAAAGAAGATCTGGTAAAGCTCGACACAGCCCTGAAATCCATTATCACCAAATCATCATACCGGAACGACATGAAAAATCTTGGATTCGATGCTGAAAAGAAAATCATCAGCGACTTCCTGTTAAGTCCCACCTGGCTTGCGATCGAATACCTGATTAACCAGAATGGTGACAAAACTGTACTGTACGTGGAGCTTCTGATTATTCTTAACCGGCAGGATGGTATCACCATTGGTTTTGCTGCTCACAATGCCGAAAAAGAACTCAGTAGAATCAGCAAACAATATCATGACGAACTGCTGAATCTGAAAAACAACATCTATGCACTTCTCCCTGAAATCTCCGGGGACAGTGTGGAAAGGCTTTCAAAGACAGCTGTTAATGCGGTGAAAGACCGGATAACCTACAGTGATGACTATGTCAAAGATGCATTCCGTTACCTCAAAGAGAAAAAAGGTGTAGAGGATCCCAATATAGACCTCTTCCTTGCGGTCCTGGACAACAACGAGGATCTCCTTAAACAGGCCATTGACTCAGGGGGAAACCTTTCCCAGGACGATAGAGACCTGATGCGGAAGTACGAAAAACTCCTGAAGGATTATAAATTTGTCCGAATGCAGAAACCATCGGCATAGATTATTCATCTGAGAACTACGAATACTACACAGCAAATGACTGTGATGACCGATGCAGAGCTGACGCTTCTTGCCGACTCCCTCTACGATGCCTGTGAAGACGATGATGCAGAACTTGCCCGGCTGATGCGCGAACTTGATCCGGACGTTGCGGTTCAGCTCTGTACCTCTGATCTGACGAATGCAGCGCAGACCTACATGTACGCCTTTGGCGAAGTCCCTGACATTGACGTGTACGATATCCTCCTGCTTGAACCGTCCTCACAGCTCCTGCACGGCATCAAAATACTGCCGGTTGAACTTGCGGAGCTGATTATGGGATTTGATCGATCCAAAAAACTGTTTTTCATCGGTGTCTGGGACGGGGAAAAAATCCTCGCAGCCTTCACCGGAGAGGGAGCATACGACCGTGCCGCAGACTTTGCCCGCGAGCACTGCTCGGCATAATCCTACTCCCCTTTCGTAATCATATCATAGCGGACGGCAGCAGGAACCATCTCCGGGACCTCTCCCCATGCCGCAGTCCATTCCCCGATAACCGCATACACCGCGTCAACTGCCGTTCCGTCCGGCAGTACAATCCCTTCGTTCGTTGGACGGAGGTCATTGCACAGCCCCGTTGCCCAGGCATCCGCTTTCGCCGGATCGCGGGAAAACACCGCCACCGCATCCGCAACCCCGAACGAAACCGACGGTCCGACCGTCGCAGACGAGGTGCACACCGCCCGGATACCGGGAGCCGGGGGCAGGACAAATGCATACTTTCCCGACACAGGGGCGGTCCCTGCATACAGACCCGCACGTACCGGCCGGTCGGCTGCGGTAAACACAATATCACCGCCATTGTCAATCAGACCAAACGCGGCACCCGCGGAAATCATACTCTCTACCCCGGCCCACGCAATCGCCGCTGCAACCGCCGCCATCGGCCCGACATCCGCCTCGGCTGCCGCTGCCGCCATCCGCCGCACAATCAGCGGCGCATCAGACTCCGCCGGCACCGGCGAGTAGGAAGTTCCAAAAAAAGGATCGGCACGGATATAGGACTCAAGGTCCGCCCGGCCTGCAATCATTCCCGCCTTCGCCGCCACAATATGGGTGGGATCCTCGGCGAGGATCGTCGTAATCGTCTGGTGAAACTCGAAATGCTCGCGAATCATTTCTGCAGACTTAACGCACGCTGCGGACAGTACATTGCACACCGCCCGCACAGAACACAGCGTTCCGAGTTGACCTGCAGCTGCCAGGAATCATCAAAGGAAAACACCTTTTTCTGGCAGATGCTGATGCACAGACCGCAGTCAACGCACTCCGTCAGATTGTGCGAAACTGCATCCCGCTGAATCTTCACGGTAACGCCGGGATGCTTTAGTGCCTCGATGAACTTCTCCGCATCTGCATCTTTCACATCCAGCAGTGTCCAGCCGTCATCGCCATCGATCTGCGCCCGTTCCACATTCACCGGAACGCCGGAAGCAAGAATTGCATTCGCAATGTTCGCCTCCTGCACCCCGTCGCTGTCAAAGGTTACCATCAGTTTCATTTGTGCCACCTCTCTCCCACCAGATCACCGAGATCATAGGAGTTCAGCATGCCGAGCACCTTCTTTGCCGTATCAATAACCACCAGTGCACCGATGTTGTTCAGTTGCAGCCTGCGTGCGGCAAGATCCACCGGTTCGTCCGGCAGCGCCGTAATCACGCTGCGGGTCATAATCTCCGACACTTTCTGATCCTCCTCGTCGCGGGCGAACGCTTTGGAGATATCAAACGTCGTCACAATCCCGATCAGCCGGTTTTCTGAGTCGATCACCGGCAGATGGTTCGTGTTTCCTTTCAGCAGACGGTTTGCCGCCTCCTTGACACTTTCCTCGCCGGTGATGGTCACAAACGTGCCCACCATCATCTCACTCACGCGGCGGACAACCCCATGCTCGGCCATCGGCTTGTTCCTCTTCGTTGCATTGATCGGACGGGTTGCAAGCGCCATCGTAAACGTTCCCGCTTCAATTCTTCCCTTCAGCTCGGCTGCAACTTCGCGTGCCTTTTTGTAGCTGGACAGAGGCGATGTTCTGATCTCCTCGCCGTTGATCTCAACCGCCCCGCTCTTCAGCTCCGCATACGTCACCTCGCGCACCACCGGCCGGTCACGGACCGGTGTGCCGTAGTCCACAATGCTGGTTGTAAGATCCTCGTCCCGCACTGCCGTGTGCTTCACGATCTCCTCGTTTAACAGCGGGATCGGGACACCCACACCCACATACATCGTCACCCCATAACCGGTCATCGTTGCGGCACGGATATAGTCGGTTGACATCTCCTTCATGTCGCCGGTCGTCATCAGCGTACCGAATCCTGCGCCCGGCGAGTGCTGGGTTCCTTCACCGACGACCGTTCCGTTTGCACCGCCAAGGAAGATCGGGGTCCCAGAACCTATCACTGAGAATGTCGGATCGTTTGTCAGGGGCGAAAGAGCTCCTGCTCCTGAGTAGGTGATATTGCGATGACCGGGCAGGAGATACCCCATATAAGTTTTGACCGCATGGTCACCCATATTCGTTGCCGCGTTGTAACACTGATAGGAGTTCCGCGGGTTGACCATGATCGCCTGATTGAGATCGGATAAGGTGAACTCGTTGGTAAGGGACTGGCGGGGGTAGCAGTCCGTGCCTTTGGCACGGGCGTGCAGTTCAACCGACCGGCCTGCAATCAGGTCTTCGATCACATGGGCACCTCCGTAATCGTCTCCGCGGGTTATTGACTCCTGTGTTGCCCCGAGATAGCAGTCAACCGCTGCAACACCCGCATATGCCTCAACATTGTTGAGCCACATTTTCTCCATACGGATGGGGATCTCCGGGTGTCCGAAGTTGAGGAACGCCCCTGACGAGCACATCGCGCCGAAGGTGCCGGTTGTGACAACATCCACTTCCCGGAGTGCTCCTGACACGCCGAGTTCGTCGACGATGTCCGGCATCTCTTCGGCTGTTACAACCCGCACACTTCCATCGCGGATATGTTCGTTAATATCGTCGATGGATTTGTACATATAGTCTAATATCTCCCTGCTCCATGTATATAAAGTGACTTATTAATCCCGCAGAACCAATATCTATCTAATGTACATCGGTGAGTTCATCCAAAAACTTGAGACCATCGCTCCGCCTGCTCTTGCGGAGGAGTTTGATGAGGGCCGTATCGGTCTGATTCTGGAAGGTACGGCAAGCATTGAGACAGTTGCCTGCGCTCTGGATGCAACGCCCCATGTTGCGGAGATGGCAGCCGAACTCGGGGTTGATGCGCTGGTGGTGCACCATCCGGCGTTCTGGGCACCGATGCACGGAATCTGCGGCAGGAACGCAGATATCGCCCGGCCGCTTCTTGCAAATAATATCAATCTGTATGCAATGCACACGAACTTCGACCATGCGGACGGCGGCATCAATGATGCACTTGCGGATCTGCTCGGTCTGACCGACCGCGTGAAGGGATCGCTTGAGATCGTCGGCACGATGACGAAACCATTTGCCGAGATTGCAGAGATTCTCGGATGCGGCCTTCGTGTCTGGGGTGAGGTGAGCGAGGTGACCCGGCTTGCGGTTGCGGGAGGGTCGGCCTTTGACTGGGAGCTGATCGAGGAAGCAGCCGAACTCGGAGCTGAGGCATATCTTGCCTCCGAACTGAAGTACAACATCGCCCGCGAGTCGCCGATTCCCTGTATCGAGGCGACACATTACGCATTGGAAGCACCCGGTATGCGTGCGCTGGCACAGCGGGAAGGCTGGATATTTATCGAGGATATTCCTGAGACATCCCTTATTCCATGATTCATCCCTGGCAGGTTCTGAAAACGGAACGGTCTCTGAATGAGACGGTGCGGCAGGCATTTGTACATGCCTACGGGAAACGCGGCAGCGATGCGGTTGATGCGGTCCGTGACCGCCGCGTGAAAAAATACCGGGATTATTTTGTGGTGGTCGGCAACTCAGGGGAGTATTATGTGGAGGGGGATTTCTGCAGCTGTGAGGCGCGGCTGTACGGGAAATCATGCTGGCACACACTTGCGGTGCGGATTGCGCAGGAGCTTGGAGAGTATGAGACATACGATCTCTGGTACTATAAGGACGGGGTGGATGAGGAGGAACCGGAGTACGAGGGAGGACAGCCCTGAAGGTGCAGGAATATTAAACCTGTTTATCTCAGCTGATACCCAATGCTGAACTTTAAAGCCTGACGGACGATACATATTACGAAGAAATGGCATCGATACTTATCACCTGCTACAGCCGCACGGGCAAAACAAAACTGCTTGCCGAGGCCATCGGCCGCGGCGCTGCAGAGATTCCCGGAATAAAGGTTGACGTGCTTGCATTCAACCGCGTGACGGCAAGCGATTTTGTCCGGTATGATGGTATTATTCTTGGATCTCCGGTGTATTTCGGCGGAGTTGCTTCCGAGTTCAAGGAACTGATCGATGATACGACCTTTGTCCGCGGGCGGCTCTGCGGAAAGGTCGGTGCAGCCTTCACCACGGCAGGCGATCGTACCGGCGGCAAAGAAACGGCAATCCTCTCCATCGTTCAGGCCATGCTTATTCACGGCATGATTGTGGTTGGCGATCCTATCGCAAACTCGGAAGGAAATGAAGAACACTCCGGTGGTCACTATGGGCTTGCAGCGGACGGCCAGTTACGTGAGACAGACATTGAACACGGTGTCAACTTCGGCAGATATGTGGCAACGGTTGTCGCACGTATGACCGATACTGCCGCTGAATAATCATCCGGAATTATAAAAATCTCCTGTATCGGGCAGGAGGGCGTGCCTGCCTGCCCGGGACGGACTACTTGTCATCAACCGGTCCGAACCAAAAAAACGGTTTTTCAGCCGGAATTTTCATATTTTGTCTATCCCCTGTATCTGCCGCAGACAGAAACCGGAGACTCTGCATTAGAAAAAAGGAAATCGCAGGCGGAAAAGGCTATCCCTCATCGCCTCAGATATGTAAGATCACCCATGGGACTTTTTGACCGGATCAAAAAAACCGGTACGAACGAAGATGCAGGAGCAGCAGCAGCCCGAAAATACAGCGAGGCACTTTCCTACCTGCAGTACAACCGGTACAGTGATGCACTCTGGTGCCTTGATGAGGCACTTGCTGCCGACCCGTCCAACGCACCCGCGTGGAACGACAAGGGACGCATTCTTTCAATGCAGGGAAAACGAACCGAGGCAATAACCTGCTATGACAAAGCGATCGAACTCCGACCAAAAACCGCCGTCTATTATCACAACAAAGGCGATGCTCTTGCAACTTTCGGCGATATTGAGGCAGCTGACCTGTGTTTTATCGAAGCACTCCGGTATGAACCGGATAATGTTGTATATCTGACCAGCCGCGCGCGAATGCTCGCTGAAAAAGGGAACTACAAAGAAGCAGATAACATCATGACCCGGGTCTGCAACGCAGAACCCCGGGCACCGGAACACTGGTTCAACCGGGCAACCATGCTCTACGACGCAGGTAAACTCGAAGACGCCATTGCATGTTATTCGGCCGTCATCGAAATTGCACCGGGGCACGCGGTAAGTTACTTTAACTGTGGAAATGCATTCCGTGATCTTGGAAAGTACGAAGAGGCCATCGCCAGATACGACCGTGCGCTCAAATATGATCGTACCATGACCGGTGCCATGAACAATAAGGGACTGGCACTCAGCTGTCTGGGAAAACATCTCGAAGCTCATGATTGCTTCCGCCGCGTCCTGATTGCGCTCCCAAAAGCCCCTGACATCTGGTACAACAAAGGCTATGAACTCCTGCAGCTCGGCGAAACCGATGATGCCATCGCCGCATTCGACACCGCCCTCTCCTACTGCGGTGACGAAGATGCGGAGCTGAATAACCGGATCACCAAGAAAAAAAAGCAAGCCCTGATGCAAAAAATGTGAAAAAGAATTTTCAAAAAAATATTTTTTAGAATTCAGCTGATATTATCGATACTATATCCGCGTGTGGTCAGCAGTTCCTTCACTCTGTCGCGGTGATTACCCTGAAGCTCAATGGAATTTTCCTTCACCGTGCCGCCGCAGGCAAGACGTCCTTTTAAGAACTTGGAGAGATCTTCCAGATCGATCTCATACGGATCCAGACCATCCACAACGGTCACCTCTTTTCCGTACCGTCTCTTGCTTACTTTCACGCTGATTCTTTGCTGTTCCTTTGCGACTTCTTCACAAATACAGAGTTCTTTTGGTAAACCACATTTCGGGCAGATGCCACTGTTCATTGCATTACTAAATGGTGCCCGTGAGTTAAAATAGATATTGGCCTGACACACATGATATGAAAGGCGGCAGACCGGGTCGTATCATCGTATCTTCGGGAAAGTATTCGTTGGATATTTGGTGAAAAAAGAAGCGGATGAGTTGTTGCGGTGTTTCTCCGTCATGCAAGATCACAGCCTCCGTTCATCCGCCAGCATTTCTCAGAAAAAACTCCTGCGGCCTCTCACCGCTTCGCAGTTCACCCGTGATAATTGTAGAAGTAGCTCTCCAGTTTCTCGCCGCGTTCCACAAACTCACGCTGTTCGCGGCTGAGCACAAGATCCCGCTCACGACTCTGCACTGCCGGGCAGAACCGGCAAAGTGCCTCGTCAATTCCTCCCTGAACTGCACGGACCGGGCAATAATATACTCCTTCATGCAGTTCAACGGTATAACCTCCCGGAAATGGTGTTCCCACCGGATGGGCAGGCTCGTCTGCAATGTACATGGCATATGCAGCGATCAGATACTTGAGTTCTGCAAGCCGTTTTCCGCGAGTCTGAACAGCTGCGGATCGCACAAACTCCTTCCATGATCCCGGCAGACGGATATCCGCGTGAACAGCCGCAAGTTCTGCGGTCATCATGCGGTGATATCCGTCCACAATTTGTATACGGGCCGAAACAAGAAGAGTTGCCGCATACTCTTTTCTGACATGTGTGAGTTTTTTCCCGTACCGGACAAGCATCTCCTCAAGATCCTCGGGAGTAAACATCGTTCCGCAGGATCGCAAACCTGCAAGAAGCTCACCTTTGCGCGAAAGATTTCCGAGGGCTGACCAGTCAATACCACAGACAGCATTCCGCTCCGCCCCAAGCCGGTTCCAGAACCCCATCTACACCGCTCGTTTCATACTCAGACTGATACGGTTGCGGGCAGTATCTATTGCCAGCACCAGTACTCTCGTCTGTTTCCCAACCGTTACAACCTCGGACGGATGCGCGACAAACCGGTCGGCAAGTTCGCTGATGTGCACAAGGCCGTCCTGATGCACACCCACATCCACGAATGCCCCGAACGCAGTAACGTTCGTGACAATGCCCGGAAGTATCATTCCTTCCGTAAGATCGGTGATCTCATGTATGGTTGAATCAAAGGAGAACTCCTCTTCGTCCGTGACGCGGATGTCGCGACCCGGACTTGACAGTTCTTCAATGATGTCGGTGATGGTCACAAGACCACAGTTCGGACTCACATACTTTTCCGGCTCGATCCGTTTCAGAAGCTCGGCACCGCCGGCAAGTCGTCCTGCTGAAACACCAAGATCAGCTGCCATCCGTTCCACAAGAGAATACCGCTCGGGATGTACGCCGGTCATATCAAGCGGATTGTCGCCTCCGATGATGCGAAGAAATCCTGCGGCCTGCTCAAAGGTTTTCGGTCCGACACCCGGAACGTTCAGCAGTTCTCTGCGGTTCCTGAACGGTCCGTGTTCGGTACGGTATGCAACAATTTTTTCGGCAAGGGCTGGTCCGATACCCGAGACATAGGCGAGCAGTGCCGGGCTTGCGGTGTTGAGGTTGACGCCCACGGCGTTAACCGTCTGCTCGACAACATCGACAAGTTTTGCGGCGAGCCGGTTCTGATCCACATCGTGCTGGTACTGGCCGACACCGAGCGACTTTGGATCGATCTTGACAAGCTCGGCCAGCGGGTCCTGCACGCGGCGTCCGATGGACACCGCTCCGCGAAGTGTGATGTCAAGGTCAGGGAACTCGCGTCGGGCCTCCGCCGACGCCGAGTACACCGATGCCCCGCACTCGCTTGTCAGCAAAACCGGCAGCGGTCTGCCGAAGGTGATGCTTTTTACAAACTTTTCCGTCTCACGGCCTGCTGTTCCGTTCCCGATCGCGATGATGTCGATTGCGTGCGTCTTACAGAGTCGGATCAATGTTTCGCGGGCCTGTGTACGCTTTGTCTCCGGATAGATAACTCCGGTCTCCGCAACACCGCCGGTCGCATCAAGGCAGACAAACTTGCAGCCGGTGCGGTACCCCGGATCAATTGCAAGTACCCGCTTTTCCCCGGCCGGGGCTGCGAGCAGGAGGTGGCGGAGGTTCTCGGCAAACACCGAGATAGCCTCGGTGTCGGCACGCTCCTTGATGGTATTGAAGAACTCTCGTTCAAGCGACGGAGCGATCAGGCGGCGGTAGGCATCGGTTGCTGCCGCCGCAACCTCGGACGATGCTGCACTGCTGCCGGTTACCACACGCGGAATCAGTTCCTTCAGGACAACATCCTCGGGTGGTGCGAGATGCAGACGGAGTACACCTTCACGCTCTCCCCGCATCACCGCAAGCACGCGATGGGATGCCGCCCGGGTGATGAGCTCATCCCACTCGAAGTATCCGGCATATACCGAAGAGTCCTCACCCTTTCCTTTCACCACTCCGGAAGAGAGATGTGCGGAGCGGGCATAGATACCGCGAATCATCCCGCGAAGGTCTGCGTCCTCGGAGATCTCCTCGGCAATAATGTCCCGTGCACCGGCAAGCGCGTCCGCCGCAGTCGGGACCTCCGGAGTGATGAAGGTCACGGCAGCCGTCTCCGGCGACAGCCGCACATCCTGTATGCGCAGAACCGCGGCAAGCGGTGCAAGACCACGGTCACGGGCAACACTTGCACGGGTCTGGCGTTTTGGCCGGTAGGGCAGATAGATGTCCTCAATCTCTGCAACCGTATCCGCTGAGAGAAGCTTGTTCTGCAGATCAATGGTGAGAATCTTTCGTTCCCGGAGGGTTGTAAGAATGCTTTCCCTGCGTTCGTCAACCTGTTTGATGCGGATAAGTGCGTCACGCACCGACGCGATTGCAACTTCATCAAGAGAACCGGTGGCTTCTTTGCGGTACCGGGCGATGAAAGGAACGGTTGCCCCGCTGCCGAACAGCGATGCAACCGCAGTGACCGATTCCTCGGGCAAAGCGAGGAAATCGGCAACTTTGCGATAGAGACGGGTGGAACCGGGACCTGTGGAGAGGATCATATGTTGTGTAGTACTTGCATGAGGGGCGGGATAAAGCTTAGCAGGAAAATGGCTTTCTCTAAATGTCTGAGACGTCCCTTACCGCAGAGCAAGACGTTACGGTATAAAAATCCGGCTTCCGGTGGATTTTTTCCAATCATTCATGATCTTTTCCATACCCCTTCGATCCTCTTTCTCAAACGGATCAAAGACACAGAGGGAATCAGCAGAAACCGAAATTTTTCGCGGAAGACAACGGAAATCCCCGTGCCAGACTTCAAGCCTCGCATGACTGCCGGAAGCGGAAGCCACTTCCACCGGACAGCGGCGGATTTTTTTAGCGGAAAATTCTGCCGGATCTATCTGCCAGGAAAAATCATCAAGGTCCAGCGGACGGCAATTAACCGAGATGTTCACTGCACACCAGAATGCTGCCGCATACCACCGGTCATTGAGAATGACATGCGGCATTCCTGCAAGACTTGCGGCTATGCCGAGTGTTCCCACACCCGAACACCCGTCGATGACCGTTACCGGATGAGCACGTTCAATCATGCGGGATACTGAGAGAAGTTTTGGGTTGAACACCCGCGGCATCTCCACATGCATGGTGGAACTTCTCTGATACACCACAATATTTCCGGCGGGCGAGGGAAATACTGCGGCATGGAGATCGCATCCGGCAACAAGTTCATGCGTATGAAAAACCGGTGAATCAATCCCGCAGGATAATCCCGGCACCACATGCCGGTCACGGACAACACCCCGGAGCTCGGGGACCTCTGCCATCAGCCGCTCGGCAACATGTTTGTCAATGGCGTGTGTCAAAAGAATCAGGGAGCGCGGCGGGAGATGCGGCGGAGTACTGAGTACCATAAAAGGATGCAGATGAGGAATGCCTGCACTGCCCAGAGGAGATGCGGGGGAAATTATTTTCTCCTCTGCCAGTATCAGCCAGATATGGGAAAAAACATCATCAATATAGCGTTTGCCGCAGACAGGGCAGGGCGGCGGCGGAGAGTCAAGAACCGGAGGTAGGCGCTTGTCTCTTCGCAAACCCTGACAGGACGGGCACGCATCAAACCGGTGAGCAGAAGATTTTACCAGATCATCAGAAGACTGAATGCAATCCTGTCCGCAGACAGGGCAGTTCATATGGGATAAATGATGGGGAAGGTGATAACAGTTTCCCTCAAATGAGGGTCAGAAAAAGATCAAAAACCGAAAAAAGTCAGTCACTTTTTTCGGCGGAACCACATGTCTCACATCCGGCGCAGGAACCCTCGGCAGAGGTATTTTTCCTGACCGGCATCGGCTTTGCGTACTTCTTCCAGACCTGCTCGCGGTACACCGGACCGCTGTTGTAGGTGCAGAACGGAATCAGGCGGCCGTCCGGCGTTGTGTAGTGGATGCAGCACCGTTCGACGCGGTCGGTATCGTAATTGAAGCAGTCCATGAAGTGCATCGTCCCGATGAACAGCGCATTCTTATGGAACTGGCCGATACTATTGTAGTCGTGCTTGATCAGGGCATCGTAGATCATCTTGTTCATGTCGATCTTAATACCTTCAACCTCGCCCTTCTCCACAATCTTTCGCATGTTGTTGAGGCCGGTAACCATTGCAAGGTATCTGCCGGTTTTTCCTGCACTCCGGAATTTTTCGGCCATCTTTGCGACTTCGGTCAGGAATCTGTCCACATCAATGAACCGGTTGACCGGTACAAGATCGCCTTTCTCATTGACAAATCCGTAGGTTGCAGCACCGCAGTGCGGGTGGGCGCAGAACATAATCTGCGCTTCACCGGTGTAGGACTCAATCAGGTCGCAGACGGACATCATTGACGGTACCGGATAGAAATCGGACTGTTTTAATGCGCCTCCGGTCTGTTCTTCCATGCGTTTGACAAGATCCGGAACGGTGACGCGTTCCCTTTCCACATCATCATTCTTGGCAGCACCGGTAAAGGCTACTGGCTGGAAGTTGATGCCGCGAATCACATCAATGTTCTTTGCAGCGAACCTGATGATATCGCCCACCTGATGATCGTTTTTGCCGTTGATGACAGTCGGCACGAGAACAATACCGAGGCCTGCTTTCCGGCAGTTTTCAATCGCCGGAAGACTGGTCTTTTCCAGAAGCGGATTGGTGTCTTTTGTGGTACCGTCAAAGTGCAGATACACGGTTGACAGACCGGCGGCCCGCCATTCTCTGGCAAGTTCGGGATTGCGTGCAAGTTTAATACCGTTTGATGCCATCTGTACCTGCGAGAATCCGAGTTCCTTGGCCTTCTTGATGATATCTGTCAGATCATCGCGCATCGTCGGCTCGCCGCCGGCAAACTGCACAGCCGGGCAGGGAACCGGTTCCTCATTTCTGAGGAGCTCAAGCATTGAGACAATCTCGTCGAACGTCGGCTCATATATATATCCACATGCACGGGCGTTGGCGAAACAGAAGTCACAGTTCAGATTGCAGCGGTTCGTGAGATCGATGTTTGCGAGAAGGGTACCGGATTTGTGGTGGGCACACAGTCCGCAGCGCTGGGTACACTCGCCGGGAGTATTGGTGTTCGGGTTATAGACGCCGCGGCCTTCGCGGTCATACTCTTCGAACCGGTGATACATCTCTGCATCCGACCAGTAGAGAGATCGTAGTTCTCCGTGTTCAGGGCAGGTTCTGCGAATCCAGACAGCTCCATCCTCTTCAGTAACTGTTGCGGGGAGCAGCCTGCCGCAGACCGGACACATGCTTTTTGTTTCTTTGATGATTTTCATGGACCTGGCCAATCTCCTTGGGTATCGGCGGATCATGCCGCCAAAATGTAAGTTATTATATCTTTCTGCTTTCCATTAAATAAACTATGGATCGTGTGATCAGATGATTGTGGAGACAATTCTTGCGGTTTTGATGACGTTCGTTGCAGCATTCTGGATTATGGTACCTGCATATGTTGCAAATGCAGGCGCGGTTCCGTTTGGCGGAGGCACCCCGGTTGACTTTGGGAAATGCGCAAAAGACGGGCGCAGATATCTGGGAGACGGAAAAACATGGCGCGGCCTTATTGGGGGGATTGTTGTCGGAGTTCTGTTCGGACTCCTGCAGATGTTCCTCGCAGAAACGTTTCACTGGGACTGGCTGCCGCAGCACACTATCGTTACGATAACGGTTCTTGCCGCCGGTGCGCTTCTTGGTGACATGGTAAAGAGTTTTTTTAAACGCCGCGCAGGAAAAGACCGCGGAGAGAAGTGGCCGATCGCAGATATGTACGATCTGGTAGCAGGGTCTCTTGTGCTTCTGGCAGTCTTTGCCTGGCCGTGGGTGATGGCGTATGTCACCATCTGGATCTTTCTTGCAATCCTCATCTGGACACCGCTTCTCCATCGCGGTGCCAACATCATCGGTTACCTGATCGGCATCAAACAGGTGCCCTGGTAAATCGGGTTGTTACTTTTATCCGGAGTTCACCCCCGCCTGCGATGGAGAGGGTGAACTCCGTGGATACTGTGATTTTTCCAAGCGCAACCAGACTGATATTCTGGGAATACTTAATGTTCTTTCACCTCATATAATACACAATATTTCATCAGGAGTTTTACGGAGAACATGGTAAATCCGGTATTAGATCTGTTAATCCAATATAAGGCCGTGGAGTTCGGGGATTTTACCCTTGCTTCCGGTGCAAAAAGCAAATACTACATTGATGTGAAGACGGCGATCATGCAGCCCTCACTGCTCGGCGAGATTGCAAAGGAGGTCGCCGAACGCTACACTTTTGACGTAATTGCAGGTGTTGCCGTGGGCGGCGTGCCGCTCGCGGTTGCCGTATCGCTTGCAAGCGGTAAACCCTGTGCTGTCATTCGTGCAGCAGCAAAGGATCATGGAAAAAGCCAGATGGTTATCGGCGATGTTGCCGGAAAGAACGTTCTCTTAATTGAGGATGTAACAACATCGGGTGGTTCCTCAAAGTACGGCATTGACGAGCTGCGCAAGGCGGGCGCCGTTGTTGACTCAGTTGTTGTCGTAGTTGATCGGGACAGCGGCGCAGAAGCATTGCTTGCAGCAGACGGAGTAACCCTGCATCCGCTGGTCAGAGCAAGTGAATTGTTAAACCGCTGAGTTTTTTGCCGGACAGGAGATAGATATGAACATGAGAATACTCGTTGTGGGTGGCGGTGGACGGGAACACGCAATCACACTCGCACTGTCGAAGAATACTAAAACAGATCTGTACTGTGTAATGGGAAAGAAAAACCCCGGAATCGCAAAGCTGTGCCGTGAGGTGCTGATTCATCCGGAGACGGATGCAGGTGCAGTCCTCGCATTTGCAAAACAGCACAATATTGAATATGCGGTTGTGGGTCCCGAGGCTCCGCTTGCGGCAGGTGTCTCCGACGCGCTGGTTTCAGCAGGTATCGGATGTGTCGGTCCGTCAAAGGCTGCCGCACGCATTGAGACGGATAAGGGATTTTGCAGAAGACTGATGCAAAAACACGGAATTAACGGCTGCCCTGCCTACAAACTGTGTGAGAATCCAATAGAGGCTGCCGAGTACATCAGATCCTATCCGGGCGATCTTGCGGTAAAGCCGACCGGTCTTACCGGCGGCAAAGGTGTAAAGGTAATGGGTGAGCAGGTTGACCGCGAAGGAGCGGTCGCCTATGCGATGACGCTTGAGAATCAGACGATCATCCTTGAAGAACGCCTGCTTGGCGAGGAGTTCACGCTGATGGCGTTTGTGGATGGAAAGACACTTGTTCCGATGCCGCTTGTGCAGGATCACAAGCGTGCGTTTGAGGGGGATATCGGCCCGAACACCGGCGGCATGGGTTCTTACACGCTTGCTGATCATACCTTCCCGTTTGTAACTGATGCGGATTATGCAGCGGCATTTTCCATAATGCAGGAAACGGTTGCGGCGCTTGCAAAGGAAGGCTGTCCTTACAAAGGAGTGCTGTACGGTCAGTTCATGAACACAGGCGACGGGCCGAAGGTCATTGAGTTCAATGCCCGGTTCGGTGATCCGGAGGCGATGAACGTTTTAACTCTTCTCGACTCGGACTTTGTGACGATTGCAGAGCATATCATTTCAGGAACACTCACACCTGCGGATGTTTCCTTCAAAAAACAGGCAACGGTCTGCAAGTACATCGTGCCGAAGGACTATCCCGAACATCCGCACGCAGGTGATCCGATCACCCTCGGACCGCATGAGAATACTATTCTCTACTACGCAAACGTGATTGAAGAAAACGGGGTGCTTCAGACGCAGACTTCCCGGACGATGGCATTCGTCGGTGTCGGTGCAGACCTCACCGAGGCGGAAGAAGCGGCGGAGACTGCGTGCCGCAATGTCTCCGGCAATGTCCGCCACCGGACCGACATCGGAACAGAGGCTCTGTTTGCGAAGAGAATTGCCCACATGAAGGAGCTGCGGGGATGAAAAAGGACTTTATTTCGATTACAGATTTATCGTGCGAGGAGTACGATGATATTCTGACGCTCGCTGCACGACTGAAGCGCCAGCGGTATGCAGGTGTTCCCCACCCGCTGCTTGCCGGAAAGACGCTTGCGATGATCTTTGAGAAGGCATCGACGCGGACCCGGATCTCCTTTGATGTGGGCATGTATGATCTCGGCGGATATGCCCTGTATCTGAACTCACGGGACACGCAGCTCGGACGCGGCGAGACGATCGCCGATACCGCACGGGTCATGTCGCGGTATGTCCACGGTGTAATTATGCGGACCTATAAGCATGAGACGATCACGGAGTTTGCAAAGTATGCATCCATTCCGGTGATCAACGCGCTGTCCGACAAGGAACACCCCTGTCAGATCATGGCGGACTCTCTCACGCTCAAAGAGAAGTTCGGGGATCTGAACGGTCTGCGGGTCGCCTGGATCGGTGACGGCAATAATGTCTGCAATTCG
This sequence comes from Methanocorpusculum petauri, assembly GCF_026891975.1. Classification (GTDB taxonomy): domain Archaea; phylum Halobacteriota; class Methanomicrobia; order Methanomicrobiales; family Methanocorpusculaceae; genus Methanocorpusculum; species Methanocorpusculum petauri. The sequence continues at coordinate 104,941 of NZ_JAPTGB010000003.1, read as the reverse complement.
CTGATCATGGCTTCGGTGCAGACCGGGATGGAGATCGCGGTTGCAACACCGAAAGGCTACGAGCCGGACCCGGCTGCTATCCGGTTTGCGCGGGAAAATGGTGGAAAGGTTGTGGAGTACGATGATCCGAAGAAGGCGGTGGCCGATGCTCACGCTATCTATACGGACACCTGGATTTCCATGGGTGAAGAGGAGATCAAGGACATGAAGTTAAAGGATTTCGATGGTTTCTGTCTTGACATGCCGCTCCTCAAACGTGCCGCGCCGGATGCAATCGTTCTGCACTGCCTGCCGGCCCACCGCGGCGAGGAGATCACGGATGAGGTGATCGACTCCATGCAGAGTGGTGTGTGGGATCAGGCGGAGAACCGTTTGCACGCACAAAAGGCTGTTCTCGTCCGGCTGATGGGACAAAACCTCTGAGTGAGTCTGTCTGTTTTTTTGGTGTCTGCCCTTCCGCCCACTGCGGAAGAGGCAAACCCTACATTAGAAATAGCAATTCCGGGAAATATAATCCCATATATGACAGACCAGGAAATATTTTCCGATCTCTCCCGCATCGGAAAACGACTCTTTACGGAACATCTTGTCGGCGGAAACTTTGGAAATATGAGCGCACGCTATGCCGACGGCTACTTTATCACCCGCACCGGTTCTTATCTTGACGCAGATCCGGCACAGGCGGTGCTCATGCCTTTGAACGGCAGAGTCACGCCGGGAGCATCCAGTGAGTGGCAGGTGCACACCGCAGTCTACAATGAAGCAGAGCAGCACTCAGCGATTGTTCACGCTCATCCGGCCCATGCCGTCGCACTCTCTCTTCTGGTAGAGGATGAAATACTCACCATCGACAGTGAAGGAAAAATGCTTGCACCTTTCATTGCCGTGGTGGACGGAGCGCCCGGAACACAGGAACTGGCTGATTCAGTTGCAAAAGGGCTGCGCAGCGCCAATGTTGTCATTGCGAGAGGACATGGAACGTTTGCCGCGGGAAAAGATCTGGATCAGGCATACCTGTTTACGTCCCTCGCCGAGCACTGCTGCAAAATTTTGCACTACACAAAGCTCTACCGACAGTAAAGTACAAAACAGATCCGGCCGGGGCAAAAAAATATTTTTTTTAAAGAAGCGGATCGATGTATTCGCTGATCCGCGGAACAGACACCGCACCAACCGGAACACATGTTCCGTTGATCAAAATGATCGGCAACGGGGGATGTTCGGCGCGAACAATTTCTTTGATGCGGTCGGGAATTTCTTTGTCAAGCGGGACCAGTTCGACGGAAACCTTGTCGCCGTATTTTTCCCCGAGTGCATCGCGCAGTGCCGGGAATGCAAAGGACAGCTTCTCTTTCTGGTAGCATTCTTCGAGGCCGCAGGAACGGTCGGCATCACAGGGGAACGGGCCGCAGGGACGATAGGTATAACCGACAACCTCAACGGTGATCTGAGTCATATTATCCTATTGGCTGTCTGTTCAAAAGGGCTTTGTGAAAGTGAGCCGCGAAGCGGCGAAGAAACATGCTGAAGGCATGCGACCGCGACTCATGAAGTGAGGGATAAAGCACGACGAACCGGCGTGCGCCTCACCTAAAATACTATTAAGAGAATTAAGAGATTAGTAGAGGGGGATCAACAGCGCTTCAAGGCGGGCTGCATCCGTCACACCCTCAAGACGGTGGACAACTTTCCCCTCTTTTTCGATGATGAGGGTAGGAACCACGCTGATCTGGTATTTGTTCGCAAGGTCGGGGAACTGGTCCACATCCACCTTCTTTACGTCAACCTTGTCACCGATCTTTTCTGCGAGCGAGTCAATAATCGGACTCTGGATTTTGCAGGGACCACACCAGGTCGCAAAGAAATCATATAACATGGGTTTTGTCATAATTACTCGTATGACAGGCAGATTAATATAACTTCTCTTTGAGGAACGCGGGGAAAATAGAGAGAATATTTTGAGGGGAAATAATGTTATTCTGCTTCGTATAATGCCGTAATCACATCGCGATCGAATAGCATACCGGACAGCCGCTGATCATTGTCGATGATCGGCATCTGATCCACACGGCCGCGCTTCATCTTTAAGGCACAGTCACTGATTTCGGCATTGTTCGGGACAGAAATGACCTTTTTTACCATGACGTCCTTCACCGGACGGTTCGGAAGTTCCACTTTGGAGATGCCGTAGGAGATGGTGTGGTTGTCGCGGATGCTCTCCCATGTCCATTCATCGTCGTCTGTTCCGGTAGAGAAGTCACTCGTCTGGACATCATCCTCAATGCGGGAACAGCGGATTAAGTCGCGTTCGGAAATAATGCCGGTCAGTTTGTTCTCTGAGTTTAAGATCGGCATTGCATCCACTTCTGCAAGTTCCATGATTCTGCCGACAACGGGAAGCGGGGTTTCTTCCCAGATGGCAAAGGTCTGTTTATTCACAAACCGGTCGTGAATCTCGCGCTTGTCATTGATCTTGGCAACGGCACTGACCAGATCGGAGACACTCAGAAGACCGACCAGTTTGTTGCCTTCAACGACCGGAAGACGGCGGACATTGCATTTGGTCATAACTTCCGCAGCCTCGGCAAGCGTTGCATCCGGACGGATGGTCAGCGGTTCGACACTCATCAGAAGCGCGATCTGGTTCTCCTCTGCATTGTGCAGAATGTCTTTTCTGGTGACTATGCCGATCAGCTGATCGCCTTTTACCACCGGTACACCGGAGATACCGGTACGCTTCAGAATCCGGAGAACATCGTCGCGGCTGGAGGGTATCTCTACAGACACAACATCCTTTGTCATATAGTCTTTTGCAAGCATTTCTTCAGTTGTCATGGAACACCTCCGTATATTGTACGAATTTTCTTGTCTGTGACATGGGCATTACACTTCCCACATGGGAGAGTTAGAATTACGTTAGGGCTATTGATGTAAAAACAGTTCTATCCGGTACAATGGACGTTATTCTTTCCAGGGAACACTTCTGATGCGAAAAAAGACTGAAATCAGTGCGGAAGCCAGGATTGAAGAGACAGAAAATTCCCATATCCCGGAATATACCAGATGCCACGCGCGGAAAAAAAGAACGGGATTCCCTGATGAAATTTGTGAGAATTTTTCAGGTCCGGACAATTAGGATGTTGGTTTTGCTGTAGTTGACCACATAGGAGGAGACGCTGCCGAGAAGCAGGCGATCAAGTTTGGATTTGCCGAGAGAACCGACAACGATCAGGTCTGCACCGATCTTGGTCGAAATTTCAATGATGGTGTCTCCTGCATGACCTGCCTCAATGTGCGGTTCAACGGTGATGCCTTTCTGTTTTGCATCCTCGACAAGTTCTGCGATGACCTGATGTCCCTCCTTTTCAAACCGTTCGTAGATCAGTTCCCATGTGGTGTCCACCGGTGCAGGGCTGACGATTCCTGATTCAATGACATAGATTACGTGGAGTTCGGCTTTATTCTGTTTTGCCAGATCAACTGCCCGCGAAAATGCACGCCGGCTGATCTCGGACCCATCAATTGCTACAAGTATTTTGGAAAACATGACTGTATACCTCCGATTATCTCGTTATGATAACTTATCCTCTCCTAAACTTAAAAAGAGTTCGGAGATGGCAAGGGTTCAGCCTCATCCGCGGATGACCATAATGTTCCGCATGCTGTACTGGGTTACATAGGCAGACACACTGCCGAGAAGCAGACGATCCAGGTGAGATTTGCCAAGGGATCCGACAACAATCAGGTCGGCGTCCATCTCGTCGGCGGTGCTGACGATCCGGTCGCCCGGATGGCCGGAGACAAGGTGCGGGGTAAAGGAGACCTCGGCTTCTTTTGCGATCTCTTCCAATTCGTCAAGCAGCATTTTTGCGTCTGTTTCGGATCGTGTCTGGTTTGCGGGACTGTCGTCCTTCCACATGTGGGGACTGTTGACGACCGCGATTGCATGCAGTTCGGCGTTGCTTTCTTTGGCGAACTCAAGAGCGCGGGAGTACGCTATTCTGCTGATCTCAGAACCATCCAGTGCTACAAGAATCCTGGAGAACATGATAATTCTACTGTCGTTTTATAAGGATAAAAAATCTCGGATGATTCTGTTCACCCGTACATTACCCGGACAGAGCGGCTGCCGATCCTTGATACAAGCGAGAGTGCCGGAGACTGTGTCCATTTCTTTGCATATCCCGGATCAAGACAGATGAGATTTGCGGGTTCTCCTTCTTCAATGATACCCCGATGACCGAGAAGGGAAAAACCGCCGGTTGCCATGGAAAGTGTTTCTTCGGGCGATGTTTTGTACACGGTGGTGAGGAATGCACATTCGGCAAACATGTCGGGAGCAACAAACATGACGTTGTCGGTACCAAGCCAGAGCGTACATCCGGCGTCGATCATTTTTCTCACGGGGGGACGGGAAGCGGCGTCTGTTCCACCCAGTATCCAGTTGGAACGCGGACAGATTACCAGGGGGATATTGCGGTCGGCGGCTTCGCGTATGTGGCGTTCCTCGAAACAGGTTGCGTGAATGATGAAGTCAGGGTCCAGTGCAAAGGCGTCTTCGATGTCTTTGGTTCCTGCTTCCCCGGCATGGATGGCGATGCGCTTTCCTGCGGCACGGGCGCGCTCGACTGCGGCGAGGTCGGCGGCAGGATGTTTTGCACTGCTGAGACCAAGCCCGTCCGCCACAAACTCGCCGCCGTCCCGGCCGAAGATTACGGGATGGATGCCGGGAGTGTCTGCCTGCTGCAGAAGCTGAACGCCGTGTGCTCCTCCTTCCCGGAATTCGGCGAATGCTGCGGTGCCGGTTGTGTGCATAAACTGCATTGTCTCATGCATGGCGGCACTCAGGCGTTCGTCTTGGGTTGCGCGGAGAATTCTGTGTTTCAGTCCGTTGGGTGGCGCAACAAGGTCTGCAAGCGGGCGGCCCTGCACGGGAGTGTCCATTGCAACGGTGTCGGCGATGTGGGTGTGGGCGTTGAAAAATGCCGGTGCTATCCACCCGGCTGCCGGTTTTGTACTCTCTGCAATTTCGGTGATGATGCCCTTTTCAATGCTGATGGTTACATTGCGCGGTGAAAATGTTTCACCGCAGAATGCGAGTCCCTGCAGTTCTCCGTCCTGCATATCTGTTGATCCTCCTCCTGATTTTATATGTTTGGAGCGGGAACATAATATGGTATGGCATCAAAGAAGTCGGGCAGAGGGTTAAGTTCATCCGCAGGTCTTGTTACGTATTATGATGCCGACAACCGGACGGCTGTTCATATCGGTCCGAAGACCGTTCTGATTGTCGTGGCAGTTGTTGGTGTTGCAATATACCTGCTGAACTTCTTCTTCTAAATTGTTCGGGGTTTAGACAAACCTGCAGGGATTTGCGCTGTCATTTCCGGCAGCAGTATTTTTTTTGAAAATCCGGTTTTGTTGAGAGGGTAATTTCCTGAACTTTGTTTCCGTGTTCTTCCACAATCCGTCTGATATCGGCATAGGCTATCCAGACGGTGATGGTGTTGATGTTCGGGTGGACGCCGATGCACGGTTTTTCGATCAGGTCGGCATCAAAGATAACTTCAACCGCAGAGTCGCGGTCGTTGAGGATGCCAAAGGGTGTTACCTCGCCCCGCGCGAGGTTGAGATATCTGGTGAGGCGCTCTGCTGAAGCGAAGCTGAGGGAAGTGGATCCGATCTTTTCTGCGAGTGTTTTGAGGTCTGCGGTTTTTTTGCCGCAGAGTACTACGAGGAAATGCCGTTTTCCTTTTGCGTCGCGCAAAAAAAGATTTTTGCAAACTTCGCCAAGATCGGGTACACCGAGGTTTTCCATGTCTTGATAGGTGCAGGCGGCCGGGTGGCGGGTTAGTTTGTAGGGTATTTTTTTCTCATTCAGGAGAGCAAAGACCGGGTCTTCCGGATTCATGTCTATCGGATGTGGAGGGCTTTCCGGATGAGGTCTTCTTCCCGGGTAAAGTAGAGGGAGTTGTGGCCTTTCCAGGTTTCACAGCCGGAAAATTTGACAACCGGAATCCCGTTGTTACTTTCGCCCATGATGAAGTTGGAGAAGGCTGCGATTTCATCAACGACTGCTTCTTCGGTGATCTCAAGTTCCAGACCGAAGAGGTCGCGGTCGCCGCGGAAGTCGCGGATGGCAGTCATACCGGCCCAGCCGATGGCACTGCCGGTCTGACCGCGGCGGAAGGCGCGGCCGCAGGTGTCGGTAACGATGACACCAACGTCGATACCGGTGATTTCATGTATTTTTTCGCGGATTTCCCGGGCTTCTGCCATTGGGTCTTTCGGCAGAAGAATGATGTTTTCACCTTCGATGTTGCTGTTATCTACTCCGGCGCGCACACCAACGTGACCGAAGGGGAGTTCGGAGAGGATGAACGGGTATTCGATGATGATGTCGGCAGACGAGTCCAGGACTCCCTGAATGAACCGCGGGTCTTCTCCGGTTTTTGCAGAGATTCTTTCTGCGTCGGGAGTAGGGACGATTTCTGCGAGCGGCCGGACGTAGCCTTTGGCTTTGGATACGATTGTTGAGGCGATACAGATGATGTCTCCGTTCTCAAAGCCGGTGTTTGCACAGATGATGGCAGGGATGTCGTCACCCTTTTGTATGAGCGGAATTCCGGAAATTCCGGTTACCTGAACTGACATTATCTGTCTGGTATGCACCTGTGTGATTATAAAGTCGGGGGTTTTGTACTGGGAGCTAAGAGATACTTTTTTTACTGTTCAGGTTGATCAACTGATATAACCGCATGAGTACCTATCGTGTTATCCGCTGCCCGGGCTGCCATCAGTTTACGTATACGGATCAGTATGGGAAGTGGAAGCTTTGTCCGGTCTGCGGGGAGGTCATTTCACTTGAGCGGGTGCCGATTTATCTGGAGGTGGATGATTTTTCGCAGGCTGAGGTTTTGATAAAAGAGGTGGAGCGGTATTTGTACCGGAGCGGGCGTCTGGATCTGACGCCCGCGGAAGTGAATCTGATACGCGAGAAGTATCTTGCCTGGCTGCACGCAGCGGTATAACCGGAAGTTACCAGAGTCTGCCGCAGTTGGGGCAGAGGATTGCCGGACGACGACCGCACTTGGGGCAAAAAAGCTGACCGTGCGAGTTCTGAATGAGTTCTGTTCCACACTCACGGCAGTAGATCTCTTTTTTGAAACCGCAGATGTGTTCAACTACCATATAGATAATACCTCTGCATGGAAGCGGATAAATGTAGTGCTCGAATCAGGGTGAGAATCCCACAGGTGTTGCACTTTATTCCTGAACATCGTGGGCTGAAATTCGATCAGCAAAGATCATTCGTGGTCAATAAACGAATTTAGGTGCACCGCCAATCCCACAAGAAAGTTCATCTTATATCCGTTCCACATAATAGAGAGCATAGGGCTAAATAAGGCGCGAGGGTTGCCAAGCCAGGTTAACGGCGCAGGGCTTAGGACCCTGTCTCAAGGAGTTCATGGGTTCGAATCCCATCCCTCGCATTGATGGAAAAAATGCTCAAAAAAGTTGAAATTTCCGGACTGCGGCACTTCGCCGAGTATGCGGTGCCGGTGGAAGGGCTTTTGGTCTTTTACGGGAAAAACGGTGCAGGAAAGTCTTCGATTGCTGTAGCGTTTGAGATGCTGTCTGCTATTGCAGGGCGATCCCTTGGCGACTGGACCGGGGTGTTCGGGAACTGCGGGGCACTTTTTCATTTCGGGTCTGAGTGTACAAAGGAGATTGTGCTTTGTGTGCAGCGGGGTCGTGAGTCCTACCGTGCAGTTCTTGTCCGGGATCCAAAGGATGCGGAGCGGTTGATCCTTTCCCGTGAGCAGCTGGTGGTACAGGATCAAAAGGATGATACGCAGCTGGAAAAGATCGAGGTTGGGACCGGCGAGCGGGAGAGTATCTTCGGTGTTCCCGTGGAGCCTGAGCTGCGCGATGTGTACCCGATCATGCGGGAGATGGATCGCTGGTGGATTGGTCATCTTGTTCCGTCCGCGATGCGAAAGCCGGAAACGAACGATACGGGCAGGCAGCTTTATCCGACCGGCAGGAATCTGGAGGCGTGTGTTCTCCGGTTTGCGGCGGGTATACCGGAGGCGTTTTCTTCAGTGGAGGCGGCTGTTGCGCAGGTTGAGCCGGAGTTTGTCCGGTTTGTGATTGTGGATGAGGGCGGGCACAAGCGACTGATGTGGGAGTCAACGGCCCGGGCAATGCTTATTCCCTACCAGTATTTCTCTGAAGGGACGCTGCGGCTGCTTGCCTATGCGGTGCTGTTCTCTTCACCGGATCTGCCGGAGGCAATTGTTATCGATGATATTGAAACGGCACTTGATGATGATCATATTGAGGTATTAATGCGGATTGTGAGGGATGCGGGGAAACGGACGAATATTGTTCTGACGACCCGTTCGGAAAAGGTTGCGGTGTGTGCCGGAGCTGCGGTTCGTGAGATATGATTTATTTGAGATAAGACAATATAGTTAGCAACATCTATGTTGCGCCGTCCTGTTCTTATTCTCCCGGTTCTTTTGCTGCTGCTGATTGTGAGTATTTTTGTTACGACCTGTATCGGGGTGTCCGGTTTGTCGCTGTGGAATTTTGATACGGCGATGATTCATAAGCTGTTGTTTGAGGTCCGGCTGCCGCGGGTGTGCGGTGCGGTGCTGGTTGGTCTCGGGCTGGCTGCGGCGGGTTGTGCTATGCAGGGGCTGTTCCGCAATCCGATGGCTGATCCGTATATTATCGGAACGTCGTCGGGAGGGGCACTGGGGGCTGCGTTTGCGATTGTGTTTCTCGGCGGGCTGTTTCTGCCGGTTCTTGCGTTTGTCGGTGCGACATTGTCGACGATTGTGGTGTATATTATTTCTCTCCGGCACGGACGGGTGGCGGTTGAGACGCTGCTTCTGTCGGGTATTGCGGTGTCACTGTTTTTGTCGGCGATGCTGTCGTTTCTGATGTATATTTCGGGAAACAGTCTGCATCAGATTATGTTCTGGATGATGGGCGGGTTCTGGAATGTGTACTGGGATGATGTGTTTTTAGGTCTTCTGATTCCTGCGGCGTGTGTGGTGGTGTTTGTGTTTTCCCGGGATCTGAATGTGATGGCTCTGGGGGAGGAGGAAGCGGTGCATCTCGGGGTGAATACGGAGAAGACGAAGCGGATTCTTTTGCTGGTTTCTTCGTTTATTACTGGTATTGCGGTGTCGATTGCGGGGTGCATCGGGTTTGTTGGTCTGATTATTCCGCATATTATGCGGATTCTTACCGGGCCGGATCACCGGGTTCTGCTGCCCGCGTCGATGATGGCCGGCGCGATTCTTTTGATGTGGGCTGATACGGCTGCGCGGACGCTGCCGGTTGAGATTCCGGTGGGTATTATTACGGCGTTTCTTGGTGCGCCGTTCTTTATTTATCTTCTGCGGAGGAGGACACAGGTATGATGCCGGTGATTTCTGCGGAGCGGTTGTGTGTGAGCTATGGTGATCACAAGGTTCTCCGGGATCTTTCGCTTGCGGTGGAGGAGGGACGGTTCATCGGGATTCTCGGGCCGAACGGGTGCGGGAAGACGACGTTTCTCCGGGCATTGTCGCGGATTCTTGAGCCGGTTTCGGGGGTGGTGATGATTGAGGGGATGGATGTTGCGGCGTACGATACGCGGGCGCTTGCACGTATTCTGGGATGTGTGCGTCAGGAGACGGATGTTGCGTTTCCGTTTACGGTCCGTGAGATTGTGCTGATGGGCCGTCATCCGCATATCGGGCGGCTTGCACCTCTGGGGGAAGCGGATCTGTCGATTGCGGATGAGGCGATGCGGAGGACGAATACGCTGCATCTGGCGGATAAGCTGATTACGGAGGTGTCGGGCGGTGAGCGTCAGCGGGTGCTGATTGCGCGGACGCTTGCGCAGCAGCCGAAGATTCTGCTGCTGGATGAGCCGACTTCACATCTTGATATTAATCATCAGCTGGAGATTCTGAGTCTGATTCAGGAGCTGACGCCGAAGATTACGGTTGTGGGGGTGTTCCATGATTTTAATCTCGCGTCGTATTTCTGTGACCGGCTGATTCTGATGAGTGCGGGGCAGATTGTGGCGGCAGGTACTCCTGCGGAGGTGCTGACGGCCGAGAGGATTCAGATGAGTTTTTCTGTACGGATGCTGGTGCATACGCATCCTCTGACGGGGAAGCCGTATCTGGTTCCGGCGTACGATGTTGCGGCAGCTCCGGGAGGGGTCCGGGTGCATGTGATTTCGGGCGGGGGGTCGGGTTCGGAACTGTTTCATCTGCTGCTTTTGCACGGGTGCCGGGTTACGGCGGGAGTGCTTGCGGCAAATGATTCGGATGCGGCGGCGGCAGCGGCGCTCGGGATTGAGGCGGTGGTGGAACCGCCGTTTGCGGCTGTTTCGGATGCGGCGGTTGAGCGTCTGAGGGGTCTGCTTGCGGCGGCGGATGTGGTGGTGGTTGCGGGAATGCCGGTCGGTTCGGGGAATCTTGCGAATTTGTCGGTTCTGAGGGATGTTTCAGTGCCGATATATTTCGTTGGAAGATGCGGTGATTATGCCGGGGGAGCGGCGGATGTGCTTTGTGCGGAGCTTGCCGGATGCGGGGCGGTTGAGGTTGTGTCGGCTGCGGATCTGCTGCGACGGATTCTGCTATGAGACGGTTTGGTGTTTCGACGAACTGCGGGATGGGATTTCCTCTCCCGGATGTGCTGATGCGGCTTTCGGAGGTTTGTGATCTGGTGGAGGTTCAGTGCGATGCGAAGCATTCTTTGTTTTTGTATGAGGATGTCTGCAGGGATTTTGATCTGCGGTACACGATTCATGCACCGACGGGGGACGGGAATATTGCGTCTGCGTTTGAGCCGATGCGGCGGGCGAGTGTGGAGGTGATCCGTGAGACTGCGGAGGCCGGGGATCGGATCGGTGCGGAGACGCTGGTGATTCATCCGGGGTTCTGTCTGCACCCGGAGGAGTGGGATGCGTCAACTGCGGCGATGCTGCGGAGTTTTGCAGAGCTGGGGGAGATGCAGGAGGAGTTTTCGATCCGGTTTGCGGTGGAGAATCTGGGCAGCTGGGACTGCTGCAGGTTTCAGACGCCGGAGCTTCTCGAACGTATCCGTGACTGCGGGTTGTCGTTTGTGCTGGATGTGGGGCATGCGAATCTGACGGGGACGCTTGCGGAGTTTCTTGCAGCAAAGCCGGAGCATCTGCATCTGCATGATAACTGCGGGGAGGTGGATGAGCATGCGGCGTGCGGGTCGGGGACGGTTGATTTTTCTCAGGTGCTTGCGGCGGCGGGGTCTGCGACGATGGTTGTGGAGGTTCTGCGGTTTGAGGATGTGGGGAGGAGTCTTTCGTTTCTGGAGGAGTTGTAGATGACGGGGTCGTCATCACGGGTGTGCTGCCGGGGAATGCAGAGGAGTTCTGCGATCAATATTTTTTGTGTGATACTACGAAGTGATTTAGTAGGTATTTTTTCTGGAAAATGTAGGTGGTTGGATGGTTATCGGGCATGATGAAAAGAAAACGCGAGATAATGCAGATGCGTCGCTACGCGGCGCGTGGTGATGCATCTGCTGTTTCTTTTCTCAGGTATCCCACTCACCACGTACCCGCCCGCAGGTTCCGGAAACAATTTCAGAAAAAGATAAACGGGTCCGCGGATTGCTTCCAGAAAAAAATACTTATGAAATGATTTTGTGACAGCATACGTATGATATCCGGTCATTTTGCCTGAAGATGCCTCTACGCTGTTCTCACCGGTTCAACTATTTCTCTCTGCAATCCTCTTGCAGTAAGATGTAATAAAATTTCCCTCACCCTTTTCTCTGCCTGCCGGATCACACGAATCCTTTTCCAAAAAAATAGGGGAAGACAACCAAGTCCCCTCCGGCAAAAGCGGCCGCATCACGCCAGACCCCGGTACAAAGCATCAGACGCACCGAAATACAACGCACGCCGGAGAATCCGTGCCCTATTCTGCCGTGAACCGTACAGAACGCCGCATGAATCCTACTGCAATAGGATATAATACAGAAAAATTTGTTCACTCAGGGCAACGTACCACCGGTGATTTTCTGCTGTGCAGAATGTCTGCCATGCAGATGTGTTAATAATATAAATATCAATTGAGCCATTTTTAGGTTTAGGTTTCCCAAAACTATGGTTTCGGGATCGGATCCGCTGCCGAACCCACGGCATAAATCCCGCGCAGTCAATCTCGTTTCTTTGTTTCCTCGGTTTTCCATGCATTGTCGTATGCGCGCAAAAGCCCTGCAACCATTGACAATGAAACTTGTGTTGTTAATTACTTTACTTGTCTTAACGCCGATCTGCTTATATGATCGAAAGAAAAAATGTTGTAATGTAAGCGGTGCGGACGTGTGCGGCAGTTACCTGCAGAGTACGATGCCGGCAGATCTGCCCTGCTTGCAGGACCGTGAACCGGGGCCGTTGAAAAATGCGTATGCGTCGGGAATGTACGGCACGTAATGATATCTGAATACCGGATGGTATCAGCATCCGGTAACCAAAAATCTCGTGAAAAGAAATTCGGAGATCTATTGTATGCAAAAAGAAGCATTTAAAATTATGGGGGCCCTGCTCGTGCTGGTCCTCGCAGTATCGTTCAGCGTCGGCGCGGTGTCGGCGGCAAGCTATTCTGTTGACATTATCGATGGAAGTCTTGCACTAACAAAAGATGTTCCCGCATGGGGCGCACCCGATCAGACACTTGGGTACTTCTTCGATGCAGAGACTGCTCTTGGAGCATTAAGAGAAGCGTATGTGGAGAATGATATTTCGACTTACGAAATCACCTTTGCATACAACACGAACAATGTCGGTGAGTACACCATCACGGACATCAACGGTGTCAGTTCAGCTGGTTCTGTCTGGTATCCGTTTGTTGGTACAACCTATGCACCAACCACAGCAACTCCGGTTACATCAGCCAGCAATGTGGTAACCTTCCTCCTTGCAGAGTCAGGACATGAAGCAGCACTCCTTTCCGGTGAAGAAGGCTTCGATGATATTAGTGAAATTGCAGAAAACAATGTAGATATTACAGTCACCTTTACGAACCCGGTCTTCAGCATCAGTCAGTCTATCTCAGTTCCGAATGGAACCACGGGTCTTGGAGTTCTGGACGCAGCCAAAGCACAGAATATCATTACCTCCTACACCAACACGTCTTACACGGATGATCAGGGTGTCTATGCATGGCTTGAGAGTATCAATGGGGTCTACTCCTACAACTGGTACAAGACCGGATACGGCTATGCCATTCTGAAGAACAATGCTCCTACTGATGCATTAAACCGTTTCAGCTTCACCACTGAACTGCCGAACCCGGACACCTTCGGAATCTACATGGCCCCCAGCACGTATGGAGGACAGTACCCGTTAGCAACTGCAACCGGCGGCTACTTCATTGACAAGGCAACCGAGAAACTGGTGTTATCGGTTGGTATTTCCGCATAAGAGTGTGTGTCTGATGCAGGCATCAAAAACAACCATCCATTTTCTTTTTTTTTTGATACTTCTCTCTCTCTTGTTGATACTGCCGGCTGCTGCTGACTATACTACGTATCAGGTAGATACTGCACGAACCGGTATCGCAGACGAGTTAAGCATCCAGTATACACCGGATGCAACTCCAACCCAAAATCTCCACACGTTTACTTATCACGCATCAGTGATCGGTACAAATACCGATCCAGTGAAGATGAGCCTGAACAAATTTAGTTCAACTCAGTATCCAAATCCCCTGAAAGATAACTCGAACTTTTACAGCTCCACCGGTGCAGTAAACAGCACCCCGGCTATCCATGAAGGCATGATATTTTTTGGAACCAGTAAATCTGCAAATACAAAGTATGCGACTGCTACAAATTATGGTGTCTTCTGCATTGATCTCTCTTCAAGAACTGAAATATGGTACACACCAATAATGTATGATGACAATACACCTGCAGGTGTTGTATCAGGATTTACCGTTCAGAACGGCAAGCTCTTTTTCGGTGGCGTCAACGGGAAACTCTACTGTTTAGACGAGTACACGGGTACGATCCTCGGACAAACAGAACCACTTGACACTACCGTGCAAACCGGTTTATCCTCGACACCACTGGTAATAGAGAATAAAGTCTACGTTACCTCCCAAACACCTGCAAAACTCTGGGTGTTCAGTATCGGTAATGACGGGTCGTTAACTGAGGAGAAGTCGATCGATCTTTCAGGAAACGTCGCTGCATTTTCCTCACCATCCACTGACGGCACGAACATCTATACTAGTGGAGACACAGGTTTTGCCGCGTTTGATTCCTCAGGAACTCTTCTCTGGAATGGGACAACAAATGGACCAACCGGGACACCGGTGTATTCCGACAATGTTCTCTATGTAAGAACCGCCGAAAAACTCTGGGCATTCTCCACAACAACACACAAAGAACTGTGGAACATCACCCACTCCGGTTATCCTACTGCACCCGTGGTAAAAAAACACGTATCGCTATCTGATAAGCTTGGTGGAAATACGGTCACTCTTGTTATTGCCAATGGATATGCGGGTCTGACTGCTTATAATGCCACTTCCGGCATACAGATCTGGAATCATGTACCGAACATGGCCTCCTATAATGCAGTGAAGAACAATGCCCTCACGGTTTCCAGCTTCTCGATATCCCCGAACTCTCCGATTATGGCCGGAAACAATGTTTACTATACGGCAAACCTTGTACCCTCTGCCACGTTTACCAACGGATGTACGGGAGTCTTTGGAGTAAATGTTTCGACAGGAACGGAAGATTCCTGTACGTCATCCAACGTCATCTATCCGGTGTACTCCGGTATCATTGGGACGACGAATGCAGCGACAACCTACATTGGATCTGCCTCACCGGTCGTCTCCAATAATCAGATCTTTCTGGGAACAGGTTCGAGGATGGGTAAATCTACTGCGGGAAAAGACAATGCCGTCCTCATCCTCGGGGAACCGCAGGGACTTCCTACAACTCTCCTCAGAAACACCATCACCGTACCACCAACACTCACACTGTCAGTACAGGGTACGACGACTCCTTATGCAAGTCCGCTTGGTTTACTCCAGATGCTGTCTGAAAAAGACAGTCAGAACAGTTTCAGTTTCTCCAGTGGAGTGCTTACCCAGTTCCGAACCATTAGTAGTAATTCAGGGGGGGACAAATCATGGAAACTGAAGATTAACGAGGTGGATTCTACAGACTACTGCACTGCCTTGGAGAATGGAGATGCCCTTCTGTTCTACTACAGTGCTGGTACGTACGCACAGGCAACAGAGGCATTCCGCCTCACAGCCAAAGTTACAGATACCTTTGCCACGGTTACTCTCTCAGAAGATTACTGGCGTGCCTTCCAGCCGAATGATGGAGCAAAAACCATCTCCGCAATCGTAAAAGACTGGAATGGAAACACACTCCCCGATGTAGAGGTTTCCTGGTCGATTTCCAATACAGGATCATTCACTATTCAAAAGGCAGGTTCGTTATCCGCAACGTATCAGCCAACGGCTTCCAGCGGAGAAGCAACCATCACTGCAACGTATACACCATCAAATGGAAACGGAGCATCGGTATCCGCAACAACACCAAAACCGATCTACATTTACAACCGTATCACCTCAATCCCCCCTAATCCTGCTATTGAATCAACGACTGGCTACACCACGTGGAAGGGAAATCCGGCAAGAACCGGTGTTGCAGAAGGTACGGGACCGATGACAAATAATGTCATCATGGATCTGGCATTCAAGATCTACGAAGATGATAAGAATAACAGATATATCCCGCTTGTAGACGGATCTCCCGTAATCCATGACGGAAAAATCTATTTCACCATCTGGAGCGGGGGAATGGCAGAGGGCATTAAAACAGGAATGTTCTGTTATGATCTGGCAAAGACAGACGCAGATGCGGAAACAGAGTATCTCTGGTGGAATGAATCTCTTTCCAGCCGGACCAGCATGACCGTTGCAGATGGGAAAATCTACGCAGGAACCGGCACAGGGCGACTAGTCTGTCTGAATGCCGCTGACGGTTCAGGTAACTGGCAGACACCGGTTATCAGTAATTACCCGTTTACCGGACTTGCAGCAACACCGTTGGTCTACGATGACAAGGTATATGTCAATGTCATTAACGTTACTGACGAAAAGACGACGACTGTAGGTGGAAAACCCGTTTCCATCGCAACAATAGATGAGTATCTGTACGTTTTTAACAAAAATGACGGAGCCCAGATTGCCAAAATCTTTACAGGAGTACATGATCCATTACATGGCGATATCAGTGGCGGAGCAAGCAAATACGCCTCCCCGTCCCTGTCTCCGGACGGCACGATCTATACCGTTGGAGCAGGGGGAATTGTCGCAATAGACAGTACAACCAATGCAAAAATCTGGGAGTTTAACGCAGGGGCGCGTGGCGGACAGGACATCGCTTCCGGCATGTACTATGTTGAATCTGGAAATGATATCTACGTTGGCTCTCCCGTCTACAAAAATCAGAGAATTTACTTCACTACCAGTGGAGGAAGTCTTGGAGGAAATAGTGCTCCCGGAAAACTGTACTGCCTGAATGCGATTACCGGCGAAAAAATCTGGGATATTACCGACACCAACATCAAGGCAACAACTCCGGTCGTAACTGATAGCTTAATCCTCACTACCGGATTTGGTCTCTCCGCCTATGATCATTCCGGAACATTACAGTGGCACCATGTCGACAGCAGCACAGGAGGAAATGGTTACGTCCAGTATGCATCCCCGATTGTTGCCGGAACCGTCGCATACTATGGAACATGGGGTCAGGGTCTTTATGCAGTAAATATCGAAGACGGTTCACAGGTCTGGAACTTTAAAGGAAAATCCATTAGTGGCCCGGACGACTGGAAATCACTCACGGAAGCGACACCTGCCATCTACAATGGGGTACTCTATGTCGGAATGGAAAACGGGCATTTCTACGGAATCAAAGATGCAGGCAGCATAGATCAGCTTCCATTCAACATCACCGTTCCAACCTCAGTTACCGCAGGAGTTGAAGCAGTCTTTACCATTGACGGACCGGCTTCCGGATACAACTGGGACTTTGGAGATGGATCCATCGCTTTAGGTAAGAAAACGGTCTACAAAATCTGGAAAAATGCCGGGACCTACATCGTAAAAGCGTACATCGGGGATAACATTAAGACAGTCACCATCACTGTTCAGCAGGCACCGGGAGAGTTTACCGGTGGCCGGCATCAGGATGCTGTGATCCAGGCTGAAACCGGAGTCACCATCCCGACAGAGAATAGTGTTACCCTCCGCTTCTCCAACAGTACTGTTTCAAGCGGTACACCAATGGTGACGATCGCAGAGTTTGAAGTTGTGAAATTGAACGAACCAGATCCAAACATCACACTTGACCCGAGCAAGTTCGACACCCCACCCAACACCAAAAAAACCCTCCTTAAGATGAACGTCACGGAGGTCAAAAATGTTACGAACAAAGAATCACTCAGCAACTACGCCTGGCTCACCATAAATCTGCCGGTCGATCAAACAGACAAGGACAAACTTAGTTTCTGGCGTTACGCTGATGGTACCAAAGTTCCTGAACGGCTGAAATCCGATCTCAGTGGTTATACAGAGACAAGAATAGCTGTATATAATGTTTACATTCCCGGATTCTCCACCATCGTTGCAACCGTGGATCAAACCACTGTGTCCGTGGTAGAACCGCCAAAGGAAAACACCGGCGGAACCGGAGGAGGAGGCAGCTCCGGCAGCAGCTACAGCGGCCTCTCCTTCACCAATGTCAACCCCGGAACAGGAGACTTCGAGTACACCACCCCCGACGGCACCACCTACACCGTCAGCGGTATGACCGCCTTCGGTGTTCTCAACGCCGCCGGACTCACCCTCGAAACCAAAACCTGGCCCGGCGGCATCTACGTCAACGCCATCAACGGCCTTGCACAGGACGCAAACCTCAACGGCTGGATGTACCAGGTCAACGGCTACGCCCCCATGGTCATGTCCAACAACTACAAAGTCACCTACGGCGACAAAGTCGTCTGGTACTACAGTGACAACAAAATGAGCACCGACCCCGCCAAAAGCAAAAAGTACTACGCCTTCACCGTCTCAACCGCGGTCTCTGCAACCGGCGGCGGTGCATCCGGACAGACCATTGGTCAGACCGCCAAACCCGGGACCACCACCAGCATCGTCGTCCCCGCCGAAACCAAACAGATCGCCGTCACCATCCCTGACGGCATCTCCGTCGAAAAACTCGCCGTCGGCCAGAAAATCACCATCGACACCGCCGTAACCAAACTCACCGGCACCGTCAACGTCAACTCCCGCAGCATCGTCATCATCCAGCCCGGCATCCAGATCACCATCCCGCTTGCCGACGTCGTCTACAACGGCGACGTAGCAACCGCAACCATCCGCGGCATGACCGCAGAAATAGTACCCGTACCGGTCACCGTCCCCAAAGGAGGATACAGCCTATGAACCCGACACACCTGTCACCGCAAAGCAGAACCGCGGAGTTCCTGCGCATCACCGCAGCCGCCCTGCTTCTGCTGCTCCTGCTCACCGCAGGAACAGCAGCAGCAGACGACACCATTCAGATCAGCCCCTCCGTCCTCCTCACCTTCGAAAACGTCCCCGCCGAACTCCTCACCGGATCCGAAATCGGCATCGACGCCGCAGCAGAGATCACCGGCAGCACCAGAACCATCCTCAAAAATGCAAAAGCCGGAAAAATCATCAACGCCGCCTACGCCGTAGCACTCACCCCCAAAGGCTTCAGCAAAAGCGACATCATCAAAGCAGACATCCGGCTCCCCGTCTCCGGCGACTGGTCCGGCGCACACAAACACATCTACGCAGCCGCCATCACCGGCGACACCTGCGAACTCCTCACCGTCACCCTCATCGGAACCGGCGGCGACGGAAACATCATCTTCGAAGCAGTCACCCGCGGACTCCCGGACATGATCCTCCTCGTCGCAACCGAAAACGCTGCCGACCTCTCCCTCCAGCAGACCGCAGTACCGACAGCATCCGCCCCCGCAACAGCGCAGCAGACCCCCGACCGCACCACCGCAGCCGCAACGCCCTCGGCAACCCTCGTCGAAGCCCCCGCCCCGGCCGCCGGAGCACTCCTCGGCCTCCTCGCCGCCGCCCTCATCACCACCCGCAGGAGGTGGGACTGACCCTCAGAACAAAACCGCGGACCACCACCACACCGCCGCGCACACCAACCGGGACCACCTGCGATCCGGACCGGAACGCACACCGAACAAAACTGTACTCCGAAAAAACCCGCAACACATAGAAACCGAAAACATGATCAAATCCAACGAACCCGTAACCCGTCCGGCCCTCTACTCAATCAGCAGCAAAACCCTGCACGGCAAAACCGAAAAAATCTACACACTCCTCGACACCATGCCCCCCGCATCCAAACCACGCAGCCGGGAACTGGCATGCCTCGACGCAATCTCCGAAATCTGTCAACACGGCGGGTGTGCAAAAGTAAAAGAAATAGCAAAACATCTCGGCATCACCACAACCACCGCCACAACCCTCCTCTGCCGCCTTGAAGAAAAACACCTCATCATTTATCAGCGGCACAAAGGAGCATACCTCACCCCGGACGGAACCGCAAAAGTCGCAGAAAACCTTGCCCTCCGCAAATCGCTCTACGACCTCCTCACCATGGCCGGCGTCCCCGACGCCGCCGCACAAAGCGATGCCGAAACACTCAACCGGGAACTCAGCGAAGGCACCCTCAAAACCCTCAGCAGCTGGATACAGGAACTCAGAACCCGGAACACCACAGACAAAAAATCCGGGCCCGCAAAAACTGCGGAAAAAACCCGCAACACACAACCCTGAAACAACGTACACACAAAAATTCCGGCCCGGGAAAAAAACATTCCGGGCCGGAACCACCGCATGGGACCAGGCGGCAGAGGGTCTGTACCAACCGGAATAAAAAAAATTCACACACCACCGGAAAACCGCATTGCACACACATACCGGCACTCCCGGGACACCGAACCCGCGGGAACCCTCGCATATACCCGCGAATACACATCCCGGAAACAAACCTCCGGAACTCCGGAACAGCAACATCCTCAATCAGGACAGACCCGCCGAAACCTGTGCCCACAGGCACAGACGGGCACAGCCTCCGCAGGAGGCAGTGCCCGAAAAGCACGGCCCGGTCAGGGCCGTGCACTCACCACAAATTAAGGAACATGTGGACTATGAATGGAAAACTCATCACAACCCTCATACTGCTCCTCGCACTTCTCATCGCAGGATGCAGCAGCGTATCCGCATCCTCACCCGATGTCGAAAACGCAGTAACAAAAGCACTCGACTACTTAGCCGAACATCAGCAGGCCGACGGCGGCTGGGCCGAACCCGGCCAGACCCTCGGCGCCGCAAGCCCCAGCTGGTTTGCCATCACCGCCATCACCAGTGCCGGTGAAGACCCCATGAACTGGCAGATCAACGGCATCTCCAGCCTCGACTTCTGGGACACCCCCAAAGAAGGAAGCGAAGGCACCGGCGAACTCGGCAAAATGACCACCCTCCTCGCCCAGTACGGCATCGACGCCCGCAACTACAACGGCCACAACTACGTCGAAGAACTCAAAGCCAAAATGAAACCCAGCGGCCAGATGGGCGACTTCATCTACACCACCTACTGGGGAATCTTCGGTCTCGTCGCAAGCGGCGAAGACGCAAAGCAGGCAGTCGAATGGATGAAAACCCAGCAGCAGGAAAACGGCGGCTTCGGCTGGGCCGAAGGCGCCCTCCCCGACAGCGACGACACCGCCGCCTGCATCATGGCACTCATCGCCGGCGGCGTCTCCCCTGACGATCCCGTCATCAAAAAAGCCGTCCAGTTCCTGCGTGACGTCCAGGAACCCACCGGCGGCTTCAACTACGGCTACTACAGCGAAAGCAACCTCGCCTCAACCGTCTGGGTCATTCAGGCACTCTGTGCAGCAGACGTCGACCCCGCAACCTTCACCAACAACGGCAAAAGCCCGGTAGACTACGTCTTATCCCTTCAGCAGGACGACGGCTCCTTCAAGTACACCGAATACGTCGTTGACAGCCCTGTCGGCATGACCGGCCGCGCCGTCCCCGCACTCATGGGCAAACCCTACCCTGTCCTTCCCGGACAACCTGCCTACGACCTGCGGAGCACCGCCTACTCCGGCGTCTCTCCCGAGACCGGCAGCAGCAGCGCAGCACCCGTCGACACCCCCGTACCCGTAACGGCACAGACCTCCGCGCAGTGGACGCCGGTCACCCTCACCGACGACTTCGGCTATGAAATCACCATCGAAAACGAACCGCAGAGAATCGTCTCGCTCGCACCCGCGAACACCGAAATGATCTTCGCGCTCGGTCTCGGCGACCGCGTCGTCGGTGTCACCGAGTACTGCAACTACCCGGAAGTTGCAACAACCAAACCCATCATCGGCGGCTACACCACCGTCAACATCGAACGGGTCGTCGCCCAGAAACCCGACCTCGTCATCGCCTACTACGGCAACGGTGAAGAAACCGTCAGCCACCTCAAACAGCTCGGCCTGACCGTCATGACCATGAACTCCGACAGCGTTGACGGCACCTTCCATGACATAGAACTCATCGGAAAAGCCACCGGAAAAACCGCAGAAGCCGCAGCCCTCATCGAAAGCATGCAGAAAAGAATCGACGCCGTCACCGCAAAACTCAAGGGAGTTACCACAACCCCGACCGCCTTCCACTGCGTCTGGGCTGATCCTCTCTGGGTCTCCGGCGGCCAGACCTTCCAGGACGAGATCATCACGCTCGCCGGCGGACAAAACCCCTTCCAAGACGTCAACGGCTGGGGCATCATCACCATGGAACGCCTGCTCACCACCGACCCGGAGTACATCATCGTTGACTCCGGCATGGGCATGGGCGAAGGCGGATACGACGTCCTCAAAGACTACTTCTACACCGAACCGCGTCTGCAGGACCTGACCGCCGTCAAAAACAAACATGTCTACGTCATGAACGCCGACATCATCGACCGCGGCGGACCAAGAATCGTTGACTGCCTCGAACAGGTGGCAAGAATCCTCCACCCCGAAGCATTCGGAACCGAAAACCAGACCGCAGCACCCACAAAAGCCCCCGGCTTTGGCGGAATCCTCACCCTCACCGCAGCAGCCTGTGCACTCTTCCTCATACGGAGGCACTAACCCCTTTTTTCGTCGTGACAGCGGCGAAAACCGGGACAGGGAGACGAATTCATCATGAAACACCTGATAGCAGTGTTGTGCATCCTTGCCTGCATCCTCGCGGCGGGATGCGTGAACGCACCCGTCCCGGGTCCGGACATCACGCCGGCACCCGGGCCGGCCACAGACCCCGCAGATGAGACGGAAATCCCCGCGGGATCCTTTGCAGTGACCGTTCTTTCCGATCCGCCGGGAGCATCGATTCTCGTTGACGGAGAGTACACCGGAAAGACCGCACCTGACACGATTGCAGTTTCCGCCGGCACGCACACGATCACCGCAGAAAGTTCCCACGGACACCGGAGTTCGGAGGAACTTAAGGTCGCAGAAGACAGAACCATCGAACTCCGGATCACGCAGGAGAAAACACTCGGAAAATTCCTGACAGAAAAAGAGCTGAGTAAAACCGGCTGGGCGGTGGTTCGTGCATCGCAGCAGTATGTCTATGTATCCGTAAACGGCAGGCAGGCAAACAGTGTCCGTTATAATCTGGAAGGAACGGCAATGCGTGATACGGTGGAAACCCCCTACATCATTCCAGGCCTCAAAGAAGGACTTGTCTCCATCAAAGTTGAACCGGGCGGACTGCAGTTCGACACCGGAAGCGGCTATGATTCCGGAGAGTTTCCGATTGTATCCGGAATCTACTCATGGCTCTACTTCCTCGTAAACGGCAATGAACCGATGGATGTTCTCGCGGTAACGTCTGAGGCATATGCAGGCTATCCCTACAGCGTGGACGGCTATCTCTCGGCAGGACTGATCCCGGAAACACGTGAGTGGCCGGTATCCTGCGACTATGTCTCGGTTCTGACGGACGAAGGCTATGTCTCCTATCTGCGGGACTCCATGGACCGGACACTGCTGAAGATCGAACCGCGGGAGGTGGTCTGGCATGACCTCTACGTAACATCCTCACCCTCCGGAGCGGACATTCTGGTAGACGGTTTTCCAACGGGGTACACAACACCATGGACAATACAGAATGTCTCGGATGGTTTTCACCGGATCACCGTCTCAAAACCCGGATATCTGCCGGTGGAAAAAGAACTGGTACTCGCAGGTACGACAGGAACCGAACAGATTTCAATGCCTGCGATGAGCGAATACTCCTCCGGCTATCTGCTGGTCGACGCGGATGAACCGGGATCCTACATCATGATGTACGGAAAAGACACCGGCGACCGGACACCGACGGTCTATCCGGCAGTTCCGATCGGAAACCGCGACATTACCATAATGTCAGGCTCCGGAGTTACCAAGACCGAGACGGTGATGATCCTGCCGGATGCGATGAACACACTCAATGTATCCTTCAAAAACTAAAATCCGGACATTTCTTTTTTTTGGAGGGCATGTTCCTCCGCAAATGTGTACGGTGCAATCAGCATGGTTTTTGTGGGATCATCAGGACACGCAGCGATAAAATCCTCCTCCTCCAGAGAGGATTTATATCCCTGCATCCTATTTTCATCCATGACACAGGAAGAGGTAAACAGAGCAGGTGCCTGTGCGTCCATGCGAACCTACTTCGCAAGCGGTGTAACCCGGCCGCTGCCGGTACGAAAAGCCGCACTTGGGGGTCTCAGAGAGGCAATTCTGCGTCACGAAGCGGACATCCTCCGGGCACTCTCCGTGGACCTCGGCAGACCGGCATTTGAAGCGTATGCCTTTGAAATAGCTCCTGTGCTGCAGGAGATCGATACGCTGGAAAAAAATCTCGGCAAATGGACCGGGCCGCAGAAGATCAAAACCCCGCTCCTTCTCTTCTCCGCAAAAACCGAGGTACGAACCGAACCCTACGGTCTTGTGCTTGTGATTGCGCCCTGGAACTATCCGTTCCATCTTCTCATGATGCCGCTCGCAGGAGCTGTTGCCTGCGGAAACGTTGTTGCTGTCAAACCGTCGCGCCGTGCACCGGAAACCATGCGGATCGTACGCACCATTCTTTCCGAAGCGTTTCCTGAGTCCTGGGTCTCGGTCTTTTCCGAGGTTAGTCTTGAGGAGAAGTATGACTACATTTTCTTCACCGGCGGCATTGAAACCGGCAGGGAGGTTGCCGCCGCCGCTGCACGGCATCTGACACCCGTAACCCTGGAACTGGGCGGTAAAAATCCCTGCATTGTGGACGAGACAGCAAACCTTGATGTCGCTGCACGCCGGATCGCCTGGGGAAAATGTGTGAATGCCGGTCAGACCTGTGTTGCCCCGGACTATCTGCTCGTGCATGATTCGGTCCGTGATATTCTCGTGGATAAAATTGCCGCAGAGATCACGGCATTTTACGGGGAAAATCCGACTGCAAGCCATGATTATGGTAAAATCATAACTGATGAAGAGTACGACCGCCTGCTCGGGTACTGTGCGCCGGAACGCATCCTCAAACAGTGCGGGATGCACAGCCCCGGCGACCGGAGGCTTGCACCGGTTCTCTTGTCCGCGACGTTTGGGGACCCCGTAACCCACACCGAAATATTTGGTCCTGTGCTGCCTGTGATCACCTGGCGGACCCGTTCCGATCTTGACGATCTGGTATCCCCAACCCCGCTTTCCCTCTATATTTTCACCGCCGATACCGCCTTTGCGGAGCAGCTGATTGACCGCCACCCTTCGGGCGGTGCGTGCATCAACGACTGTCTGGTGCAGGTGGCGAACGGGAATGCCCCGTTCGGCGGTGTCGGTACAAGCGGTATGGGATGTTATCATGCCCGCTACAGTATCGACACGTTTTCCCGTAAACGGACAGTCATTCTCCGGAAAAACTCTCCGGACCCTGCTCTCCGCTACCCGCCGTATGCAGAATCCTCTCTGGAAAAAATCCGCAAACAGCGGCGCAGACTGTTCTGAAAAATATTTATTTTTGTCTCATTATTTTTGTTTTTTGTCACCATCTATATACTTATTTAAATACACCTCGAAACTTGGTATGTGACACACCGGAAGCGGTATCGACGTTTTCCGGGAGCATCCTCCTTTTGCGGAGGATACAACACGGGTCATCAGGTCCGTGCAATGCAATTGCAAACAATGAAAAATAGGTGATACACAAAATGGCTGATTCAACTCCCCCGTCATCCGCTGACGCGGCCAAACCGTCAAGCAAAAAAACGCTTGGTATTATTTCCCTCGCCATGATCAACGTTGCCGCAGTCTTAAGTCTGCGCAACTTCCCGACCATGGCAATGGAAGGATGGAACATGATCTTTTGGTATGTTCTCTTCACTGTCTGTTTCCTGATTCCAACCGCACTTGTTGCCGCAGAACTTGCTTCTACCTGGCCGAAGTCAGGAGGTATCTACTCCTGGGTAAAAGAGGCCTATCCAAAGGACGGAAGTTTCATTACCATCTGGTGTTCCTGGGTGAACAATCTCGTCTGGTTTCCGACGGTTGTTTCCTTCTTTGCAGCAACGGTTGCCTATATTCTGCTTGCCCCGCTGCTCTCGGATAATCCGGTCTTTATGGCAGTTGTCATGCTTGCCTGCTTCTGGGCGGTAACCATCTTCAACTTCTTCGGCTCCCGCGCCTCCAACCTCCTGGCAACCGTGGGAACCGCATTCGGATCCTTAATCCCGGTCGGTATCCTTGTCGTTCTCATGATTCTCTGGGTCACCGGCGGAAATCCAAGTGCAATCGGTGATTTTTCGGTTGATCGTCTTGTTCCGCAGTTTGATCTGAGTACGGTGACGTTTGCGGCAAGTCTGGTTCTGATGTTTGCCGGAATGGAAATGGCGGGTTATCATGCCCGTGAAACGGCAAATCCGAGACGTGACTACCCGATTGCAATGTTCCTTGCAGCCGCTATCATCTGTATTGTCTCTATTGTGGGAACACTTGCTGTGGCACTTGTGGTGCCGGCAGATCAGATCGCACTGAATGCAGGAATTGTTCAGACGTTCCAGGTAATTTTTACTGAGTTCCACCTTGGCTGGCTGATTGTGCCGGTCTCGATTATGCTCGCTGTTGGTATTATCGCCCAGCTGTCAGTATGGCTGGTTGGTCCTGCCAAAGGTATGCTGCCTGCGGCGATGTCCGGGGATCTTCCGCCAATCTTCCGGAAGATGAACAAGTACGGTATGCCGGTCGGTGTTCTGATTGTTCAGGGTGTGGTTTCTTCTGCGTTTGCCCTTGCAATGGTGCTGGTTCCGTCGATTAATCAGGGATACTGGGTTTTGACGGCAATCACCGCACTGATCAATGCGGTGATGTATATGTTTATGTTCGCTGCATTCGTAAAGCTCCGGAAGATTAAGGGGAATGTTACCCGTCCGTACAAAGTTCAGGGCGGTAAGGTGGGTATGTGGCTGGTGGCAGGTGTTGCGTTTGCTGCACTGATCTTCTCTTTCGTGGTCGGTCTGTTCCCGAGCGGAAATTCCTACACGATGACCGAGACGGTTCTGTATGTCATCGGTATGCTTGCTGCTGTGCTGCTGATTATTCTTCTGCCGCCGTATCTGCTGAAGAAGTTCAGGAAGGAGTCGTGGAAGCCGACAAAGCAGGAGTTCCGCGACTGGTACTGCGAGGAGCATGTCTGCGAGACGGATACGCCTATTCCCTATGATGACTGATTCCTTTTGGGATCTTCCTTTTTTATTTCGTAATGATTTTATGTTTCCACGGAGAGGTTAATAGTATGAAGAAGCTTTTATTGGCAGCTGTTCTGTGTGCAGCGCTGGTGCTTGTTTCTGCTGCCGGCTGTGTCGGATCGGATCCGATCGTGGGCAACTGGCAGACAAAACCGGTACTCGGCGTGTATGTTTCTGTTGAGTTTGTGAATGATGGGACCGGGTCGATTGCGCTCCATACGGATCTTTCTCCGGCTGAGGCAACGACTGCGTTTGCCTGGGAGAAGACGGCAGATAAAACCTACAAGATTACCAGTTCTGATAAGTCTCTGCCGGGAGGAACGTATACGCTTTCCGATGACGGAAAGACGCTGAGCAGTTCAACCGGCCTTATTGTGCTGAACAAGGCGTAACGCTGTTCTTTTCAATTTTTTTCTTTTTTGGTTTTAAAAACGCCGGGTGTAGTTTCTGTACTTCTGCGAACGTATGTCAGGGTGGCGGTGGCCGGAAGGGAGATGCGGGTATGTATGGTTCAGCTGCGTCCGGTGAGAGGTACTTTCCGAAACGGAATATATTTTTTCGAAGGAAGTTTTTGTTCAGATGGTCCGGAGTTGAAAATTTCAGAAAAAAGATACAACATCTTTGTGAAAGGATTTATTGTGGTATCCCCGGGGATACCAGCATCCTGAAACCGCCGGACTATTGGTCCGGCGATTTTCCACACCCCTGATTTTTTAGGAAAAATCAGTTTTATTCTTTAGTGGCGAGGTCAATGTCCTCTGCCTTGATGGTCTTGCGACCTGCGTGCTGTGCGTACTCGTATGCTTTCTTTGCGATCTCTTCGATGTAGGCTTCTGCCTTTGCTACGAGTGCATCTGCTGCATCTTCGCCGACACGCTCTGCGCCTGCTTTCTTTGCAAGTCTAACAACTGCTGCTTTTGGTAAGTCTGCCATAATTATTACCAATGAAAAAATAGTTCAAAATACTATATAAATATATCTCAAGATTCGGGTGTTTTTAGCAGTTTGCAGGCTTTGGTGAACCGAATATGGTTTTGTACAAAGAATATGGGCGATATTTGATATTGGCGTTAATTTGCCGCAAAATTTGAAAATTGACGCAATTCATGGCTTTTTTCCGAGGGCAAGGGCCGCAGCGAGGCGGAGAGATCCTCCGTATCCGGCGGATGCGCGCGAACTGTCCACAAATACGGGAGATATATTGACGACGGGCGCACCATGTCCGGTGCCGTGTCCGAGGAAGGTGAGGGTGCGGAAGATGAGGTTGCCGGAGATGCCGTCGGGGGCGATGATGAGACCGCAGTCTTTGACTGCGTCTTCGATGAGTATTTCTTTGTGGACGGCTCCGGTACGTTGTGCGATTTCTTCGGCGTCGGCGATGGTTTTGTCGACAACCGGGTGTCTGCCGATGTCGCCGAGTCTGCCTCCGGAGAGTACGGCGGTTTTTTCGGGGATGCCGAAGCGGCGGGCGAGTTCCCGGCCGTCGTTGATGAGGGAGATTTTTTCCGGGATGGTCCATCCTTCGTCAACGCCGACGGGTGCGAGGAAGAACAGCTGGTGATCAACGGTTTCAAGGAGGGCTATCCGTTCCAGCCGGTCAACGCTGCAGGCTTTTTTGAGGTATCTGAGCGTTTCGTTTGCGGGGAGGGTGCCACGGACTGCGCCATCGATTGTTCCGGCGAGAAGGTCGTCTATGATGCGCCGGCAGGGTGCGGGGCAGACGGTGAGTTCGACGAAGGGCCCTGCGGAGAAGCCGTCGGCTGCTCCGGGGCAGCAGTAGCAGCGTATGCGGAGGTCTGCGGTTGCTGTTTCTTCGGCGCTTCGCAGAACTTTTGCGGCGTCGGCGCCGCAGCCGATTCCGATGGTGATCATATGTTGGTGATGCCTTCTGCGCAGAAGTTGAAGAGTACGGTCTGCCGGTCGCCTTTGACGAGGGTGAGTTGTCTGGTGGTGTTGACGGTGCCGATGACCTGGGCTGCCATGCCGGCTGCGCGGAATTTTTTGCAGACGGTGTCCACCTGCGACTGGTCTGCGGTCATGATGAAGCCCATGCCGGGGTACATGCGTACCCATTGTTCGAAGGTGAGGCCAAGTGCGTCGAGGTCGGGGCAGGGGATTGCGGTGAGGTCAACGACTGCGCCGACACCGCTTGCTTCGATGAGCATACCGAGGGTGCCGATGACGCCGGGGTTGGAGATGTCTTTTCCGGCGGTGAGGTGGTGGTGTTCGCCGAGGTCTTTCATGACGCTGATCTGGGTACGGAGGAGTTCGGGGGTTTTCATGGTGACGGAGTCCCAGTTCATGGGCGCGGAGGGGTGGATGCGGCCGTTGAGGTCGATTGCGGCGATGATGGCGTTGCCCGGTTCTGCGGTGCTGCTGTAGATGATGTTTTCGAGTTCGGCGACGCCGAGGATGGAGACGTCGATGACGTTGTAGGGGGCGTCGGGGTGGAGGTGGCCGCCGACGACGGGGACGTCGAAGGCGGTGGCGGCGTCACGCATGCCGCGGCTGACTTCGGACATGAGCTGGTCGTTTGAGGCGGAGAGGACGTCAACCATGGCGACGGGGCGTCCGCCCATGGCGGCGATGTCGTGGACGTTGACGAGGATGGCGCAGTAGCCTGCCCAGTAGGGGTCAACTTCCATGAGTTTGTTCCAGATGCCGTCGGCGGCAAGGAGGAGTGCGGTGCGTCCGTTCTGGATGACGGCGGCGTCTTCGCCGTAGGAGGCGATGACGTCGAGGTTGTCGAAGTGGAGCGCACGGACGAGGGTGCCGATTGCCTGTTTGCGTCTGACTCCGTCGTACTGCCGGACTGCGTCTGCAACTGATTCGGGGGTGTAATTGTCTGCGGCCATGCTTGTATCTGTCACCACGGGGGCATGATGTCCCCTTTGTTATCTATTCTATTCCCGTTCAACGGTGATAAGATGCACGATTGGAAATGACCCTATTGGGCGAGTGATATAATAAAATCGGTTTTGTTCCAAAAATCCAAACTTGTTTACAAAGTCTGTTTGGATTTAAAATAGAGATATTTGCAATTTTTTGAATTTGGTTTTGAGATATAAAAATGGAAGGGATAATCATTTGCTGTGATCGATATAAATAATTCCTTCTTGATAGCCGATAGGTTCAGGTTCTGCAGGTTCTTTTAACCCAGTCTTATCAGTTGCTTTCTCATACGTACGTTTATCCTCCAAGTACTTCTCATATTCCTTTTTGTCATATGAGTTCACGATTACTTTGACCCCCCCTACAGGTATAGTCTTGTCTTTGTATTTGTCTAACTCGGACGCGAAGATATTAATCTCATTATCTTTATTGATTAGACTGTCTCTTACATATCCTTTCAAGGTACCATCACTCCAAAAAACATAACCTGACATTTTTAAATACTGATCCGAAGTTTCTTCTGCTTGTGGGACGGTAATAAGCAGATTGTGCCGGTTACCAGTCCCATTTTTATAAATTATAGAACTGGCATTAATCCAGATAGGAGAGCCAGATAGGAAAAGATCGGCTATATTTTCAGAGATCTCTCTTTTATCAAAGTCTTTTAATCCCATACTGATCAAAACACCATCAAGGTGGGACTTGACACCAACAAATGTCAATTTTGTATTCAGTAAAACAACTTCTGTTCCATCTCGAAATAATCCTTTTACCAAAACAGGTGTTAAATATGGTTTTCCAATTGATTGTGCAGAAGGCCAGGCCACACTTTTCGCAACATATCCTGCCCCGGCAGTAAACGACGTAACATCTCCGCCATCGGAAAGCCTTACCTCCCGAAACACTGCATCCGCCGAACCCCCGTCGATCACCTCAAGCTTCGTCAGCTCCGGCACATCCTTTCCCGAGACCACCGTCACCAGCACATCCCCGCCGGATGCCGCAGGCTTTACGATAAGGCCGACCTGTTTGCCGTTCTGCAGTTCTCCTGTCATGCCGGTTGCCACCACCGCAACAACCCCTGCGGCAACTACCGTTATGGCAAGGATGAGCAGCACCGCAATCACCGGCGAAACTCCGTTGTCTTTGGTATTTTGTGTCATATGCTCTTGGGATCGATGATATTCCTTTTGAAATACATCCTATTAGAATAGGAATCATTCATATATATAGTTGAGCCACTTACCATCTTCTCCGGAGACCTGCCCAAAGCGTTTTTGGTATCATCCCGGGAAAATATCCCTCTGATTCGCGCATGATTGCAAAAAGTTCCACACGAAACGTATGAATCCTCTTCTAAAAGGATTCAATCCTCTGTAACCGGCAGGCAGATTACAAAAAATCCCGGAAAACACCGATGAAATCTGAAAATACCGGAAATTCAAAAACTTTCCAAAAACGGTAGCCGGTGTAACTGCAAGAACAGTACGCTGTAGAATTTTTTTCAAACATCACCCCGCCGCGGATGTTTGGGATACCTTTTCTCTGAAAGAACCACATACCGAAGCTTCCCGAATCCATCGCCGCGTGTGTACCTATCCACATGTGGTATGACTGTGAAAATGGTAGCAGGAACTGGAAATAACTGCAACCAGTAACATCACTCTCTCGTACCCCCATAAACAGTCATTGAAGCAGTTAGAAAATTTACGAAAAATCAGCAAAACAGGAAACAAAACACAAAAGCAGGTACGAAAAATCAGCAAAACAGGAAGCAAAACACAAAAGCAGGTACGGATAATCAGCACACGAAATAGAATCCTACCGTGATAGTATATAGTACTCTGAGGCAAATAAACGTATTCTCCAACCACCTTGAAATCAGAATTGATACCCGTATCTTACCCAACCCCATCTTTCAGGATGAGAGGTTCAGCACATTTTTCTATTTTCTCCTGACGAGATGATCGTTGTACCTCACAATATTTTTTCCAGATATTGTCGATAAATCTTGTTTTTTCATATTTGATCCATCTCATTTTTCAATCATATCACGGAAGGATTCAATTTGAAAAAATGTTGTAATTGGTATGTCACTTTGGAGAATTTTCTTGTGAAATCGACATATATGAGAGACAGGGTGTTCACCGTACTTCCGATAGAACCAGTCTTGCGACGTGGATTGCTCGCCGCCGCAGTCCTGCTGTTGCTTGCAGTCGGGTGTGCCGTACCAGCGGGAGCGGATGCAGGTACCGCTGTACCGTTTGACGGTGGTACATACAGTACCGCAAGTGATCTTGCACATGCCCTCGGTAGCGAGAACGCAACCGCATCCGGCAGTATGCTCACACTTCTGAAGGACATTAACGTCACCGGTACCATCAACATCACCGGCGACATGACCATTCTCGGCAACGGTCATACTGTCTGGCGCGGCGGCATAAACTTCCACCTCATCAACGTCAGCAGTGGAACACTCACACTCGGTGACAACTCTTCGCAACTGACCATCCACGGACAGAACGACAAATTCACCAGTACCAAGAGTTCCATCTTCGTAGCCGGATCAGGGGCACATCTTGTGATGAAGGATGGTGTTACCATCAAAAACGTCGCCTCGATAGTAAGTGGCGGGGGAGCGATTCGCGTTCAGGATGATGCCTCATTCACGATGTTCGGCGGAAACATCTCCGGCAACACTGCACACTCCGGCGGCGGCGTTTCTGTCAGCCAAGGTACAATGACGATGTCCGGCGGAAACATCTCCGGCAACACTGCAGAAAGATACGGCGGTGGCGTTTCTATCGTCAATGGTGCTTCATTCACAATGTCCGGCGGAAACATCTCCGGCAACACTGCAGGAATATGGGGCGGCGGTGTTTTTATCGCCACTACTGGTACTTCGTTCACAATGTCCGGTGGCAACATCTCCGGCAACCGCGGCAATATTTCCGGCGGGACTACAGGAACATGGACACGGACTACCGGAGGCGGAGGCGGTGTTTATATTAACGGTAATATGACACTGTCCGGCAGCGCGTCAATCGCTGCGGACAACGAACTGTATATGGCGCGTAATCACATCTACCTCACCGGCAACGAATTTACCGGCAGTGCCAAAAACATCACTGGCCATTCAACCATCATCACAGAAGGCTATGAGCTGATCCAGATCACGAGCGGCAGCCTCAAGGCATCCGAGGTTCGGAAACAATTCATTCTCCAGGAAAAGAATGATTTTTCGCTGAAACCTTCCAGTACTGACAAGGCCCTCATCATCATCCCGCATGTTCCGGCTATCATCACCCCCTTCCCTCTTCCTGCCGGTATGGTTGACCAACCCTACCTCCAGACCCTCGAAGCAACCGGCACCACCCCGCTGACCTGGACGAATGAAACCACGTTACCACCCGGCCTGACGCTGGACTCTGCCACTGGAAATGTCTCCGGTACGCCAACCGTGGCCGGGTCCTATACGTTCCGGATCAATGTAACGAACGCATACGGCCATGATACCGACACTGTTTCCCTCACCATCACCCCTGCTTATCCCGGTCCCGGACCACAACCACCGGTCGGTACCTCCGATTCCGGTGACGGTAACATGGAGAACGCCTTCCGTGTCCTCTTCGACACACAGGGCGGCAACTTCATCAGCCCGGTAACCTATCTCTCCTACGGCGACAAGATCACCTGCCCGCCAGTACCAACCAAGGACGGATACACCTTCGGCGGTTGGTACACAGACGCAGGATGTACCAAGGAATGGAGTTTCTCCTCCGGCATCACCGGCGACATGACCCTGTATGCCAGATGGATCGGTACCACCACTCCTACCCCGATCCAGACACCGGCAGCAACCACAGGGGAACACACCATCTCCCCAACGCTTGACACCGTGTCCCCGTCAGAAGACGCTACCAGCGTCGTGACGCCCACCGGAACCAGCGACGACAGCAGTAACGGAAACAGCACATTCTACTTCCTGCTGTTCCTCTTCCCGCTGTTGCTGCTGATCCTCTACCTCCTGTACCGCCGCACATGACTCGCCTCGGTCTTCGGGATATTGCTTGGACTGTTCACTGTGGGCGTACTCTTACGGAAAAAAGACTAATCTCCTCCTTTTTTTTTGATATTCTTTTCCATAGTAGTTTTCAATCAACCGTGAGTACCGAATGCCGAAGGCATATCTGTGAAAATGTGACTCCGTTTGCGGGGAGCTGAGCACGATTCTGCCGTGCAAATCGTGGGTTGAAATTCGATCAACGATGATCACCTGCGCTGTACCGAAATTATTTGAATTCATGCTGATACCTCCGTGTCGTCCTTCTGTTGTCTCTCACCCCTATTTTCCATCTTTACCTCAATTTTCTGATAAACGTCTTGTCCGGTGTTTCCATGATATCTCAGTCCGGGCTCTGATGAGGTCTGGCGGTGTTGTACCAGATCAGCATCTCGTCAAGGCTTGCGAACTTCGCGTGGAATTCTGCGGCCCCAGAGCATACAATGATCAATGCAGATGTGGTAAATATTACTGCAAAAACCCGGATAAAGAACCTAACCACTTACCATTTTGCTGACTGCAACAAAATGGTAAAAAAAGGATTAAGAGATGGTGAATTTTCCAATTTCAATTTTCGAACCAGTATATGCACCACCTTTCGCACAATAAATTCCAGATGTCCCTTCAGGAATTAGATATTCTGTCATAGTTGATGCGAGAGTGGAGGATGACAGGGTATTCATCTCTGCATCAACAAATCGTACAGAAGTACTGCTCTGACTTGCAGCTCCTTTTAGAGGGATAGAACC
This sequence comes from Methanocorpusculum petauri, assembly GCF_026891975.1. Taxonomy (GTDB): domain Archaea; phylum Halobacteriota; class Methanomicrobia; order Methanomicrobiales; family Methanocorpusculaceae; genus Methanocorpusculum; species Methanocorpusculum petauri. The sequence continues at coordinate 70,324 of NZ_JAPTGB010000003.1, read as the reverse complement.
CGAGAGTGTCTCCCCGGGCCCAACCTGATATACCTAGAGGGATTGTTCTAGTCCTATCGTGAGAGTAGTAGCAGTTACCAGTGGATGTACTGGGGTCAACACATAGTTACATTTCACTTTTCCTTCGATGATGTGTGGTTCTGGTACGAGAATATCTGCTGAAAGTTTCAATTTTCCGTTTACCGTGTCATGGCTTGCTTTGTGTGCATCCAGCACATCCTCATTCGTGCCAAGTGCCTCCTCGATCTTCGCAAAATTCCCGCTGACCTTCTCAGCGTATCCCAGTTCTCCGGCAGCAGCCATGTAGAGCAAATACCGGGAAGTCCAGGATCCCATTTAAAGCACCTCCAGATTTTGTATCGTACTCCAAGAGGATTCAATATTTGCGGAAGTCTCGTGAAAGTCGTGCGTGAACAAAACCCCAAAAACAGCAAAGATCGCGACCGTATAATCACAGATATATAATTTGTTTTTACCTGCGATTGTGTTTTTCATCGTATTTATATGTTTTACAACCTAAATTTCACCGAAAAATCCTCAGAAACTCCCTTTTTTCCCAAAATTATAAATACCTCAGAAGTAAGACATCAGAATTGTCCCCGGACCCTATCAACTCCGGGCGGCAAAAACATCACCGAGGTGAACACAAAAAACCCCGAACCGCACAACCCCGGAACAGAAACAGATGTCTGCCCGATTTCCGCCACTCGAAAGGGAAAAAGGAACAGACATCTCTTCTCTTCGTCGTCCCCCGACGAATACGTAACTCTGACAACCATCCGGAAGACAGAAGACAGTCCCCAGAAGACAGATCATTTCCCGCACCCGCTCTCCCGAAAAAAACAGGCCGCACCTCCCGGGTGAGACACAACAGTTCGTGCTCCGCACTCCTGTTGTACTTCTTTCTCACTCATCCATAATATATCTGCGTAATTTCCTGATACAAAAACGAAAAAGTACAACGTACAAAAAAGCGGGGAACCCCCCGGGTCTTCCTCCTCATCCCTGACCCGTGTGTCTCCTGTCCCCTGTCTTCTGTCTTCTGTCTCCCCGCCGGACCACCCCGGAACCGCCATCCATGCGCCTCTCCCTCAAAGCAAACATCACTCAGGATGAAGCACACATCCTCGACAACATCCTGCACGCCGCAGGATTTGACAACCGTACCGACTACCTGACCGCCCTCCTGCACACCACCATCCACGGCACCGCCGCCCGCTCCCCTCCTGCAAACGTTACCGACTGGATCGGCACCGTCCGCGACCGCGCCGTCGACCATGACCGGCTGCTTGCCGCCGCCTTTGCCGTCTTTGACGAAATCGCATTTGCCACCATTGCCATGAAAGGAGCAGGCTATGTACTTGCCCACATCGGCAGTGACCTCGAGGCCGCCATCTTTGAACGCTGCGGAACCCTCCCCGCAGCAGAAGACCTGCGGACGTATCTCCGCATCTACCAGAATGTCCGCCGCCCGAAACTCATACAGTACCGTACCGAACAGGTGGCAGAAGAGTACCGTAAACTCCTCGGCGTCGAAAACGACGGCGGAAACGCCGGAGACGTTGGAGACAACGAAGACGGGAGTCTTCAGTAGGGGAAAGATGAAAAAAAACGCAGATAACGCAGATCGCGCCTGCGGCGCATCTGCGTTATCTGCGTTGTTCTCTCCCCATCCTGCCCCCATGAAGAACCCCGAACAACGGAAATACCTCACCTAACCACAAACCAAGGAAACAAACCATGACTCCCAAAACCACCACCACATACTCCTCACCATGCTCAGAACAGGATACAGCATACGCGAATGCACCCGCACAAACATCAACTCAGCCATGAAAAACCACCGAATCAGACGACCCTGCGGAGAACACGTACCCGAAGGAATGCGAAAAAAATGAGGCTCTAACCCCCTCTTTCTCTAAATAAAAATCCAAAACAGAAAACAAAAAAAGAAAATTATAAAAACTCCCGTCCCTGCATATACGGACGCAGAACCTCCGGAATCTCAACACGCCCGTCCTCCGTCTGATAATTCTCCAGAATACACCGCAGCGCACGCGACGTCGCAATCGCCGTCGAATTCAGCGTATGCAGATACCGCTTCGAATCAAAATCATGCGCATCCCGCACCCGGATATTCAGACGGCACGCCTGATACGCCGTACAATTCGAACACGACACCACCTCGCGGTACGCATTATCCCGCGGCATCCACGCCTCAATATCATACTTCTTCGCAGCCACAATACCAATATCCCCCGTACAAATATTCACCACATGATACGGCAGGCCCAGTCTCGTAAACAACTCCTCCGAATTCGCCAAAAGCTCCTCATGCATCTCCCACGACCGCTCCGGCATACAATAAATAAACTGCTCCACCTTCGTAAACTGATGCACCCGGAACAGACCCCGGGAATCAAGACCATGTGCCCCGATCTCGCGGCGGAAACACGGAGAAATACCCACCATCTTCAGCGGCAGATCCTTCTCCTCAAAAATCTCATCCTGATACATCGCCGCCATCGGATGCTCCGCCGTCGCAATCAGATACGCATCATCCCCATCAATCTTATACATCACCTTCTCAAAATCCGCAAGATCCGTCACATCCTCATACGACCTCCGGTTCAGCATATACGGCGGAACAATCGGCGTATACCCCTTCGCAACCAGCGAATCAATCGCAAACCGCTGCAAAGCCATATCCAGCAGAGCAAGATTCCCCTTCAGGAAATAAAAACCCGCACCCGACGTCTTCGTTGCACGCTCAAAATCAGCCCAGCCATTCCGGACACACAACTCACCATGATTCACCACCTCAAAATCAAACGTCCGCGGCGTACCCACCGTCTTCACCACCACATTCTCCGTATCATCCTTCCCGTACGGAACCGACTCATGCAGAATATTCGGCAGACGCATCAGATAGTACCGTACCATCTCCGTCGCCTTCTCCATCACCTCATCATTCTCCTTAATCCTCTGCGGCAGCGCCTTCGCCTCCGCAAACAGCGGAGCAGGATCCTCCCCCGCCTTCTTCGCCGCATTAATCTCCTTTGCAATAGAATTCCTGCGGGCCCGCAGCTCATTATTCTTCACCGTCAGCTCGCGGAACAGCTTATCCTGCTCAAGAACAACATCAACCCAGGCAAGCTTCTCCGTATCGTGCCGCCGTTCCAGATCCGCACGAACAACCTCCGGATGTGCCCGGACAAACTTAATATCCAGCATAATTGGCATCAATATATGCGTTCAGACATGAAGAGGATTTCTCCAAACCGGCATTACCCCGGAACTCCGGACCCGCTCACGAAACTGACCGGATTACACATAACAAAATCACCCCGCTCCCTTTTCCCGGAAAAACCACACAACAAAAAAGAAAAAATCCGGAGAAGGACCAGCCTCCTCACTGACTCTTATACTCAGGATACCGCCGGAGAACCGCATCATCAACAACCGCCGGATTCTCCTTCAGAAGCGCAAGACCGCGCTCCGTAATCTGACACGTATTATCCGCAGACTTCGTAATCAGACACGCCTTCGCAAGCTCCGTACTCGCCGCAATCATCGGCTCAAGATAATCGCACGACCCGTCCTTCGGCTCGCGGATACCCAAATCATCAGGCAGCACGCAATAAATTTGACCGGTCTTATCCGGAAGCGCTGCAATCTGCTTCGGCTTCCCATCGGCAAGAGCCTTCAAAAGCGGCAGATACAATTCACAGGTACTCTTTGACGCTGTCATAATCACACATAGGAGACAATCGCAGATAAACATCCGGATAGTACCAAAAACCGCACAAACACAAAACTGACAAACGAAAAGAACAAAAAGAAGTATGGAGAATCCGGGCGGGTTTACACCCAGCCGCGAACCTTCATTGCCTCAACAACGCGCTTTACTGCAACAACATATGCTGCCTGACGCATGTTGATCTGATATTCCTTGGACGCATCCAGCACCGCATGGTAAGATGCAGTCATCGCAGCATCAAGCTTTGCATAGACATCATCCAGCGTCCAGTAGTGCATGTACATGTTCTGGACCATCTCATAGTAGGAAACGGTCACACCGCCTGCATTGCACAGGAAATCCGGAATAACATGAACACCATTCTTGTGGAGAATCGCATCTCCCTCCGGAGTCGTCGGGCCGTTTGCAAGCTCACAAATAACCTTTGCCTTCACAGTCGGTGCAACCTTCTCATTGATTGCTCCCTCATCCGGTGCCGCGGCAATGATCACATCAACCGGCAGTCCCATAACCTCATCATTCGTCAGGGTCTTTAATCCCTTATATCCGACGACGGACCTGGTTGACTCCTTGTGCGCAATAACTGCTGCGACATCCAGACCATTTGCATCATAGATACCGCCCTTCGAATCCGTCACTGCAACAATCGTAGAACCAAACATCTCCTGGGCAAGAGTTGCTGCATACATACCTGCATTGCCGAAACCAAGGATTGCGATCTTTGCCTTGGACAGATCAAGATTGAACTCCTTTGCTGCCTCACGCAGAGTGAACAGACCACCACGGGCAGTGGAATCACTGCGGCCGAGAGACCCGCCGACAACCAGCGGCTTACCGGTCAGAAGACCGAACTGGTTCTTACCCTGAATCGTAGAGTACTCATCCATCATCCAGGCCATAATCTGACCATCAGTATATACATCCGGTGCCGGAACATCAGTATCAGGACCAATATTCTTCCACATTGCACGGATGTATCCGCGGCTCAGACGCTCAAGTTCACCCTTGGACATCTCCTTCGGGTTGCAGATGATACCTCCCTTGCCTCCGCCGAGCGGCAGACCAAGAACGGAACACTTCCAGGTCATCCATGCAGACAGTGCACGAACGGTGTCAATGGTTTCTTCCGGGTGGTAGCGGATACCTCCCTTGTATGGACCGAGTGCATTATTATACTGCACACGGAACCCCTGGAAAACCCGGGTCGTACCATCATCCATCTTCACCGGGATGGAAATCTGAATCTGCCTCTGCGGCTGCATGAGGATGTCGACAACGCCCTGCTCAAGCTTGAGGATCTTTGCGCAATCCTGAAGCTGCTGCTGGGCCATCTCAAACGGGTTTACCTTCGACATGGTTTTTGCTTCCTGTCATGTTGCGGCTCTTCATAAAACCTTATTTAGGCCACATTCTGACATCAGTAATGTTGGAGTTCACCTATATAAAAGGTATCGTATTGTCGACAATTCAGACCCCAATTATTCGCCATTTTCAGAAAATACCGGATATTAGGCAAAATAACGATTAAGGCGTTGAGCATGGTTTTTCTATGCTATATGTTAGCATGCAAACCATATTTACCGCATACCTCTCGCGCATCAATGTACACAAACGCGCGGACAAAAAAAACAGAAAGAGGGCTTAGCTGAAGTGCACGCCCACGTCTTTCATGCCATTAAACTTGGCAATATTCAAAACAAGCGGAGTAATACTCTCCACAATACCTGAGACCGCGAGTGGACCCGCATCCACCGCCCGAAGCTTCGAAACCTCCGAGACCAGCTGCATCACAACTTTCTTCGCCTCCGCATCATCACTACAGACCGCAACCGTATAATCCAGCTCCTCATCAAGAAGTGTCCACTTGTGGGCCGCAATATTATTGAACGCCGTAACAAGCTTCGCAGACGCAGGCAGCATCTTCTGAATAGCAAGAGCCGCTGATCCCTCCTCCGGCCGGTCAAAGAAGAAATATCCATCCTTCTTCCCCATCGGATTTACCGGAGAGATCACAATCTTGTTCTCCAGATACTTCGGATCGATACCTGCAAGCGTCGGAGCAACATGCTGGAACATCACCGAGATCACCACAACATCCGCATCCCGCACCGCCTCCTCATTGGAAGTCCCGCGACAGAGACCTATACAGTTATGTTCCTGAAGCGTACAGACCGTAGCCTCAGCCGCCTCACATGCCTTGGAAGCCTCACGGGAACCAAGGATAATCTCATGTTTGTCAGAAATACGGAGGGCCAGACCCTTACCGATATCTCCCGTACCACCAATAATACCTATCTTCACTGAAACATTCACCTCAGATACTGTAGATATTGCAAGAGAAAAAGAATAAAGATTGTGCTAGGGTGTAGCACAGCAGAAAAAAACGTTCGCATCACTTGTACTTGTACCAGCGTCCTTTCTCGTCATACTCACCCTCCGGCTCGGCAACAGTTGCATCCGGCAGCACCAGAGCGGAAGTCTTTGCAAAGTAACAGACCTTGTACAGCGTAAACAACGGAACAAAAAACACCGCACACACCGCAATCGCCGCAAATCCGGCAAACATCACCTCAGGGGCAGACATAATCGCGAGAAGCTCATCAGGTGTCAGAGACAAAAGCTCAGCCTCCGTCATCGACGTAAACGGCAGAAACGCATCTGCCGCAAACGCCGCAAACACAAACGAACCGATAAACGAAACCGCAATCAGCAGCACAACATTCACCAGATAAAAGACCGCAACCGAAAACGACCCGTTCATCACCCGCAGGAAACTATCCTTCACCGACGCAAAAACACGCTTTTCATTCACCACCGCAGTCACATCCGCAAAGTAGCAGAAAAACACCACAGGAATAAACACAAACATCGCCACCTGTGCAGAAGCCGCAAGACCAAGTCCGAACGTCATCAGAATATAGGAAACAAACTGCGAAATAACCCACGCAATCAGAAACACCAGAATCGACGGCAGAAGCTGCCGGAAGTACCCGTGCACCGCATACCGCCGGAACACCCGGAACGACGACTCACCTTCTGCAACGACACCGTATGTCCCGGCAATAAGCGCCGGAAGCACAAATGCCAGCACCAGAGCAACCGAAACCGCCGTCATTATCCCGACACCCTCATACAGATACCAGGCAAGCAGAAGAACCGCCGCAGTCCACAGCCCGCTCAACCAGACGTACGGACTCTTCGCCATCCATCCGGCTGCCTCTCCAAGTGATTGAAGCGCCATATATCTCACCGGTTTCTGGGCATTGCCACAACTTCGCGAACCTGCAAATCAAAAAACGATGCTGTATGGGCTGGCCGGATCACCAGAACCGTATCCGCCCCCTCCTCCGTTCCGCCGACCGCAACAACCTCATCAGTCACACCGACCGCACCCTGATCTGCGGCGATAAGCACACACTCCACCACAACCTTCAGACCAACCGCAATTGTCCTGCGGAACGCTTCGGCAACAGCCTCAGTACGTGAACCACCGCCTACACGCGGAGACCGGGACAGGGCGCGTTCCAGACCGGACAGGGCATGTGTTCCGCAGACAACCGTATGCCCGGCCGCACGCAGCTCATCAGCAAGTACCGCATCAAACTCCCACACGCCGGGGGAAGAAAACCCGACCGCATGCGTCACAATTACCAGCCGGATATCCGTACCCGCGATCGCTTTGGCAAACTCCCGCGCCGTAGCACCTCCCGAACTCGCCGCAACAATCGTAGTCAGACCAAGCTCGGTCGCACGTTCAACTGCAAGCGCCGCACAATCCGCCGTATTCACGGGACCCGGACTGTCGAAATAGGTAATCGTCTTTGTCGTTTTCATAAATATCACATTACCCCCGGGCTGTCAGACTGCATAGTTCAACTCACTCCCGCCGCACCGTAAAATCCGGAAATTCTGTCAGTACATACTCCGACACCGCAACCTCGCGGATAATTGCACGCGGACAAGTGTACACCATCGAAAGAAACTTCTCGATAACCATATCCTCGCCGGTCACAAGAGCACGCACCCGCCCATCGGGCAGATTCTCCACCTCACCGCAAAGGCCGAGACTCTGACCCGCGTTCTTCACACAGGCGCGAAAACCAACCTTCTGCACTTTTCCGGAGAAGAGAACTTCCATCGTTTTTCTCATTATTTATCCCTGACACCCAAACGGTAGATACTTGTTTGATTCTGAAAAATGATAAACTTCCGCCCCTGGCAACATTCAGAGCGCCGGTGTTTTCATCCCATGCTTGCGCAGAAGAATCGATGCAGCCGCAGGAACCGCCACAATTGCACCGAAAAGCGTAAACGCCATTGCAATCACAGTGACAATCCCGAATACACTGATAATCGGAAAATCCGAAACGATCAGAGCCGAAAATGCCGCCATCGTAGCACAGGCGGAAACCGATATTGCCGCACCGATTTTACCGGTACCTTCGATCACCGCAGTCAGGGTATCGTGCGTCTCCATCTCCTCATAAATCCGCTCAACCATCATAATACAGTACTCAGCAGCGACACCGATGGTCATCGCACCCATAGTTGCCGTGAGGATATTGTACTCAATGCCGAGAAGATACATCGCAGCCCCGTTCCAGCCGATGATTAACACAATCGGAATCAGCGGTACCGCCGCTTTACCCATACTCCGGTACAGAAGCGACAGGAACACAAAGATCACCACAAACGCTAAAATCGTCATCTGCAGCTTGCCGATGTTCATCTCCTCCATCAGCTCAACATCCGAATACGGCGTTCCGGTAACCACCGCCTCAACTCCCGGCGGCGGCTGATAAAATGCAATATCACGGGTAACCTGTTCTGCAAGCGACCGCTCCGTTGCAAGCGACATCGAAGTCATATCAAACGAAATAATCGCTGACTGACCATCATTAAGATACGGCCGCCGCTTCTCTGGAGGAATTTCAGCAAGAATTGTATCGATCTCCTCCTGGGAAGTTGGAAGAACACCATTGTTTGCCGAAACGATCAGAGTGGCAATACTCTCAACACCCGTAAAACGCCACTCATGCGACGAAAGTTCATTGTTACCCCACACATACATCCACTCAAGCACATCAGGACTCACAATATTGCCACCGGTCACCTCCACCTGCAGACCATCCAGATCACCGATAGCATCCGTCACCGTATTGATACTGATAAGCGCCGGCATATCGGTAGGCACATAGGTTTTAATGTCTGTGTTGATAGGGATCTCCTCATCAACATACAACCCCACAACACCAACAACACAGAGAATCAGAAGAACAGGAACCGCATACCTCGTAATATGAAGAGCAGTCCCTTTCAGGAACGCATTGTAGCGTACCGAAAGAGGAGGTTTCGCTCCGGATTTTGGAGTTTTAACCTCACGGGGACGATAATCAGTCAGAACCGCCGCCAGCGGAATAATCAAAATCGCCGAAATATAGCAGCAGACAAGACCAAGAATCGCAACCGCACCGAACTGCCGGATATCCGGAAGTGTGGATACCTGCATCGCCACAAACCCCAGAGCACTTGCAATCATTGCAAAAAACACCGCAGACCCTGTCTTCGTGATCGTAATCCGCAGCGCCTCAGTCAAAGGATGAATGCGTATCTCATCATCAAGCCGCGAATGGAACTGAATCGCATAATCAATACCGATTCCGAGGAGAATCGGCAACGCCCCCATCGTCGCCATCGACAGCGGAATATGAAACAGTCCCATAATGCCAAACGTCATTAGAAGACCATTCATCACCGAAACAATCGACAAAAGGGTGTAGCGTGCATGATGGAACAACACCACGAGCGCGGTAATCATCAGAATAAACGCTGAACCAAGAAGTTTGCCAACATCATTGCCAAGACTCGTTCCCATATCCTTGTGAAGTGCCGCCGTCCCTGTAAAGGTCAGCGTAACGCCCGGCGGAACATTTGCAAGCGGCTGAAGAGCTGCAAGCGTGTTCAAAAGCGTCTGCTGATTCGCATCCGTCATGCCGGTTGTCGGATCAATCTTCACTAAGAGAAGCTGATTATTGGGCATACTGCCTGCAAGAACAGTCGCCGGAACACGGGAAAACAGGACATTCAAAACATCCTGATTCTCCGGAACACTACCTCCATTGTACGCAAGAATCAGATCATAAATGCTCTCTACATTCTGCACACCGTTCTGCTGCCGGAGAAGTTCTTCGAACTCAACGATGCTTTTCATCACATTCACATCGCGGACATTGCCGGTCTGCACCATCATCACGACCGAACTTGTCTGAAACGTATCGCGATAGTCCTGATACACATAGGAAGCGTGACCGGTTTTGTCCGGCGTCTGAATTGTGGTGTTCATAGTGACGCCGGTTGCACCATAGATACCGATAAGGATCATGAGAATGAGAAGACAACCAATTACGAACGGATATTTAGTAATAAACTGATTGATCTTCTCAAATGGTGACAGCATGGCACAACCCTCGACTCTTGTATAAAATAAGATGTTGCAGGCAGTTCTCTTAAAGGTAGAGATGATACTCAAATTTTTTGTCGAAATTTATGACAGAATACGAGTATTTTTTACGATAGCCGAGTATGCAGCAGAAAAAAAGATGCGCGGCCTTACTCACCGCAGGTATCGCAGTCGTGACCGCAGGAGGAACACGATACAGGTTCTCCCCAGGGCTCGCGTCCCTGTTTCACCAGATAATCATTAATTGCCTTGTGAATCGTCTCCTCAGCAAGAACCGAGCAGTGCATCTTGATTGCCGGCAGACCATCGAGCGCTTCTGCGACCGCCTTGTTGGAAAGCTGCCAGGCCTCTTCAAGGGTCTTGCCCTTGATCATCTCGGTTGCCATACTGCTTGAAGCAATAGCCGCACCGCAGCCGAAAGTCTGAAACTTTGCGTCCACAATGATATCATTCTCGATCTTCAGGTACATCTTCATGATGTCGCCGCAGGAAGGATTACCCTCCTCGCCGACACCGTTTGCATCCTCAATGGTACCCACATTGCGCGGGTTCATGAAATGATCCATGACTTTTTCACTGTACATTTATCTCAGCTCCTCAGGGGTAAGGGGTGACATCGACCGGAGTTTCTGAATAATTTCCGGCAGTTTTTCAAGAACATACAAAACATCCTCCTCCGTGTTTCGCTCACCGAGCGTAAGACGAACCGAACCATGGGCAATCTCATGCGGAACACCCATCGCCGTCAGCACATGGGACGGCTCAAGCGATGCAGAGTTGCAGGCACTGCCGGTGGAGGCACAGATACCGAACATATTGAGAAGCAGAAGAATACCCTCTCCTTCGATGTACTCAAATGTGATGTTCACATTATTCGGCAGACGTCTGGTCGGATGGCCGTTCAGATGACTTGCCGGAAGTTTGAGAAGTTCGGTGATCAGGTGATCCCGCATCGCCGCAAGACGCACCGATTCATCGGGCATTGCCGCAACAGCCCGCTCAATTGCAGCACCCAGACCAACAATTCCCGGAACATTCTCGGTTCCTGCCCGGTGCCTGCTCTCCTGTGCCCCTCCGTGAATCAGATTCTGAATCCGCACACCGCGCCGGATATACAGTGCACCAACACCTTTCGGCCCGTAGAACTTATGACCCGACAAAGAAAGCATATCAATCTGCTCAGCCTTCACGTCAATCGGGACATGGCCCACCGCCTGTACTGCATCAGTGTGGAAATAGATGCCGTGCGCACGGGCTATCGCCCCGATCTCTGCAACCGGCTGGATCGTCCCAACCTCGTTGTTTGCATACATGACGGATATGAGAATAGTGTCGGGCCGGATCGCTTTTTCCACATCCGCAGGTGACACCATGCCGTACTGATCCACCGGCAGATAGGTCACTTCAAATCCCTGGGACTGCAGCCACTCGGCAGCATGCAGAATTGCGTGGTGTTCAACGGCGGTGGTGATGATGTGTTTTCCTTTCCGGATGTTTGCAAAGGCAACCCCTTTCAACACCCAATTATCCGATTCAGAGCCTCCCGCCGTGAAGTAAATCTCATTTGGTTCCGCATTGATGGCTGCCGCAACCTTCGCACGCGCTTCATCAACTGCCGCCTTACTCTCCTGGCCGATGCTGTACACCGACGACGGGTTGCCGAACTTCTCCGAGAAGTAGGGAAGCATCGCCTCTACAACCTCCGGCGCCGCATATGTTGTTGCGGCATGATCCATATACACAATTTTTTTCTCCGTTTCGGTCACCTCGGCACGTGCAATTCACGCCGTGAATTGATCTGATAGTAGTATATCGCTCTTCTTGTATTTGAAAAGATATGGATATGCGGGTAGTGGCAATTCCCCTCCCATATCCGTGACTCTTAACTATGTCAGAGTCTAACATACTTAGCGATGTACGCAAAACGCCTGGACAACTTACCCCCCTATCTGTTTGCCCAGATCGACGCCATCAAAGCACAGAAACGTGCCGAAGGCGTTGACCTCATTGACCTCGGAGTAGGAGACCCGGACCTGCCGACTCCGGAACACATCGTTGATGCGCTCTGTGAAGCAGCACGCGACCCGGCAACCCACCACTATCCCGACTACCTCGGCATGATAGAGTACCGTAAAGCGGTCGCCGTCTGGTACAAAAACCGGTTCGGCATTACCCTTGATCCCGCCAAAGAAGTTCTGGCACTCATCGGCTCCAAGGAAGGTATCGCACATATCCCTGAAGCGTTCGTAAACCCCGGAGACTACGTGCTCGCATCCGACCCGGGTTACCCCGTCTACAAAACCTCCACCCTCTTTGCCGAAGGAAAATGCTACAACATGCCGCTTCTTGAGGAAAACAACTTCCTCCCTGACTACGATGCAATCCCCAAAGACGTCGTGGCCGGCGCAAAACTCATGTTCATCGGATACCCGAACAACCCGACCGGTGCAGTCGCCCCCATGGAATTCTTCGACGAAACCGTCGAATTCGCCAAAAACAACGACATCATCGTCGTCCACGACAACGCCTACTCGGAGATCGCCTACGACGGCTACAAGACCCCCTCCTTCTTACAGGCAAGCGGCGCAATGGACGTCGGTATTGAGACCCACTCCCTCTCCAAAACCTACAACATGACCGGCTGGCGTATCGGTATGGCTGTCGGAAACGCCGACCTCATCGGCGCATTCGGACGTGTCAAAACCAACATCGACTCAGGAGCATTCGACGCAATCCAGCGTGCCGCAATCGTCGCACTTACTGGATCGCAGGACTGTGTTGCACACGCCTGCTCCATCTATCAGGAACGCCGCGATGCACTCGTCGCAGGTCTTCAGTCCCTCGGCTTCACCGTCCATGTTCCCAAAGCAACATTCTACGTCTGGATGAAGGTGAACAACTCCGTTGAGTTCACCCAGAGGATGATTAACGAAGCAGGTATCGTCGTCACCCCCGGAACCGGTTTTGGTCCGAACGGTGAAGGCTATGTCCGCTTCGCCATCACCCGTCCGGTAGAACGCATCAACGAGGCAATCGCCCGCATGAAAGAACACAACATCACCGGTAACTGAAATGAAACTTCCCGAATCACTCTCCATCCAGGGCGGCCACCTCTACTGCGGCGGCGTTGACACCGTAGAACTTGCAAAAAAATTCGGCACGCCGCTCTACGTCACCAACGAAAATCATGTAATCAAAAACTTCCGTCGCTTTGAAGCCGCCCTCAAAACTTACACAGACAACGTCCAGCTGCTCTACGCCGCAAAAGCAAACGAAAACCCTGTCCTCATCCAGACCCTCGCACGCGAAGGTGCCGGAGCAGACATATTCTCCCTCGGAGAAATGCGTGCCGCCCTGGAAAGCGGTATGCCCGCCGAAAAACTGCTCTTCAACGGCAGCTCCAAAACTGAGGCCGACCTGCGGGCAGCAGTCCAGCACGGCATCAAAATCTCCGTTGACTCCGTGGATGAACTCCATCAGCTCGACGCTATTACCAAAGAGATGAAAAAGGCCGCAAAAATCGGCTTCCGCGTCAACCCGGAGATCAATGTCCCGACCCACCCGAAGATCGCAACCGGTATCAAAAACAGCAAATTCGGTATTCCGGCAGAAATGATCCTTGACGCTTATGCAGAAGCCCTCGCCTGCGAGTACATCATCCCGGTCGGCATGCACTGCCATATCGGATCACAGATTCTGGAGATCGAACCGTTCAGAATCGCCTGCGGCGTCATCATGAACGTGGCAAAAGAGATCACAAAACTCGGCGTCAAACTCGAGTTTGTGGACTTCGGCGGAGGCCTCGGCATTCCGTATCACCGCGGAGAAAATCCGGATGCAGCGCCGACTCCCGAAGAGTATGCCGCAGCTGTCATGCCGGTGTTCGTGGATGCCTGTAAAGATGCCGGCATCTCGCCTGCATTCTGGGTCGAACCCGGACGCTGGATGGTCGGCGAATCCACCATCCTGCTGACCGGCGTCAACTCGGTTAAGACCGTGCACAAGACCTTCATCAACGTGGATGCAGGATTCAACCTCCTGATCCGCCCGGCGATGTACGACTCCTGGCACGAGGTGCTTGTCGCAAACAAAGCAGACGCGCCTGCAAGCATCACTGCAACTGTTACCGGCCCGATATGTGAGACCGGCGACATTCTTGCAGCCGACCGGAAACTTCCTGAGACCGTGACCGGTGATGTCATCGCGGTTCTGGACGCAGGAGCGTACGGTTATGCCATGTCCTCGCAGTACAACAGCCGCCCGCGATGTCCGGAAGTTCTCGTCAATGGCGACAAAGCCGAACTGATGCGCCGCGCCGAGACCTATGAGGACATGACGGCTACTGTCGTCTATCCATCCTGGCACAGGAAATAACCCATGCACTATGCGCTCGTCTCCGATCTGCTGACAAAAGAAGAGTTTGACGAGCGGGTAGAGAACAAATGCGAGGAACTTGGCGGAGCAGTTGATGAGGTCTGCGCCGCCATGCTCGTCGTTGAGGAGCTGGGACGCAGCCACATCAGGATCGGTGAAATCAAAAACACTGCCACCGCCCTCGTATCTTTTTTCGGAAAAATTCTTGAAATAACCCCGCCCCGCGAGTTCAGACGCGAGGGAGACGACGAGAACGCAGAACCAGGGCTCGTGGCATCCCTTATCCTCGGGGATCCTACCGGCACGGTGAAAATGACACTGTGGGATGCAATGGCCGCAGCCGTTCCTGAGCTTGAGGTCGGATCGGTTCTTGAGGTGATCGCAAAGCCGCGTCCGGGTTACCGGAATGAGGTGACCTGCGCCGCACTCAGACCGAGCCAGGTCACTATTGTTGAAACGAAGAAGCCGCCGAAGTCCGAAACGATGAAGGTCCCGCTTGCGGCAAAAGTACTCCACATCGGAAACATCCGTGAAATCACCCGTCGTGACGGATCCCTGTCCGAGCTTCAGGAGATCCTCGTAGGCGATCCGTCCGGAACGGCACGGATTATTACCTGGGAACCGGAACTGTTTGCGGATCTGGACGAAGGAGTCTCGGTAAGTTTTGCCGGACTCACGCGAAAAGAGGATGAGGATTCGGTTGAGTACGTCGCAGGAGATAGTGTAGTGATAACACCGCACACAGAACCGATCGAAGTTCTCACCTGTGATGCGGGCGATGTCACCGAAGGCCAGACCTCGGTGGTGACCGGTGTTGTGCGATCCGTCTCCCCGGTCCGGACCTTTACCACCCGCCGCGGAACCGAGTCACGGGTAAAGAACATCAAACTTGGCAGCGAGACAGGGCACGGATACGTAAACATCGCCTGTTGGAATGAGGCCGCGGATACAGCGGTGCTTGCCGGGGACAGAGTCGAAGTCATCAACGCACCGGCAAAGCTGAACAAGTACGGGGATGTGGAACTTTCCGTCGGTCGCGGCGCGGTCCTGCGGGAGCGGGAAGAAGAGGGAGTCTATACTGAGTTTGAGGGATTTGTTGTCCCCAGAATCGAGGGAATGACAATCGACAACGGAACACAAGCCTTTCTGATGGTAACCGATCTGCCGCTTACTCCGGCGGTACGCATACGTGCCGAAGGCATCTGTAAAAACTTCCGGCTGTACGTGGAGAGGGTGGAAGTGGTGCCGGTGTCGGCAGCCGATCTGAAGGATCGGCTGCGCAATCTGTGATCTATTCTCTGCTCTCTTTTTGAAGTCCGATACTTTCTTTAAATCTCCGTTTTGCGTATGCGGCAAATGCATCGCGGCATTCAGGAGAGGAAAGGAAGTCATATGCGACCTGTTCAATAACCGGACCAATAACCGGATTTTTGACAAGGTCTCCCGCAGCACTGAGCAGAGCTGATTTGAAAGATGAGTCGTCCGCAGATGTCATGATGTAGCGTGAGCAGGATATGGATAAATCTGTATGGATGGTGACAGGAGACAGACAACGCACATTCACACGGGAGGGCACTTTCACACCGCGCGGTCGGGGGTTTATATGCCGCAAATGTCGATGTAATAGTATATCTCAACAATACAAAGGAGACAGAAGATATGACAGCAACTGATATTGAGGACATTCCCGGAGTAGGACCGGCAACCGCCGACCGCCTTCGTGAGGCAGGATACATAACCGTTGAAAGCATTGCAACCGCCGCACCGGTTGACCTCTCCGAGGCAGCCGAGCTTGGCGAGTCAACGGCCAAAAAGATCATCAAGGCAGCCCGCGAGATCGCAGATATCGGCGGTTTTAAGACCGGCACGGATGTTCTTGCACGCAGACAGGAGGTTCTCAAGCTCAGTACGTTCGTCCCCGAGGTGGATGAACTTCTGGGAGGCGGTATCGAGACGCAGGCCATCACCGAGTTTTACGGTGAGTTCGGTTCCGGAAAGTCGCAGATTGTCCACCAGCTTGCAGTGAACTGCCAGCTTCCTCAGGAAGTTGGCGGTCTTGGCGGCAGCTGTCTCTACATTGACACGGAGAACACGTTCCGTCCGGAACGTATCGAACAGATGGTTGCAGGTCTTGAGTTTGAAAAGCCGCTCCCCGAGGGATACGAGATTCCGGACACGGAAACGTTCCTTGCAAACATCCACGTTGCCCGTGCCCACAGTTCCGATCACCAGATGCTTCTGATAGACTCTGCACGCGATCTGGCGAATGAACTTAAAGAAACTGAGATGCCGGTCAAACTGATCATTGTGGACTCTCTTACCGGCCTCTTCCGTGCTGAGTATGCGGGCCGCGGCACCCTTGCCGGACGTCAGCAGAAACTCAACCGCCATCTGCATGATCTCTTCAAGCTCGTTGACGAACTGAACGCGGTTGCTATTGTTACCAATCAGGTAATGTCCAACCCGGGTGTCTTCTTCGGGGACCCGACAAAACCGATCGGCGGCAACATTGTCGGCCATTCAGCAACGTTCCGTCTCTATCTCAGAAAGAGCAAGGCAGGAAAACGTATTGCCCGGCTTGTGGACAGCCCGAATCTTCCTGAGGGAGAGGCCACCTTCATGGTTGAGACCGCAGGTATCAAACCCTGCTAACGGGTATGACGGCGGGTATTATCACAAAAATACCCGTTTTTAGAGCTCGGATTGTGATAACATGATGACCCCTGAAATGTTACCAAACGAGTATATCGGGATGTATGCAAAGGAGAACACCCGGTACCAAAAACAGTTTGCCATCCGACGATTTTTGAAAGTATATCTGGGGCATGATGTCCCAGATCTGAACTCTGCTATGCAGGAGTATCTGAAGCGTGACGAGCGGCAGATCGCAGTTGATCTTACTCGGTACCAGATGCACCCCTCATTCCAGAAGCTTGCGCCTAAAACGAGATCACTCTACACATCATTGGTCATCACGTATTTTGAAGATTGTTGCAACCTATCTCTCTCCGGTCTGCAGAAAAAGATGATGAGGAAAGCGGTCAAGGAGAAAGTCAGGGCTGTTACCGTTGATGCGAATCCAACACGTGAGATGATACGAAAGATCATCAATCACTGTAATGAGCGTCACACAGCTGAAATACTTATCAGCGTGTCATCTGGTCTGCGTTTTGGAGAAATACTGCAGTTACAGCATGATGATATCGACTATACAACAATACCCGTGACCATCCATCTCCGAGGGGAAACCACCAAGAGCGGAGAGCCAAGGATAACGTATCTATCTACCGAGGCAGTGGATGCACTTAAAGCCTATTACCGGGTCAGGGATTCAATGATCCAGAAAAGTGAACGGGAAAAACGGCGTGGCCGTCCCATCTGTGTCACAGATACTTCCCTGATATTTCCGTGGTCGATGAATAATGAGGGAAAACTGATATCAGATGCGATTGTTCTTGCAGGATATACAGAAAAGGACAAAAGGACAGGACGGTATAAGGTTCACTTCCATCTATGGAGGAAGTATTTCTTAACGCAGGCAAAAAGGTACGCCAATCCCGCATTTGTTGAAGCCTGGGCAGGGCACTCCGGCTATTTGTCCTCCTCTTATCATCGACCCTCAGACGAAGAAGACCGGGCGGAATATTTGAAGGCAGAGATTGCGCTCACAATCAACATCCCTGATGATTACATACAGATCAAACTGGAGCAGAGTGAGGAGCTGGATGATCTCCGAAAAAACAATGAGCGTCTCACCTCGATGTTGCATATTCTGCAGAGCCAGCTCGAAACGATGCAGATGCAACAGAAAGAACTGATGGTTGCCCAAAGGATTAGTGGTGGGATTCCGCCATACCCAGGGCCTTGTGAAACAAATGATGATGAATCAGACTGAGCACTTTCAGACCGCACGGTCAGGGATTTATATCCTCCCAAAACGAGGTATGATCAGGCAGGTGGTTCCCCCTACCTGCTCCACCCCAATTTTCAAAGTTTCTGCAATTTTCGGGCAATGACTGGAATTGAGCACTGGTTGGATTCCGGAAGATACCACTCGCATTTTTCTTTGATACACCCATAGTAAAAGGGAGCACCAACTTGGTTGATGTTGAGTGGACATGCTTTGTCTTTATCTGTTACCTGCTTTGCAGTGATGCCTAGGAGCCCCATACCATTACTTGAGATGGGATATGAATTAACCTTATCCCATCGATGCACGGACCCGCCGCAACAGCTGAACATCAGCTGCTCTTGCTCCCTTTTTCGATGCCTCATCGATGATTGCATCCAGCTCATCCGGAGAGAGGGACTGAGGATTGATCGTGATGTTGTAGGTCTCATGCAAGGCTGTGGAGGAAGAGGAGTTTGAGATCTCCGTCAGTGTCTGTACCGACTGCTGCATCCTCTCAAGCGGGTTCTCCAGAGTTCCGGTAGCCGCCTGGGCCAGCGTGATTCCCCAACCGACTGGATTGGAAAGACGGAATGCCCATTCCACAAACGGCCAGAGAGGGTGATTCGTCACAGTGTCCCAAGTGTTCTTGATGGTCTCCGGCAGACTGGTTACCCATTCCACAAACCCCTGAACAGCATCAGACAGACCCGTAAATCCTGCCTGGAGATAGGGGAGTATACCACCACCTAGCCAGTTCAGGAATTTTCCGAGCACACTGTCATCCCACCCATTCTGTGCCACATCCCAAAGCAGCCAGCATGCGCCAATAATCGCACCAATTACGGCAATAAGCGGGATGAAGGGGGCCATAAATGCCCATGCTGTGATAGCTCCCGCAGAGAGTGATGCTGTTAGACCTGTGATACCTCCTGTTGCAGCAATACTGGCTGATAAGATTGATCCAAACCCATAGATTACACGATAGATTGATGGAAGTAACATATTCACCGCTACGATCTGCAGTGCAATCGAACCCGTCAGCCCCATCACTGCAGTTCCTGCTGCGCCGACCACCCCTATCACTCCCAACACTGGTTCCGGCAGTCCGCTCACCGCATTCGCCAGGGCCGTCACGGAATCATACCATACCTGCATTGCCGGAGCTGCCCCGCCGGCGATGGCCACGTTCATGTCCTTCACGGCAGCTGTCGATGCCTGAATACTGCTGCCCAGACTCTTTTGCTTCTCGCCGGCCATATCCAGCAACACATTGCTTTTCTCCAGCACCGCATACAGCATCGCGGACACCTGCTGCTCTTCGGTCAGGGCATCAACAGCCACACCGAGACTCTCGGCGTACATCTGATTCGCTTCCCCGACGGAAACCACAATACCCAAGTTATCCAGGATCATCTGCGACTGCCGCGCAATACCCGTCACAATATCGTTGAACATCGCAGTAGTATCCCCTCCCTGAATACGTGCAGCCGCCTCGGCGATCTCCGCAAGTTGCGGCAGGGTCTCCGCCTCAATACCAAATGCAATGGCCCGGTTCGCACTCTTCACCATATCCACTGCAGCAACCGTTCCGCCGGTCGCCTCCTTCATCTGCTGCAGCAGCCGATCCGTATCCTCCCCCACGTTCCGACTCAGGATGCCGTATCCTCCGGAGTACGTTGCAAACTCCCTAGATTGGGATGAGAAATACAGTGCCCCGGCTACGCCCACCGCTGTCAGGGCCGCACCGACCGCCATCAGTGAACTCCGGAACTGATCCGCTTCCCGCTTGGCCTGCTCCATCGCCCGTTTCTCCAGCTCGATCTGCGCCGCACTCTTCCCGGCAGCGGTCTCCAACTGCAGCTGTGCCTCGGCAGCCGTCACCGTAGTTGCGGACAACTTCACCGTCTGCTGTTCTGCAGCCTTCGCATGACCGACATACTGGTTGACGGCATTATTGCTGGCCATTAGCGGTCCGGTTACCGCATCCACCATTCCCACCCGCACAAAGAGCGAGCGGATGATCCCCTGCTTGGCCTCTGTCATGGGGAGAACGTCAGCAGAATGAGAGAAAAAGGAAAGTCACAAGGAATGATTCAAAAGTAGATGTTGTGCCGTTAACGGGCGACCAAACCCCG
Organism: Methanocorpusculum petauri; assembly: GCF_026891975.1. Taxonomy (GTDB): domain Archaea; phylum Halobacteriota; class Methanomicrobia; order Methanomicrobiales; family Methanocorpusculaceae; genus Methanocorpusculum; species Methanocorpusculum petauri. Next base: position 49,703 of record NZ_JAPTGB010000003.1, on the reverse strand, counting down.
GCACAACAAAGGACATTAGTTCTGAACCTTATGAGATAGAACTACTGATAGAGGAACGGCTTAGGGCGGGTTCACTCTGATCTGTATATTGTCTTTCAGAATATATAACGTTGTCCCAGTGAGCAAAAGAGTGAAAAAGGAGGTTTATTTTCCTCCTTTTTCTTGCTCAATAGCTCAACCCACCCGCGTATTTCAGCGGATACCAGCATCACCAGAGTGATGATGTCGATTATGTTCATTTTTCTAATGTCCTATCCGGGCCATTTGGTCAACCCGAACAAACAACATAGGATGTTTGCCGTTATAAACCCGGTAGCGATCCGCCTAATGGGGGTAAATCCTCACAAATCTATCCTCACCAACCCCTCTGCCGCCACAATCCCGAGCGACGCATGGCATGCTGAAACCGAACGGTCTCCCGCTACACACACCGGCACACCCGCTACCCGGAACCATCCCAACTGCTGCCCCATCGCCGTCCCGGCCGACGCTGCACAGTGACCTGGGAACGTCTGACCCCGACAAATCATCCTCTTCCCCACAACCCGGACAAACGCATTGATCACCGTTCCAGAGGGCTGGATCGCAGACGTTCCGCCACCATGTTCCTCAGAGCACGGAAGAAACGTTTCCGTATCTCCCTCGCATACCACCCGCAACATCATGCACCACCCAGCCGGACAAAGTCCACCGCCGTTGCACCGATCTCCAGTGAGCCATCGGCACTGAACCGAATATACGACCCGGAGCGGTGCTGCAGCAGCAACTCACCCGGGGCCGGCTGCAGATCCGGAAGAGCATCTGGTGTATCCAGAACCGTCAGCACCACCGGATTCGTGTACCGTATCCGCTCATTGATCTCCGGAATGTGTCCTGCGGCCTCCAGCATCGGTGGAAGTTCATGCATCAGAAACGCAATCAACACCGTATCCCCAACCAGAGGCGCAGCGCAGAGCCTCCCCGCCCCCGTTCCATAGGGGAGCAACGGCACTTCCACATACTCCATCACCCGGCCGGAAACCATATGCTTCACCTTCACACTGACCAGGTTCCCGGATACACTGCTCACCGTCCCTACGTCCAGCGTTCGGATACCGGCAACCTGTTCCCGAACATACTTCGCAATCACCTCAGCAGCATCCATCACTCCTCACCTCCGGATGCCTTCAGCTTCATAGTCGTTGTAAACTCACTACTGCTGTGCGTGTACTCCGCCACCACATACCGGCCGGACGCACCCGGTTCCAGACTTTCCAACTCCACCGCAGAACCGGTCATCACCCGCCAGTTCAGGAGCGTTGTCACCCTGCGGTCATAGCTGTCCCCATCCTCCGGAGACGTAGAGATAAGGCCGGTATCTACACTCACCCGGATCGTCGCCGAAAGAGTCACATCATCCGGCACAATGTACGACTCGCCCCCGGCAGTCATGGCCCGTATCGTCCTGCCGGTCTTCTTGATATCCGGATCGCCGTTGACCACATCCAGACACCACTGCAGAGTCACCGCACCATCTGGATCGGTCGTGTACGGGCCGCTGGTCGTCACCTCCAGACACTCCACGGCCGCCAGAAGAAATGCTGCATCCCGGTAAAGGTTCCTGAGAATATCAGCAATCAGAGTACCCTTGGGATAAATCCGCGGCTGCATATTCTTCGGCCATTCCAGATCCACACAGCCGAACTCCGTATACCGATCGGCCCCGTCCCGGCCATGAGTGATAGTGGTCACCTGGCCGCAGAAGATGCAGCCGGCATCGCCCTGATATCCGGCCATCAGCAGCACATCATCTCCGGCATGGACTGCTGCAATCGTTTCGGGTGAAAGATTCCAGACCGTGACGGTGGTTGACGCCTTGTTTTTGTCTCCTGCATTACTGTCCACCTCGAAGTCGATATCCAGCCCGTCCAGCGTTGCAGGGCCTATCTGCAGGGAAACATGCCTAAGATACGAGCTGTTTGTACGTGTCACTATCAACGATATGCACCTCCCTGTTGTCTGCATCCGGATACAGTGTCAGCAGCGGAATGCCGGTTTGTGGATCCGGCACATCCACCGCAGTCTTATCCTCAAGCCGCTGCGACCAGAGCGGAGTATCTTCTCCGGTTCGTTTGATGGTGAGCGTATCGTACTGCTCACCGTCTGTGGTACTTGTGGTTTGAATTGCTGCCTGGTATCCGGTACCGCCATACTTGAACCGCGTCACCTCCGGAGTATTGGCCTTTCCGAACGGAATGTTCCGAAGAATGAGGAACTTGCCGCCGTCCAGTGATATCTGCGACATGGCCTGCGATGCTATGGTGAACCGGTCCATGACACCGGTGAGACCTTCCTTTGGTTGTTCAGCGTCGGTGAATGCCTGCAGAACTTCATCGGAGACGGATATGCTGGTGTTGGTCAGGGATTTGGGAACACCGTCGCCGAGAGTATCCGGTGCGGCAAGGTCCATGCCGTCTATCCGCTGGATCTCCACATGGGTTTTGACGATGCGGATCTGTTCCAGTGTGACTTTGCATTTGGTGGTGTCCGCAGTGGATCCGTACTCATCCGTCAGCCGGGTGAGGGCCATGTTGGTGTAGGTTCCCTGCGGGATTGTTACGGTGATGAGCTGCTGGGAGGTTGCGAGCTGCTGCAGCTGCTGATACTGTCCGGCGAACAGCGTTATCTCGGCGTCAATGACGGGTTGACCGATGATAAGATGGTCGCCAGTTTTGTTGCCGTCCTCGAGGGTGTGTTTGCCGATGCTGTTGGTCTGATCCGGCCGGATGCGGGTAACCCCAAGGTAGCGGGTTCCAGCGATGGTGAGGTACTGCTCCATGCTTATGGGGTTGACGTGGGGGTAAAAAAGGGAGGGATGGCGTTTTGGATGAGTTGGATGGCACAGTAGTGCCTGTATGCTGTGGAGGTTTTGTTGGAATTATTCCGTTGGATATGGTTGTATAACCTTTTCCACCAGATACCATCCGTCCTCAGTATGGGACAAACATTTACATTTTTTCAGATTTTCTAATGCTAATCGGATTTCTGCTGACGATTTATCAGGATATCCATATTCAGAGATGGCATTTTCAATAAACGAGACCACTTCACTGTCTGAAGTATATCCGTAATACTTATTTTTCTTGTGAAAAACAGTAAGAATAATTAGCTCTGTCTCGGGTAAGGATACCATTGATAGACAGAATATTTTGTAAAGGAGACGGATCAGCAGCAGGAATCCATGCGGGATGGATTGCGGACCGAGAATAATTATTTCTGTAGTATCAAAACACAACTCTCCGCATTTTCTAATGTCGAGAATAATATTCTGTGGTTTTATCGATTTTTTCCTGTAAATAAAGCCCAATCTTTCATGACGGTTTTCTGGTTCGATGGTAACGTTTTGATCCATAAACCGCTTTATGTCATCAGATGACAATGCGACAAGCATTGGATCGCACATGAGATATTCGGTCAACTCCTTTTCTAAACGCAGGGCTTTTTGGTATTCCTCAGTTTCTTGTCCGTTCATGATTTCCTCATTTCTTTCCATTCGGTTATCTGAGATTGTAGTCGTTCTTTGTAATAATCAGCTATGTCCAAGTAACAGTTACAGAGATCATTTCCTTCTTCAGTATCAAATTGATACACAGGATCCTTAACCATCTCGAGGAGCTTATCCATCCGGAGCTGAATTGAAGGATAGTTGGATGCAGTATCATTGTTCTCGACCCCAAATTCGGTATAGGTGATGAGATTGAAAAATTCCAAGAATACGAGTGGAGCGAGATATGTATATTCGTGGTATACATCCCAGTCTGATGTCACTCCATGACTTTTCTGGTACATGATTTTGTTGAGAACAAGATCGTACGCAACCGCATCGGCTTCGAACTCCTGACTATAGGTTTTTTCTTTGTCAGTATAGTCTGCTTGATGGTTTAAGTAGATGTGTGCGAGCTCATGGGCGATAGCAAACGCAATACTAACCCAAAACGTATCAGACGCAATTTGGAGCAGGTGTGGATCTGTCTTCACAAGATTTTTCCAGAGGGCAATGACTTCCTCTTTGGGCAGGATACCCCGACATCCCTGCTGATAAAGTACATGGCGAAGATGAGAGTAACAGAAATTCCAAGCTACCTCGTCTTGTTGGTACTCGGACCAGAAACACATCGTGCTGAGAGAACCGAAGAGGGCTGATCCTACAAGTTCATCCACATAAACATAGGGGACATCAAGATTTTCTGCATGGATATCCATCACTCTGCTATATCGCGAAAGAAATTTTAATTCGTTCTTTTTACTAGAGTATATTTGTTCAAAATGAGATACGAGGGACCAGAACAGAGTCTCAAAATTGCACGTATTGCATGCGTCCGTTACGAATTGGATCTGATCTTCGGTAATTGACTCATTTCCAAAAACTGCATTTGCAATGAGATCTAGTGTGTCTTGGGAGTGAGAGTCTAAAGAATGACATTTCTGCAGCTTACACATCATGTCATAGGACGAGGTGGATGGGCAGGGAACAAAATAGTTTTTTTCTTGACCAGAGCCATTTTCTAAACATTGTCTGTTCTTTTCATGATTTTTCAGTATATCCTTAAGATCTCCGAGATAGTATTTCCTAAGATCATCTTTTGTATATGCGATATTAGATTTATTCTCCATGATGACTCATCACACTAATAATTAATCCATTAATGTATTTATCCAGATAATATATAAATCTGCGTCATGCAATCGTTCTCGTTGGCCAATACGAGACTGAACATCATGAATACGTCTGATTACGGTGCAAAAAAGATTAAGGGGATACAGTGAATTTTCCGAGTATTATGTAGACACCCGTGTATGCCGATCCCTTTGATCCATATATTCCTGCCGTCCCTGTAGGAATTGGGTATTCGACCATAGTTTGCGTCAGGGTGTATGTTGCTAATACATCCATATTTACATCCACACACGTTATTGTCGGAAATACTCCATTTCCGTTGGTACGAACCGGAAGACTCCCCGATAACGTTTGTCCCGGGGGAACTTGGTAAATTTGGATCATTCCAGGCGTGCCAACCACAATATCCGTTCCATCAACCAACGGTCGTACGGGGGTAATCACATAATCACATACAGATTTTCCCTGTACAACATGTGGCGCTGGTACGATGATATCCGCGGAGACAAGTACATCCCCATTGATATCTGTGTCATGGCTCTGCCGATGCGTATCAAGCGTGTCCTCGTTTACACCAAGTACCTCCTCGATCTTTGCGAAATTCCCGCTGATTCTCTCACCGTATCCCATTTCTCCGGCCGCAGCCATGTACAGCAAGTACCGATCGGTCCATGATCCCATGTTACATCCTCCTGTGAGAGGATATGGGCCCTCTGATTTTTTGCCGAACAAATAACCCTAACCTCCCTTTTTTACCCTACATTCCGACCATCATGGCATGTCACAATGGATAGGACAAATCGGCCTAAACCACATGGCCGAACTCGCAGCAGCTGAGTACAAGTGGGTCGCACTGGGCGACGGAGAGCCTCAAGAAGGTCATCCGACCATTACCGGTCTCGCTCATGAAGTGTGTCGAAAGCCGGCAGTCGTCAATCGAAACACCAACGTTATCACCTGGATTGGAGAGTTTCAGGCAATAGATCTGCCGAATGGCTACTATACTGAAGCTGCTGTTTTTGACAGTCCAACCGCAGAAACCGGCACCTACATCACGATGTGCAGCCATGCAGAAATCAGTCTACCGACCGATGCACCGACACACGTCCAGCTGGTGGCCACTATTGGGGGACGGGTCGCATGATCCCATCCTCTCACAGGAGGATGTAACATGGGATCATGGACCGATCGGTACTTGCTGTACATGGCTGCGGCCGGAGAAATGGGATACGGTGAGAGAATCAGCGGGAATTTCGCAAAGATCGAGGAGGTACTTGGTGTAAACGAGGACACGCTTGATACGCATCGGCAGAGCCATGACACGGTAAATGGCATCTTGACAGCTGATACGGCAAATATCAAAACGATATCCGGGGCGGTATTTCCCACCACGATAAGTACGAAATCCGCAGCTGCAGGTGGCGTAATAGTTCTGGCGGTGGAGTCGCATTATGGATCTGGTTATCTCACTGATTTTTACGTGCCGGTGGGCTGGGCATTTCGTGGAAATATGCGTGCCGTTGACACGACGGGCGGGCGTGTCACGACACTTTACGGAATCGATCTGTATACTGGCGAGTGGACCTCTATAGTCGCTTCCACATCCATGGACATGCACCACTACATTGCATATGCATCACGGCCCGCAAATAGTCAGGTCGGTGGGGTGAGTTTCTATATGGTCGAGCCGTTCAATCGATTAACATCAATCGGTCAATAATTCTCCTCTTTTTACCATTTTGTTGCAGTTAACAAAATGGAAATTACACCACCTCAAATTCCCCGCACTCAATCGTCATCGTCGCATCACCCGAACCCCACGGGCAATCTCCCCATTGCATGTACCCCCATCCAGAGCAAGCCGGCATCCGGACATAACGCTGCATCACACGCCCGACATCGATCTGAATTTCCACTGGCAGCAACGCCAGAATCAGATCCACCGCACGATAGCACACTCCAGCCGCCTTCACATCCCGGACTGTCTGGTTGATCGCATCCCAATGGGAAGCCCCGGTCGGCTGACCACAAATCCGGATCATAAACACCGCATTCGGCTGCTGCACGTACGACTCGATCACCTCAACTGCATCCGGATCAAGACCCAGCATATCACCCACAAACCGCTGAACATCAGCGACCGTCCCGTAACTCAGCCGCATCGCAATCGTGTGCTCAATACGTGCCCGGTACGCAGCGTCAGACTCGCCTGCCATCCGGTCGATCGTAAATCGGGCCCCGACAGCATCCAGGGATGCGCCCCATGCATCCTCCACCCAGCGGCTGGCGAGAATATCGTCCATCGCATCCAGACATCCGGCAAACTGTATCGCAGGAACCTCCAGTAGTCGGCGCATAACACTTCCCGGATCCCGGGACACTCCGCTGGAGAGCCAGGAGCTCATCTCCTCCGCAATCTTTTCTGCATCCTTCATACCACAGTCACCGTAATCGTCCCGAGACTTACCGCTGCATCATCAGCAACCGTCAGCTGCTCATCAAACCCGCTGATCGTCGTCTCGTCCGCAGTCGCCGACAAAGAAACCAGACTGGCAACACCGCGAACCCCTAATACCGCTGATACCAGGGCCGAGTAATCCACCGCCACACCAATCGACCAGGACTGCAGCATCATTGCCAGTGCCGAGGTCACATTCTGCACAACAGCCTCCGTATCAGAAACCGACGTCCGGAGCTGTGCAGTCACATCCACCGGCACCACAGTAGGCCGTGACCACGTAACCGCAATACCAGCCGGGCGTGTCTCCTCAATCTCCGCAGAAATTGCAGCATCCGCACCACCCAGAATACTCACGGACACCGTATTTGCATCAGTATCCTCCACAATGTTCAGATCCAGCACACCATCAATATCCAGCAGCTTGGACCGGAGTGCATGCACCGTCCCCCTGCTCGCCGGCTCATACGTCTTCATCCTGGCCCGATACACCGCATCGCTCTCCCGATCCGCCCCGCCGGTAACCGCCTGGGGATTGGTCACATAATCAACACCAAGAATCGGTGTCGTAATTGCAACCACCGTATGCATTGCCAGGTTCGCCCGGATACCCGGCTCAACAGCACGGATAGAAACCGGATCAGATACCGTCGCACCTGCGGCAAGACTGCCTGCAGCAGTAGTAGTATAGAGGATCGTCCGATCCGCACTGGCCACCACCGTTCCCGCAGGAATAACATACTCCTGCGGGGCCGGAGTTGCCCGGGAAAAAACCACCTCCCCGGTTGCATACGTTGCCGGATTAATGGTCATCCCATTCAGCCTGCCAAGCTTCTGCAGATGAATGCCGGCCGCAGTATCGATATACGCCGCATCATACACCCGCTCCATCTCAACCCAGATCTTCGCAACTTCAAACGCAAAGATCTGTGCAATCTGACCCAGCGGAGAAGACGGCGAAACATCCACATCCTGCCCGAGCAGCTGCTGCATGGACGTCTGAACTTCCGTAAGAATCACCGCATACGGTTTGCGGATAAACCCGGCCTCCGTCACACCGTATCCGGTCACAGAATCACCCCCAGACGTACCGTCTGACCATCCTGCAGGGTCACATCCGCAGCAATACTGATCCGGCGGTCCTGACCGGGCGTTACCGTCACACCGTTGACCGACTTCAGGTACGGATACTGAACCAGAGCCTGCCGGACCTCGCCTTCAATGGTCGTTGCATTTCCCCGGGCATCCAGAATTGCCAGAGCATCCAGCCCAAACTCCGGAGAAAGCAGAGCCGACCCCTTGATACTCCGGAGCAGAACTGTCAGATCCTGAACCGCTTTGTCCGTACCGGTAACCGGGACCAGCCGCCCGTACTGCAGCACCAGATCCCCGGTTGCATCCAGCGCATATGTTTTACCAATATCTGCCATACCGGTATGGTCGGCAGGCAGGCAAAAAAGAGAGGGTTAGGATGATATGCATGACTGCACTAGGCAACTGATGGTAACAGTCTCATCCCTGAGTTGCAGTTCGTGTTCTTAGATACAGAATTCGATTTTCAGATCAGGGGGGTGCAGTTTCACTGCCGGAGATCAATCCACATCAAAGAATCTATCGAGCTTTTGCTGGGGTTTTGGATCATTATTCATTTTATTCCTAACGAGTACTGGGATATTCCGCATATTATTTTCCATGGCGTCTTTTCTTTGGGAAATGATCATCTTCGCAAATGTTTCAATCATTGTAGCGAAATCATCTTTATTTCCTGCTTTGAGAGCCCCGATATACTCACTCCGTCGCTCCTTCAATATCAGAAGACGCGGATATTCCGCACTCACCAACAAGTAATTCAGCAATTCACGCCCGACTCTTCCATTCCCATCTGAAAAAGGATGGATTGTTTCAAATTTGTAATGGAACAGAACTGCACACTCGAACGGATGGTATTTCTCCGCGAGGTGTGTATAATATTCATTGATTAAATCTGTGAGTTCTGTCTCAATAAAAATGGCAGGAGTCAGTTGATAGTCATAACCTGAGATGACAATTGCATCGCTCTTTCTGAACTCCCCGGGTTCCTCCAGAATATTTGCCATGATGAGTTCATGGAGTTTTTTGATAAAATCCAATGTTATGCGACCGTGATATTCATGTCGGTACTTTGCAACACGTTTGTAGTTTTGGACTTCATTTATTTCTCTGAGTTCTTTTCCCCGAGGGATCGTTCCGTTTTCAAGCAGATCTATCGTCTCATCCAAAGAAAGAGTGTTCCCTTCAATTGCAGTGGTTCCATGAATATAATATTGCTCAAATGCCTGTTCATAGACCGTGACGTCATCGACAGATATCAGGCTGTTGATGTATTTGTAGAGATAGCGTATATCTTCTAGTTCTTGTTCAACCTCTTTTGAAAGATATTCGGTTTTAAGCGATTCAAGCCTTGACTGAATGATTTTTTGCCTAGCTTTTGTCTCCAGCTCCACCATATGTTTCAATGTGAATTCTTCTATCTCTTTCTCGGTCGGTGCAGCACCATTCCCCATATACTTCGTTATGCGCGAACTCTTTCCATCACTATGTATGTCCTTTACGAGGTAGTAATGTGTCTTGCCGCACCTATTTCGTCGTTCAACACGATATCGGGGTCCATCCTGCATGTATGTATCTTTGTGTTGCGTGAAGCTAAGATTATTTCCATCATGTCACGTCACACGAGATGACAGTTTATTCCACAGGATGTTACTGTTTACGTCATGATCACCCTGATTTCGGCGTCAGGATGATGTATCCCATCTTCCGGAAAGCAACAATAGGATATTTCGGTAGGCAAGCAGGCAGACAAAAAAGAGAAAGTCGGATACAACACCCAGTTACCGTCGTAAGGACCCCAGTTCAACTGGGGTGATACGGTAGAAAACGGGTTATTATCCAGTTAGATGATTCCCTTCAGATTCCACTACTGAAGAAATTTTGGGTGGGAAGAACACTGGTATTTACAACGTTGATAGTCACATTCGCCGCATTGATTACCGCATCAGATCCATCGTGGGTAAGACAGATATAGAGCAACATGGCACCAACAATGAAGGTTAGTATAATTCCAATTATAAATGAGACCTGGCCCTTCCACATAATACTTACAGTTCCATCATTATTTTTACTGTTTCTTTCAATGATCTTTACAAGATCTGGATTTAAGTCTGCAGGAGAATAATATGGATTAGCTAACCCTCCAAATATGTGTCCATCGCTCGGATAAGCTAGGCAGTAACCCCAACGATTAACTCTGAAGAACACTCTTAATGCATAGTACGCTGCGAGAATAAGAAAGGCAACACTAAGTGATATGAGTATTGTTGGTAACTGATAGACATACGACAAGGAAAAGCGATCTGCAGTAAAAAGCGTAACTCCTAGTGTAATTACTAACCCGACAGCCCCCAAAATAAAGGTTGATTGGGATTTGAGGTTGTTCATCCGTCCAACCTCATAATCATAGCGATGTACTAATACATCATGCCAAAAACCCAGACGTTTCCCATCCCTTTTCTGTTCATTAGGGAGATTCTCATTGGTCCACTTCGCATCAGATGAAAGATCTAATATCTTTGCTTTTGGAGGAGAATTACTCGCGTCTGGCTCTGTAATGGCAAGTTGAGTAGTATCATCACCCTCGATATCTATTGTATCACTCACCCTCATCAATTACATCACCTGTCTTTACATCAATAAAGACAGGAAGACGCTTGGGAACATACTCTTTACCTTCGCTCGAAGTATATTTGTCCAAGAACTTCTGCATGATCCCTTTGGGGTTTACTGAATTTACATATATCTTCGTGTTGAGGAGTTGTTCTAGTTCTTCCATCTCATCAGGAGACAAACGGAAATCCTCCAAAGAAATATGTTCTCCATTACACTCATGATTTTGCCAAAGAGCAAATTTATGCGTGTATGAACTCAGGGACGTCGCACTCCGAGATTTTGTCATCTCCAAGGTAAGATCAATCAAATCCTTTTCAACGTCTTTAAAAATCGTAGTCTTTGGCTCGACTCCCGGTTTTAGAGAAAATTTATAATAATAATATTTACCGCCGTCTACAGAGACTTGTTCCATTTGGAAATCATTCTGGTGAAGATATGCGCAACCAGGATCTGTATAGGAAATTCCATAGTCAGGTACAGGACCATTTGGAAGGCATTTGTATTTGTCATCGAGTATTGTGTCACCGAATTTATTGAAGGCAAAGAGGTCAATGAAGAAGACATACTTCATTAATTTCGTACGATTAATTGACTTGTCTCTCTGAATTGCATATAGGATGGCTTGTTTCTGTTTCTCAGTCTTCGGGATAGTTTTTTGCTGTTCTTCACTCACGTTTTTCACCTCCATTCTATGCAAGAATATTGAACCAGAACCATATAATATATTGCACATCTCGGCAACAGGGGGTTATAAAAAAAGAGCTTCGACCTCTACGCTCATCCATATAGTAACTGTGAGGTTATGAGATCTTAATTGGGGTAATTTCCAATCAGATACACTCCATCCGGTCCCCGTTCCGTACCAGCGTGAACCCGTCTCCCCCGTCCTGCGGCACCATCGCAGCCTTCGCAGAACGAACGGCCGTCTCATGTTTCCAGGCAAGAAACTCGGCCCACTCCAGATACTTCCGGAGCGGCCAACTCCGGACCGTATCAATATCCACACCCAGCTCATACGCCAGAAGAAACAGGGGCCGCTCTGCCTCTACCCGTTTTTTACCTCATCCGGCAGAATCCCAAGCGTCTCCTGAATCCGGAGTGCAATCTTTCCTGCGACCCCCGGCTTCAGAACATTCGCATCCGGAACCGGCGGATCCACCACTGACATCTCGATCAGCGCATTATTGAACGTTGACCGCATACCGGACGGCTTACCATCCTTCATCACCACATGCCGCGTCGACAGCTCCGTAAACTCCTCCGGTGTCAGTTCCCGAATAAACAGCGTAACCCCGTCCACCTCAATCGGGATCGGATCCGCGGACCGCAGAAATGCTGCAGGAATCTCCATCTCAGGGCCTCCGCTGCTTCGTCACATTTCCGGCAAACTTCAGCGATGCCGTCCGGGGCGAACTGAGATCATCCGAGAACACCGGCTCCTCCGTAATGCGGCCCTGCACCAGCTTCGCATTCTCCCAGGGAGACGTCACGGTAATCGTGATCTCCTCCACCGCATCATGCATCGCCTGAATCGTATCCACCTGATCATTGGTCACATACGTCTCAATCTCAATCGTTCCGGCAGCATACTTGATCTGATAGCCGGCAAGACCCTGGGCACCGGCAACCGGCTCCACCGTCTTACCGCCTTTCACACTCAGCTTGTTAAAGTTCGTCAGCTCAATCGACCGGGTCGAAGAACTGATGTTGACGTGATACTTCGTTGCATCATGATCCTTGTCTGTCATCTCAGAACGCCTCCACGATCAGCGGAATAACCATACCCTGAATATCTCCCGGAGCCTTCACCAGGATCTGAATGCCGGTCAGAATCCGCTCGCGCTGGGACGCGGCAGGAATATCCGCAAGTCTCGGCATGGCAATCTCATACGAGCTGAGTACCTGATTATCTCCTTTCAGCCGCTCCAGCGTTGCCATGATCCTGCCCTCAATGTAGGCGAACCCGACATCATCGTACCGGATATACGGAGTGTTAAGCATATAGGTTGTCAGATCGTCCTGCAGATTCGACACAATCCACTGGGTCTTACGAAGGATATCCAGATACTGCGACTTCTCCGACTGCTGCGTCAGGGTCAGCTGATTGGACAGATAGTTGCGACCGTCGTTTTTGAGGAGCAGAACAGCGTTCACGCGGGCCGTCTCCAGCGTCTCCACATCGGCAGCCGGGAAGTACTTCGTCACCGCCACATCCACCGCCGTCCATCCGATACGATACGCAGGATGCAGCGTCATGATATGACCAAGCGTTGCTGCAGCAAGGTCGCCGGTGAACTCCGGATCGGCATGGGCGACAAACATTCCGTACTCACTGTCGATCTGCTTTACTGCAGATACAATGTCGGCAACCTCTGCTCCGGCAGGATGGGTTGTCGTGAAGATGATCTTGTTTGCTTCGGCGAATGCTGCGAGTTTTTTCAGTAGTGCCGGCTGGTCGCTGTAGATGCCTGCCAGACAGACGCCGGCAACATCATGGGTAGTCACGTGTGGTAGCAGAGTTGCCAGAGCTGCAGCGACCTCATCAGCGGTCGGCTGATCTGCGGCGACTGCACTAATACTTACGACATAGAGCGATCCGATCCCGTTTTCAAACGCTGCTTTTGCTGCGGTTCCTACTGGTGTGTCGGCCCCGTGATCGGTCAGCAGCGTGGACAGCTGTGTATATTCACGCGGCGTGTTTTTTGCATCCGCATCGGACAGCCCTACCACGGCCGCAACACCATACTGGCTGCTGCGGGCGGCGAGCGGGACGACCGATGCCCGGATGACAATTGCATTTGCTACAGAGGGCATATGCGGGATAGGTCAGCCGGCGGATAAAAAAGAGAAGGTCAGGGTTTGGGAGCCAGCGACCGGAGGACTGCAACAAGATCACTGAGGATCCTGCCCGCCTCTTCCGGTGTGATCTTCCTGTCGGCAAGGGACTGCTGTACGGTTGTCAGCAGGTTGGCGATTGCCTGCGGAGTGGTTCCCGTCGGCTGATACCGGCGGGAGATGAGATGGCCAGCGACAGCTCCGACTGCGATGCAGCCGATACAGAGAGCTGCAAACAGGGCGGGGTCAATCGTGATCATTCCTGTTTCACGACCAGCGTAAAGGGCAGTGTCTGTACCAGCTTATGGTTCCCGTTGTAGAGCAGGAACTCTGCCTGATGCGTGCCGGCCGGGTAGCCGTTCGGATACGGCGGGTTCCAGCTACGGGCCAGTTCGCGGCCGGAGCTTGGCAGGTCCACTTCATAGAGAATGAGCGTGCTGCGGTGAGCGTTGTTCTCCGTCAGAGCTCCGTCAACTTTGAGGCCGACATAGAAGGAGCCGACAACGTCGAAGTAGGTAGCGAAGTAGAAGACGCCTTTCCGGTTCTTCAGCGTGATGGTGTTCTTTGCTTCACCGACCCGGCCGAGTTCCATTGTGTCAGAGACCCGGACGATCTTCGGTTCGTAGTTGCCGGTGGACGGTTTTGTATCTGGAGTGGTGGTGTCACCGCCGCCGGCCGGTGGTGCAGTCGGGGTACTGCCGCTGCCGAAAAGGGCTGCGAAGATGCCCTTTACGGCATTGATAAGAGAGTCAATGAATCCCATGCATCACAGGTCGGTTGGCGGATAAAAAAGAGAGGGTCAGGGTTCCAGGGTGAGGTCCGGAGCATCGATCTGTTTTGTTGCCGGGGTTTCTGTCAGGTAACTCTGCAGGTACCGGAGGGTGAAGGCTATCTCCCGCCGGGCGATGTCCGGGTCGATGTAGCTGAGGTCGAGGGTGCCAAGGTCGTCGGCAACGGTGATGATCTCCGGCAGGTCCCGCAGGGCCCACAGTTGCAGGGTGTCCAGGTATGTTTCGACAAGCTCGGCTTTTGCGGCGGTGTCGGTATCACAGGCGTGGACGTCAAGGGTGAGGGTTGCATGCCGCCATTGTCCGTGCTGGTAGGTGAGGGTGTTTTCAGCTGTGCCGACGGCGAGCAGCCGGGTTGCCGGGGTCCATTCCCGGGCCGGCCGGTCGGCACTGTAGCGGAGGGTAATCACCAGCGGATACTGCTGCAACAGGGTCTGGACGGGGGCGTTGTCGCTGTAGCTACGGGCCGCAGGGTAGGGAATATCTCCTATGATGATGCGATCCGGAAGGGACCGGAAGATCTGTTTCCGGATGTCGCTCGGAATCATCAGGGCCACCGCCACCAGGCGGCAAGTGCTCCTGCCAGGGCAATGACGGTTGAGATCATGCCGCCGATGATGTACTTCAGGGTCTTTCCTTCGGTCTTGAGTTTCGTTATTTCGACGGTGAGGTCGTGGATAAGGCAGGTGTTGTCGTTGATGAGTTCCAGCTGTTTGGCCAACTGTTCCTGCATGGCATGCATGTCTTCCCGCATGTCCTGATCCTGTCTGCAGACCCGGGTACGGATCTGGCCCACCTGTTCTTTGATGACGGCTATGTCTTCCCGCATCTGATATGCTGCTGCATCGTCCATGCCGGTATGGTCAGCGGACAGGCAAAAAAGGGAGAGTCGGTTTATATCAGAAATTTATTCAGTTCTTTTTCCAGTTCACGGGTGATCATAGCCGGGATGTTTTCCGCCTCAAGGTCGAAGACGGTGGAAAACAGTGGACGTGCCGGGATGCGACCGTCTTTTGTTCCATATTCAAGAACTGCGGCGATGTCTGCTTTGGGATGGTCGAAGATTCCTACCTCGATCTGGCAGGGAGAGATGTCGCCTGCGACAACGCGGTGGGTGATGACGTTCATCAGTTCGGTGGTTTTCTGCCAGGGTTCGGTTTTGTGGCCGTACGGCGGTTTTTCCCGGGCATACTTCATGAGGGTGTTCGGAGATTTGGGCAGCCATGCAGGGTTGCCGGCATGGATCATCTGAAGGGCACGGTCTTCGAGGTAGACGCCCACTTTTGCTGCGACCCGGGTCATGATGGCATCAAGACTCCGGGAGAGCAGGGCCATGTTGTTGGTGTCAGTTACCATGCTGCATCATCTCTTCGAGTTCTTTTCCGTACCGCCGGTAAAAGTCGTCCCGGCATTCGGTGCTGCAGAAGACAAAGACCCGCTGGTCGTAACGTTTGACCATGCCGGACATCATGTCGGCCCTCTGCCGCGGGTGCATGGGGATGGTGTTCCGGCATTCCGGGTGGCTGCAGGTGACCATGATGGTTTCCTGCTGCAGCTGTTCGCGGACCTGGATGAGTTTGTCCAGGACGGTATGTTCTATGTCGTTTGCCGGCAGCCATTTGGTTTTCCATTTTCCGTGTTCTTTCCACCGGACGACGATGTAGGGTTTGCCGTTTTTCTCTAGGACGGTAAGGCGTTCTTCCGTTGTTTGGCTTGCTTTCATGTTGCACGGGTTATACACTGTTAATTTTGATTTTTGATGCGTCAGAGTAGCTTAATTTCTCTCTCAACGTTTCCTCAACGTCAGAGAGGAGTTCCACTTTGCGGATTGCCAGTTCGTTCGGGTATTCGTCGGGGTAGACGATCCGCTTACGGTACTGGACGACAATGCAGGGGATCAGCCAGGGGATGCGGGGTATCTTGCAGGCGGCCCGGTGCGGACAGCGGTTGGTGCAGATCCGGCCGGGGTTGCGGCATACCTGAAGGGATTGCATATGAGCTGGTGGGCGGTGGAGTGATATTAGAATAGCGAAGGGGGAAAAGAGGGGGTTAGGGGGATTTTGGAAGTTTTGCTTTGGAGTTCTTTTTGCGTTTGGGTAAACAGAATAACATAATCAAAGTGAGGACGATTGTTGCAATGAAACCTCCAGCCCAAATACTGATTACGACTGTAGGGAGATCCGGCGATTCAGCTGGAATAATTGCTGTAGCTGTATTGATACCTAATCCAGCAAGACCAATTACTATACTAGCCCCAGTCAAGATATAAATTAACTGAGTAAGACTTGTTGTTTTCTCTGCTGAATTAGCAGCAATTTCATTCATGTCCACAATTCTTTTCGTGAGTTCTGCCACCTGCATCATCGAATAATGGATTTCTTTTGTTAAATCGCGTTGTTCCTCTGCAACGTCAAATATTGTTTCATCCGATTGAAAATCAATGTCTTTTACCTCAACAGTGGGATATTCTGGAAAATTTATGAAATTCGAGAATTCTCTTTTTGTCACACCAACTGGATCTATGGAGTATGCCGAGGCTAAGCTATTCAGTGAGTTACTGATCGAACCTGCTGTTGTCTCCTCTATTTGTTTTCCTAAGGCTTTGAGTGCAGCTGTCGCCCCCTCCATCTGTTCTTGCAATACTTGCATTGAGTCAGTTATTTTGTCGAAATTCTGTTCCAAGCATGGAATTGAATCTATTACTGACCCATAGGCATCCATTTGTGAATTTTTCGATATCTCCCCATTAGATTGTGTATTGGATGATTTTTTCTCATTCACCATATTCATAGATTATGTTTACAAACATGATATTAAACCTCTTGACACCAAAAATGACATGTAGTCCGAACTGATTTATCAATTCATTCTTAAAGAAAAAAACTACAGCTACTTCACTGCCGTCTGATCAGATACGTGTACCGCACCGGAAAAAAGAGCGTGTGGACCGCAGACTCGCAGCCCACAATGGTCCAGGAAGTAACATCCCCGTTTGGTTCAGTAATTTTCAGAAGTGAGTCTTCGGCAAGTGGAGTAGAGGTGTGGAACCGCCGGTCGCCCGAAAGGTACATGCCCTCCGGAGCCCGCAGGATCTCCCTGGCAGAGACATCCTGCAGATGACCGGCAACAGCTGTACTACTGATAACCCGGGCCGGTATTCGTGTTCCGTCTTCGTCAGTATAACCCGGCTCGATGCAAACATGGAGAATCGGGTACGGATAATCGAACTCGGAGAAATCATCAGTAGTTGTCATAGAGTGGTATCACCGGTAAGGTTCTTGGTCTGAGGAGCCGCAACAGCTCATCAATCTCACGATCCCAGGTGGAAATTCTACTGTCACTGTCACGGTAGGTAATGCTCATGTTCCCCTCGCTCTTGGATGCAATATTCGCTGCCGCAGGACTGTCTGCCGACAGCGACCTTGCAGCAAGAAGGCGCTGAGCTTTCCCATAACTGGCTCGGGGTATCGCCGCACTCCCGACACCCTTCATCGCCATGAACTCTTTTGCCTCTGCTAGGGCAAGGCTGATCTCCTCATCCGTATACCGGACCGCAGCAAGACCAAGCAGTCGCTTCACCTGATCAACCGTTGCCTCGGGCATCGTCACTCCTTCTCAGGCTTCCCGGACTTCTTCTCCGGTTCCGCAACCACCTTCTGTGGCGGCAGATCCGCAACCGCAGCAACTGCCAACTGTCCCGTCCGGGCCGCTTCGCGTACAGCCGCAGGCCACTCCTTCGGACTATCCGGAATCGTGATCCAGTCACCTTTCCGGGACGTCACATACTTCCCTGATGCATCCTTCAGCGTCAGCGTCCCGTCAATAACCTGTGCCTGCATCAGCTCACCCCAGCAGTCCGGTCAGTTTCGTAATCAGTTTCGGATGGGAAATGTAGGCATTTGCCTTCGCCAGAGCCACCGTCTTGTAGGCGACCATATCCTTCCCCAGGAACTTGCCGTCCACACTGTAGGTCCGGATCGGATGACGCACATCCCATGTACCGCAGCTCAGCGTCCGCAGCACATACGCAATACCCGTATCCTCCGGATCCAGCTCGTCATCCACCACCACCCGCAGACCGGCAAGCGGTGGCAGATCACCGGTGTTCACAAAAGACTGACTGCCGTTCGTGTTGTAGATACGGCTCTTCACAATATCCATCGAGGAGAGATACTCCGCAAGGGACGTGGAGATAACCAGCGTGTCGGCAGGCAGCCCGTCCTTCTTCACCAGGTTCTTCGCCTTCTGCAGATCACGGAGCGGATCCGCAGACGAACCGGTCCAGTCGGTACCGGTCAGTGTGTTCAGTCCCTGGGCGTTGGATACCGTCCACAGAATGTTCCGCTGCTCGTAGAGCTGCATTGCATATGCCAGGTTCTCCACCTTCGTCTGTACCGCATCGGCCCGGCCGTCCTCGACCTCATCAAGCGTGATCTCAATGTAGCCGCCGTACCAGTCCACTGACCGGACCTTTTTCAGGAAGTCGGTATCGATCCGCGGGATGTCACCGTTCTCACTGACGATCTTGACCTCGCCGCGACTGTCTCCTTCGAGAGAGCTTTCAATCGCGGACCCGACTACCTTGTTCTCCCGAAGCAGACTTTTCGCGATGGACGGCTCGTGATACTTCTTGAGAATACCTGCCTCCACGACCTTATAGGTCAGGGCCGGGTGGTTCGCCAGAGCATAACTCTGTGTCATCGGGCTGGTTGTACCGGGAAGAAATTCATTCAGTTTCATGTTGTTACTCCGTGAAAATGACGACTGTGGCATTTGCCGCGCCGCCGATGCGGACCACTCCGGCGATGGCAGACAGTGCCGTTACTGCGGTACTTGCCACCGTTCCAAGAGATGTTGCTTTCTTGACGCTGCCGTCCGTGTCATAGACCACGACGTCACCTGCGACCACTGCCTCTTTGGCTTTGACCCACCGGGACCGTTTGTATCTGACCCAGACGGACCCGGCCATACGCTTCGGGTTTGCCACATTTCCGGAGGTGGCAAACACGCGGTCGGTCTCAAGGAATGGGCCGATGTCATGATCCAGGTAGCCGATGGGTTCAGTATGTGTGCTGCTGTCCAGCGGGCCGAACATGTCGTCTCCATAGAGAGCAACCGGCTGGCCGGCGACATAGTATCTGCCCTGGGAGTCGGGCGTCGTTTCGGTTGCGAACATGGTAACCGGCGTCACTGCATGTTCTTTGTAGATAGGGGTTACGGACATTGCCACCTCAGAAATACTGCTTTACGGCAGCATCGATCTGCTGTTTTTCATGGTCTGCGGTGCTGCCGGCTCCTGTATCACCTTTGCCTTCGGCGGCTGTGGCCGCGGCTGTTGCTGCACGCTGCTGCAGGTCGGCGTGGTAGTCGGCCAGAAGGTTGGTTGGCAGTTTGGCGAGGAAGTCCTGGTTTACCTGCGGGTCGGTCTGCAGGATCTTTGCCATGAGGTTGGCCCGCTGTTTTACTGCTTCCTCGAGTTCAGCCGTCTTTGCCTTCTGGTGATCGGCGACTAAGGTGTCGATGGCGGCCTCAATTTTGATGAGACGGGCCTCGGTGTTGTCTGTCATACCTTCTGATTTTCTGTTTTCCGGTAAAAAGGGAGAGTCGGATTTTGTGTGGTTTGTGACGACGCCTGCGTAGGGGCAAGCGGGTTCGGTGGTGAATGCGTTGTGGATGATCTGGGCGTTGGTCCACTGCCAACGGCCGGTGCCGGTGTTGTAAATCTGCATGCCGCCGACCCGGACGGAGCTGTAGCAGTTGTCCGGATCCTGTTCGATGAGTGCGGCGATGTCTTTTTGTACGGTGGTGGTGTTCCAGAGCTGGACTTTCTGCAGCAGGGCGGTCTTTTTTCCGTCGTCGGTGTCGATGGTTTGTACTTCGTAACCGAGGGTTTTGCCGACTTTCTGCAGGAACTCGGCGGTGTGGCCGGACATCATGGGAGCCGCTGCTTTGCTTTTTGTCCATGCTTCGTCGGCCCGCTGTTTCATGAGAGTGATTTCGTCCGCGGTGAACTCGGTGTCGTTGAAGACGCCTTCGGTGATGGCGACGAGGAGGTATTCTTTGTCCGGGCTGTCGGTTTTGTTGTGGTCTGCTGTTGCTTTTGTTGGTATGAGGGCTTTGGTGAACTGCAGGGTGTAGTCCGCCTCAGCATAGCGGGTTGTTGTGTCCATACAGGACTGATGGTGTGAGGGAGGAGAAAAGGGAGAGGTGGTTTTGTTGATCGTCAGGTTTATGTTTGTAGTAGGGGATGTATTGGTGTATGAGTGACGATGGTGCGCGTGAAGTGAAGTTTAAGCAGGAACACTATGATCTGCTGGTTATGTGTGCTGAGAAAGGGGATATGACGGAGTGGAACGCATGGCAGAATAGGTATCATTCGAAACATAAGGAAACAGAAGATGCTGGCGTATACTTGGAGGGGGCCGATTTGAGGGGTAAATGCTTAGATGGCGTATGTCTATCTTGGGCACATCTCGAAGGAGCTAAAATGGAGGAGGCACATTTAAAAAATGCACATCTAACGTTTGCACATCTAGAGAAAGCCTCCCTAATAAAGGCTCATCTTGAGGAGGCAACAATGAATGGAGCAAATATGAATGGGGCACATTTAGAGGACGCACATCTGGAAAGGGCTAAGATGGGGGCTACATGGTTAGTTGGGGCATCACTGTTTCAAACTCATTTAGAGGGAGCAATTCTGAAAGAGGCTCATCTTGAAGATGCTGAAATGAGTGGATGTTATATCGATGGAACATCATTTTATGATGCATGTTTTAACAACAAAACACATATTATGGGATGTAATTTCAATATTGATACGGATTTTAGTGCAAGTGCCATCTCATCCACAAGAATTGATCCACGTATATTGACCCTAATTCAACGGAATATCCGACGAAAGTACTGGATGAAGTGGTATGATCAGCATGTAAACCTGCAAGACCCAGTTCGCCTGTTCTGGTGGCTCTCAGACTACGGAACCACATGCACCCGCTGCATCGGAGCATTCGTTCTTTTGATCATAGCCGCCTTCATCACCTACTTCTGCATAACCGGCATTGCAATCACCAGCAGCCCGGAACTTTTCGCCGACACCATCCTTGCCACATTCGGGTTCGGCGGCCTCTATGATCAACTCATCGGGCCGGCTCTGCTTCTTCTTGCCGTCCACGTACTTGCCGGCTACTTCCTTCTCGCCGTTCTGATCACCCGCTTTGCCGTAATGTTCCAGAGCCTGACTCCCTAACTCCATTTTTATCAAAAATCAGACGAAAACCGTCTCACTCGAGTTTACGCTCGATCATCGCCTTAACCTCTTCATCCGTGAAAAAATACCCTGCCTCAACCTCTGCCAGTGCATCAAGGATCTCCTGTCTCTCCTCATCCGTAACCCGGGCATCCTCGTAGGCTTCGTCGATAATCCTTGTCAGGATATCCGTGTAGCTGGTATCTTTATCTTTCAGGACGTCGAGCTTACGCACAATCTCCGGGCTGAGGGTAACAGTGACAGCATCAGGCATGATGATCGTTTTGTTCAACCGCCGAAAACAAATGTCTTGCGGCAGACGTACTTTCTCTCAGTACAAATACCCCATCACCATCGTTTTCCGTTCCTCCGCAGAGAACCATTCAGACCCCATTATCGTCCCCTCATACAGCCCGATACTCCGCTCCTCTCTATCCGTCATCGGCTCCAGATCATCCGGCACCTCCATCAGCATCCTGCCTTCCTCCCGAACGATCCGAATCGACGAATTCGCCTTCGCCGTCGGAACAGGGAACCAGATCTTCCCGTCAAAACAGTACGCCGGAACAGTCTGCCCGCTCATATCACGAATCTCTCCATAACTGTCATCCATTACCGGTACCAGCATAGTATTTTTCCTGATTTAGATGAACCCCACCATCATCGTCTCCCGCTCCTCAGCCGAGAACCGGTCGGACCCCATCTCCAGCCCGTCATGCAGCTCAAGCTCACAGATCGGCCCGGCCGTCACCCTTCCCAGATCGTCCGGAACCTCCATGTACACATCCCCTGACTCATCCAGACTGATCCGTATCACCGCATTTGCATCCTTCTCGGCAACTGGGAACCAGACCTCCCCGTCGAAACAGTATGCCGCAATATCCTGCCCGGCAAGATGGCTGATACAGCCGCCGTGAAACACCTTCACTCTCATGCTCTCCCCTTCCTGAACACCCATATGGAGTTCCGGACATAATCGCTTTTTGGTGCAGTCCGCAGTTCCTTCTCCCGAGCCGGATCCGCGATAAAAGCAGTTGCAGCGGCCCCATAACGCTCTGGATTATCCGTTGTGAGCGGGACGACCAGGAGCCGCCCGTCTGGCAGATCCAAAATCGCCTGATTCTGTCCGCGAAAGGTCACAATCTCCCCGCAGTTTAACGTGGTCAGGATATCCTGCATAGACACATCAGTATGCTTCTGCAGAGCATGCACAAACGAGTACTCCCCATCACTCTTCCGGACGTAGAAGTTCTCCGCAAGCATTCCGGTTACCTTCCGGCCCGCAGCATTCGCCGTAATCCCGGACACCCGGGCCATAAACATCAGATCCGTATCCTTCCGGATGGCCGCACCCACCGACCGGCTCAGCTTCTGCAGCTCGGCTTCGCTCCGTGGATGTGCCGCAAGAACCGGATCATACACCGCCAGCCGGTTTACCAGATCAATCTCCATCCGCTGTGTTGCCATCTCCCGCTTCTCCTCCTGCAGCTTCTCCGGCGCAATATCATAGGACGGATCATCAAACCAGGGCCGCGGCCTGCACCGGCAGTTCGGCTCCCCCATCACCTGCAATGCCAGCTCCTCCTCTCTGCTGCCCGACCGGATCACCTTCCCGTGCAGAGCCAGATGATGCGGCCGGGTGACCTCGTCATGTACCGCCTGATACACCCAACCTGGACAGCCTGCCTGCGCATACCGGGACAGATGCCCCCGGGCATAGGCCCGTTTCATATTCGTCCGGGCCAGCACCATGGCATACGCATCCACGGGCATCGTCACGTTTTTTGTGATCGTCTTTGTCGCCCACTTGAGACTCCCGTCCGGCTGCACCGCAACATATCGGCGGGTCTGCCCGCGGCGATGAAAAGATATCCGCTCGCCCCAGTCGGTTTGGATCTTCGTCTTCAGCTGTGCGATCACCTGTTCGTAGGAGGACCCCGTCCGGATACCCTGCTCAATGATACCGGTCAACTCACCGGAAAGAGCAGCGAAAGTCTCATCCAGTACCGGCCCGAGTTCTGCAATCACCGGTTCCAGCTGCTCGGTTCCGAGTACCATTGACTGGGACGGATCCGGCAGCTGTTTGCCGGCGAACACATACCCTGCCGCAAAGGCAGCCGCCATCTGTGCAGCCAGCCGGCGGACGAACTCCTCTTTCCGCTCGGTTACCCGCCCGTCAATATATGCCTGCAGCTGCCGGAGAACTTCCTCATCCCACGAGGACATCCTCAATGTCTCCTGCGATTTTGTCAATCGTCTCCTTCAGAGCGTCCCGGGTCTCTTTGGTTCCGGAGGCAACCGCTCTGGGAACCCCGCGGCGGGTCGCATGGTCGCGGGACAGGGTCAGAATGTCAACCCGGGCACCTTCCGGAATGTCGTATCCCAGATTCTGCAGCCACTGCTGTACCACAGGTTCCGGCATGTAGCTGACATACGGTGCAAGGATCTCTGCCTTCCGAAGCCGGTCATCCGGTGTCAGATCCTCGTACTCGATCCAGGCGTCTCCGGACTGATAGCCGTACCACCGCAGCAGCGGGTCAAGGATCGTCCGCTCGATCTCTTCCGAGAAGATTCTCCGGATCGGGGCAATGGACCGTTCGAAGAATGCCAGTTGGACCTCGCCGACGGATCTGTTGGAGCTGTCGGACTGCATGAAACTGTCGGCAAATCCCATGGCTTCCATGAGCATTGCTTCATAGTGTTCCTGGGCTTTGATGACCGCGGCGGCGTTTCCCATCGGTTCAATGAGACTGATGTCGGTAGCATCCTCTCCTTCGCCGGACGGCAGGACAAAGTCCATGCCGTTGCGGATCCCTTTGCTGAAGGTCTTCTTCCACATGGACCTGCGTCCAAGTTCTCCGTCAAATCCGTCATCATCCCAGTCGTTTTTTGGGATGTGGATGATGTGCTTCGGGTCACCGTGCCGGGCTGCCATCACTGCCTGGTCCCGGTCGATCTTGAGTTTGTGCATGATGATGGTGTAACACTGCCGGAGCAGGGATATTCCGTCCGGGTGCTGGGCCGACCGGTTCCGGATGATGACGACCAGTTCGTCAGGTCCGAAGTAGATCTGCTGGTTCGCGGAGGTTGTCTGGACGTAGCCGATGACGGTGTCGCCGTCGCCTGGTCTGCAGCGGCCGGCAACTGTCCGCCATTTGGTCTCTGCCAGAACCTGCTGCATGTTCTGGATGTCGGCTGCGGTGTTGCGGTAGATGGTGATGCTGGTGGGGCTTAGGGTCCGGAGCCGGACGGCAAGCCGGGATTCCGGGGTTGCAGGTTTGCCATCGGCAGAAGGGGCATAGACCGGTTCGATGACACAGTAGCCGTGTGCTTCGTAGTCGCCGATGGCGTCCAGCATGACCTGCAGGAACCGGGAGGTTTTCTGCCAGCTGAAGAGCTGCCGCTGCAGGTCGGCCATCTCAGGTTTGGCCCGCAGCTGAAAGGACATGATGTTTGCAGCGCGACCGGTGAGGATTGCGGCAACTTTGCCCTGGTCGCGGGCCCAGAGTTCCCATGCCTGCCATCCGCCGTCCGGGATAAATCCCGGTTCATAGATCTTTTTCATACCGGTGGCATCCCAGTTGCCGTCACCGGCGGTAAAATCGGTGATGGTACCGGGACGGCGGATGAGATCACGTATCTTCATGCGGGATACGTGCACGGGGAGAGAAAAAAGGGAAAGTCAGAGCAGGCAGTCCGCCGGGCCGCGACCGGACCTGCGGCCCAGGATCGGGTAGAGGATGCCGGCGTAGCTTGCGGTGTCCACCTGGTCGTCATGTTCTCCGGTCGGGAACTCGAGGAGTTCGGATTCCCAGGTGTGCAGCCAGGGAGCACCGGCCGGATGGTAGACTTTGCCGGACTGGTACAGGATTGCCATCGGGAGTGCACGGGTGTACTTGTCGGTGTCCGGCTGCAGAGGGAGGATGGGGAGCCGGGACCGTTTGGCGGTCTGATACGTGGACTTGCCGATGCCCGCCTCCTCGACACCGATGGCAATCGGACGCCACTTTTCGTATGCCTGCTGCAGTCGGGCAAGGTGGTCCGGTGACTCGACGCGGGCCCGGTAGACGTCCAGCAGGAGGAGGTTGTTGTCCGGTGTAATACCCCAGGTAGCTATCACGAACCAGTCGGCAGAGCTCTTGAGGCTTGCTGCCGGGTCAACGGTCTGGAAGATGGTCAGGTTCCGGTGGAGGTAGTTGGTGCCATTGAGCTGGTATCCTGGCTGACCGGAGACGGTGATCGTCTGGTAGGTACGGAAATATTCCTGTTTGAAGAGTGCTCCTTCCGGATCGGTGGGCCGCTGCTGGTAGAGGGAGAGCCACTGATACGGGGTCATGGTAGCTTTGATGTCGGCCAGTGCTTTGGCGTCGAACCATTCGGGCCAGAGGGCTTCTCCCGTGTTTCTGTTCAGCGGGTCGTTCTGCTCGGCGACGGCTGGCATGGTGAGTACCCGCCACCGTTCGCCGCCGGCTGCTTCCTGGGCAAGGAGCCAGCCGACGAGGTCTTCTTTGTGCCAGCGGGTCATGACGATGATGATGGCGGCATCCGGGTAGAGACGTGTCCGGAGAACAGTCTGGTACCATTCGATGGTGTGCTGCCGATACGTTGCAGACGCTGCTTCCTGAGCTCCTTTTACCGGATCGTCGATGATCACGATGTGACCGCCACGGCCGGTAATCGGGCCCTGGACACCGACGGCGAACATACCGCCGCGGTGACCGTCGATTCCCCATCTGCCGACGGCCGCACTTTCCCGGGAGATGCTGACACCAAAGATCTCCGGCCCGAACTCCCGCAGTTTTTCCCGGTTGAGGCGGCTGAACCCTTCGGCAAGCTCCGCTCCGTAGCTGGCAAGGATTACCTCCCGGTCCGGGTTTTTGCCGATGCACCAGCTGGGGAAACTCTTGGAGATGAGTTCTGACTTGCCGTGCCGCGGAGGCATGCAGACGATCAGGCGTGTGCATCTGCCGGCTTCGACGTCTTCCAAGGCTTCGCAGAGGAGGTCAAGGTGCCGGGCGGAGTGCCACATGCCGTGCGTGGTGTACTCGACGTAGGAGGCGAGGTCAAGGGTCAGCAGGAGTTTCTTCTTCGGACTCAGTTTCT
The DNA here is from genome assembly GCF_026891975.1 of Methanocorpusculum petauri. GTDB lineage: Archaea > Halobacteriota > Methanomicrobia > Methanomicrobiales > Methanocorpusculaceae > Methanocorpusculum > Methanocorpusculum petauri. The sequence goes on along the minus strand of NZ_JAPTGB010000003.1, from coordinate 22,911 downwards.
TTGAGTCTGGCGACGAGGTCCGCTTTTGCGGCGGGGTTTTCTTTGAGGTAGGTGTCAATGATTTGTCTCAGTTCTTTGTACTCGGTGTCCTGGGAGATGGTGTGCTGGATCTCCTGTTTCTGCGGTGCGGCAAGACCCATGAGGGTAACCATGTCGCCGACGATGAGACGGGCCACCCGGAGATCCTTTTCGGTCATGGCACGGCGGTAGAGTTCGTCGTATCTGAGGATTGCTTTGCCGAGTTCTACTTCTTCTTTGAACTTTGCGGCTGTTTTTGCCTTTGCTTTTGCCTTGCGGATGTAGGCGTCAATGGAGGTCTCCGAGAGGTCCCATTGATTTTCATAAGCATATTTAAGCATCTGGCGTCTTGTCGCTCCGTTAATGTAGAGCGTATAGATGTCATTTTCGTGTTCCTCGCGTTCTGCGGGTGATAACCTTATGCTTGGGTCCATGCGTGATCTCCGGAGCGGATAATCTCGGCTTTCCTGCCGGTGAACTGTTCCCAGCGTTTTTTAATTACGTCACAATAGACCGGATCCAGCTCAATGGCCCGGCATTTGCGGTGTGTTTGTTCGCAGGCGATGACTGCTGATCCGGAGCCGCAGAAGGGATCGGCGACGGTGTCCAGAGGCTTTGTGCTTAGGAGAATTGCTTTTCTGTAGAGGGTTACCGGTTTCATGGTCGGGTGGACTTCGTTGCGGCTGGGTTTTGCGGCGACCCAGACGTCGGTTTCCGTTCTGGTATCATACCACTGTCGGTGGCTGCCTTTTTTCCAACCGTAGAGGATCGGCTGGGCAGTTGTTTTCATCTTCGGGTCAAGGGTTTCTTTGACGGTACCTACGAGGAGCGGTTCATACTGCGGATGCATATCTTTTCGGGAGAGGCAGAAGTGGCTCTTTACCCAGATGATGGTGGTGGACCATCTGCCGCCGGCTTCTTCGAAGGCTGTGTGCAGGGTGGGCCATTCTTCAGAGGACATGAAGATGTACTGGGCACCGGCAACATGTTGCATGGCCTGGTGCAGGAATCCGGAGATGAGGGTGTGGAACTGTTCCTGCGTGAGGTTGTCGTTTTTGAGGGTGAGTTCTTTTCCGTGTCCTTTGCCTTTGATGTTGCAGTTGTAGGGCGGATCGGTCATCATCATGCTGAGCGGCTGCGGGTCCAGCTGGTTCCAGATGTCAGGATCAGTGCAGTCGCCGCAGATGAGGAGATGGTCACCCATTTGTATGATGTCACCGGGTTTGGTTTCCGGGATGGTGATTTCGTCAAGAGCTGCGTCCATGTCGAAGTCGTCCGGGTCTTTCTTTTCGATGAGAGATACTTTGTCAAGGACATGCAGCAGTTCTCCGGGATCTTCGCCGAGGTAGTCGGAGAGCGGAACGATTGCGTCGAGGTCAATGAGTTTCTGGTACTCTCTGGCGTCGAGTGCTGCGTCGTGTTTTCCCCGGATTTTGTTCATGGTCTGTCTGATGATGCGGCGCTCGACTTCGTTGTCCGGGATTTTTCTTGCTTTAATGGTTGTGTATCCCAGTTCTTTTGCTGCTTTCAGCCGGTGTTCCCCGTCGGCGAGGAGACCGCTTTCGGTGATGATGATGGCGTTGATGATGCCGTATTTTTTGATGTGGCTGATGAGTCCGGAGTACTGTTCATCGGTCATTTTGTTGGGGTTTTCCCCGTCGCTTCTGATCTGTTCGAGGGGGATGTCTTCTACAGGCAGGTCAGCGAGTTTGCTAAGGAGGGTCTGTTCTGTTTCGGTGAGTGAGCTGCTCATGCGAGATACGTGAGCGGAGAAGAGAAAAAAGGGAAAGGTGGGTTTCTAAATAATTACTCTATGTTGATTATTTTCGCCAGAACAGACCATAGAATTATGGTTAGAATGTTTATCACTATTATAGTTGGAAATAAAAACGACAATATATCAAGGTAAACTTGACTCCAAGAATAGTATCCTCCATATAATGCAACACCAATACAAATTGCCAATATATTTGACATTATCCATACGAATATTTTTGTCATCGTTTTATATCTCTCTTTCAGATTATTCACATATATGAGCGGATATGCCAATAGTATCATAACACAGAGAAAACAGCATACAAATATAAAGACCCCTATAGGATCCCCATTATATCCTAAAAATGAAACATTTCCCACTGGTCCATCAGGCTGAAAGCCGGCCCTATACATCCCAGGCAAGCTAACCATCAACATTGCCAGAGTGAATAACAGAATAGCCTTATTTATATTGAGCTCGTTTTTGGGCTCATCATCCTTTAACGTTTTATCACCCATGATACAAGATATCCTCCTCAGTAATTATAATTATTGAATAAGCATTAGGTTTTACTCAATCACAACAACCCACCGAAGAACCCGATCCTTTCCCTCCGGTGTGTCTGCAGGTGCATAGATCCACTCCTCCCCATCATACGAAAGACACCCAACTCCTTCGTATCCTCCTCGATGTGTCATTCGCTGCAAAAACAACATCCTGGGACATTCATCTGAGCAGGAGATTTTATCTACCTCTACCCGCCAATTCCTGCATCCCTTCGGAGTAATGAGATACACCATGCAGGTCATTTTTCCCTCCTGCACAACCTCTCCTGCTCTTCTGGGATCCGGTGCCGGACCAGCTGGAATGCCTCCTCAAAGGTCTTTGCCTGGGTCATCTTTTCCACAATAGCCTTTCGTGGAGGAAACGCTCCATGGGATCCCATCACTCTTCTGGCCGTCGCAACCATCTCCAGCTGAGCCCTGGTCCACCCGGGAGCGATATAACGGTCCTTGAAATATGCATTCAGCGGGATGTAGCGCATCGGGTAGGAGGTACAGCCCAGCTCCAGAATATGCCGTATCCGCTGAAGAAACACCTCCGGGGTATCTCCGTAGTTGTAAATGTGGTATATGACGATTCTGTCTCTCCGGATCCCGGCATCATTGAGGGCCTGCACGGCCCGCTCCACCGCGACCCCCCATCTTTGCATCATCATATGCCAGGTGAATATCCCGGTGTTTGCAGTCAGCAATCATGCCGGCCATCTCAGGAGTAATCTGTCTGGCATCAAGACCTTGGTTGAACTCTACACGGACACCGAGATCGGCAATCTGCTGCAGGACAGACGCGGCATGTTCTTTTTCCGCCAGCAGGTTGTTGTCCCAGAGGATGAGGTCTTTATGCTGCGGGAGAATATACGGTGATATATCGGTGATAATCGGTCTGAACTTCCCTTCCATTTGGGAAACGGCACAGAAGCTGCATCGTCGGATACAGCCTCGGGACGTAAACAGAATTGCTTTGTTCCAGTCAGCCCATTTCGGGATCTCCTTCAGAGCGGCATAGTCCGGAACGACGGTATCCAGATACGGCAATGGCCCCCTGATGATCGCGTTGTAGACGGGGCAGACCCGACGGAGCATCTCCGGCCGAAGCGTTGCATAAATACCGCCTACAAAGATCAGGGCGTCAGGGAACTGCGATCGGTACCAGCGGAGAGCCTGATGAACCGGGTGCCAGGCGTAGGTGTAAAGGCTGGTTACATGAATGATGTCGGGGGTGAAACCGATGGCACTTGCAGAGTGAATTCCCCGAACCAGTTTAACCCGCTGCCAGTTGGATTTGTAGTAAGTGGAGTATTTCATCAGGCCCAGAGGTGGGAACTTCGAGTAATACTCCGGCTCAACCAGAAGAATGTTCTTGGACTTCGTCACTGCAGCTCCCTCCCAAACGGACATTCCGGAATACTTCTGCAGGGAATTCCCAGCAGAGTGATCCTGTCACTTTTGTTCCGTGGAGAATAGTGTTCGACGGTTTTCGGATTCCAGCAGCATGCCACCATTTCTGAGTTTGTATCTCCCAAGGATTTTTGGCAGGGCCAGCCACGGCAGCGGATCTCCCGGAAGTATGCTTCCAGGAGTTCCGCATCCGGCCGCAGTAAAGGTTTGCCCAGAGGACAGTCCACTACCATGCAGAGCGGTGTCTCTCCTGCTGCTGTGCAGAGATACTGTATCAGGCAGCCAGCTGTATCTCCTATGGGTGGAAGGTGGCGGATATGTTTGTTGGAACAGGTCATGCAGCGGATGTACCGCTGAATGCAGGGCCGGTCTTCATGCGGCCACCCGTTCAGGGATAACTGAGGCATCAGTCACCTCTCCTCCGGTCGGATGATTTTATCCTGCTACCTTTGTACTGCATCGGATCCGGAATACGTCCCTCATCTGCTATGCGAAGGACCTCAATACCCGCAAGATCAATGGATTCCCGAATGCTGCTGCTCATCAACGGTGACTGACGATGCTTCTGACAGGGGTTGGACAGCTGCTCAAACTGAATCATCTGAGGACCCGGAAGATACTGTCCCCGGAAATATCTGGCGTCCCGGTCCATATCGAACTCAGTGTATATCGGCATACCGGCAAGGTGGGCCCAGGCAAGTTCCAGACAGACACCCGGTGAAAACCGGTACTCCGGAACGGGACAGACAGCCCAGATCGCATCACAAGTGGAGAGATCGTCAAGATCAAGTTCCAGCCACTCGCCCCAGCTGATCTCAGGGACATCGCGCTCCATCCTTGCGGTATGGGTGTGCGGACAGCGGGGCCACCATCCGGAGAGCATTGCTTCAATCATTCTGCTGCGGGCACAGTCGATGTTCTCATCCGTCTTACGGGGGGTTGCCGCAGTGTACGGGCCGCTGATGTAGAGACGCGGCTTCATTTCTGCCTCCTCTGTTCCTTTTTCAGTTCCCGTTCCAGCTGCTTGTGGAATGTAGACAGGGGAAGCGGGACTGTGTTCATCTCGTGACTGAACTCCCGGATGGTGAATATACAGTCCTCCAGAACTACCCGCAGGTGTTCGGCTTCTTCATCAGATAATGTGATTGTGATCATACTGCTGCCTCCCGGGTCCAGCTCTCCAGCTGTCGCAGGACGGTCCGCTGCTGCAGGATGGTACGCAGCAGCATCCAGAACAGCAGCAAATTCACCACAAAAAGCACGATCATCGTGAGTTTGAATGTCAGCGGAGCTGCCGGACCAGGAACTGCCAGCAGAAGGATCACGCCTGCAGGGATTACTGCAGATGCGATGCACGCTACAACCGTCCGGCAGTAGCTCCGGTACAGGCGGGCGTAGGTGTTCAGATAGCGGTTGACTGCCTCCTCGAGAGAAGGCATGAGATTGTCTTCAGTTGTGTTCATGATGTTTCCTTTGTTTTGTAGAGTCTGTTGTTCGATTCGCGTGAGGTGTCCTGCGGGTTGGGAAGATATCCTCTGGCCCGGAGCAACTGGTGAATCCGTTTACCGAGGTAAGGAGTGATGGGCCTGCCTTTTCCGACGATATCCCGTGCGATGGCACGCGGCCGGGCCGGGCACCCCGGCGGCAGTTCCGCCAGATATGCATCAAGGAGCGGGATGATCAACTCATCCGGATACTGCATCAGGTTCCCTCCGGATTTTTGTCACGGAAGGCCAGCTTTTTTCCGAGCCGGATACCGGGTTTGGAGAAGTTTACGTCCCGTTCCGGATGGGCGGTCAGCAGATGCTTTTTCGTCAGGAGATCGATAGCGTCCGCTATCCGTGACAGCGGAATGGGTGTTTTTGCCTTCCTGAGCCGCTCAGAGATATCCTCTTTCAGGACGGAACCGCGGTAGAAGGACTCGGTCCAGATGGCAAATGCAGCGAGATAGACATAGGCTGCATCCTGGCTTCCGGTGAAGGCTGTCAGGGCCTTGACCACCCGTTCCAGCTCAAAGTCCGGCATGCTTTCTACCAGGGCGATGAGGTCTTTGAGGTCTTCGGACTCCTCCTCGGTTTTGGTGGTGATGTAGTCGGTGAGAACGGTCCGGAGCTGTTCCTGAACCACGTCCATTTTCTTGTCCATCAGTTTTCCAAGCGTGGTGATTGCCTCGGCAACCGCATCGTTGTCCACGGTAATAGTGACCGGTGCTGTTCTTGGGCCGTAGTGCTTTGTTTCCCACTCAAGATACAGCCCGGGTGTTTTGGCGATGTCACAGGCAAGCAGCAGGAACTCCTGCCGCATAACAAGGGCTGCGCGGGCCCGCTGCTCGTCACGGGCGTCAAACTCCACCCGCATGGTTCCGTCCCGCTCGTAGATCTTCAGCCCGGGTGTAAGACCGTTGGGTGCCGGCAGGTAGTAGACGCGGTTGCGGGGATCGATGTACGGGGCGATGTTGTTCCGGATTGCCATGATGACGTTGATGTCACTGATGACGATGGTCTGTTCATCCCGGTAGATCTCCGGATACTGCAGTTTGTGCAGCAGAAACTCCGGGTTGGGATGAATGGCGGCAAAGACCAGTCCCACCCATTCAATGACCCACCCGTGGTTCGGCTCGGAGCTGTAGATGGTGACACTGTCCCGGCCCACCTGGAGTGTCAGGGGTCTGGGAGTGTTCGGGTAGATCGTCCAGACTTTGGTGTGCGGGTTCTGCCGGCGTTCCCATCCTCTGCTGCGGGCAATCTCCGGCAGTACCCGGGCCCATGCCCTGTCCTGGACACCGAACTGCAGGGCATCATGTTCCAGGTCACAGACCTGCAGCGGGCAGGAGCTGCAGGCATGATCACATTCCGGAGATAGCGGTATACTACCGGTATCCTGGATCGAATTTAGCGGTACACTTTGCGGTATCTCCTCGCAGCTTGCCCCGTTCGAGGGTTTACTATGCCTCATGGGGGTTAAATTTTGATTCTGTGGTGTTTGGGAGGGTATTTTTCCGGTATGATCCGCAATGTGTTCCCCTAAGTGTTCCGCAATGTGTTCCTCTATCTCAGATAGCGGAACACTTAGAGGAACACTTTCGAGATACCGGTACACATTTTGCGGAACAGATCCGGGATCGGTCGAACCGGTAGTAATACTGTAGATGCGGGTTCGCCGATCCGATTCATCGGGCCGGAATGATACCCTGCCGCGGGCACAAAGAGCAGCCAGAACTTTTCGGACGTACCGGCCGGAACGAAGACCCAGAGCTGCAGCAAGTTGGTCGCTTGACTGCGGGGACTGCTGCAGGAGTGTCAGGATCTTTGTCTCTGTGCTCATGGAAATAGAAGAGGATTATTCTGAAGGCGCTACTCTGCCGATGGGGCAGACCGGGATTGCTGCGCACGGAGAAAACCGTTCATCGGTTCCGAGGTTCTGGGCCGCTCTGCGGTAAATCCGGTGGGTACAGACAATCTGTTTGCCGTTACGAGAAAGATGGGGACATTGCGGCTGGGAGACACAGCGTTTTTCCAGCGGATTTTTGTAGGCGGCAGGTACTGCCATACGGCCCGGCAGGATTTTTCCTTCCGGGCAGTCGGGGATGTCAATACAGCTGACGAGGGTATGCCGGCAGATCCAGGTGGATGGTATTGGTACCACGCCGGTGCTCCGGCTGGTACATCCGGTACAGCGTGCCACCCGCAACTGTCGTTCCGGGACCAGGGTTGGCGGGATGCGTTCCTGGGCAACGCCTCCAGTGAGAGTTATCTGAGGCGTTGTTCACCTCCGTTCAGTGATTTCATGATGTCTGTTCCCTGTGTGTCATCGGCTGCCAGAAACTCGTCCAGGCATTTTTCGTTGCGGACGGTGACGGTGAGTTTGACCTTGGCCATGACGATCTTTGATTCGATGGTCATCGGGCCGGTCGGCTGGAATTCACCGCCGTCCAGAACGTTCCGGAGGGAGGCTGTCAGGGCAGCTGTTGCTTCTTCCATGGTGTTGCCGGTCTGGGACAGCTGATATCCTTCCAAAGATGCGGTCCAGTCTCCGTTCCGTTTCCGGACGACGGTGGCGTCGTAGGTCTGAGGCATTATACACCTACCCGCACGAATTTCCGGACTGCGATGATTTTTCCGTCACTGTTCCGGACAAGCGAGCCTCTGCTGGTGTCAGGACAGATGAGGTCGGTCCTGTCCGGGTGTTCGATCTGGGCCCGGTGGACAACATATCCGCTGACGATGAGCCAGGTGTTCGGCTGCCGATCCGGAAGGACCAGCGGCTGATAGGTGACGGTCTGCAGCGGGACTCCGTTGGGGAGGTTGCCGCTGCTGTGTCTGATTGGCGTTACGCGGATCTCGCCGGACGAGGGGATCGTGATAATCGTCCCGTCCGGTCTGCAGATGCCGATGGTGTGTGGTGTGTAGTTTATGAGTTGCACGCTCCTTTCCCCCTTTTTTCGATAGCATTCGCTATTCGTGAGTGTTTTTCAGCATTCGTCGAAGGTAATTACCAGAGTGATTGTCTGGCCTTTCAGGTTCTGAATGACCTGTTTTTCAGTAAGGCCGCTGTTTTCCATTCCGGATTTTGCAAGAGCGGTTATGGCTTTTGCAAAGTGAGAGATGACATCTTTCTTGCCGATGTAGAATCCTTGGTCTGTTTTGAGGCAGGCTCGATCAAGGTACATCTTCAGCGGAGTGTTCAGCCGGATGTTTACGTTAAGTTTTGATCCGGACATGGTTACCACATCTTGAGTACGGTGTCTGCCAGGAGCTCGAGGGCCCATGCCAGATGCGGGTCGAGGTCGATCAGGATGTCTGGATGACGGATGGTCATGAAGGCCTGCTTGGTGTTTCTCCGGCCCCAGACATCCCTGCTTTTGATCCACCGGAATCCAAGCTGCCGCAGAGCATCCTGGATTTCCTTGGTAGGCGGGACAGTGAACCGGATCTGGATATGGCGTGTTTCGACGTTGTTGGTGACGTATCCACCGGAGTTTTCCCCGGAGTACTTTATGTCCACTTCTCCTTGGTTCTGCAGCCGAAGGGTTGCGGCAGGTTCAGCTGCCGGGACCGGTTTTATCAGATCCGGAAGTGCGGCTGCAAGACGGTTCAGGTATGAGGTGGCCGCGCCCAGGGTACGGTATACCGGGAAGGTGAGGCCGATGTCCGGTATTGTTTCGAGGGAGTATCCGCTTTTGACAGGGACGACGGCAAAGCGGATCGTTCCAAGGGTGTATGCGGTCATGATGTTCCCTCCCGGGCTTTTGCATGGGTCAGCGCAATGGCGATACGTTCACGCAGAATGCCGGTATCGGCAGTGTACCTGACTGGGCCTTTCAGTTTGGCGAGCTCTGCTGCGAATGCGTTGATTGCTTTCTCAAGGGTGGGAAAACAGGTATGGGATCTGTACGATCCATACAGGGGTACCTGTACATCGACGTAGTAGGGTTTATCCGCATACGAGCCCTCTTCGAGTACTACTCTGATGGATTTCCGTTCCAGTAGGGCCAGCTGTTTCTTAAGCATGAGATTCCTCCTGCTGTTCACCTTTCCTGACGTAGGTGTAAAAGTGGGCATAATACCGTTTTTCCGGAGTGTAATGTCCGCGATGCAGCCTGCGCCACAGGACTTTGAACTCTTCCGGGCTTTGACAGCCTTCACAGCGGTAGAGATACTCGGCGATAATCTTCAGCGGGAGGTACAGGACATCGACGATCTGACAGAGTTCGCCGTCGGCATCCTGGAACTGGTCGCCGGGGTTTCCCATTTTCTCTGAACGGCTGGTACAGCATTTTCGTTGTTCCCGGTTGGCCTGCTGCATCTGCGGGCAGAAGGGTATGGAGATCATGTTCATGCTGCAGCACCTCCTGATATGGTGGTGATGGCAGGTGACCAGGTTCTGCGGGTCACGGGCCGTGTAACATCCCAGAGCGGCGGTTCGATGTGCGTGTCTGCCGGGATTGTGACAATTTTCACCTGCAGGAGTGGTTTATCGGGGTTGTTCTGGGCCTGAATCATCAGGACCCGGTCACCGAATGCACCTATCGGACGGGTGAAGAAGAGTCTGTTGGTACATTTGTCCCGGCGCATGGATGCTGCATCAAGCTGCTCTTTGGTGGGTGCAGGGAGCCGTGCAGTAATTGCACGGACGAGGTCCTTGCGGTCCAGGACATGGTATCCAACGTTGAGGCAGTGTTGTGCTGCGGCCGCAGCTGTTGCAGGATCGTTTGCTGCTTCCACATGCCGCAGAGCGCTGAGCAGATCGTTAACAGTGGCCCGGTAGACGCTTTCCATCGTGGGGATGGTCTGCAGAGCGTTCATACCGCACCTCTGTAGGTGTAGCCCTCTTCTAGAAGGCTGGTCAGCGTGTACATGGCACAGAGCGAGTTCATGACTGCGTTCCCGACGGTCCACATGTCGATGTCGGGCTGATGGATGAATTCGATGGTGTCGCTGACACTTTTGTTCATCGTGAAGCGGCAGTCTGGAGGGGCCATTAGTGGATCCTCCCGAGGGCTTCTTCTGCAGCTGCCTGGATGCTGTCTGCGTCGATGTAATTTGGCTTTCTTCGGGCTGAAACAAACTCCTGAATCTGTTTGCCCTGTTCAAGGGATATGGTACCGGTCGCGTCTGTGTCGATGATGAGCCGGGACATCAGTATCCCTCCACGGCAACAATTCTGTAGTTCTTTGACGGTTTTTTCAGTTCGCGAATCTGGCGGGAGAGATCGTCAAGCTGACGAGAGATGTCCAGCTGGTTCCGAGCGATGCGTTCCACGTCATGGTCAATTTTGTTGATCCGGGTGGTGTTGATCAGCAGCGCTTCCCGACTTGCCTGCAGTGCGATGTCAGTGACAATCGAGGGCTTGATGCGGCCAGCGATTTTGTTGCTCAGTATCGTGTAGGCAATTGGGTCGTCGATAATCTGATCGATGAACTGTGCAGCAGTCTGTAACTGTGTCTGCGGCTTGGTGTATGCCCCCGTGCGGTTGATGGCCGGGAGCACCTCGTGGGTGACCCAGCGGCGGAAGGGCTTGGCCTGCGGCTTGCGGGATCGGAGTGCGAGAGTGTACATCCCAGCCTCGGAGATGATGTTGATCTCCTGTCGCCCCCCAAGGGTGTCGGAAATTCCGACACCCTTTTCATCGTCGTCAAGGGCGCGAAGAGCATCACGGTTGTTCGAGATCCCAAGAGCCGCACACACGTCGGGTGCAACAAACCACGGTTCATCATCCTTCATGACGACGCGGACGTCAGTGCCCATGAAGTTAAAAGTTCTCGCGTTCAATACTTCTGTGCCGAGAGATTTCGCCTCGTTTCCACACCCGGCAATATCCTCGGCATCTTTCGTTTCTTTTGTTTTTGTCATGGTCCAACCTGTTCCATGTAATCTTTGGCAAGTTTATAGAGCAAACCAGCTCTCGTTCTGCAATCCGAATCTGCGAGTTTTTTCAATGTGTTCGCCTCCTTGCGAGTGAATCTAACACCCACAACGACAGACTCGTTCTCTTCTTTGTTGTCGTTAGATGTCACAATATTACATGGTCGTTGCTGATATTTATGTTTTCTCAAGATGTCATTTATTGTCGATTGTTTTATTTTGATGTCGGGATGATACTGATACAATGGGTAATAATGAAGTACAAATGACAATTCGCCTAGAGAAGGACTTTCACGCACAGTGCAAAGCGCTCTCTGACGATGCAGGCCAAACACTCGCAGAGTGGATACGTCGTGCTATGCGCGAGAAGCTTGAACGTGAGGTAAATGGAGATTCAGGTATTTCCGACGATGAACTCGACTCTCGTATCGAAGCTGTGCTCACGCGTATGCTGCAAGAAAAAGGAAGGAAGGTGTGATTTACGGGATTATTTAACTCTCGAGAACTTCAGGAGATAGAACGCCTAAACAAAAGAGTTCAGGAATTAGAGGTGTTTATCACTCCCGAAGTTCGTTCCATCAGTGACATAAATCTCCTTATCACCGCCAAGAAGGATGAACTTCAGAGACTTACAGAACAGATACAAGCTCAAAGTTTGGAATTTTCCAAACAACGAACAGAGCAGTACGCTCAGTTGCGTGAAATGAAAGCTGAATTCGAAAAGCAGAAATCTGAGTTGAATGATCAATTACGAGTAATAAAGTCAGAAATTGCCCGTCAGCGGGTCGAACTCATTCAACTCAATGATGAAGTTCTCATGCAGGAATACGGACTTTATCACCCCCTCTACGATTTTGCAACTTCTGAAGGTTACAAGAAAAGATTAGAACATATTCGCCTGAAGCAGAAAGATATGGTCCGAGAAAGTACAGCTGCCTCATGTACAACAAAATGGACGGTGAATGGTAGTGAGTCGCAAGGGCAGGCAATGATCACCAATAATATCAAACAGATTGTTAGGTCCTTCAATGCCGAATGTGAAAACGCCATAGATAGGGTTAAATTTAACAATGTCGAGAGCATGAAAGGGCGAATCAAGCGCTCATATGATCATCTCAATAAGCTGAACAAGACCAATGCAATTTGCATCTCAGAAAAATACTATAATCTCAAGATAGAAGAACTCCATCTGGCAATCGAATATGCTCTGAAAAAACAGCAGGAAAAAGAAGAATTAAAGCGTATTCGCGAAGAACAGCGTGAAGAGGCAAAATTAGCTAAAGAAATCGAAGAAGCACGAAAAGAGATCGGTAAAGAACAGAAACACTACAACAACCTTCTGTCGAAATTAGATATGCAGCTCCTTGATACCTCCGATGAAGTGAAAAGATCTGAATTGATTGAGAAAAGAGAGAATGTAGTTGCTCAGATAGCTGATCTCGATAAAGCCTTACAAGATATTGACTATCGTGCAGCCAATATGAAAGCAGGATATGTTTATATTATTTCAAATATTGGGTCTTTTGGAGAAAATATTTATAAAATTGGCATGACCCGCCGCTTGGATCCCATGGAGAGAATCGATGAATTAGGAGATGCATCTGTACCGTTCAATTTCGATACTCATGCAATCATATTTTCGGAAGATGCCCCTGCTCTTGAAGCTGCATTGCATCGTGCCTTCGAGTCGAAGAAACTCAATATGGTTAATACTCGGCGGGAATTTTTCCGTGTAACTCTTTCAGATATTGAGGAGGTTGTTCGGAAAAACTATGATAAGACAGTTGATTTTAATGTAATCCCTCCTGCTGAGCAGTATCGTAATTCTGAACGTATTCGTAATGAATTACATAAATCCAGATCAATTTGTGAGAAAATATAGGATTAATTAACAGATTAAAGAGTAAGGTTAACAGAAAAAACAGAGGACGGGTCACTTGTCTCCAAGTAACTCATCCAGCATCTGCCGGAGGATTGGATTCTCCCGCAATCTCTGTTTTATTCTGTCATTAAGCGATTCAGATCGCGTCCGTCCGGAACCACGTGCCGGGGTCGTACTGCCACAAAGGGCTCGTCCGGCTAAGGCATCATCATCGGTCGAGTAGTGTTGTTGTTCGTGCTCCGTGGCTCCGGCTGCGCTCCGTTTGGGGTGCGTTGTATTGGAGGCCACTACTCTACCTCACATAACGATTAGATTCAACTGACGTATAAACCCCCTACCGCGTGGTGTGAAAGTGCCCCAGTAAAATGAAGAAGGTTAACAGTATGAAAACAGTAGAAACACAAGATGAAAGAATACAGGATAATGCTTCCCGCGGAAACACTAAAACCCTGCTAACCCCAATATATTTTTCATGCCAAAAGCCTTCATCACCGACATCGACGGAACGCTCACCGATGATCGGCGGCGTCTCTCAACGCACGCCGTAGAAGAGATCCGTCGTCTGGTGGATGCAGACATTCCGGTGATTCTGGCATCCGGCAACACCGTCTGTTTTATCGACGCATTGTCCAAAATGATCGGAACAAACGGTGACATCATTGCAGAAAACGGAGGTGTGTACCGTCACGGCTACACAGGACCGCGCCATGCGGAGGGCGATCGCGAACTCTGTCTTACCGCCTACCAGAAAATAGTTGATTATTTTCAACCGGAAGGCGAAAAACTGCGGCTTTACAGCAACGAATACCGGTACTCCGATGTCGCCTTTGCCCGTGATGTGGATGTAGGAGAGGTAAGCCGCCTCCTTGCCGGAATGCCGGTGCAGGTCGTAGATACCGGATTTGCCATCCACCTCCAGCCGCCGGGACTATCCAAGGGAGCAGCCCTTGCAAAACTCGCAAAACTCATGGGACTTGCCCCTGCCGACTTTCTTGCCGCAGGAGACTCGGTCAACGACGTATCCATGCTCAAATTAGCGGGAGTAGCCGTAGTTCCGGCAAACGCAAGCCAGGAAGCACGGGCAGCGGCAGATGACATCATGGACAAACCCTTTGGAGAAGGGACAGCCGAAGCCCTCGCCAGGTACTTTCCCTGAAAAAAGATTCTGAAGAGTATTCTCCCAAAAAATGCAGGAGAACCTGTTGATATTTTTTACCGCAGCATATAGCGGTCAACCACGATAAAATCCGTGATGTCCTTGACTGCCTCAAACGGCAGTGTAATTGCATCGCCGTCAAGTTTATAGCCGGATGCATCAAAGGTCTGATCCGGACGCACGACTAGATTCAGCAGCTGCCCGGTTTCACTGTCAAAGGTGATGTTCTTGATCTGTCCGATAATTTTTCCGTCGGTACTCATCACTCTCTTTTTGCGGATAGAATGGGTAAACTGCTCACTCTTCATAGTAATCAGTAGATTTTATTGATAACGAAAGTATATATCCGTTTTGAATAAAACAGGTGGTTCAAAGGGTGGGAAACACCCGGATAATATCCGAATGGGTGAGAATACCAACCGGCTTTCCTTCCTCGGTTACGATCACCCGCCCTATATCCTGCTCTTTGAACCTGCGGATAACCTCATACAGCCTCATATCTCCGGGGATGGTAACAACATTGCGGACCATAATATCTGCGACCGGGCTGTCCATGGGAACACCTTGATCGATAGCCGAAACAATATCCGTCTGTGTGACAATCCCGAGAAGCCGCCCCTCCTCAATCACCGGCGCACCGTGAATTCTCCGCTGTAACAATGTTTTCATCACATAGGCAACCGTCATATCTGCGTCCAGCGAAACGAGGGGTGCGGTCATGTACTCGCGGATGGGCAGTTTCGGCAGAGACGTCATCTCCGACGTTGAGATGAGAAGAACACTGTTGATTTCATCCTTGCCAAACACCTCCCCTTTGATGAGCAGCTTGTTTACCGGCGTTGGACCGATTGTCACCTTGTCGCCCACCTCAAAGATCCGGACGTTGCCGATCACCTTGATCAGTGCATGGCAGAGATCTGCGTGCGTCAGGGTAGTGAAATCAATCTCGTTCACGCGCACACTATCTATCATCTCATTGTTGCGGAGAATTGCAACCTCACCCTCCGAATCATCGGCAGTAACGTTGAGTTCACTGTAGGCGCGTGAGGTCGGATGATACCCTCCTTTCGGTCCCGGTACCCCGTCCACCAGACCCAGCGCTTTGAGGGCCTGCATCTGATTACGGACCGTGCCGGGGTTGCGCTTGATAATGTCGGCAATATCTTCTCCTTTTATCGGATGCGAATATTGATGATAAAGCGAGATAAGTGTAATAAGGATATCTTTTTGGATCAGCGACAAATCCATACTGATTGTTCAGACCGCCACCCTAATAAAGAAATCGAGTGAATCAGGCAACTATGTACTTTGACAATATCCCTACAATACCCACAGCCGACGAACTGCTGGACCGCAGTTTCCGGCGTGCCGCAAAAAAGATGCGGGAAAAAAATAATAAAAACCACGCGAACGAAGACTTCGTCCGTGCCATTACGCAGGCAACCCATGACAAACTGGTAAGTATCATCCAGAGTTTTCCTGAGTTTGAACAACTCCCGCCGTTCTATCGCGATCTCTGCGACATCCTCTTCGGCATGGACAACCTCCGCCAGGCACTTGGCATGGTGGGATGGGCAGCAAAGAACGTGCGCGACGTTGGAAAGGGCATTTCCCGCGGCATGCGGCGTGCCGACACCTTAACCGAACGCAAACGTGCGGTCGCCCGCATCGCATCCATCGTGCACCGTGCTGATGATGCGCTCCGCTACTTAAACGATGTGCGAAACGTACTCCGCAAACTCCCTGTCATCAGTACGGACGAGTTTACCATCGTGGTTGCCGGATATCCGAATGTCGGCAAATCCTCATTTATCCGACTGGTTTCCAGTGCCGAACCGGAGATTGCATCCTACCCCTTCACCACAAAGGGCGTCATCGTTGGCCACCGGAATGCGGAGCGGAGAAAACGTATTCAGTTTATCGACACACCAGGTCTGCTTGACCGCAGCGATGAGGAACGGAACGCAATCGAAAAACAGGCACTCAACGCTCTTGTGTATGTTGCGGATCTGGTTCTGTTTGTGATCGATGCAAGTGAGCACTGCGGCTACTCGGTTGAGGCGCAGGAAAAACTTCGCGAGGAAATTGCAGAAATTGTTGCTGTTCCGATGCTGACCGTGGTAAACAAGGCCGACATCAAAAAGACGGAAGACCGTTTCAACATGTCAACGATCACGGGAGAAGGGGTTGAGGATGTTCTTGCGGAACTGCTCCGACAGCGGACAAAGCTGATGCAGGACGAAGTGGTGGACATCAGATCCGAACTGCCGGTCCCGGAGATGAAGCGCCGCGGAGGACGAACCGAGACCAAAACCGAGTATTAAACCCGCAGCGGGGCTGCAAAAAGAGCCCCGCAGCTATTTTTTGGACGTATTAAATGTAATCCGAAATATACGGTTTTCTGGAGATAAACACCTGATCGAGCAGGTGAATGGTTGACGGATCGGCGCAGAGCCGTTCCAGTGCTGCAAGCTCCGACGCACGCTTGTATCCCAGCAGGAGAGTCGTTAATGTCCCTATCGACAGATCAGCACCGTGCTCTGCGGTACCATCCTTCTGAACCGCTTTTCCGTCGGATACCGCAAGAGTGATACTTCTGTTGTTCCATTCCAGAATCGGATCAGAGATGTTGACAGTAAATTCCGCATGCACATCCGGGTTGAACCGATACTTCTCCAGAAACTGTTCAACATCGACGATTCTTCCCATGATGTAGGGGCGGATCGTCTCTTTGATGTCGCTGTCCTCCAGATCAAAGGCAATCGGCTCGCTGAAATAATGGTATCCCCTGACTTTGGTAATCATGGATTCATGGGCACTGATATAGTTCCAGAGACCTTTTTTCGATTCCCTATCCAGATAAATCATTTCTTTTACATACATGACACCGTTTTTAATGAGGTAAACCATGTATCCTCCGGGGACACCATTTTCCCTGTAATACAGGGCAACTGTCATATCATCCTCATCCCATCTCCAGTACTTGTCCCACACCAGATAGTTGCGGAACAGACATCCATGTGTCCGTTTTGCAAACTGCATGTGCAAATCCGTAAACTCCTTGTCATCACGCGGGACCCGGCGGACATAGCCCGGAACTTCAGGATAGATGGGAAATCCTCCCTCGCGGATGCTGAAGGACATTTTGTCGGATACAATCTCCCATCCTTTCTTCCGGTAGAGGGGAATTGAGTAGGGACACAAAAGAGCAAGAGACTGACCGTTCTCCCGCATCTCTGTCAGACTTCGCTTCATCAGTTTCGACATCAGCCCGAGGCCCGAGTATTCGGGATAGGTGGACACGCTCGTGATGAAAACGATCGGATAGATGACGGAGTGTATATTCATTTCCAAGGGATAGGAGGCAAACTGGGATACGAGTGTCTCGCCGTCGAAATATCCCCAGACATTAGCACGTTCCAGTACAGAAGACTTGGATTGCTTAATTTCTTCATCCTCCCATCCGCATTCCCGCAGCGTATTATCCGTTACCTGAAAGGCGTACCGCAAAAGATCGGTGGATTGATCGAGATGCTCGACAGACAATTTTTTCAAAGTGAAAGGGTGGTGATCCATATATTATCCTTTATTTCTATGATTCAGGTCTGATTTGTTATCAGGCTTCTCCTCATTCCGGAAAGAAAAAAACGTTCAGGCAGGGAAAAAAGTGAAATAATTATTTCGTCCGGTACCATTCGGCACCGGTTTGCATGCGTTTGCAGAAAGCATCTTTATCCAGTGTGCGCAGTTCCGCAACGGCGTTTGCAAGGTTTTCCACCGCCGCATCATTATAGGGGTTCTCCCGCTGGATCGCATAATACAGGGGAGCATTCTCTTCGGAGACCTCACGCGAGACCGCAGTCTGTTTCCGGAACGTCGTGGACGCAGCCGCATTTAAAACCTCCGCCGAAAATCCGCTTCGAACAAGCGCCTCGGAAAACGCAAGATTCACCGCATGGGACAAGCCGAGAACATATGCCGCAATCGGATCATGATCCTCAACCGGCATGCGGAGAATCGTTGCAC
Organism: Methanocorpusculum petauri; assembly: GCF_026891975.1. Taxonomy (GTDB): domain Archaea; phylum Halobacteriota; class Methanomicrobia; order Methanomicrobiales; family Methanocorpusculaceae; genus Methanocorpusculum; species Methanocorpusculum petauri. The sequence goes on along the minus strand of NZ_JAPTGB010000003.1, from coordinate 4,745 downwards.
CGCTGAAAAGTGCGGCGGTCTCCTCGATGACCGAGGGGCAGCCGCAGTCCGCAACAACAACGTTGCGGCCTGCGACCGCAGCCGCCGTCGGTCCGAACATCGGATGCACCGAACAGACCCGCATGCCGGCCTCCGCCATGCGGCGGAGCACCGGAATCACCGGCGACTTCACCGACAAAATATCAAACACTAATGCCGAAGTCCCCGTCGCAAAAATCTCAGCAAGAATATCTGCGGCAACCGTCACCGGCGTGGAAACGATGATCACATCAACTGTCCTGCAGGCATCGGCGATCGTCACCGCAGGGTATGCGGCGTGTTCTGGATCACGGACAACGACGGTAATCTCATGACCCCGTGCTGCAAAAAAGGTTGACAGCCAGCGTCCCATGCCGCCGTTGCCGCCGATAATACAGATGCGGCGCGGTTCAGCATGCCGGGGAAGTCTCCCCTGCACCTCAACCGACTCATCGATCACTGCACGGGCAAGGCGCACAGCGGTTGCGGCACTCACACCCGCAAGCGTTCCCGCATCCACGTACCGCTGCTCAACGGTCCGTTCGACCGACGGCACAACAACCTCTTCATTTGCTTTTGCTTTTTCCTCGCCGATCACTTTTGCAATGCTGTTGCGCCTGCCGACCAGTGCAACGATCGCACGATCAATCTCGGCGAGCTCCGCACGCAGCGGGGCAAGATTTTCCTTACTCAAGGTAACCGCCCCGCACACAAAGATCAGCCAGTACAAATGCAGTCATCGCCTCAACCACAATTGCACCGCGGTTCGCGATGCAGGGATCGTGGCGGCCCTGTACCGACAGGTCGGCGCTTGTGCCGTCCCGCAGATTCACGGTCTGCTGAACCCTGGCAATCGAGGGCGTCGGTTTGAACGCAACCGAGAAGTCCAGTACAGAACCGTTTGCCATGCCGCCGAGCACGCCGCCTGCATGGTTTGTGACGGCAGCAACGCTGCCGTCCACTATACGGTACGGATCATTATTTTCCGAACCGTGCAGTGCTGCGGCGGCAAATCCGCTGCCAAACGAAATTCCTTTTACGCCCGGTACCGCAAACACGGCTTTGGCAATCTCACCGTCCAGAGTGTCAAAAAACGGCTCACCAAGCCCTGCCGGCAGACCGGATGCCATGCACCGGACAATTCCGCCGACACTGTCACCCTCAGCCTTCGCCGCAAGAATCTCCGCACGCATCCGCCCGGCAAGATCAGCATTCATTGCCCGCAGCGGATTGTCACGGGAGCGGACAAGTTCCTCAGCCGCATACTCCCCGGCATCGACAACATTTCCAATGCGGGACAGATAAGAACCTATGCTGATACCGAGCGGCCCAATCATGTCACGCAGCAGAGCACCTGCTGCAACAAGAGGTGTGGTCATCCGGCCGGAGAACATACCGCCACCCCGGATGTCGTGTGCTTCTCCGTATTTGCAGAGAGCAGGATAGTCAGCATGACCGGGACGTGGAGTCAGCCGCAGATCTTCATAGTCTGAACTTTTCGTGTTTGCATTGGCAAATGTGATCACCACCGGAGCACCGGTGGCAACTCCGTTCAAAATGCCGGAAATTTCAGGCATATCTGCCTCAACACGGGGAGTGCCGATGCCAGGTGCCGGTTTTCTGAGTGCGAGATCAGCAAGCATGCGGTCAATGCTGACCGGCGTTCCCGCCGGAACACCGTCGATCACGCAGCCGATGCGGCTGTCGTGACTTGCCCCAAACAGGGTGAGCTGTACTGCTGTTCCAATTGTATTCATAGATACCTCATGTCTGCGCCGAGCGCCTGCATATCGGCAACGAACGCGGGATAGGAAACCGCACAGCAGCCGGGATCATCGATGACGGTTGTACCGTCCGCGATGAGTCCGGCAACTGCGGCGGCCATCATAATGCGGTGGTCGCCAAAGGTGGTAACCTTTGCGCCGTGCAGAGTGGACGGACCGCGGATGATGCAGCCGTCCTCGGTCTCGGTGATGTCTGCCCCCATATCGCGGAGGAACAGGGCGGTGGATTTGATGCGGTCGCTTTCTTTGAACCGGAGATGCGCTGCGCCGTACAGCCGTGTGGTTCCGGAACACTGGGTTGAAAGAACTGCTGCAATTGGGAACAGGTCGGGAGCATCTGCAAGGTTCACGTCCTCTGCGCGCAGTTCGTTATGACCGACACGAACTGTTCCGTCCGGTTTGCGGGATACAACAGCACCGAGTAGCTCCAAAAGACCGATGAACATCTTGTCTCCCTGCGGATCGGCAGGATCAAGGTTGGTGACGCAGACGTCTCCCGCAAGAGCACCTGCGGCAAAGAGGAATGCGGCGGATGAGTAATCACCGCCAACCCGGACCGATGCGGGGAGGTACTGCCGGCCTTCGGGAACGATGAATCCGTCCCCGGTTGTTACAACCGCAACACCGCGTTTTTTCATCGCAGCGATGGTCATCTCGACATAGGGGCGTGAGGTCAGGGGCGTGGTCAGATGAATCGTCAGCCCGTGTCCGCCAAGCGGCGCACCGATCAGGAGTGCAGAGATGAACTGTGAGCTGATGTCTCCCCGGATGGTTGCACAGCAGCCGGTTGCAGGACCGGTCACCGAGAACGGGGCACATCCATTGTCCGCGGCAGAGACGGTTACGCCAAGCTCTGCAAGCGCGTCAAGCAGCGGCTTCATGGGGCGCGAACAGAGCGAGGCATCCCCGGTAAAGGAGACTGTACCCGCAATCTGTGCGGCAACTCCTGCAAGAATCCGGATCGAGGTTCCGGAGTTTTTGCAGTTGATGACGTCCGCCGGAGCAGAGAGGCCACCGCCCCGGATGACAACATCATCCCCCCGGCGGGACACCGTAGCTCCGAGTGCTGCAACCGCGTCCAGTGTTGCACAGGTGTCCTCGCCGATCAGCGGCGAGGAAACAACCGACTCGCCGTCCGCGAGGGCGGCGAGGATGAAGGCGCGGTGCGTGTGACTCTTCGACGGCGGAGCGGCAACGGTTCCCCGCAGAGTAGACTTCTGTACAGCAAGCATCATACTGCATCACCATTCCTGACATTGGCCACGATCACATGTTCGCGCCCGAAAGCATCCAAAAATGCATCCAGTCGGTCGGTTTCCACAAGAATCCCGGTCGCAGGGCCGGTGCCGGAAAGTCCTGCCCCGGCCGCACCGCAGGCAAGCGCCCGGTCGGCAGCCTCCGGTTCAATCCCGAGTGCCCGGCAGGTACAGACACCATTTGCATACATCGCGCCAAACACATCCCCGGCAAGAGCACGGTCATACGCGGCGGAGACCTCATCCGCCATCTCCCGCATACGATCTTTTGGAAATGCGGATTTCCGGATCTGAAACTCCGGCAGATGAATGACTGCCGTATACCCTTCGGGCATCGGCAGTCGGTGCAGGAGTTCACGTTTCGGGTTATCGGTAAAGACAAGACCGCCAAGCATACAGGCGCAGGCATCATCAAATGTTCCAGTGATGCTGACCCCCGCAGCAATGGCAACGGTTGCACCGATGCGCCCGATTTCAAGCGGGTCAAGAACAACACCGAGCGCATCAGCGGTCGCGGCAAGAATTGCGTTCGTTGCCGCACTGCTGCTTTTGAGTCCCTGCGAGATCGGAATAGTGGAGGTAGTGGTAATCACTGCTCCCCGCATCCCTGAGTCCGGATAACGCCTGAGCATCTCTTCGACTGAGAAGCGGGCAAGCCGGGTGTCCTCTGAGGGATAACCGTCGATCTCGACCACAATCTCCGGCTCACTTGTGAGCCGGACGGTTGCCTCGGTTTTCAGATCGATCCCGAACCCGGCCCCCTTCCCCATCGCAATTGCATTGATGACCGAGAGAGCACCGTAAGATATGCCGTGACCAATCATTTCCCGCCTCCGAATGCGGCGGTCATCGTTGCGATGTCTGCGGCAGTGCCTGTCCAGAGGGTGAAGGATGCCGCCGCCTGTGCGATGAGCATGGTTTTGCCGCCAAGCACGGCACGGCAGCCTGCGGCACGGGCTGCGGCAATCAGCGGCGTGGTCTCCGGTTCATATACCATATCAAAGACCGCCGTCTGCGGCGTGAGGATAGATTCCGGGATTGGAATCCCTGCGGGAAAACCACTCATCCCGGCAGGTGTTGCATTGATAATGAGATCATATCCGGCTTTCAGCTCTTCCTGCGGTATCGCTGTCGCACCAAACTCTGTGGCAAGGGATTCGGCTTTTTTCATCGTCCGGTTCGTGATAAAAACTGCTGCTCCCACCGCAGTAAGGCAGGCGACAGTCGCCCGTGCGGCGCCGCCTGACCCGGCAACAAGTACCCGTGCACCGGATGGGGTGATATGCAGTGCCGCAACGGTTGCGGCAATTCCTGCAATGTCGGTGTTTGTTCCGATGAGTCGTCCGTCGGGACTGACAAGAATGGTATTCACCGCTCCGGCACTCTGTGCCGCGGGCGACACCTCCGACAAGAGAGGCATGACTGCCTGTTTGTGCGGGATGGTGACATTTGCACCGCGTATCTGGTAGCAGCGGAGCACTTCGGGAAGCAGAGGAAGTTCCTCTGCAAGGGCCGGGATTCTGACGTAGCGTCCCGGGATACCTGCGGCACGGAATGCCGCATTATGCATCTGCGGGGAGCGGGTATGTTCCAGCGGCCAGCCGGTGATCGCGGTGATGAACGGGTCGGTGGGGGGGGGGGGGGGGGGGGGGGCGCGGGGGGGGGGGGGGGGGGGGGGGGGGGGGGG
>NZ_JAPTGB010000039.1 GCF_026891975.1 Methanocorpusculum petauri | reverse complement strand
CGGCGATTGTTTCGTCGAACGCGTTCGCAGAGGTGATCGGTGCGGTGAAGGTGCGTTTTGCACTCTTCACGATTGCAGTCGGGGTGAAGTCGAGTGGCATGGTTTTGTTTCCTGAAGGCAGGGGTGATGCTCTGCCTCTGTCTATTATATTGGCTGTGTGAGATGATCAACCTATGTCTGCGGTAGTTTTTTGAAGAAAAATCCACGGCAAATGAGAAGTTTCCCAAACAATGATGAAATTTTCTGACGATACGCGCAGAAAAAAACACCAAAAAAAGATCAGTACTGCCCGCCGGTTTCGGCGGTGAACTGCCAGAGCGGAGACTGCCGTTTCCGGCAGCCCTGCAAGAATAGGGAAGTATTATGCATTTGATGCGTTACGGTTTCCAAATTGGGTATGATGATGAAATTCTGACAGCGTTCCTCTGCCGCCGCCGGGTAAAAATGGAGAGGAAATTATCCGAGATACAACTCCATGCTCTTGGTAACGCAGTCTTCATTAAAGTCCCAGCGTTCCCGCCGTGCGGCATCGCGGTACCATACTGCGGTACGGAGGAGCTCCGGAAGATCCGCCGGGTCGATGTATCTGCCGTGCCAGACCCTGATACGGTGCTTGGTGATCTCTCCGCCGGTGGGGATCAGGAACGTCACAGTGTGCCGGAGGAGGAGGAACAGCAGCAGGACGGCAAAGATCAGGATCAGAACCCCGCCGACAAGGGGCAGCACAGAACCGGCGGGTTTCCCGTCCTCATCATCGCCGGTCGGCTGCACCGTCGGGGTTGTTGTCGGAAGGCCGGACGGCTCCGCGGTAACAGTCGGCGTCACGGACACCGTTGCCGTGGGCGTTACGGTCGGCGTGACCGTTTGAACCGGCGTCCATTTGGCGTACAGGGTCATGTCGCCGAGAATGCCGTCGGCAAAGTCCCAGAGTTGTGTGCAGGCCGCGTCTTTGTGCCAGCCTGCGAAGGCGCAGCCGTCCTTTACCGGGTCCTCCGGTTTCGTGAGTGTGTCTCCGTAGGAGAGGTCGGTTACGACGAAGAGCGTGGTGGATCCGTCATTGAAGAGAACACGGAAGGCGTTGTCCATGTTGCCGTCTGAGGAACTGCCGCCGGACGGCGGGTTATTCTGCTTCCATCCCGCATACAGCGTCATATCCTCGGTGACCGGAGTACGAAAGTCCCAGGGGTTGTCACAGTCCTGATCGGTGTACCAGCCGGTGAAGGTGTATCCCTCACGAACAGGATCCGCTGGACGGGATAGAGGTTCTCCGTCTTTGACAACCTTCTGAGTCTGACTGCCGTCATACGTCTCGAAGGTGACGGTGTGGGTGGTAGAATCTGACCAGATCAAAGCAAAGGGACTAAAACCGCTCTGCGGGATACTGAACTGAATACCGGAGTCGGTCTTTGTGACCGTAACCGTTTCGGTCTTAGAGTTCAGATCCTCATCCGTGAAGTACTCGCGGTGGAGATCGAGGTAGTGGAGAAGGGTAAACTCTGTGTTCTCATCTGTTCCTCCCGGGTACGGCCAGGTGATGGTGACATCCTTTGAGGAGCTGACCCATGTGTGACCATTGCCGGTGTCGATGAGGTCGAAGTACTTCATCTCGTAGTTGCTGGACTCATCGAAGTGCGCCTGTGCAATCTGTTTGAGAGTATCCACACCGCCTGCAAGAATTTCGTCATGCAGCAGATGGATAGTACCACTGGTTACGGGAAGGCTCGTGTTGTTGTTAAGGTAGTAGGTGGTATCTGCCGGAACAGAGACAGAGATTCCGTCACTTCCCCGGGTTTGTTGTGCTACCGGAATGGTCTCATTGGCATCGGTGATATGCCGGACGGTGAGGGTTCCGTTCCGGAAGGTTACCGGACTACCGTCGATGGTAATCTGTGCAAGCCGGACACCCGACACCGGCTGAATGGTGGCGTTGTAGATGCCGGGGGTGTCGGGTTTGGAGATCGGGGTGTTGGTTGTGGTGTTGTAGTATGCGATCTTAAACGGGTATAAGTAGTCGTCGTTCTCCCATTCTGCACCATTTACTTTTATCACGGCATTTTCCGGGATACCGGAATACAGCGGTGAAGGGAAGTTATCGTTTGCATAGATGGTGAGATTGACCGGTTCGATGACGACTGGATCCACTACAGTAACATAGAGAAGATAGACGGTTGAGACGGTCGCTTTTGTGTCCTGATCGGATACAAAATAAATAACATTATCATGGGATTTGTAGTAGAGCGTATCTTTCCTAGTACTGGAATCATGGTAGTAGGCGTACACCTCAACATAATAGAAATCTCCGGATTCATACCGTGCATCAGCCGTGTTACGAATAGAGATTGAAGGATTCTCCTGTTCTTTACCAAATAGCTCATTTTCCGCAGACATCCGCTGACCGTTTTTACCATCCTGTACGTCCGTCCATTCATATTTGAAATACACATGCCCCTCCTCATCCCCCGTTCCCGCAAGCGGATGGGTTACACTGACCCCTACATGTTGTCCGCCGGAAACCGTCAGATGGAAAGGCGGACCTGATTGGGAGAGTGCCACACCATCAATTGAAGGCTGAATTGTAGGAGGAGCGAGGACGTCTATTGGATGTACCGTAACAGAAGTACTTTGTGATCCGGTATATTTCCAGTTAATATCCAGGAGAACGGCGGTTGCACCTGATTTATATGCCCACCCATATGTGTGTCCAGGACGAGGGGTATCGCCCTGATCAGGAACTGGAGGAAGTGCATACTCCCGATCAAATTTCCATTCCCCTGTCTCTTCGTTGTAAGCATAATTTATGGGCTGCTTGTAAAGGATCAGATGATTATGATCTGTAGCACCAGTAAACTTGAGTGTAAGGGGATATGTTAGGGAGTCCCCATAAGGACCAGTAGCAATAAATTTCCAACCGTAGTAAGAATTTGGAAAGATGGTTAACCGTTTCCCTGGACCATAGCTGCTTGCTTTAAATGCATTTGTATTATATTTTTCATAACCATTGTCATAGGAAGTAGCCAGTTTTCTCTCGATAAAAATCGTTGTAATAGCATCACTGTTATAAAACGCCTCTTGACCTATGTACTCGACAGACGCGGGTATTGTAACCGACGTTGACACAGACGCGGCAAAACATGTCTGAAAAGACTGCTGGCCTATAGTTGTCAGCGTATCCGGCAGCGTGAAATTGCCGTCAGACGCATCATTCCCCTTCACGCGGATGAACTGTAAACCGGTACAGTCTTTAAATACCGATCCGGAACTGGTCGTCCCAATCTGCTTTAAACCTGAAGAGAGATACACACCGGTAAGCCCGGAACACCCGTTAAACACACTCTTTTCCAGAACTTCAACCGAATCGGGAAGCGTAATCACACCCGAAATCTCTGATCGATACAGAAATGCCTGTGAACCGATTTTCGTCAAATGAACCGCAGCAGACAGATCCACAGACGATATCTGATAACGGGATCCGGCAGCAATCTTCTTGGATGTATCTTGCCCGATATTTTTATTGAATGACCCAGTGGATCGGGCTATTTGTGTAACCTGCTGACCATTGATACTGGCAGGAATCTTGAGTTCCAACCAGACCTTATCTCCGCTTGGCGCAACGGTATCCAGCCATGTTACATTAATTCCCAAAAGATTCCCTTTATCAATAATATATCCGTACTCAGGAACAGCAATCGGATCATCCTGCGTACCGGACCCCTCCGCCGCCACAACCGGAACAACCAGACAGCAGCAGACGAGCAGCACAACAGCGGCCAGCAGCAGCACTGACCTTTTTTTGGGAAAAACCGCAGGCGTTTCTCCCTTCATATACCATTTCAGAGTCGACACCTCCCCTCAAAAAGGATGCCGCAGAAACTGTCGAAACAAACCGGGCACCCCATTGAATCCTAAGTTAATAGGATATAACACCTGACATGATATTAAACTATCTTCAATTATTCTTTGAAACGGAAAGATCGTTCAATGCACAC
>NZ_JAPTGB010000038.1 GCF_026891975.1 Methanocorpusculum petauri | reverse complement strand
CCTCTTCTCTTTCTTTCTGCTGCAATGGGGCTTGGTCCGATCTCTTTTACAGTGTTGATGACATCGTTAATGACGACTGCCCACTTTGCTCCTTCTGATGCTGACACAAAGGTCATACGGAAGCGTTTGTGCTCCAGACCCATGTTCTGCATGATACTCTTTACGAGGAACATTCTCTTTGCTGCCTTGTAGTTTCCTGCAAGGTAGTGGCAGTCACCGAAGTGACAGCCGGATACAAGAACCCCGTCTGCTCCGTCGGCAAATGCCTTGAGGACAAAGAGCGTGTCGATACGTCCGGTACACATCACCCGGACGATTCTCACGTCCGGCGGGTACTGGGTACGGGCGGAACCCGCACCGTCTGCTCCGGCGTAGGAACACCAGTTACAGATGATACCGATAATCTTCGGTTTCCACTCATCAGCCATTACTGTTCACCTCCCAGGAAGAATGCATCAATCTGGGCAAGAATCTGCGGGCTCGTGAAGTGCTGCATCTTGATGGCACCACCGGGGCAGAAACCGCCGCACGTACCGCAGCCTTTACACTTTGCGGCAGTGACGCTCATGACCGTCCTGCCTTCGTCGTTGAGGATCATCGACAATGCAGAGTACGGACACTGGCCGACACACATACCACAGCCGGCACAGAGAGATTCAACGCACTGGGCATAGTATGGTTCGAGTTCGACCTGACCGGCGTGAATCGGAATGGATGCAGCAGATGCGGCACCTTCGGCCTGAGCGACCGTGTCAGGAATATCCTTCGGACCCTGACAGACACCGGCTAAGTACACACCTGCAGTGGTAGTTCCGCACGGATCAAGTTTCGGGTGAGCTTCCAGCAGCCACTTGTCGGCAGAGCAGGAGACACCGAAGTGTCTGCGGACGACTTCGGTCTCGGCGGTCGGCTGAACGGCGGCGGCGAGAACGACAAGCTCGACTTCGATCTCGACCGGCATGCCAAGAAGGGTGTCTTCGGCAACGACGATGAGGTTCTTGTTCGGCAGTTCCTGTACCTGGGCAACACGGCCGCGGATGAACTTGGCGCCTTCGTGCTGGATACGGTAGTAGAACTCTTCGTAGGCTTTGCCGAAGGAGCGGATGTCCATGTAGAAGATGTAGGCTTTACAGCCGGGGATCTTTTCGATGACCTGGTGGGCGTGTTTCAGCGAGTACATGCAGCAGAACCGGCTGCAGTACGGTTTGCCGATACCGGTGTTGTCCCGGGACCCGGCACAGAGGACGAATCCGACGGACATCGGGGTTTCGCCGTCGGACGGGCGCACGAGGTGGCCGATGGTCGGACCGGATGCGCAGATTAACCGTTCGAATTCAAGCGAGGTGATGACGTTGTCGTAGAGTTTGTATCCCCACTCTTTCTTTTCTTCGATGGGGAAGGTTTCGTATCCGGTGGCAAGGATGACGGTACCGACCTTGACGGTGAACAGTTCGTCTTCCATGTTGAGGTCGATGGCTTTCTTGGTGCCGCAGGCGGTTTCACAGAGACCGCATTTGACACAGGCGCTGAAGTCGATGGTGTAGATCAGCGGGACGACCTGGGCGTGCTGGATGTAGATGGCTTTTCGGGGAGCCATGCCGAATTCCCAGGTGTTCGGTTTGACAACCGGGCAGACCTGGGCACAGTCACCACAACCGGTACATCCTCCACCGACGATGCCTTTGGCGGCAGCTTCGGCAGGGGTCAGGACACCGCGGGCGTGACGGCGGATGGTGACGTCAAAGTTGCCGATGTAACCTTCTACGGCCTCGACTTCGGCGAGGGTGTAGAGTTTGATACCGGGCATTCTGCCGGCTTCGGCCATCTTCGGAGACAGAATACACTGCGAGCAGTCAAGTGTCGGGAAGGTTTTGTCCAGCTGGGACATGCGACCGCCGATGGTGGGTTCTTTTTCGATGAGGTAGGTCTCAATGCCGGCTTTGGCAAGGTCCATGGAGGTCTGGATACCGGCGACGCCGGCACCGACGACCATGGCGCGGTGCTCGACAGGGACGGCCATCGGGTAGAGGTCTTCCAGCATGGTGGCTTTGGCGACGGCAATGCGGACGGCGTCTTTGGCTTTGGCGGTGCCGCCGTCCCAGTCGTGCATGTGGACCCACGAGCCCTGGTCACGGATGTTGGCCATTTCGAACCGGAACGGGTTCAGGCCGCCGTTGGCAGTGGCGGTACGGAAGGTAGGTTCATGCAGACGGGGAGTACATGCGGCAACAACGACACCGGTAAGGTTGTATTTTTCGATGTCGTCGTGGATCATGTTCTGACCGGGGGTAGAACACATGTACGCGTAGTTTTCGGAGACGACGACGTGCGGGAGAGTTTTTGCATACTCTTTGACGGCAACGACGTCGACGGAGCCGGCGATGTTGGTTCCGCAGTGGCAGATGAAGACGCCGATACGGGGTTCGACGGGTGCAGTACCTGATTCACAGGCTTTTTTACCAGAGTATACCATTGTTACTGACCTCCGTTGATTTTGTCGAGGAAGGGTTTGCAGGACATCTGGTGCAGGTCAAGGCCGAGTTCGATGGGGCTCATGCCCTGGGCGAGACCGAGCATTTCACAGAAGTGAAGAACAGGAAGGTGCCATTCAACGCCGAATTTGTCTTTGATTTCGAACTGACCACGGTCGAACTGCAGCTGGCAGAACGGACAGGTGTCGACGATGGCTTCGGCGCCGGCGTCGGTCATGTTGGTCAGTTTTTCGTTGGTGATGTCAAGGGCGTGGGCGATGTCGTATCCGCGGACACCTCCGCCAGCGCCACAGCACTGCATTTTGTTGCGGTATTCGACGGCTTCGGCACCGAGGGATTCGACGAGTTCTTCGAACCAGGTCGGGTGTTCGGTGTCGCCGATGACGTCTCCGGCGAATTCACGGTCTTTTCTCGGTTTGAGTAGGTGACAGCCGTAGTGACAGGCGACTTTGACACCGGTTAACGGGGTGGTGACGCTGTCTTTGAGTTTGTCCAGACCGCAGATGTCGTCGTTGTAGTAGAGTTCGGCAAGGTGGTAGACGTTGATGGTGCCTTTGTATTCCATGTCGACTTCTTTTAATACTTCGTTGACGCTGTCGCGGAGTTCGTCGTTGTGTTTTAATTTGTGGTTGACTTCCCAGATGGATTTGTAGCAGCCGTTGCAGATTAAGGCGATGTCCATGCCCATCTGTTCGGCGAGGACGAGGTTCCGGGCGGCCATGGCATACCAGACGTTGAGGTCGATGCTGCCGAAGGCACCGGGAGCGGGACAGCAGCTTGCACCCTTTAACGGGACAAGGTCGATGCCAAGCTTTTTGCCGGTACGAATGGCGGCGGATTCAATGCCGGGATACCGGTTCGGGGCGATGCAGCCGAGGAAGAAGGCGAATTTGTGTGTGTCGTTGGACATTACTGACCCTCCGCAAGGACTTTGTCTGCGAGCTGTTTGGTGCCGTACGATTCAAGAATTTTACGGATGGCAGGCAGGTATTCAGGATATTTGCACGTGGTTTCCGGTTCGGGTTCGAGACCGAGTTTGACACGGGCAGCACGGTTGGCATCGCTGTTCGGAACGCCGTGACCGGTCTGGTAGATGAAGTTTACCGTGCCAAGGAAGTTCTTCGGAACGATGCCGCGCTGGGCAGCCATGTTCCGCATGGCCATGATGACGTCGGTCGGAATCAGGTCACGCGGACACCGGTCGCTGCAGGTGTAGCACGTGGTGCACAGCCACAGGTCGGGGTCGGTTAAGCTCACTTCTTTTAAGCCGAGGTTGGTTCGCCGCATGAAGTTCCGGATACGGTAGCTGCTGCGGGGAGCAGACGGACAGGAGCCGGTACACGTGCCGCACTGGTAGCAGATGTGGGCTTCCGTGCCGCTGATACGCTCAACGTCGCCGACGAAGGTCGGGTCGGAGTCCTGGGCAGGCCGGTAGTAGCGGTCTGCAAGGCGGGCGGAGAGCCCGGCGTCTTTGTAGGATTTTGCACTTGCCATTCTTTTTACTCCAGGGGTTTTAATTCAACCTGACCAAAGGTGTC
>NZ_JAPTGB010000037.1 GCF_026891975.1 Methanocorpusculum petauri | reverse complement strand
ACAAAACCATGCGCCGAAGACCTCCGAAAACATCGCCGCAGGTGGGTAGCCTGCACAAAACCACACGCCGAAGATACCCGAAAATAAAAACAGGGCACACTCGATCAGATTTCACAGGCAAGTCTGGAAGCTTGTGTCGAATTTGTTACGGCCATATGTATTTATGTCATGAAATGAATCCTACTATAAGAGGAAATAGTCCGAAGAGAATACCGGGAGCAAGGAAAACATATGATGAGGAAAGATCAGGAGAGTGCGGTTTCCCCGACAATTGCAACGGTGTTAATTCTGATGATGACCGTGGTGGCAGTGGCGGTGGTGGCAGCAGTGGCAATGGGACTGGCAGGAGGAGAACCGGATTATGTGGTCGGGCTGACGGTGAAGGCCGCGCCCGCAGGAAATGATGCAGTGGTGACGCTCTACGGCAGCAGAAACCTGCCGGATCTGGTGCGGGTGGAAGTGATTGATGCAGGCTCATCCGCCGGGGAGTTCGTGGAGGCGTGGAACGGGACGGCGGGCACGGCGCCGGCAGGGGTCCCGCTCACCGCCGGAAATGCGGCCCGGCCTGTGGAGGCAATGTCCGCATATACAACGAAGCTGTGGGTAAAGGGAACGTTCGCGGACGGAACAGAGCAGGTGCTGCTGATGCAGACGGTGACGTTTACGGACGTGACGGTGTCGTCGTCAGGGAGTGATGACAGCGAAGACGAGGAGAAGGAGCCGGGATATACGATAAGTGCAACAAAATGGGAGGACTATAAGGGGTCTATCAATACCATTCCGGGAGGTACATTGCTGGAATTTGAAAATGGAAAATATATATACTGTAAGAGTAACGGACTTCAATGCCAGTCGCTTGCTGAGGCTGAAGAAGAAAAAACGAGAGAGTATTTTTGGGAGCATAAGGTTCAGTCTGGTAAAGATAATGCACTTAGTTTCGATTTATCCGAAGAAATAATTCGAAGTGCAAAGACAGTAACATCTAATAGTCCACCCAATAAGGCAGGGACAGTATACACTAAAAACGGCAAATTATATCTAAAAACAGATGACAACTATGAGAATGGCATTCCAAGCACTAATATAGTGGAGATAGGATCAATCACGAGTGAGAACAAACAGTCCCCCTGAAAACAAAAACAGACCGCCCCGACAGTTAGCAGTCCGGCGGAAACAAAGGGAACACAGACAAACAGAAAACCAAAAAAAATATCCGGCGGGCGAAATACAGAAGACCGGCGCAGAGTATTCCGGGAGAATCCCGAAAACAAAAATTATTTTTTCTTCCAAAAAAAAATTCAACGAATTTTTTTGCAGCATCACACAACCAAAAAAAATTATTCCACAATCTGCTCTTCAGCGAACCGGTCCTCCGTCGCGATCAGAAACGCATCCCCCATCCGCAAAGCATCCCGCGAACAGATATCCGTACACTGCCCGCAGAAGATACAACTGGAAACATAAATCCGCACACGCTTCTCCTTCTTCACCTTCTCGGAAACATTCCCCTCCGCATCCGTCATGCGAACCGTCACCGGAGGATAGACCACCTGCTCAATCGCATGCGCAGGACAGACCTTCAGACACAGACCGCAGCCGTTACACGCATCCCGGTCATACACAATTCTCCCGCGGAACGCGGGTGGCGTTTCCACCGGCGGAACAACCGCCGCTTTGCCTTCCGCAACCGATCCAAGAAAACCCGTGATCGACTTCGGCAGACGGACAGCCGGGAACAGATTCGTCACCGGCTTTTTCACCGACTGCACCAGAATCTCCCGCAGCATCGGAAGACCCGCCATCTCAGATCACCCCCGGACAAACCGCATCCGCCATCATCAGAATGATTGCGAGCGCTCCAAGGCCGCCGAGCACCAGCCAGTACAGACCAACGACCTGTGTGATTCTGAAACGGGCCATCATCGTTCGGACGACCGTCACCGACACAATCACCACAAACAGCACCTTCAGGAAGAAGAAGATGAGATCAGCGACTCCTGCCGCCGCACCCGTAAGGCCGAGGAACGGCGAAAGATTCCACGGCAGCAGGAGAATAATCCCGAACGCAGACATCGCCACCGTCTTCACCGCCTGTGCCAGCGTAAACAGACCAAGATTTTTGCCGGAATACTCCACCAGAATACCTCCCGCAAGCTCCGTCTCCGCCTCCGGCGAATCAAACGGAATCTTCGACAGCTCACCCGGCGTAACCCAGGCCATCATCACGAGGAGGATGAGAAGCGCAACAACCCCCAGCGGACCCACAACATCCCAGACCGAAACCTCCATCAGCGTCAGCAAAGAAAACGGCTCGGCAACACCCGCCGCCATCAGCCGCCACGCAATCGCAATCACCGCAACCGCAAGCGGCAGCTCATACGCAATCATCGACACCATCTCACGCTGGGCACCCACCGTCGCATACGGCGAACCGGACGCAAAACCCCCGATCACCAGAGCAAGCGACGGAATGATCAAAAGATACAGAACCAGAATCACATCCCCGAACTCCCCCAAGACCGGCGCAAAACTCCCGAACGGAAGATAGAGCAGGATTGCAACCGCTGACGCCAGTGCCACGATCGGCATCGCATGAAACAGCCAGGGAATCGCATTTGCCGGAACAATATTCTGCTTCGCAAACAGCTTCCGCACATCCGTAAACGGCTGAAGAAGCGGCGGACCAACCCGCGCCTGCATCCGGGCAGCAACCCTCCGGTCAATCCCCGAAAGAATCAGACCGAATGCAATTGCGAGGACCGCAAGAACAATCGTCCCGCCGACAGCACCAAGAACCGGATTCATGCCCGCATCCTCCGCGTCTTCGCATACGACATCCTCGTCATCTCCTCCTTGGTAAAGACCTTCGTCGTACGGGCATCCGCATCCGTAATCGCAACGCGGTCCGTACACGAAAGACACGGATCAACCGACGCCACCACAATCGGAACATCCGCAAGCTGGACACCCTTCAGAATCAGCGGCCAGACATGCAGATTACTATACGACGACGCCTTCACCTTCCAGGCGATCGGCGCCTCCGCCTTATCCATCGCAACATAATGCAGACACTCCCCGCGGGGGGCCTCATGACGGCCTACCGCCTCACCCTCAGCCTTCTTGCAGGCCGCAAGAATCTTTGCCACCTTCTCCTCCCAGAGAACAGGCCCTGCGGGCATATTTGCCAGACACTCCTCAATGATCTCAACCGACTGGGCAACCTCAAAGATACGGACAACAATTCTGTCATACGTATCGCCGTTCACATCCGTTCCGTAGGCCGTCGGCATAACCGGCTTTAAATCCAGATCGCCGTAGGCCGCATACGGATAATCCACCCGGAGATCCGCCGTACAGCCCGAAGCCCGCGCCGTAGGCCCTACCGTAGAGTACGCCATCGCCTTCTCAAACGAAAGAAGACCCACACCCTTACAACGGGAACTGATAACCGCATCTTCGAGGAACAGCGTCTTCAGCTTCCCGAACAGCTCCTTGTAACTGTTCAGACACCTCCGGATCTTCTCATGCTGAACCTCCGTAATATCCCGGCGGACACCGCCAATCTGGATGATATCATAGTTCACGCGGTTCCCCGTAATGCACTCGATTGCATCCATCGCATCCTCACGGACACGCCACGCCAGATAGAACAACGTATCAAACCCGAGTTCATGCGCCGCAACACCCGCCCAGAGCAGATGGGACTGAATACGCTCAAACTCGGCAATGATCACTCTGACGTAGTCAGCCCGCTCCGGAACCGTGATGTCTGCGATCTGCTCAACCGCCCGCGCAAACGCAAGCGAATGCGTCACCCCGCAGATACCGCAGATTCGATCCGTCAGATGCACAATCTGTACCGGATTACGGGAAAGACCCATCCACTCAATACCGCGGTGAGTCTGGCCGGGCGTGAAATCCGCAGAGACAACCTCCTCGCCCACAACCGTCAGTTCAAGATGAACCGGCTCTTTCAGAGCCGGATGGATCGGACCTACCGGCACAATATAGGGAGCTTTCTTTGCCATTTACTCCTCACCTCCGCCAAGCGGAGCCGGGGGGGGGGGGGGGGGGGGGGGGGGGGGGGGGGGGGGGGGGGGGGGG
>NZ_JAPTGB010000036.1 GCF_026891975.1 Methanocorpusculum petauri | reverse complement strand
CCCCCACCCACACACTCATATCCCCCCACCAACAAACTAACAGCCACAACACATGTCCCCAACAGAATACCGCTATCACCCCGCAGACTTCCCCGCACCAAAAGTCTCCGTCCGCCACATCAACCTCACCTTCGACATCACCGAAACACAAACCCGCGTCATCGCAGAAACCACCTTCCTCACCCTCGCCGACACCCTCACCACCCTCACCCTCAACGCCAAAAACCTCGAAATCCAAAAAATCCGCCTCAACGGAAAACCCGCACACTACACCTACCAAAACGACCTCCTCCACATACCCTTACCCCACCCCTCCCACCGCGGCGCACACCTCACCCTCTGGACAGAAACCACCTGCCGCCCCACCGCAAACATCCTCGAAGGACTCTACTACGACGCAACACCCCAAAACCTCCCCAAAACCCAGATAACCCAGTGCCAGCAATGGGGATTCCAGCGCATCGCCCCCTGCATCGACGACATGCGGGCAAAAAGCACCTGGACCACCACCATCATCGCCGACAGCCGCTACACCAACCTCATCAGCAACGGCAACATCAAAAGCCCGCGCGCCCCCTACGACAAAACCCGCGACATCATCACCTACCAAAACGACCACCCCATGCCCCCCTACCTCTTCTTCCTCGGCGTCGGCACCTGGGACACCTTCACCCGCCCCCTCGAATACCCCGACGGCAAAACCATCCGGCTCGAACTCCTCGCACCCAAAGGAGCCGACCCCGCAAACGCCGCAGCCGCCCTCGACATCCTCGCCGACAGCATCCTCTGGACCTGCCTCTTCACCGGCCCCGAACGCTACGAATCCCCCGACATCCGGCTCGAACTCTACCGGCTCTGCAAAACCCGCGACAAAATCATCGCCGACAACCCCGGCAACCCCGAAACCGCCTTAGCCCCCATCCGCCGCCAGATAACACACCTCGCCGCAGACCTCGTATTCGGCTACCAGTACCCCTACGACGTCTACCGCGAAATCTCCATGCAAAACTCAGACTTCGGCGGCATGGAAAACACCGGCAACACCACCATCATCCAGAACCGCATCATGCCCGACCCCGAAATCACCGACCCCGCCTACGAATACATGATCGGCGTCAAACAACACGAATTCTACCACAACCTCAACGGATCCAGCATCACCGGCGACACCCCCTTCGCCATCTGGCTCAACGAAGCCGTCACCGTCATGATCGAAGACGACTACCTCTCCTTCCTCTTCGGCGCAGACTACATCCGGCTCCAGAACATCCTCCAGCTCTACACCCCCGGCACCGGCACCTTCTCCCTCGACACCGGAGCCGCCGCCATGCCCATCCAGCCCGAAGGCTTCAACGACCCCAACGACCTCATCACCTCCGTCACCTACGTCAAAGCCCCCGAATTCACCCGCATGATCCAGACCATCCTCGGCAAACACGCCTTTGCCTGGGCACTTGACCTCTACCACCGCAGATTCGCCGACAGCAACGCCTCCCCCCGCGACTGGCTCCAAACCATGGGCGACATCGGCAGAATCGACTTCTCCACCATGGCAGGCCGCTGGCTCACCCAGACCGGCTACCCCGTCGTCACCGCAACCGCCGCCTACAACCCCGACGAAGAAACCGCCACAATCACCGTAGACCAGACCGGATTCGACGAACAGGACCCCTGGATCTTCCCGCTCGCAGGCACCCTCCTCACCGACAAAGGCACAGTCGCCGCCGAATTCCTCCAGAAAATCGACGGACCGCACCAGACATTCTCCGTCCCCTGCGCCGGGGCATTCGCCGTAGCAGTCTGGAACCCCGGCCATACCGCCTACATCCGCATCAACAGCACCGCATCCGACGACGAACTCCACCTCCAGCTCAAATATGACACCGACACCATCAGCCGGTTCCTCGCCTATCAGACCCTCATCGACCGCGAAATGAACAAACTCTGCCGCGACCCCGCCGCAGTCCCCGACCCGCGGCTCATCAGCTGGTACATCAACACCCTCACCGACAACACCACAATGCAAAACACCGGTGCACTCTCCCTCACCATCTTCGAGTACGCAAGCGACCCTGCCTACTCCTACCGCTACACCGACCTCCACGCAGCAAAACAGAAAATCATCAGAACCATATCCGACACCCTCGGCAAACAGCGCCTCAACGCACTCTACACCGTCTATAACATCCCCAAAAGTACCACCACCGCACCCGCAGAACTCGCCCGCATCTTCAAAGCCCGTGCCGTCAAAAACCTCATCCTCACCTACCTCGCAGCCTTCGACACCCCCGACATCCACACCCTCCTCAAAACCGCATACGAAACCGCAACCTGCGCAACCGACCGGATGACAGCCCTAACCCTCTACCTCTCCAGCACCGCACCCGACCGGATCAGCCTCCTCGACACCGAACTCGCCCGTGCCGCACCCGACCCCGTCGCCTGGGAAAACCTCCTCGCCGCAACCGCCGCATCCTCATCACCCGACACCGTCACCTACCTCAGACGCATAGAACAAAGCGGAAACCTCCACATCGAACAGGCCGGCGAAAGCAGATCCCTCTACCTCCGGTTCGCCGCAAACCGCAAACTCTCCCTGGAAACAGACACAGGCCGCACCTTCCTCGCCTCCTCCCTCACCACACTCGCCCGCGTCAACGAATACATCTCAACCGGCATCCTCTCCGTCTTCTCCCACCTCGACAACTATGAAGAACCGGTTCGCGACGCATGCTTTACCATCCTCACCGACCTCATAACCACCATCCCCGAAACCGACGCCCCCTCCGTCATCCGCACCGCCCGCCGCATCATCCAGAACAGCCCCAAAGCAAAAGAAGCATACAACCAGACACACCCCACCCAAACTATATAAACATGCAGGGGCGCACCGCCCCTGAAAACCTCATTTTTTTATTCGCGTCAAATCCTGCCAAATTTGATTTTGAGAAGTATAATCATGTAAAATTAAAATTTATTGGCAAACAGACAGCAGAATGCCAATTTAAACAAACAAAGTCAGTAGAAGTCATTTTTAACAATTTTGCGGGACTTTCCCCCTCAGGTATCTTTAAATATGCAGGCACTGACCTATTATCATCCAAAGATTCCCGGCAGGAAAAAAATTGCGTGTGGCCGGGACTTTGAGAAGTATGGAGAAAACCCTAAGCCTATGAAACAGATGGTAGCAAATGGCATGACCGATTCCGAGGTCATTGCGAAATTTAAAGAAGAGAACTGCTGGGGCCTCTGTACCTCAATCGATCTCAAGAACTGCGACCCTGCAACGATTCGCGATGCAGACAAAATCCACCAGTTTGTACTTGAACTTGCAGACCTCATTGAGATGCACCGGTTCGGCGAACCCCAGATCATTCACTTCGGCCCCTGCGACCGCGTCGCCGGATACTCAATGACCCAGTTAATCGAAACCTCACTGCTCTCCGCACACTTTGCCAACGACACCAACGCAGCATACATTGACATCTTCAGCTGCAAAGAATATCCGCCGACCATTGCCGCAGAATTCTGCAAAAAATTCTTCGGCGCAAAAGGCATGAATACCACCGTCTTCTTCCGCACCATCTAAACACCGCGGAAGAGTGCTTTTCTTTTTTCAAAAACCGATAGCGACACCGCTTATATTATATAGGAGGTTCAAAGACGCGCGTAAGCCTTAGCCTTAACAGGACTACTTGCAGCGGTAATTATCCAACGTTTACCGGGATACTTTGAGCTAAGAACACTTAGCAAATACCGCCAAGATGTAGAAATCGAGACCAATCTATATTTACGACGTTCAACATCATAAATTTTTAGCGCCATCACAGGATATTTATTCATAATCCTACACCTCCGCATCTTCAAAATCTTCATCATCCAGATCAACAGAGACACCATCCCCAAAATCCGAATCATCATCACAACCGGAATCATCAAATTCATCCTCTAAATCTCCGAAAGAATCATCTGAAATCTCTAAATCCTCTGATACGTCCTCAAAAGGAAAATCTTCATAACTCAAAACTCTCACCTCCTCATTCAATTACTTAAACAAATCAACCTTTTACTATTTATGCGGGTGTTTCAACAAAATTTAACTTCAATCTCAAAAAGAGACTCATTTTAAACACAAATCACGAAAATAACCGTAACTTTGAAGTATTTTTAAATAACAAAAATTTCCCCTTACAACAAAGTACAAATTCGAGAGAAACACACCAGAGCAAAGAAACGAAATCCATTCCCAAAATTAAAATATGCGCTATAATTTTCTTTTTATCAAAATTCAAAATTTCGCATTGCTCTATGTTAACCAAGAATCATAATATAGTGCGCTCCGCGCACTATATGCAATGTGCCTCAGGCACATTGCCCCGGGGGGGGGGGGGGGGCGCGGGGG
>NZ_JAPTGB010000035.1 GCF_026891975.1 Methanocorpusculum petauri | reverse complement strand
ACGGGGGCGGTGCCGAGGCCGGCGGCCGCGGCAACCGTGATCTGACCGGGTGCAGAGGTAAGTTCGGGCCGGACTGCGCAGTAGCTGACCATCGAACCGATGTCTGCGGCACGGATGCGGGTAATCTCCCCTGCGGCACCCATGCCGATCAGAATAAACGGCTCATCGCTCTGTTTCAGAACAACTGCCGCCTTCCAGATCTCCAGCAGATCGGCAGGTCCCCGCACCATGAATGCGGCCTTTGGAATTCCGGAAGTTGAGAGGTCACGGAAGAGGTGCAGAATCTCCCATGCAGCCGGTGTTTTTGCAAAATCATGGTAGGAACAGATGACGCGGGTCTTGGGAAAGATGTTGCGCAGAACCGAGTCGGACTCAATGTCCACATACGCCGCGCCGCAGGCGAGAGCTTTGGCAAAAATTTCCCGCCGGTTTTCGTCCTCTTCTGACCGGAGTGTTACAATCACCGGCTTTTCGGTCGGCAGAAAGGAGAGATCGTCCGGAATCTCTGCAAACGCATCAAGCCGGACTTCAAACGCCTCCGCACCTGCGGCCAGCGCTTCCGCTGTCATTGCCTCGACAGAGGCAGGTGTGTCTGCGGCAATCACCGCACAGATCCGTGTCATTTCTCGCAGATGGTCTCCGCCATAGCATGTCCGAAGTGGCGGCCTCCGCTTTCAAGTCTGACATAGACCTCATCACCAACCGCAAGATCCGCAACGGAAACGGCGCCTGCCGGTGTTCCAACACGGATCGTCTCAGCATTCTGCAGGATCACCGAGTGGGTTCTGCCGCCCGCATCAACCTCAATCAGGAGCATGGGCCGTACCTCGATCTTCACCCGGCCGACCGAGACGGCACGAAGCGTGCCGTCCGGCATCCGGGTGAGCACTGCGTCGCCGGACGCAATTTCGGAAAGATAACGGGTTGTTCCATCAGGACAGAGAATATAGGAGTGAACCGCTCCTGCATTTACACGGAAAGGACGGGAGTTGACATACTCGCTTTCGAAACTTTCCGAACAGACGAGGAAGAGGCAGGAGGACTGCGAACCTACCAGCATTCCTTCTCCCTGTGCAAGGAGTGAGCAGGTATCGATACAGACACGGTCACCGAGCGACAGCGGCGTAATTTTCGTAACCGGCACTGCGGTAAGTTCGGTGTCGGGAAACTCATCGCACTGGATTTTGGAAAATCCTGCAATATCCGCGGGGCTGACGGGTGCGATAACCACACCGTCTGCACCGACCTCCATCGTGGAGAACGCAAGTTTCGCCTCTTCGGGAGTTCTGACGCAGACATAAACGCGGGTCGATGAATTCTGGAACCGCGAGATGAGATTTTCCAGCGGGATAACCTTCCAGTCTGAGGGGGTGATTATCAGATAAGGTACGGTATCTTTCATGCTGTACGCTTCTTCCATGTCTTCGGCACCAGCCAATGTGAGGATGGCTCCTACTTTTTCCCCGCTATATGTGAGATATTTTCCGTCGGCAGCAATTCCGGTATATCTGCCAAGACGGGTTAATGCGGAGTCTTCAGGCCGGAGTATGATATTGGTATAGCCAGCTTCCAGAGCTGCGGCGACGATTTGTTTGCGGTCGTCGTACTCGGAGGCGAGGTCGGCACGAACCAGAACCGGAGGAAGTGTCAGCGGCATTGCAACATCACCGGTTCAGGCGTTTTACTGCATCTTCCACTGAGGCGTCGTTGAGGACGATGTCGGAGACCGCCGAGGTGATGCCGACGATGTCCTTGTGCTGGAAGATGTTTCTTCCAATAGAGACACCGCGTCCTCCTGCATCCAGAGAGTCGCGCACCATCTGGAGCATCTCAAGATCAGAGTTCATCTTCGGCCCGCCGGCAATGACGACCGGAATCTGGGCACCCTGCACAACCTCGCGGAAGGTGTCGATGTCGCCAGTGTAGCTGGTCTTGACCAGGTCGGCACCAAGTTCTGCGGCAACGCGGGCACAGGTTTTGAGTGCATCAACATCGAAGGGATCTTTGATGTTTCTGCCGCGGGGGTACACCATCGCAAGAAGCGGCATGCCCCACTGCTGGCATTTACGGGAGATCTCGCCTGCACAGCGGATCATCTCCGGTTCGGTGTCTGCGCCGAGATTGATATGAATGGAGACGGCGTCTGCTCCCAGGGTCAGGGCTTCCTCAACGGTGGTGACGATAACTTTGGAGTTCGGGTCACCGCCAAGACCGGTTCCGGCAGAGAGGTGAACGATTAATCCGATATCTTTGCCGGAGGTCCGGTGGCCGTAAGGGACCATGCCTTTGTGCATGAGGACAGCGGTTGCGCCGCCGAGAGAGATTTTATTGATCGTGTCGCGCATATCGATAAGACCGGGAATCGGGCCCATGGAGATACCGTGATCCAGAGGGACGATAACAACTCTGCCTGAGTTGCGGTCTACTATTCTTTCCATACGGATTTGTTTTCCGAACATGTGTGCTACACATTAGCACAGAGGACACATCAATGTTTTTGTTTGGGATGAAAAAAGGGGAGAGGTTTATTCGTCAACTATTTCTCCGTCACGGATGACGATAATGCGGTCCGCATACGTTGCCGTATGCGGATCATGGGTTACCATGATAATGGTTCTTCCGCGACTGTTCAGATCGCGGAGCAGTTCCATGATCTGTTCACTCATCTTCGAGTCGAGATTTCCGGTCGGTTCATCACAAAGGAGAAGTGCCGGATCGTTTGCAAGGGCGCGTGCGATTGCCACCCGCTGCTGCTGACCGCCGGACAGCTCAAACGGTGTGTGCATCATTTTTGCTTCATCAATGCCGACACTTGCGAGCAGCTCTTTTGGCCTGCCGGTATCATCACGTTTGCCGTACTTGAGAATCATCGGATATTCGACGTTTTCATACGCGGTCAGAAGACCGATTAAGTTGAACTTCTGAAAGATGAAACCGATGTGATCGCGGCGGTGAATGGTCAGTTCGTCGTCGGTCATCTCTTTGACGCTCTTGCCGTCGATGTACATCTCACCCGCGGTCGGGACGTCCAGGCACCCGATCATGTTCATAAGGGTGGACTTTCCCGAGCCGGACGGACCCATGATAGCCACAAACTCGCCCGGCATCACCGAGAAGGTGACGCCGTTTAAGGCATGCACATCGCCTGCCGGCATCTGATATACTTTATAGACATCCCGCAGTTCAACTACAGGAGTTTCCTGATCAGTCATTTATTACTGATTGCGGCTCAAAGTATTTAACATATTGTAAAGTTTTAGCTACATTTGAAAAAAAGATTAGTCGGAGGCAAGCGCTTCGACCGGATTCAGATTGGCTGCCTTCCATGCAGGATACAACCCGGAAAGAAGACATACAACAACACCTATCAGAATGCCGTAGGGGACGTACATCAGGACCGGGACATTAAACATCAGGGAAACATCGCCAAGCATCAGACTAATCACGACTGACGCGGCGATCAGACTGAGAATACCGCCAATCACAGCCCCGATAAATCCGATGATCGCTGCCTCATACAGAAACATCTGCAGAATTTGGTACCGCAGTGTTCCGATGCTGCGGAGAATACCAATCTCTCTGATGCGTTCGTTCACGCTCATCAGCATCACATTGAAGATGGAGACTGCGGCGACCACGAGTGAGATACCTCCAAGCGCCATGATGAAGACGGAAATCATCCCAATTGATTCCTTCATCGACTCGACAAACTGCCGGGCATCACTGATCAGAACGGTGTCGTCCGTTGTCCGGTCGGTGCGGCCATTCATCTTTGCCTCGATTGCCGCGATCACCGGATCAAGATCATCCAGATTGGCTACCGTTATCATTGCCAAGGAGTATAAGCCGCCGGTTTCATGAAAGCGCTCATACCAGTCCGTTGTACCGATGATTGCGTTATCTGTGGAGAACGTAAAGGCCATGGAACCTGAGTTTGCCATGATGCCCACAATCCGTACTGAGATGGTGCTGCTGTTGCGCTGGGGAATTTCAATCCTGCTGCCGATCGAAAGGCTATAGTCGTCGGCAAGCTGGCGGCCGATGATAACACCGTTGTTGCCGGTAGGAATTTTGCCATCTTCAACCGTTACCAGACTTTCAATATCTGCGGTACTGAGTCCGTAGATGGATGCCTGCATCCGCTCATCCGAACCTGCAGGCCGCACCATGTCATAGCCGGTGTACATCGGTATCAGAACATAGTTTTCGGTGACGGATTTTACCGCAGACTCGATGTTTCGCAGATCTTTGGTGGACAGTCCCGCGGTCATGTAGGAGTTCGGACCGGAACCGGTACTCGAAATGCCGGTGACAGTGATCGAGTTTGAGGTACCGGTAAGGGATCCGGTCAGTTCCTCGGAGAATGCGGCACCGGTCATTCCCATAGAGGTGATGGCAACAACACCGATGATGATGCCGATCATGGCAAGGAGACTACGGAGAAAGTTCAGCCGCAGGTTGCGTACCGAGAGATCGAAGATTACCGGAGAAAATATTTTGTCACTCATCCACAATTTCTCCGTCGCGGATGACAATGGTACGGTCTGCATACGTTGCCGTGTGCGGATCGTGCGTCACCATGATAATCGTCCTGCCGCGGGTGTTGAGGTCACGGAGTAACGTCATGATCTGTTCGCTCATCTTTGAGTCAAGGTTTCCCGTCGGCTCGTCACAGAGCAGTAGTGCCGGGTGATTTGCAAGGGCGCGTGCGATTGCCACCCGCTGCTGCTGACCGCCGGACAACTCAAACGGTGTGTGCATCATGTTTGCTTCATCGATGCCGACACTTGCGAGAAGGTCTTTGGCCCGGCCGGTATCATCCCGCTTGCCGTACTTGAGAATCATCGGATACTCAACGTTTTCATACGCGGTCAGAAGACCGATTAAGTTGAACTTCTGAAAGATGAAACCGATGTGATCGCGGCGGTGAATGGTCAGTTCGTCGTCGGTCATCTCTTTGACGCTCTTGCCGTCGATGTACATCTCACCCGCGGT
>NZ_JAPTGB010000034.1 GCF_026891975.1 Methanocorpusculum petauri | reverse complement strand
CTACAAAGAAGAAGGGGGGGTGCAGCGTTGAATAGTTCCCGAGAACTCGCGTATCTCAGTACAGTATCCGACGTAAGAGAGCTTAACTGCCGGGTTCGGAATGGGTCCGGGTGAACCTCTCTGCTCTGGCCGCAGAATCCCCCAAGCCAAGTTCCCGATTTGAACGGGAGTAGAGCTGCTCTGCAGGCAGCCGCGTGGCCGCTCCGCCAACTTGGCACAGTAACTGGGATACTAATATTCGCGGTTACTGTTTATTAAGGGCATGGGTTTTGCATTTGGATAACGTCTGGGCACAGCGAAACCGTGTCGCGAAGGGATTCTCGTAAGAACAGAGAAGAAATCCCGAAAGATTTCAATTCCATCTGTCACTGCCAATCCGAATTGTAATGAACGATTATCATCCTGTGTTGTTTTGAGACAATAGACATACCAGAAAATCTGGATTTGAGCGTTAGTATTTGCGGACTGAACACGTCGTTGCCTTCGTGCGTACATCCCAAACCTATTAACCCGGTCTTTTACCGGTGCTCTGTAACGAAATCTCTTTTCAAGCGAAGTTTCAAACTTAGATGCTTTCAGTTTTTATCTCGTGCCACGTAGCTGCTCGGCACTGCCTTGTCAGACAACCGATACACCAGAGGTGACGAATGAAAGTTCCTCTCGTACTATTTCATTCTTGCTCTCAGATTTCGAACACTCCCATCAGATAGTAACCGACCTGTCTCACGACGGTCTGAACCCAGCTCACGATCCCCTTTAATAGGCGAACAACCTCACCCTTGGCTGCTGCTGCACAGCCAGGATGGAAAGAACCGACATCGAGGTAGCAAGCCGCCGGGTCGATATGTGCTCTTGCCGGCGACGACTCTGTTATCCCCAGGGTAGCTTTTCTGTAGTCAATAGCCCTCACCAAAAAGGCGTATTGGTTCGTTAGACCCGTGTTTCCACTCGTGATTTCTTGCTGTGCGAAATCACGTCAAGCCAACTTATGCTCTTGACACTCTCCTGTGAGTTGCTGACTCACATGAGTTGACCATAGGGCACCCTTGATATGTTTTCGAGGGTGTGGCGCCCCACCCAAACTGCCTACCTACCGATGTCCTCGAAATGAATTCGAGTGAGAACTACAGCAGAACAAGGATGGTGTCTCAACGTTGGCTCCACTCATACCGGAATATGAGCATTAACACCTACCATCTACGCTGCGCATGTAATACCGTAATTCAACGACAGGCTGCAGTAAAGCTCCATGGGGTCTTCACTTCCCGATGGGAGTCCCTTGCCTCTGCACAAGGATAAAAGGTTCAACGGATTTGCGGTAGGGACAGTAGAGCCCTTATTAATCCATTCATGCAAGTCGCCAATTAAGCGACAAGGTACTACGCTACCTTAAGAGGGTCATAGTTACCCCCGCCGTTTACGGGTCCTTCGTCCGATTGTACTCAGTGTTCAGATACCCGCACTGGGCAGGATTCACAGACTATACTAGTCCTTACGGAGTTGCAGTCTGCTATGTTGTTGTTAGACAGTTAGAGCTCCCTGGTCACTGCGACCTGCCTGATCACCAGGCAGGCACCCCTTATTCCGAAGGTACGGGGCCATTTTGCCGAGTTCCCTTACCACAAATAATTCCGACACGCCTGAGTCTTTTCAACTAGGGGCACCTGTGTCGGTTCTCGGTACGGTCAATGCGTTACCTTTTCACGGGCACCAGGTATGAACATACTTACGCCATCACGATTTCGCTCAATTCTCACCATTACGGTACTCCAAGAGCTTATACGATTGGACGGAACGACGGTTCCGCTGTGTGTAACCCGATGCGTCAGTATATTAACGCATGGTACAGGAATATTAACCTGTTTCCCTGTCGCCGTATTCAACTTATGATACGACTTAGGACCGACTAACCCTCGGCTGACGAACATTGCCGAGGAAACCTAGCCCCTTCGGCGGAATGGATTCTCACCATTCTTTGCTTCTACTACTGCCAAAATTCTCATTCCTATACGGTCCACAGGAACTTACGACCCTGCTTCAGCCCATACAGGACGCCTCTCTACTCGATCATCCCGAAGGATGCGCCATGGTATCTGCAGTAGGCTTGAGCCCCGTCCATTTTCTGCGCCCTAAATCTTGACTGGTAAGCTGTTACGCACTTTTTAAAGGATAGCTGCTTCTGAGCTCACCTTCCAGTTGTCTTTGACCTAGGACTTCATTCAGTGTTGACACTTAGCCTACATTGGGGGGCATTAACCATGGTCTGGGTTGTCTCCCTTACGGACTACAAGCTTACCCCGTAGCCCGGACTGCCCGACGTCTACGAAGACAGGGAGTTTGGAGTTTTACAAGGAAGCGAGGAATTTCTTCCCCGGGATTCCCAATAGGTGCTCTACCTCACTGTCATTCTCGGTCGAGGTCATGCTTAGACATGTTTCGAGAGGAACCAGCTGACACCCGGTTCGATGAATCTTTCACTCCTATACCCAAGTCACGCGAATGATTTGCATATCAAAACCGCATGCGGTCCTCCACGCACCTTTCGGCACGCTTCAACCTGCTCAGGCATAGATCACCAGGTTTCAGGTCGTATCCCATTGACTCCACGCACTATTAGTACGCCGACCCAAGACGAATCTACGGTCGTGTCGCTTTCGCTATGGCTACCCTTAACGGTTAACCTCGCCAATGGAATACACTCTTTGGCCCGTTCTTCAAAACGTAAGTTGCGACATCGGCAACTGCTCTCATACTACCGCCTCGCGACGGGTTCTTTCGAACAGAAGGTCCTTGCATGCCGCAACACACGATCACCGGTTAGTTTCAGGCACTTTTCATTTCCTTTTCAGGGATACTTTTCAGTGTTCGCTCACGCTACTAATTCGCTATCGGTTTTGAGGAGTATTTAGTCTTGGAGGTTAGGTGACCCCCTTGTTCACGCGGGAATGCCAACCCACGCTACTCAGGTCTCTTCTAGGTTAATACTGCCACCACGTACGGGGCTGTCACCCTCTTAGGCGGACCATTCCAGGTCACTTTCATTAGGCAGTATCATACCATGCTGAAGGCCATACACCACATGTCCCTTTTGCAAGGGATTCGGTTTAGACTCTTACGGGTTCGATCGCCTCTACTAACGTAATCTCAATTGATTTCTCTTCCTCTCCCTACTGAGATGTTTCACTTCGGGAGGTTCCCCATCCTGACGGATTTACCATAATAATGGTACGGAGGTCCTATTAGGGGATCCCCGGATCACAGACTCCTTGCGTCTTCCCGGGGCATTTCGCTGCTTGGCACGCCCTTCATCGGCTCTCAAACCGAACCATCCACTAACCGGCATAAGAACCAGGTTTTATTTCGAAGACACCGTATCTCAAATAAGGTGCTCCGAAGGTATGTCCAGATGTAATCGTTTGTTTGGTACGATTGGATTATTTGTGATAAATGGAATTGTTATAACCAGGGATTGCTTCCGACTGTTCTCTTAAAGTGGTTTTTGCCTTACCGACAAAGATACGCTTTCGAGAGGTTTCGCGAAAGGTTTCCGCTGATACCCATTTAACGTCCAAATGCAAAACCTATACACGACCTCAAAGAGTCAGTGACTCTCGGTCCTTCCCCGGTAACTCGCGTTTCCGGGTGCATTGCAACCGCAACCGGTAACAAGAGGAGAGAACGGGATTCTCAAAGAGAAGTCGTTCTGCGTCAGTTACAAGCGGCTGCGGAGTGGACGCGTGGGGATTTGAACCCCAGGCCTCGGCGTTGCAAACGCCGCGCTCTTCCAGCTGAGCTACGCGCCCCTCACACTGATATTGGTTGTGCGGTGTTACAGGTGGTGTAACGGTTTCGGTTACAATTGGTAACAGGGAGTGTTACGGTTTGTAACAGGCACAGGGTTGCTGCTGTTTTTTTCATCAGCACGTGTGAGTGCATATTGTATGTTGATACTGTGGCGATTGTACGGTTCATTGAAATGACCGCTTTTGATGATTCCATCGAACGTCTTACTTCGGTTTTGGATCATTAGGAGGTGATCCAGCCGCAGATTCCCCTACGGCTACCTTGTTACGACTTAACCCTCCTCACGGAACCTAGATTCGACCCCGGCAAAGACCAGGGACTCATCCAAACCCCACTAGGATGGTTTGACGGGCGGTGTGTGCAAGGAGCAGGGACGTATTCACCGCGCTATAGTGAAACGCGATTACTACAGATTCCAGATTCATGCGGGTGAGTTGCAACCCGCAATCCTAACTAAGGCCGGGGTTAGGAGATTGACTGCACCTTTCGGTGTTGTTGCCCATTGTCCCGGCCATTGTAGCCCGCGTGTAGCCCGGATAATTCGGGGCATGCTGACCTACCGTTGCCCATTCCTTCCTCCCCTTTAGCAGAGGCGGTCCCAACAATGTCCCCAGCCATCCGGAGATGCTGCTGGCAATTGTTGGCGTGGGTCTCGCTCGTTGCCTGACTTAACAGGATGCTTCACAGTACGAACTGACGACGGCCATGCACCTCCTCTCAGCTAGTCATGTAAAACCTTCAGATTGACAATCATTCAGCTGTCTTATCCGGTGAGATGTCCGGCGTTGAATCCAATTAAACCGCAGGCTCCACCTGTTGTGGTGCTCCCCCGCCAATTCCTTTAAGTTTCAGCCTTGCGACCGTACTTCCCAGGTGGTGCGTTTCACGATTTCTCTTCGGCGCATCAGTTACGCGTGGTAACCGACACACCTAACGCACATTGTTTACGGCTGGGACTACCGGGGTATCTAATCCCGTTTGCTCCCCCAGCTTTCGTCCCTCACTGTCGAAGCTGTTCTGGTAAGCTGCCTTCGCCATAGGTCGTCCCTCGAGGATTACAAGATTTCACTCCTACCCCCGAAGTACGGCTTACCTCTCCCAGTTCCAAGATTCCCGGTATCTCTTAGACGCCTTAACGTTGAGCGTTAAGATTTCCCAAGAGACCTAAAAATCAAGCTACGGACGCTTTAAACCCAGTAATAGTGGCCATCACTCGAGCAGCCGGTATTACCGCGGCGGCTGGCACCGGTCTTGCCCTGCCCTTTCTTCACATATGGGTTAGATATATGAACAGCCTGCATCGACAGGCACTCAGGGTTTCCTTATCACGATTGCTCGCATTGTAAAGTTTGCGCGCCTGCTGCGCCCCGTAGGGCCTGGATTCATGTCTCAGAATCCATCTCCGGGATCTTGCTCCCACAACCCGTACCGATTAAAGGCTTGGTGGGCCGTTACCCCACCAACAACCTAATCGGACGCAGTCTCATCCTTGGGCGATGAATCTTTCGAGGATATACCATTCCAGGTTATATCCACTAGGAGGTATTAGCCCCAGTTTCCCGGGAGTATCCCTCACCCAAGGGCAGATTAACCACGTGTTACTGAGCAGTATGCCGAGGGCTTTACCCCTCTCGACTCGCATGGCTTAGTCAAACCCTGATAGCAATGGCCTCTGGCAGGATCAACCAGAATTACTTTCTATCTTTTTTTCTTTCGAAATACACACTTGTTCTTGTTAATGTTCTTAACAAAACCAGGCGTAAAACGTTAAAGGAATCAGCGGTCATTTCAATGAATGTCCGCATCGCCACAATACCAACGTCAGAATAAACTACCGCACATCACCCATATTCAGATGATGCCGGTTCGCGTTCCATTCTCCACTTAAACAGCCCTATTATATACGTATCAAACGTATTTATACTCTTCGAACCACCAGAGCAAACACACGAATTTACATCCGGTGTTGCACCGCGGTTCGCGCTGCTTTGCGAGGTAACAATGTTGGACACGGTCAGATATAAAACCACCGAACCAACTCTGATACACACACAACTGAAAAAACTCAGCTGTGTCTCACATACAGA
>NZ_JAPTGB010000033.1 GCF_026891975.1 Methanocorpusculum petauri | reverse complement strand
ATCGAATTCCGCAAACAAAGTACAACATATCAAAAAATCAGAAATTGAATCCTACCGGACACACAGACATTGAATCCTACCAAACAAAAACACCCAAAAAAATAGAGAAAAAATTACTGCCCCAAACCTGCAACCCCGCCGCGTCCCAGTTCCTGATGGGCCTTCGCAAGATGCTGCGCACCAAGTGCACCCAGAAGCGACAACTCACCCGCAAGAACCGCAGTCGCCACAATCTCCCCAAACGCCTTCGCATGATCTCCCGGAACTTCACCGCCACCCGCAACACCAAGCATCGACAAACACGCCTGCTGGGTGGGAATCCCCGTACCGCCGCCGACCGTACCAACCTGAAGCGACGGCAGAGACACCGACACATACACACCACCCGGGACCGGGTCCACTGTCGTAATTGCATTACTTCCCTCCACAACATGGGCCGGATCCTGACCGCACGCCAAAAACATCGCCGCGATCACATTCGCTGCGTGCGCATTAAACCCAAGTGACACCGCACGGGCCGACCCCACCAGATTCTTCCGCGTATTCACCTCCGCAAGCGTCCGTGCATCCGTCTTAAACTGCGACGCAACCAGTTCATCCGACAAAAACACACCCGCAACAACCGACTTCCCCCGCCCCTCAATCACATTAATTGCCGACGGCTTCTTATCACAGCACATATTCCCGGACGTTGACACCATCCGTGCTCCCGTCTCCGCCTCGATCAGCTTCGCCGCGGCTTCCGACGCAATCGTCGCCATATTCATCCCCATCGCATCCTTCGTATCAAACTCGAACCGAACAAACACATTCGTTCCCACCACATACGTCGTGAGGCCGATGAGTTCCCCGTGACGCGTCGTCTCCTCAGCCGCGACCTTCAGCAGCAAAAGATTATCCTCGGCCCAGCGGGCGACCTCTGTTGCATGCGCAACAGAGGTCGCCGCAAACACCGGAGCACGTGTCATTC
The DNA here is from genome assembly GCF_026891975.1 of Methanocorpusculum petauri. GTDB lineage: Archaea > Halobacteriota > Methanomicrobia > Methanomicrobiales > Methanocorpusculaceae > Methanocorpusculum > Methanocorpusculum petauri. Next base: position 4,959 of record NZ_JAPTGB010000033.1, on the reverse strand, counting down.
CGTCACGAAGAATCCGTACCTCCGCACCCCCTGCCTTTCGGATAGCACCGCAACCGCGATTAATTGATGCAATAAGCGCCCCCTCCGTTGTTGCAAGCGGCAGCCAGAACTCTCCTTTCGCGTACTCCCCGTTGACAGCAACTGGTCCTGCAACACCAACCGGAATCTGCACACAACCGATCATATTCTCGATATTCCGCGTAACCACACGATCGATAGGAATCGTGTACCCGCCAACAGGAGTGAGATCTGCAGACGTCTCCTCCTCAATATATTTCCGGCGCAGAGCCACCGCCTCATCCGCGGGCATCAGCTTTTCCAGAGCGTACAGTTTCAGATCGCCTGAGCGGATCTTTGCAAGCTGCTCATCCATAATATTATACCATTCAGCACGCATACTAAAACATTTTTCTGACCGCAGACCTAATAATACCAAAAAGGTGTTCCATGCAGAAATACGCAGAAATTCTTGAATCCGTCAGAGCGGTATCACCGCTCGTCCACCAGATCACGAATTACGTCACCGTCAATGACTGTGCCAACATCACACTCTGTATCGGGGCATCCCCGGTCATGTCCCACGCTCCCGAAGATGTCATCGACATGACAAAGATCGCAAGCGCCCTCGTACTCAACATCGGTACCCTTGACCCCAAACAGATCGAGGGAATGCTCGTTGCGGGCAGCGTCGCCGCTGACCGGAACATTCCGATCATCCTTGACCCCGTAGGAGCAGGCGCTACCCCGTACCGGACAAAGACTGCCCAGCAGCTGATCGAAGAACTCCCGATCACCGTCATCAAAGGAAATGCCGGAGAGATCGGAACCCTCGCGGGCGTGGTCGCGACGGTTCGTGGAGTGGACTCCGGCAGCATTGCCGGTGACAAAAAAACCATCGTCAAAGATCTCGCAGCCAGGCTTGGATGTGTTGTCATCATGAGCGGGGAAGAGGATCTGATCAGTAACGGATCCCGTGTTGCAGGTGTTACAAATGGCGTCCCTCTGATGGGCAGACTCTCCGGTACCGGCTGTATGGCATCCGCGGTTACCGGAGCGTTTGCTGCGGTCGCGCAGGATACGATGGACGGCTGTATTGCCGCGATGGCCTCGCTCGGCATCGCCGGCGAGGCTGCGGCAAAGACCGCTGCAGGACCCGGCTCGTTCAAACCGGCATTCCTCGATGCCGTTACTGCACTCACGCCTGAACAGGTTGCCGCAGTCGCCAAAGTCACTGAGTATTAATCCAATGTACGATCTCTACGTAGTTACCGACGAAGCTTTGTCCCGCGGTCTCACGCATGCGGAGATCGCACGCCGTGCCGTTGCGGGCGGGGCGAACGTGATTCAGTTGCGGGACAAAGACAAAACCTCGCGGGAACTGTATGAAACAGCGTGTGAGATGCGGGAGATCTGCCGGGATCGTGCCCTGTTTTTTGTGAACGACCGTCTCGACATCGCCCTTGCCGCGGGTGCAGACGGAGTACATCTTGGTCAGGACGATCTGCCGATTGAAGCGGCACGCAGACTTGCACCGCAGAACTTTCTCATCGGTATTTCCATAGGAAATGCCGATGAGGCAGTGGCGGCAGAATCCGCTGGTGCGGATTACGTCGCCGTGAGTCCGGTGTTTTCAACCCCGTCGAAAACAGATGCAGGAGTCGGACACGGTGTCGCCGCAATCAGAGATATTCGTGCCGCGGTCAAATGCCCGGTGATCGGCATCGGCGGCATCAACGCAGCCAACTCCGCTGAACTGATTGAGGCGGGACTGGATGGTGTTGCCGTCATCTCCGCGGTGGTCAGCGCCCCTGATGTGACCGCGGCGGCACAGAATCTATCTGCGATCATCCGTGATGCAAAGGAGCGGCGTGTATGAAAGAGCAGTGGTGTCTCCGCGTGCCGGTACAGGACGGTGAGGCGGCACGACGGTGTGCAATTGCGGAAAATATTCTTGACCGAACACTTCGTCCCCGGGCAGAAAATGGATTTCTTCTGATACCGGTTCTCTCCCCCCGCGAAGGAGAACTGCGTGCGGAGTTCGCGGAAAATCATGTGATTGAAGACCTTCCGCGCCACGAACAGATCGGCGGCATCGTCGTCCTGCAGGACGACGATGCTGCAGGTGCGGAAAAAATTCTTGCCGCCCGTCCTTCGGCCCACACGGCACTCTTCGCGACTTCACCGGTGGAAGGAGAGTTTCGTACAAAAACGTTCAGGGTTCTTGCAGGCGAGCCGACGACCGAGACGATGTATCATGAGTACGGACGCCGCATGGCAATCGATCTGACAGCCGCATATTTTTCCGCACGACTTGCGAATGAGCGGCAGAGAATTTTGTCACAGATGAAACCCGGCGAAAAAATTCTTGACATGTTTGCGGGAGTCGGCCCGTTCCCGGTGATGCTTGGTGGTTCCGCTGCGTTTGTGATCGCAAACGACATCAATCCAGGTGCGGTGCTGTTGATGCAGAAAAATATCCGGCTGAATCATCTGACAAATGTTCTTCCGATGCTCGGCGACGCCCGAAACCTTGCCGAAATCTTGTCGCCGCTGAAGTTTGATCGTATCATCATGAATCTTCCGATGGACGCGGCAGAGTTTTTGCCGGCGGCAGCGCCGCTGGCGAAGCCGGGAACGATCGTGCATCTCTATTCGCTGGTTGAGTCGGAGGGTGAACACAATGAGGATATTTTCCGTGTGTTTCCGGGTGCAAAGATTACCGAACGGGTGCTTCGTTCGTACTCGCCGACCAGCTGGCATGCGGTGTACGATATTGAGGTTGCCGCATGCGAGTGAAAATCTGCGGCACGGCAACGTTTGCGGATCTTTCCTGTGCGGTTGCGGCAGGTGCTGATGCGGCGGGATTTCTGATGGGTATTACGCATGTGACGCAGGATGCGGTGACACCGGAAGCGGCGGCGGCAATGGTTGCAACACTGCCGCCGTTCATCGAACCGGTTGCGGTAACGCATCTGACAAGGCCGGTTGATCTGATCCGCATTGTGGAAGTGTCGCACTGTACGACGCTGCAGATCCAGGATATGGTGACGCCGGAAGATATCGCTGAGATTCGTGCGGCACTGCCCTATCTTCGGATCATAAAGGCAGTACATGTGACGGATATGTCCGCAGTTGCGACGGCGAAGTACTTCGCCGACGCAGCGGACGCAATCCTTCTTGATACGCGGACTGTGGATCGGATCGGGGGGACAGGCATTCCGCATGACTGGAATATCAGTGCAAAGATTGTTCAGGAGTGTTCTGTCCCCGTAATTCTTGCCGGGGGACTGACACCGGAGAATGTGGGGGAGGCTGTCCGCCGTGTCAGGCCGTATGCGGTTGATGTGCATACGGGCGTAAAAATGAACGGGGTTCGGGATGCAGAACGAACCCGGGCGTTTGTTGCGAACGCCCGGGATTGCTCCTGATTAAACCTCGATCACCGGGTGGTCGCAGTTTTTGAGGAAGTTTGCATAACCGACCATGTCGAGGAGACCGTGACCGGAGAGGTTGAAGACGATTGTTTTTTCTTCGTTCTTTTTCTTTGCGTCAAGTGCAAGTTCGATTGCACCACGAATTGCGTGCGAGGATTCGGGTGCCGGGATGATGCCTTCGGTTCTGGCGAAGGTGACGGCTGCCTGGAAGATCTGGGTCTCGTTGTAAGATACGGCGCTGATGGTTTTGTTGTGATAGAGTTCTGAGACCAGCGGGTTCATGCCGTGGTAGCGGAGTCCGCCTGCGTGTACGGCGTTCGGGGTGAAGTCGTGGCCGAGTGTGTACATTTTGAACATGGGGGTGATGCAGCCGGAGTCGCCGAAGTCGTAGCGGTACTCTCCTTTGGTGAGGGAGGGGACTTCGGTCGGTTCGACGGCGAGGAAGCTGGTGTCCACTGTTCCTCTGAGTTTCTTTTCGATCATGGGGAAGGCAAATCCCGCGAAGTTGCTGCCGCCGCCGATACAGCCGACCATGTAGTCGGGAACGATGTCAATTTCGTCCATCTGGGCTATAAGTTCCTGGCCGATTACGGTCTGGTGCATGCAGACATGGTTTGCGACACTGCCGAGACTGTACTTGGTTTTACCGGTTGGGTCTTTGACGGCCATTTCAACTGCTTCGGTGATGGCGGTTCCGAGGGTTCCCCCGTAGGAGGGGTCTTTGGCGAGAACGGATTTTCCGTATTCGGTGATGGTGCTCGGCGAGGGGTACACGGTTCCTCCGTAGGTTTCCATGATGGATCTGCGGAAGGGTTTCTGCTCAAAGCTGACTTTGACCATGAAGATGATTACGTCGAGGTCGAAGTAGTTGCAGGAGAGGGAAAGTGCTGATCCCCACTGGCCGGCTCCGGTTTCAGTGGTGAGGTGTTCGGTTCCGTCACGTTTGTTATAATAGGCCTGAGCGATGGCGCTGTTGAGTTTGTGGCTGCCGGTGGGGCTTACGTCTTCGCGTTTGAAGTAAATCTTTGCGGGTGTTTTGAGGTACTGTTCGAGATGGTATGCCCGCTGAAGCGGGGTGACTCTGCCGAACTGTGCGTAGGCTTCGCGAACTTGTTCGGGAATGTCGATGAACCGGTGGGTTGTGTCGAGTTCCTGGTCTACGGAGGTTTTGCAGAATACAGGGTTGAGGTCAGCGGCAGTCACGGGCTTCATGGTTGCGGGGTTGAGTATCTCCGGTGAGCCGATGTCTGCTGCGATGTTATACCATTTTTTGGGGATGTCATCCACGGTAAGGGTCGTACGACCGTCTTTGGGGAACATAGATCAAGGTGTGGTTTCCCTGTATTTAAAATATGTGCATTTAGTTTCATTAAAATACATCAATGCATAAAAAAATACATTTTGATTTGCAGGATGATGTGTGTACGCGCAGTGTGAGGGATGTTTTGTACAAGGGTTGAAAAGAGCTGATGATTTTTTTCTGAAAAGAGAGAGTTGTTTTGTCTCAGGATTTCTCCTGATCGTT
>NZ_JAPTGB010000032.1 GCF_026891975.1 Methanocorpusculum petauri | reverse complement strand
GGCGTGTTTTGGGGGTGAGGTAGGTGGTGAGGTCGCGTGCGGTGAGGTGTTTTTTGAGGTCGGTTATGGTGATTTTTTCGTAGTCGCGGATGGTTGTGCCGAGGAGTTGTTTTGCGGCGGTGTAGAGGTGGTCGCGTCCGAGGATTTTTTCTGCGTCGGTTGCGCGGAGGTGGACGAGTTTTTGGTGGAGGTCGGGGTGGTCGGTTTGGAGTTTGGGGATGTTTACTTCGTAGTAGGTTTGTTCGGGCCAGATGATCTGGTATTCGGTGCTTTGGGCGTTTTCGTTGCGGATGGTTTGGATGTCGGTGTGGTATTGTTCGATGAAGCCGAGGTGGAATTCTTCGAAGATGTAGGCGAGGTCACGGCTGTGGAGGGCGGCTTCGTAGGGGTCGGCAGGGCGCGGGTGGATGCGGGGGAGGGTGGTTGCGAGGAAGGGTTGCGGGTCGAATGGTGTGTAGGTCATGGTCTGGTTCCTGATGGTTTTCTGGTGGTCTGCGGGGTGGTGCGGGTGCGGATGAGGTCGCGTGCTTCGCTCCGGAGCTTGATGTAGCTGGTGACGAGAGCGAGTTCTTGTTCGCTGACGCGGATTGCGGTGTCTGCGGTGCAGGCGGGACAGCGGAGTGTGTTGTGCTGGGTGCCGGTGCCGCAGCCGGTGATCTCTTTTCTGATGAGGGTGAAGGCGGTGCCGCAGGCGGGGCAGCAGTAGGTGTCGCCGTAGTAGCGAAGGGGTTCTTCATTCATAGGCGGTTTCCGGGGTGGGTGTGGTGTGTCATGGTCGGGTGTTTGGTGAAATGCGGGTATTTCCGTTGTTCGGGTTTCTTCATAGGGGCAGGATGGGGAAAGAATAACGCGAGATTTCTCAGATAATGACGCAGATGACGCAGATAATAACGCAGATAACGCAGATGCGCCTGACGGCGCGGCTTCGCTCATCGCATTTGCTCTTCGTCGCTCGCCTTCCCGTCCGAGCGGACGGGCGGCGTTGCTGTCGCAAACGCGACGGCAAATGCTCGCGAAGCTTCCACTCATTTACTATCCTGCGTCGGCTTCGCAAGCATTTTTAGCCGCGTTTGCGATAGCGACCCACGAAGTGGGGAGTAGAGCAAGACGTCCGGGCTTGTGATAGCGACCCCCGAAGTGGGGAGCGGAGCACGGCTCTGCCGTGCGATAGCGACCCCGAAGGGGGAGTAGAGCAAGACGTCCGGGCTTGTGATAGCGACCCACGACGTGGGGAGCGGAGCACGGCTCTGCCGTGCGATAGCGACCCCAAAGGAGGAGTAGAGCAAGACGTCCGGGCTTGTGATAGCGACCCCCGAAGTGGGGAGCGGAGCACGGCTCTGCCGTGCGATAGCGACCCCCGAAGGGGGGAGTGGAGCACGGCTCTGCCGTGCGACAGTAACGCCACCCGTCCGCCCGGACGGGAAGGAGAGCGAGGATACGCAAATGCGGTTTGTGGGGCGAGCGCGATTCGCGTTTCTTTTTCTGTGTTCTGCCCACATTGAAGATACACCAACTTCCTTAGATCATTTCGTGTTCTGATTCCCGTACTACCTCAAGCGCGAGGTCGGCGCGGTGTCTGCCGAGTTGTTCTGCGTGGATGGTTTCGTAGATCTGTGTCCATGTTTTTAGTTGTTCGTGAGATGGGATGAGGCCGGTTCGGTCTGCCATGGCTGTCTCGATTTCGTTCTGTAATAAATGAAAGGCGAGTTGCGCGCCGCGGGAGGCGATGACGGGGAAGGCGAGGTCGGTGAGGATGTCGAAGTACGTCTGACGGAGGCGGTCTTCTTTGGTCATGCGGTTTTTGTGCCAGGCGATCCAGTCTGCGGTTGCGGGGTCGAGGTCGCCGGACGGTACGTGATACTTTGTCTGCCAGCCGTAGAGGGTGACGCGGATGATGGCAGTGAGGTAGGCACTGGTACTGGGGAACTGCATTTTTTTGATGATGGTGTCGAAGTTTTGATATTCTTCGTCATTGATAAATGCATAGAGGGAGCGTCGTTGATGCGGGGTCTGATGGTTCATGATGGGGGTGGGTTGTGTTTGTCTGTATGGTGAGCTCAGAGCTCAGAGCTCAGAGCTCACTTTCAACGGGAGAGGAGGAGTGGGGGAAGCGGCGGCATGCGCTCTTCTTCTGTATCCTTCTTGTTTTCTTTTACACCCTAACGCACATCTACATATGTTTATATGCAATTAATGACAAATATATAACACAAGAGAGTTATCACGGAGCACATTCATGGATGATAGAGAGTGTGCGGGATTTTTTTTCTCGGTGTTGTTTGTCAATGATGTTCGTGAGCTCTGAGCTCTGAGCTCACGTGTCAGGACATGGTGCTGATACCGATACGGTGATATGATCACTGATCGTAGAGAATAGTGTCTGTTCCTTTTGTTCCTTGCAGGGTTGAAATCGGACAGACACGTTTTCTGTGCTGTTTTTTTCAAGAGCTTCCGCTTTTTTTATGAGGTCTCCTTTGTTGTTTTTTTCTTTGTGCAGAGACTCTCTGCCGTGTCCGGCATGGGAGGTTCTGCGTGTCCCTGTTGTGCGCCGTGCGGCGGTGCAGGATGCACTGCCGCTGCTGCCGGCTGTTGTGTCCGCGGGAATCCGGGGGAACATCCGTGCCTCAGAGGCTCTGTTCGTTCGTGAGCGTGAGAACTTACTTGGGACGAGTGCATCTGGGAGGTATGCGTCCCACCGGAGCGGATGTGCCGGGTTCGGTGCGGACGGTGTTCCGCAGGGTGTCTGCGGGGTCAGCCGTTCGATGATAGATTGTATGGTGCTGGTATTATTTGAATGTGTGCCGGCGGTAGTTGCGGCGGGTGTTCATCTGCGGCAGCTGCGGGAGGATTGTTTCTGCGCGGGGGGTACGTCGGGAAAAAAACAGGGGATATGAATCCTCAGTTAATAGGATATAACACCCCACATGATATTAAAACTATCTTCAATAATTCTTTGAAATGGAAAGAACGTTCAATGCGCACGGAATTGTATGCATTGGAAAACCTAATTTGTGCTCAATAGATTTTTATACCCAACAATATTCCTGACATTTTTTGCATACGGAAATTGTTTCTTTTCCCGCGCAAACGAAATTCATCCGGCAAATTGTACATTCAGGGAATAATCCGAGTTATATCCTATTAACTTAGGATGTAATGGTCTCCCCACGTATGCGGAAGCGGTTGTTTCTGCCTGCGTTTCCACCGCTCCTGAGGAGGAATTTCATGAGTTTATGTAATTACGGGGCAAATCGTCCCCATGATTCTTTAGCGGAGCTTTGGCGGAGCGGTGTGGTGCTGCTCGCGGCTCTGCTGCTGGTGTGTACGCTGATGGCGGGAGCTGTCAGTGCGGCTGGGTTATCATATTCACAAACAGATGGTGTGCTGTATGAGATCACCGCCCCCGGGGAGTACACGCTTTCTGCTGATATTACTGAAAATGGAAGCAATGAGACGCTGATTCTCATCAATGCTGATGGGGTGACTCTGAATGGTAATGATAAAACCATTACCGGTTCCGACTCCACGAAGTATGGTATCCGGGTTGCCTCTGGCAAGGAGAATTTCCAGATCAAGAATTTCCAAAACATTACGAATGTGCACATTGCCGGAATCTGGGCAGGAAGTAATAAATCCACGGCATGGGATATTGGTTCTTCCACAATTAGCGGTGTCACCATTGGGGATGTAACTGCCCCGGGATTCACTCCCAAAGACACGACGAATCCAAATCCGGTCACAAATCTGACCTACGGTGTGACCGTGTACTCCATCGGATCTGGTACATTAACCGTGTCCGATGTGCATATCAAAGGGAAAATTCACGGTGATGGATCTGCCGGAATTGCCACGCATGTAACCAATGGGGATTTAACGCTCCAACGGATTTACATTGATTCCACGGCGAACATTATCTCGGAATGGGGTGGTGGTAATAAGGATCAAAATGGAAGAACATATTACAATGCTCATGGAATTCTGGCTTGGGCATTTGGTACCGGAAAGGTTACGGTTTCCGACTCCCTGGTGACCGGAACAATCAAGGCTGTGAAAGGAAATTCCTTTGGTATTGACGAACAGACACAGTCCGGAGCAACCGGACAGGGTCTGATTGAGAACTGTATCATCTCCGCAACATTATCCGGAAACTGGGCCTATGGTATTGCAGTTGCCGTGATTGAGGACGGTACGACCATAGTTCAGAACTCCGTCGTGAATGCGACATTGCAGGGCTCTGCCATGTCCGAAGCGATTGGTATTTTTGATAACGTCAATAAGGTAGTGGCTACGAATGTCGTTTCACGAACCGCTACCATTCAGAATAACATCTTGAATGCCACGTATTCCTTAGGTAACACCAAGACCGCAGTCCGGTTCTACAGTGGGAACACCCTCAGCGGCCTCACCATAAACCTGAAGGAAAACACTCTGTCGGTGGACTCCCAACCGGCGTATTTCTTCCATGGTTCCGCAACGAATATGGACTCGGTTACCCTCAACGTGGAAGACAACACCCTCCCGGTCAGTCAGGCAGTTTTCTATGATAATGACGCATCTAAACCATTCTATACCGGAATCGTGGCAGGCAACAAGGTTACCGGGACACCAACACCTACATACCTCGCAACTGACAACACAAAAGCCCGTTTCTCCAAGATTACCTGGGGCCTGACTCCCAGCGAGAATGTTCCGGGCGTCGCGTGGACCGGCGATACCGCGAACGGTTACACGCTTGCCATCAGTGAGAGCGGCAGCTACAAGCTGATGAAGGACGTCAACCTCAAATCGATGACCGTCTCCGCGGATAATGTCGTCATCGACGGCAACAAGGATGCAGGCGTAACGATCACCGCTAAGAGCGGAGACAGTCCGGTAATCAAATCCACCGGTACCGGTGTTACGCTGCAAAATCTCAAGGTAGTCGGCACCGGTGATTTTGCTCAGGGTAAATTCATCGAACTGACCGGAACAAGTACCACTCTGAAAGACAGTGTTATTGATTTCAGTAAAGCGAAGACAACTGCGTCCTCATCCTTCCACACCGTGTATCTAAGTGGTTCATCCTCCAAAATCTTGGATTCGACCATCAAAGCCGGGGCCTCAGAGACAAGCAGCAGCCAGTGTATTGTTGTGCAGGGTAAGAGCGGGACGTCTTTATCCAGCATTGAGATCACCGGAAACACTCTCGTGCCCAACACTGCGACCGTGTATAAGTCGGACGATACAAAGGTTAGTTCCGGCAGTATCGGGGTAAGAATCGCTGCCCATGTTACGGATGTAACCATCAAGGACAACACCATCACCTGCGAGGTTGATGCAGACAAAACCTCCATGAACAACGGTATCGCCATTGACAGCGTGAACCAGGCAGTCACCGTAACCGCAAACAACAACAAGTTCACGCTCTCCGGCAATGCTGCAAAACTGGAGAGTAGTAAGAAAGGTCAGGTCGGCGGCTTCGGCAACGTCTTCTACGTCAACCCCGACAAAGGTATCAGTACCAATGCCATCACCATCAATGCCAACGGCAACACCGTCAACGGCGGAACCTACTTCCTCTACGCAGACAGTGACAATGGTGCAGTAACATCAGAAGTCAAATTGGAAGGTACCATCAGCGCAAACAGCTTTGGTGCAATCTCCGGCAAAGCATATCAGGTAACGCCGGTTGAAGTCTCAGGTTTCTCTGTTACCTCCACAATTACTTGGTCCGACAACGTCGAACCCGCTGTTCCCGACGTCCCCAAGGTCACGCCAACCATTGACACAGAAGGAAATACTGTTGTAACACCAAGTACGCCGGAGGATACCACGTTTTCGGAGGAAACCCACACCGCGACCATTGGTAACGCAGACACGAGTCCCGCGGTCATTCAGATCTCCGGCGATGGAGTGAAACATGATTCGACCTCCGGTGCCATCACTGTGCCTGAAACTGCCGAAATCAAAGCAGTTTACAAGGAAGCTCCCGTAGATGCTCCGGCCACTGTCGGAACGACAACATATCAGCTCAACATTATTCTCACAGAAGTTGATACTGAAAACCTGCCGACCATCAGCCCGGCATTTGATGCAGCGAAGGCGAATCTTGTCCCCTCAGGATACACGGTCGCCTCCATGATCACCGCAACAACCAATGTAGCGGAAATTAACCAGAAAATCGGAACGGGCGGAATCCAACTGACCTTCACCGTACCGGCGGCATGGGTGAATGCCATTGGTAAGTCCAGACTTGCAGTTTTCCATATTAAAAACAACAAAGCTGAGCCTGTTTCGATGACGAGCATTCAGTCAGAGGGTAATTACTTCAAGATTACCATCAAGGCCGACAACTTCTCTACCTATGCACTCGCCGGATACACTTCCTCACAGGCATCATCCTCCGGCAACACGAACAACGCCTTCCGTGTTCTCTTCGACACCCAGGGCGGCAGTTACGTCAGCCCCGCGACCGGCCTCTCCTACGGCGATAAAATCAGCCAGCCCGCCAACCCCGTCAAAGACGGCTACACCTTCGGCGGCTGGTACAAAGACGCAGCATGCACCCAAGCCTGGAGCTTCAGCGACAGCATCCCGGGCGACATGACCCTGTATGCAAAATGGACGTC
>NZ_JAPTGB010000031.1 GCF_026891975.1 Methanocorpusculum petauri | reverse complement strand
TTCCGTGGAATTCCGTTCGGTCTGTGTTTTCCGTGGTTACTCCAAGCGAAACCACCACAAAAGACTCCCGCACACATCGCCACAGGCAGGTACTGCCGCCAGATTCCAGTACTCAGATTCTTTCCATGTATTCCGTGGTTACTCCAAGCAAAACCAAAGCAAAAGACTCCCGCGCACCCCCGGGTTGTTGCGGCGCATCACCAAATTTCCGGCAGTTATTTCCCACCGTGCATCCAACCAACCGGTATCTATGGGTAAACGATACTGGGAAGTGGACGCAGTACGAGGTTTTGCCCTCTTCTCAATGATCGCCTATCATGTTGCCGCCTGCATGGTGATATTTCACATGCTGATTGAAGATGAGGTGTTTTTTTCCATTTACAACAGTATCTGGCTGACATCCGGCGCATTTGTTTTCATCTCAGGTACAGCCCTTGTTCTGCGCTATGCCCGGAAAAACAGAGACCTGCCGGAGTATTACAGATCTATCGTCAAAAAAGCAGTATTTCTCTTCGCGATCGCGATGGGTATCACCCTTATCAGCTGGATTGCAGATATATTGATCTTTGACGGAACCGGACGATTCATCAAGTTCGGATTTCTGCACATGCTGAGTGTATCCATGCTCCTTGCAATACCGTTCCTGAAACTGGGAAAATGGAATCTCCTCCCCGGCCTCGCCGTCGTACTGATCGGTATCTTTGCCGTCCCCCTTCTGCATGATCCCGGATGGCTGTACCCGCTGGGTATTCACGGTGCGGATTTCATGGACTTCACTCAGGATTACTTCCCGCTTTTCCCCTGGTTCGGGGTGATGCTGCTGGGTGTCGGAGTCGGCTCTATCCTGTATCCGAAGGGTGTCCGCAGGTTTTTTGTGCCGGAGCCGGGAGTCATCGGCAGATTACTTGCTGCGATCGGCAACGGAAATGTGACGCTTGCGGTCTATCTGATTCATGTTCCGGTAATTTTCGGTATCCTGTGGATCATCCACCTGATCACCGGCATCGGGTATCTTTAGTCCAGTTCGCCGAGCCGGATCCTGCATGCCGTCATTTTTTCAAACTCACCGAGTGCTTCGTAACAGTTCGCAAGACCGGTAAGTGCTGCGTGATCGTCCGGCAGAAGAATGAGGGTACGTTCAAACGCGGCAACGGCATCGCCGTACTGTTCAAGACCCGCAAGAGCCTGTGCCATGCCGCGCCATGCATCTGCGTCGTTCGGGGTCAGTTCGCACAGTTGATGATACGCTGCTTGGGCTTTTTCAAAACGGGAGGATGCTAAAAGTTCCTCTGCGGTCTGTTTCCAGAATACCGGGTTGTTGGTCGGATGAAATGTCATATCAGTAATTGGGATGCTGCGAGCAAAAAAAGAGATGGATGGGTTTTACGCCTGTGCACTGGTGAAAATACCGGTTACACCGTTGATCTTGATCTCGTCGCCGTTGTCATACCAGATTTCACCGTTACCCAGGTGATAGCTTAATTTGCAGGGTTTTCTGGCATGTGTTTTTTCGTCAATGAGTGTTACATCCAGGATCAGCCATCCCTCGGTGTCCGAGTAGTGAACAGCTTCAATACCGTTTGCGAGTGCTAAAACCTCTTTGGGGTTGTCCTGTCCCCGTACGATTACAAGGTACATACCAGATGGTTAGAGATACAACCGAGATAAACATTCAGAAACAGGCAAGAGAAAATAAACAAAAAGGTGAGTGCTGATATCGGGATTCGAACCCGAGTCGCTGGCGTGAAAGGCCAGCATGATTGGCCTCTACACTATATCAGCCCAATCACTGCTTCGCAGTATTGCCTATAAAGGTTGTCGTGAAAAAATAAAAAGATTATGATATCTCTCAGGAGCCAGTTAGTAGGCGTCGCCTTCGGTCCGGGTGACTTCCTGGAATGCAGGAACCAGTTTTCGGTACACCGCTCCCGGTTTTCCGTCTCCGATTATTCTGCCGTCGATTTTGGTAATTGCACAGATTTCTGCTGCGGTTCCGGTTACCATGACCTCGTCGGCGGTGTAGAGATCGAACAGACCGAGTTCACAGATTTCGTAGGGGATGCCGAGTTTGTCCAGCAGTTCAAGCAGTACATGGCGGGTGATTCCCTTGAGGTTGTTAATGGTCGGCGGGGTGTAGAGTTTGCCGTTCTTCACGAGATAGATGTTGTCGCCGGAACCTTCCGCAAGTTTTCCGGTACGGTCGAGGAAGATAGCCTCATCGCCGCCTTTGTAGTTTGCCTCAATTTTTCCGAGAATGTTGTTGAGGTAGTTCATCGACTTGATGTTCGGCGGCAGCGAATCGGGCGTATTGCGGCGGACGCACACGGTTACCGCGGTCAGGCCTTTTTCATAGAGGTCTCCATACATCGCCCCCCATTCGGAGGCCGCACAGATGACGGTCGGTTTTTCACAGCGGTGCGGGTCAAGACCCATCGAGCCGACCCCGCGGGTGATGAGCGGGCGGATGTAGGCGTTTTTCAGGTTGTTCTGCCGCAGTGTTTCTTTGATGATTTCAGCCATCTCCTCTTTGGTCACCGGCGGGACAAGGTCAATTGCTTTTGCTGAGTCAAAGAGTCTGTCCACGTGTTCCATTAAGCGGAACACCCGTCCGTTGTACGCACGGATTCCCTCGAACACACCGTCGCCATACAGGAAGCCGTGATCAAAAATGGACACCGTCGCCTGCTCTTCAGGGACAAATTTTCCATTGATATACACTAACATGATGATACTATTTGTCGGAATTGCTATTTCTAATGTGGGGGTCGGGCAGGCGGTTTAGCCGCGCCCGACCCCGGAACCGGATGCATTATTCTGTTCTGACCCTCAGTGCAAAGACGTCAGGACGGCTGTAGTGTCCGGCGGGGTCGAAGTCCATGCGGGAAAGAATGATATCATCCAGCGCAAGATCGGCATAGATAATCTCTTCGCGGTCAAAAACAGGGCCGGCAATACAGCGGCCGAACGGGTCGTAGATACAGCTGCCGCCGGGGCACATGTTCTCCGGCAGGTCGTTGAGTTCTTCGCCGCAGCAGAGATCTGCCGGATACATCGCTTTTGTCACATGCTGATTGCAGCCGATCACAAAACACCGGCCTTCCAAAGCGATGTGACGCATGGTTGCCTGCCATTCATCGCGGGAGTCCGCAGTTGGTGCAAGGTAGAGCGTAACTCCTTTCTGGTACATTGCTGCACGCGCAAGCGGCATGTAGTTCTCCCAACAGATGAGAGAGCCCATAACGCCGAACGGCGTGTGAATGGCGGGAAGTGTGCTGCCGTCGCCTTCGCCCCAGATGCATCGTTCGGTTCCGGTCGGTTTGAGCTTGCGGTGTTTTCCCAACAGGCTGCCGTCCGGGCCGAAGAAGAGGTTTGTGCAGTAGAGAGTTGCAGAGGTGTCGTCCCGTTCGGTTACGCCAAGGGAGACATACACCTGTGCTTTGGCTGCTGCGCTGCCGATGAGATCCGTATCTGCACTCGGTACGATCACGGAGTTGTCATAGTACCGCTTCCAGTCACGCCGGCCTTCCATGGTCCGGCTGCCGACCACGTAGCCGAAGGAAAGGCCGCGCGGATATGCCGGTATGAAGGACTCGGGGAACACCACCAGTTCTGCGCCGTGACGGGCAGCCTCTTCAATGGCTGCAACGGTCTTTTGTATCGTTGCTGTTTTATCAAACAGAACCGGTGCAAGCTGGCAGACTGCGACCCGGACTGATTTCGGGAGATCCTTCATGCACCGTGCACCCAGGCTCCCTTTTTGCCGTCTGATATTTCCTGTTTCCAGATCGGCACACGTTCCTTCAGCCGTTCAATAATATAGCGCGATCCTTCATAGGCCTCGGGCCGGTGGCCTGCACCCACGATGATCACGACGATTGTTTCGCCCAGGGCAAGGCGACCGTACCGGTGCACGATGTCCACCGAGTTTAAGTGGAATTGTTCTGTTGCTTCGGCTGCAATGTCGGCGAGGTCTTTTTCTGCAACCGGTACAAATGCTTCGATCTCGAGTTCGTCCATGCCGTCGTCGCGGACGCAGCCGATGAACACCAGCTGCGCGCCGTCTGCATGTGTCCGGGACGCGGCGATCAGGGCGCCGACGTTAATGTCTTCTTTCTGAACTGACAGAACCATTGTGTTATCCTCCTGAGACCGGCGGGTAGAGCACGATCTCATCGCCGTCGGAGACGGCGATCTCTTCTGCATCGTCTGCGTCGATTCGTTCGCGGTTGTACATCAGAATTACATGCCCGCGAAGGTTCCCGCCGTCAAACAGTTCGTTTCGGGCGGCGGGAATGGTTTCTGTAAATGTACGCAGAACCGACAGAACGGTTGCGCCTTTGGGGGCTGTGACGGTATTTTTTTCGCCGAACTTTTCCCGGAATCCGGCAAATGCCAGAATTGTTATCTCACTCATGTTGTTTCCTCGGATGTGGGGGAACAGATCGGACAGCGGCGGCTTTTTTTCACCGAGAATACGTCCATTCTGTTCACTGCTCCGTCCCAGAGCAGAAGTTTTCCGGCAAGTGTTTCCCCTGTGCCGGTCAGGTATTTGATGGTCTCTTCTGCTTCTATTGATCCGATTATGCCTGCGGCTGCGCCGAGAATCGGGGTGCCGGTTGTTGTGTGTGCGTCCGGGAAGATGCAGGAGAGACATGCGGTCTTTTTTGGGATTATCAGTGTTGCCTGCCCGTTCAGTCCGGCAACACCGCCGTGCATCAGCGGGATGTCACGTGTCTGTGACATTTCGTTTAAGATGTACCGGGCGGTGAAGTTGTCCATCGCGTCAACGATGATGTCGGCGTCTCCAATCATGCGGGGAGCGGTTTTTTCATCGATGAAGGAGGCAAACGCCGTTATTTCAATGTCGGGGTTGAAGGCTTCCAGTGTCAGTTTTGCGGATGCGGCTTTGGGCATGCCGATTCGGTCAGGCCGGTGCAGAATCTGGCGGTTGAGGTTGGTTGCATCTACGATGTCGCAGTCGGCAATGCGGAGGTGACCGACACCGGCGGCGGCAAGGTAGAAGGCGACCGGAGAGCCGAGGCCGCCGCAGCCGGCAAGAAAGACGGTTGCGTTTTGGAGTTTTTTCTGTCCTTCGGTTCCGATTACGGGAATCTGGCGTGCGTAGCGTTCGTTCATGCGAGTGTCTCCCTTACTGCGGTCAGGCAGGTGACGGCGTCCAGACGTTTCTGATCGACGGCGTTGGTTTTGATCCATGTGGTGAGTGAGGATTTCTGCTCGGCAGATATTTCTGCGTCGCGGATGACACGCCGGTAGGTACGGTCCGGGTAGTAGATTGCTTTGCAGGCGCGGAGCAGCTCTTTTTCCCCGGTGTCATCGATGATGCCCGCATCGCGGGCTTTGGCGAGTGTTGCCCGGATGTTGACCATGGGTTCGGAGAGTGCCGCATGCGTCTCCGGGTCATAGACGAGACCTACTTCGTCGTCGGCGATGATGGTTCCGTCATGATACCAGCGGTACACTTCCCCGATGCCGATCATGCCGAGTGTGTCCATTTCGGATGCCCGGAGAGCACCCATTGAGGAGGAGCCGTAAACGGAGACACCAGCCCGGAGTGCGGCAAGAATTTCGCGGTGGCCGACTGCACGGTCCTGAAAGAAGACGCCGTCGATTAAGACGATGGTTTTTGCTCCTGCTCTGACTGCGTCGGTGAGGTCGCCGCGTTTTGCCGGAGGCAGGTACTCTGCGTCCGGCAGAATCTGTTTTGCTTCGTCAAGCGGAAGGCTTGGGCCGATGAAGACGACGGCGTTCGGCATCTATGCACCTCTTTCCTCTGCGTTCGTTGTCAATCGTAAAGCATTCGAGACCGGGAACTATCACGCGGACGACCGGCACACCGAGGTCAGGGTCGGTGAGGTCGGCGACCAGGACGCGGTCCAGTCCTGCGGCACGCAGCCGGTCGATGATTCCCAGAATGTCGGTCCGGAAGTCCGGTGTTGCGCATCCGGCAATTTCGGAGAAGTCGCGTGTTTCGTCCACACGGAACCAGTAGGCGTTCATGCGCTTGACGCGGTCGTATCCCATCATTTCGCGGAACGCGGCGATGGTCGCGTCTTCGCGTGCTCCGTGAATCTGGGTTGCGCGGCTTTGGGCGACTTCGGTTAAGGCACGGATGACGGCAATTTCCGGGTTGGTGTGGGTGCCCATGCCAATGGTTAAGAGGCGCGGGTCTTTGAGGGTGATGTCATCGGCGACTGCGGCGATGGTCGGGATGCCGATGTCGGAGGTGATGTCTTTGAGGGTGATTTCCACACCTGCGGCGGTGAATTTTGCAAGCATCTCCGCCGCAGGACCGGTGAGGCCGGTGACAGCCGGTCCGGTGATGCGGGTGGTTTCCACAAGCGACCATGCGTCGCGTTCGATGAGTTCGGTGAGCGCGTAGAAGATGGCTTCTTCGATGGTGTTGCCGGATGCGATGCCGTTTGAGCTGGAGCGGAACAGTGCGGGCATGTAGTGGGGGTTCGGGTGCATGACGGCACAGAGCGGGACTTTGAGGGGGCAGTTGTTTGCAATGTCCCAGGCGTCCACCCAGGGAAGTTCGGTACGGGGGTCGATGTTTCTGGGGAGGATGAGGTCAACCGGGTTGAGGGTGTTTTCGGTCAGTGCGAGTACATCGTAGGATATCATTGCCAGATCGCGGGGCATGGCTTCTGCTGAGTAGCGTTCGATTCCTTCCATGATTCCGGCAACACGTGCTTCGGTTTCTGTTCCTCCTTTGCCGTTGTACACGGAGATTGCGCCGTCGGCAGCGGTGGGACGGATGCAGGAGTACACCGGGATTTTGATCCGGTCAAGGTCGGTGATGTCGGCAACACGGGTGATGCCTGCGATTTTTGTCAGCGGTTCGATGAATGCAAGCGTCTCTTCGGGAGTTTTGCTTCGCTCGGTCTGTCCGCAGTAGGTTTTGGGAGACGGCTGAAGCTGTATCATTGTATTCATTGTTCGTGCGGGAAGGCTATTGAGGGTTTCGCTCCTTTTCGTTCGCTGATTTTATATGTTGTTCGTGCGAACATATGAATATTCACGCCGTGAAAAGAGGATAGATATGGATGAGGATATGATTGTTTCCTGTAAAGGGTACCGGTATCAGGACGGCAGCGTTTCAGAGATTGATGATGTTGTGGTGCGTGAGGGTACTGTTACGCTGTTTTTGAACGGGGAGATGTACGTGCGGATGGTGGCAAGTTGTGATATGCTCCCGGAGCTTGGCGCGGGATTTTTCACGGCGGCGGGGATTGCGGAGAGGATTTTGTCGGTCCGGGTGGAGGGGACGGAGGTGTTTGTGGAGGCGGAGCTGCGGTGTGATGTGCCGCCGGATGGTTTTTCGCCTGCGAAACCGGTACGCTGTATTGCGGTGACGGGCGGGCGTGTTGCACCGGAGGAGATTTTTGCGCTCCGCGAGGCGCTGAATACGAGGGTGTGGAGGGATACGGGCGGTATGCACTGTGCGGCGCTGTGGTATGATCACCGCTGTGTTGTTGCGGCAAGTGATGTCGGGCGGCATAATGCGGTGGATAAGGTGATCGGCTGGATGGTGCTGCATCAGTTGCCGCCGGGGGAGTGTATGCTCGGGAGTACGGGGAGGCAGCCTGCGGGGATGGTTGCGAAGGCGGTGAATGCGGGGATTCCGGTTATTGCAGCGCGGGCGGCGGTGACAGTGATGGGTGCGGAGGTTGCGATGCGGACGGGGGTGACGTTGATCGGGTTTGTCCGTGAGGGGCGGTTTACGGTGTACACGCATCCGGAGCGGGTTACGGGTCTGTGTCCGGAGGCGGGGATACCGATGCCTGCAAAGGAGTGCGGGGTGCTTGCAGCACCGCTGCCGGGTCTGCGCTACTGTGAGGGGCGGACGGTGCCGGTGGAGGATGCGGCGGTTGTGGAGGATGTGGTGACGCTGTTTCTGAACGGGAGGGAGTTTATTAAAACGGTGGTGAGCTGTGAGTATCTGCGCGAGTTTGCGGTGGGTTTTTTTGTGGGTGCGGGTCTGGTCTGTTCGGCATCGGATATTTTATCGGTCCGGGCGGAGGGGACGGAGGTGTTTGTGGAGGCGGCATGTACGGTGTGTGTTCCGGGTGAGATGGAGTCTGCGGGAGGGTTTGCGCCGCTTCGGGTGCGGGGACGGGTGTTCGCCGGCGGGAAGATTACGCCGGAGGAGATTTTTGCGGTCCGGGATGCGGTCAATGCGGAGGTGTGGGATGCGACCGGGGGTCTGCATTGTGCGGTGCTGTTCCATGATCACCGGGTGGTGTTTCTTGCGTCCGATATCGGGCGGCATAATGCGGTGGACAAGGTGATCGGTTATATGATTCTTGCGGGTCTGAATCCCCGGGAGTGTGCGATTGGTTCTACGGGGAGGCAGCCTGCGGGGATGGTGACGAAGGCGGCGAATGCGGGGGTGCCGATTGTGGTGTCGCGGGCGGCGGCAACGGATGCGGGGATTGCAGCGGCAGAGGAGTGCGGGGTGACGCTGGTGTGTTTCACCCGGCCGCCGCGGTTTACGGTGTATGCGCATCCGGAGCGGGTTGCGGGGTTTTTGTGATGCGGTGAATGATGGGGCGGCGGGATGGAGATGTTTTGTGGTGTTGCGGCGGGTCTATAGGTTTCGTTCTTTGTTCCAGGAGAGGATCCATTCTTCGATGATGTGGAGGGGGGCGGTGGTTTTGATGCCGGTTACGGCGAAGTGGGTTCTGACGGTGGGGTATCCAAGGTTGGTAAGATCTGTGATCATTTCGTCTATTGGGGGCGGGGAGACGCGGAGGTTGCGGGAGATGATGTGGTAGTCGTAGAAGGTGCAGGTTTCGGGTTCGGCCAGAAGCTGATGGAGCAGTTTGTCCATCTGTTTTGCGGTGCCGAGCTGCATTGCGGGGAGTTTTTCGAGGAGTGAGGCGATGATTGGTTTGTCCTGAAGCGGTCCCATCCAGAGGGGGCCTATTGCTTCGGTTTCTGCGCCGCAGTACGGGCAGATATGCGTCTGCGGGAGGAGGGATCCTTTCTGTTCGGTACGGTAGAGGCATTTGGGGCACTGCATGACAAAACCGATGTGATTCATGGTGGTTTCGGCGGCGGTGACGCGGCCAAGGATGCGGACGTGGGATCGGAAGTAGTGGTTTTTGGCGAAGCTGAGGATGGGTTCCATGCCGCGGTCGTATTTGATGAGTTCTTTTGCTATTGTGCCCATCATGATGCGGAGGCCGATTTCGGCGTGGTATTCGGTGTTTTTGGGGGTGGCGAAGTAGCGTCGCATGCCTGCTTTGAGGTGTGCGCCGCAGAGGGGGGCGGTGTCGGTTGCGGTGACGAAGAGGTAGCGTTTTGCGGCGCGGGATGCGGCGTCGAGGAAGGGGGCGGGGGTGCCGAAGGGGTCGAGGTCGATGGCGTCGAAGCGTTCGGTGCACATGAGCCGGTTGGCGTCGTCACAGGTGACGCGGATGTTGCCGCCGATTGTTTTTGCGTTTTTTTCGATGATGGCAACGGCGAGAGGGTCACGGTCGTTGATGATGGCGGGGGTGCCGGTTTCGTGTGCGATGCGGAGTCCGCGGACGCCGGTGGCGGCCATGGCGTCGAGGTAGTTTTCCGGGGAGATGCAGGAGAGGAGGAGGACGGTCATGTCGCGGTTGAGTTCCATTCGGGTGTTGTAGAAGACGGGGGCGGTTCCCGGCGGGAATGCGGTGTTTTGGTCCTGTACCGGTGCTGCAAATGTAGTTGATCCTTCCGTGATCTGTCGATATTCCATAATGGTTCTCCAAAAAGACGGACATGTAGGGATTCGAACCCTAGATCTTCAGCTTAGGAGGCTGATGCCATATCCTGGCTTGGCTACATGTCCCCGGGGGTATATATGTTTGGCAGGGAGCGGGTATATCTTTTACGTAAGTGTTGATGCTACGCCTGTATTCCTGAGCATCCCACGATTCGCACGGCAGAGCTGTGCGCACTGCTCCGCGGGTCAAGAAAAAAGATGAAATGCTTTCGCGGCATTTCCGGTTTCGGCAGGCACCCGGGCAAAGGTGTGTGCTGACGATTGAACGTTTCATGAGTTTACGATTTTTTTTGTATATATTCGAAACAGGATGCGTGGCTCTCCAGCCAGAGAGTTCCTGTGGAGGCGGGAACGGGTGTTCCCCTTTTTTTGGTTCAATCGTTGTGGGTTTTGCCAAATTACTTTTTCCGTGATATTCCGTGTGGAAAATGTTTTCTGGGTTTTTTTGCGTGTGGTTTTGCTTGGAGTAACCACGGAAAACACAGACCGAACGGAATTCCACGGAAAAAAAACACAGAATACCGCGTCGCTTACGGAACAACACG
>NZ_JAPTGB010000030.1 GCF_026891975.1 Methanocorpusculum petauri | reverse complement strand
TCTGTCCGCCGGGATGGTTTCAGGAATCTTTCGTCGTGGATTTCCTTGGAAGAAATATCAGTGAAACTGGTAAAACCACGAAATCAAACGACCCTACAGAGAACACGTACCCGAAGAAATACGAAAAAAATGGGCGTTAAACCCTGTACCCCCGGCGAAAAAGAGACACGGATTGCATTCTGATCTGAATCCCGGTGTTCTTTCAAAGATTGCCTGAATATTTTTGATCATCTTTTTTTCCGGGACGTACTAATTCCGGTTCCCCGGCACCTTTACCAGAGATGCACTTCTACTTCCTCTCCTGCTTCATACCCGTCAACTCCTGCCGGGACCCGGAGATATCCGTCGCTGTGGACGAGGGTATTCAGCAGACCTGACTTTCCCAGACACGGTTTCACCGAGCCGTCCGGACAGAACTTTACCCGGACCAGATCTTCGCGTCCCCGTTCCGACGGGAAACTCATCGAAAGAACCGCCCGGACCACCCGTTCTGCGGCAGTTTCTCCTGTCATTTTCCGCAGCATCGGGGTTACAAACACCTGTGTGATCATATATACCGAAGCCGGATTGCCTGGAAGTCCGATAACCGGGGTATCTTTTGCCGTTCCGATAATTAACGGTTTTCCCGGCGCAACGGAGACTCCATGGATGCGTACGGACCCAAGTTTTGCAATCACCCCTGCCGTTACATCCCGCTCATCTTTGGAGCTGCCGCCCGAGATTACGACAAGATCGCACTCTTCTGCCGCATGCCGCAGTGTTTCGGTCAGTTGTTCGGCCACATCCGGCACAATTCCATAGAACACCGGGACCGCGCCGAAATCACGAAGATATGAAATCAGCAACGTACTGTTCGCATCCCGGATCTGTCCCGTCATTACCTTTGATGCCGGGGGAACCAGTTCATTTCCGGTTGAGATAACGCCGATACGCGGGCGCCGTACCACCGGGACCGGATCAATCCCCAGCGCTGCCAAAATCCCTGTCTCCCGCGCAGAAAGAATCGTACCTTCCTCCAGCACTACCTCTTCACTGGAAATATCCTCATCCAGAATTTCGTTTGGGGAAACGCTGCATTCCTGCAGAACAACCGGTTTTGCAAGCACCCTGCCGCAGACCTCCTCCAGCGGGATCATCTCCTCCGGCAGCCGTACGGCCATTCCCATGAGTGTTTCGGCTGCCGTTTCCGCCGGTACCAGGTGTAAAAACCTGGTTGAACTCATAAAATCCTCCCGCGTCCCGCCTGCGGGTGCGAAACCATCTCGGATATCTCACGCATTATAAGTAACAAAATCGTTTACAAACCACATAATAGTTAGTGTCTGCCAGTCCCCGCAGCAACAACAGATTTTATATGGAAAAAAACGTAGAATATCTCACCGTGAGAGACAGTATTCTTACCGAGCGCCAGAAGACCGTTCTCCAGTGCCGAAAGATGGGGATGACCCAGCAGCAGATCGCTGAAATGCTTCAGACCAACAAATCCAATATCAGTCTCATCGAAAAATCTGCACTCAAAAATGTCCGCATGGCAAAGGATGTCCTTGAGTTTGTGTACTCCATGGATGCCATTCACGTCTGTGTCCTCAAACGGGGAACGGACATCAATCACGCGCCCCAGACTTTGTATGAAGCAGTCCAGCCGCTCGGCATCAAAATTCAGTATGACATCGGTGCGCTTGTCACCCAGATTCGCATCGCGGTTCCGGAAAAACTCCGGGATGCAACTGTTCGATCTGACATTCACATCTATCTCAACGAAACCGGTATTCTCTATATTGGATAACGTATGGACCTGAAGTATGTGCCCACTACCTGTCCCTACTGCGGGACGGGATGCAGTCTTTATCTCGTCGTACGGGACGGCAGCGTCGCCGGTGTCGCTCCATTCACACGTTCTCCCGTCAATGAAGGGAAACTTTGTCCCCGCGGCATATCTTCCTGGAAGTTCGTCAACAGTCCCGACCGCCTGACCCGCCCCCTTATCCGCAAAAACGGCAATCTCATTCCTGTCTCCTGGGACGAGGCAATTTCCTGTATCGCCGAAAAATTCCGGCAGTACCGTCCTTCCGAGTTCTGTGTTCTTTCTTCTCCGCGGACATCCAACGAAGACAACTATGTTATGATGAAGTTTGCCCGGGGTGTCCTGAAAACCAATCACATCGACCACTGTGAACGGCTCTGTCATGCATCCATCGTGGAACCACTCGCCGATTCCTTTGGCTGTCAGGCGATGACCGGCAGTATTCCTGATCTCTCAGACGCCCGGACCATTTTTGTCATCGGTTCCAATGCCTTCGCCCAGCATCCGCTGATCGGCCGCCGGATCGCGCAGGCCCAGAAACGCGGCGCAACCTATATCTGTGCGGATCCCCGGCGAACCTTTACCGGCGATGGAGCAGATCTCCTTCTCCAGTTCCATGCCGGTACCGATGTCCTGCTTCTCAACGGTATCATGCAGGTAATTCTGCAAAACGGATGGGAAAACACTGCTTTTATTGCTGAACGAACCCGGGGATTTGCCGAGTTCAAAAATGTCATCCTGGATCCTGCCTACTCTGTTTCCGCGGTCTCCGCAGAGACCGGAATTCCCGAAGATCACATCAGACGCGCGGCATTCCTCCTTGCCCAGCCGGACTGTACCATTATCTACTCAACCGGTATTACCAAACAAGGGGACAGCGCAGCAAATATCCACAGTATTGCCAATCTCCAGCTGCTGACCGGAAATATCGGTCGTCCGGGAACGGGTATCAGTCCTCTCCGCGGTCAGAACAATATTCAGGGTGCCTGTGACATGGGAGCACAGCCGTTCTATTTCACCGGATATCAGCGTGTTGATGATGCATCTGTCCATAAGAAATTCTCCGATGCCTGGCAGTTCCCCGACGGTATTGCCCCTGCTGTGTGCGGGTATGAGATCACGGAGATGATGGATACCCTGATCTCCGGCAGCGGCGGACTCAAAGCCATGTATATTATGGGGGAAAACCCGGTTCTCTCCGATCTTGATGTAAACCATGCAAAAGCAGCCCTGACCAACCTTGAGTTTCTCGTTGTCCAGGACATTTTCTTCAACGAGACCTGCGAGTTTGCTGATGTTGTACTGCCTGCTGTCTGCTTTGCCGAACGCGACGGTACGCAGACCAATACCGAACGACGGGTACAGCGGTGGCACCGGGCGGCCTCTCCACCGGGAGAGGCAAAAGCCGACTGGCGGATCATCGCTGACATCGCCGCAGCGCTTGGTTATGCGGATCAGTTTTCCTGGACTTCGTACGACGAAATATTTTCCGAGATAGCTTCGCTCACCCCGCAGTATGCAGGCCTCGATTACGGCAGGCTTGAAAACCCCGACGGGATCCAGTGGCCGTGCCCAACCGCCGGTCATCCGGGAACGCCGCATCTATATGCCGACCGGTTTGCAACTGCCGACGGTCTTGGCATCTTTCTTCCTGCCGCGTGGCATCCTCCCGGGGAAACCACGGATACAGAGTATCCGTTCAGATTTACCACCGGTCGCTGCATCTTCCACTGGGATACCGGGACCATGGCACGCAAAAACAGCAGTGCCAAAGATACGAGCTGGGTTGAGATCAACAGTGCAGATGCCGGACGGCTCGGTATCGAATCCGGTGATCCGGTCCGCATCAGCACCCGCGACCGCGAAATTTTTGCTGTTGCCCGGGTTACCACAGAAATTCTGCCGGGTACGCTCTTTATGCCGTCACACTACGTGGAGTTTGAGACGAAAGAACTTGTGCAGAACACGGCAGCCTGCCGTAATGCAGGCAGCGGGCCTGCAAAAATTGAAAAGATCAGGTAAAACAGCCAAACATGCAGTGGCGCAGTTTTATTCCTTCTTTGTTACAGTATTCACCCAGGGACGCGGGTTCAATCCCGTATTTTTTACAGATGGCCTGTGCCTTCGGGCAGGTTATCTCTGATCCGATCTTCTCAGCGGTAAATGCCGCGCGGATTTGTTCGTCAGAACTGGTTACCATGAAAATATCATAGGTGTTTCTTCGCTATATTGTTCGCGGTTTTCCGCAGTACGCCAAAAGAACAGAGAATGTTGCTCGTGGAAATTATTTCTGTTTGATAAAATGATGTTTCTAATGAAACGTCATTACATTTCGTTGGAAGGGTTCATTTAATCAACTATACTCCTTTTATCTCAGAAGTGACATACGAAATATCCCGATGAAGAAAGTATTACCTGTGTTTGGTATGGTTCTTCTGATTGTCGCAGTAATCCTCACTGCCGGGTGTGTGGGCACCCCGGGTCAGGAAACCGGTAATCAGACGGTAACCTCAACTGTAACTGCAACTCCGACCGCGACGCCGACTACCGGGGCGGTACCGGATCAGCTGAAGATCGCAACTACGACGTCCCTGTATGATACCGGTCTTCTCGACTCCGTGCAGGATTATTATCTGGAAACCTACAACGTTGATCTTCTGATTACGTCCCAGGGAACCGGTAAAGCAATCGAGTCCGCCAAGAACGGCGACGTTGATGTCCTTTTAGTCCACTCTCCCTCTCAGGAAGCCGCATTTATTGATGACGGATATGGTGTCAACCACCGTGGTATCGCCTACAACTACTTCCTGATCGTTGGTCCAGAGTCCGACCCGGCAGGTATCAAAGGCATGACTCCGGAAGAGGGTCTCACCACGCTGAAGAACCTTGGCGAGTCCGGCGAGAGCAACGTTATCTTCGTCTCCCGCGGCGACAACTCCGGAACGCATTCTGCAGAGAAGAACATCTGGAAGGCAGCAGGCTTCAACTACACCGCAGACATCAGCGGCAACCCGGGTACCTGGTACATTGAAACCGGATCCGGTATGGGCGACACCCTGACCATCGCCGGTCAGAAGCAGGCATACACCCTGACTGATGAAGCTACGTTCCTGACCTACAAGAACAACAACAACCTCCAGCTTGTTCCGATTATTGATGAAGGCGCGTCTCTCCTGAACCGCTACACCGTCATGACCATCAACCCGGAGAAGTATCCAAACACCAACGTGAAGGCTGCAACCGACTTTACCAACTGGCTCATCTCCAAAGAGGGTCAGAAGTTTATTGGTGACTACGGTACCGAGACCTATGGCAAATCCCTGTTTGTCCCGATGAGTTCTCTTGCCGACAGTACGGTTCCGCCGTTCAGCATCGACTGTTCGACGCCGGTGACGGTTCCGACTGTTGCAACTGCATAAATCTCCACTTATTTTTTCTTTTTCCGGCAACGTACGTGGTGAGTGATGGACGAGATCATTAGCGGTATCATTGAAGCGTTTCATCTGATTGTTACTCTGGATCCCGAGGTCATGGAGATCGCCCAGCGAAGTCTGACCGTCTCGATGGAGGCAACAATCATTGCTGCCCTGATTGCAATCCCGCTTGGCGCGATTATTTACTACTTTTCGTTCCGGGGGAAACGGATCGTGATTGGAACGATTCAGACTCTGTATGCACTGCCGACGGTTCTGGTTGGTCTTCTGGTGTACCTGCTGGTTTCCAATGCGGGACCGCTTGGGATGTTCCGGATGTTGTACACAACGAACGCGATGGTGTTTGCGCAGGTACTGTTGATTATTCCTATCATTGCCGGTCTTACGATTGCCGGACTTTCCAGTCTTGATAAAGAGCTGAAGTACACGATTCAGTCACTGAATGCGAGTGCATTTCAGGCGGTTGCAACTCTGTGCCGGGAAGCAAAGTTTGCCATTATGTCCGGCGTTCTGCTTGCATTCGGCCGGGCGATTGCCGAGGTCGGTGCAGTGATGATGGTCGGCGGGAATATCCGTCATTTTACTCGTACTCTGACTACGGCAATTTCGCTGAATACGTCAATGGGTGAGTTCGCGACCTCTATTGCGCTCGGTATTATTCTGTTGTCCATTGCGCTGATCGTGAACTTCGGCATGAATCTGATTCAGACCCGTCATATGGGAGGAGAAAAGGATGTCTGAGGAGCAGGTGGTGGGTCTTGATCGTATTACCCGGGTGTATGGAGAGAAACGGGCTTTGGACGAGGTCAGTCTGTCCGTTTTTCGCGGGGAGATTCTTGCGGTCATTGGTCCTTCCGGTGCAGGTAAAAGTACGCTGATGCGGATCTGCGATATGCTTGAGGAGCCGAGTTCCGGTGAGGTTACGCTGTTTGGTATGCCGGTCATGAAGAAAACCCGCAAAATTCTTCGGGAACGGGTAGGTATCCTGTTCCAGAAGACCGTGTTGTTTGATCGCAGTGTTGCCGATAATGTCGGGATTGGTCTGCGGTATCGCGGTTGTTCTCGTGATGATATCAATGGTCGTGTGGCGGAATGCCTGAAAAGTCTGGGTATGGAGGAGTACGGATGCCGGAGTGCCCGGACCCTGTCAGGCGGGGAGGGGCAGCGGATAGCGTTTGCCCGGGTGCTGCTGACTGGTCCGGATCTTCTGTTACTTGATGAGCCGACGGCGAATCTCGATCCTCTTGCGACGAAGATGCTGGAGGATATGATCCGTACCGAGAATGCGCAACACAATACGACCATTATTCTCAATACGCATGATCAGAGTCAGGGTATGCGGCTTGCCGACCGGATTGCGGTACTGATGGATGGGAAAATTGTGCAGACCGGTACGCCGGACGAGGTGTTTTATCATCCTGCAACTGTTGCGGCTGCCCGGTTTGTCGGGTTTCAGACACTGATTGAGGGGTCGGTGCTGACCGTTGCGGAAGGCTGTGCCACCGTGAGTACGGGTGCCGGGCTGATCCGTGCACCCGCCGGATCCGTGCGTTCCGGCGATGCGGTGACTGTTGCGCTCCGCAGCGAAGAGATCACTGTTTCCCTTTCCGGTACGGGTACTCCGGGTTCCGGAGAAGGTGTTTCCGGTACGGTCTGTTCGGTTCGAAAACTCGGGCCGGTGATCGAGATTACTGCTGACTGCGGTGTTTTGATCACTGCCCTGGTTCCTGCCCGTCAGCATGTTGCTGATGTGTTTGCTGCGGGGACCCGGGTGCATCTTTCCTGGCAGGTATCTCAGGTACATCTGATTTCCGGTTGAGGGAGAGCGAGACCTGCGCGTTTCGGATGGAAACCCGTAACCTGTTCTTTTTTCTGAACTATGTATACTGATTAATTGTAATTAGTTTACTCTTGGAAATTCCGTTTGTTATGTTGATTGTATTATATTGATTTAATACCTAAGTTATCCAAAAAAGATTAATGTATCCCCGCCCGAAGCTATATACGTGGACTTTGGTAACCTATGTATTGACTATACGCCTACCAGCGTTGGTTATGTCTCCTGAAAGGAGCATGGAGCAGTCATCAACAGCGGTCTTTCGGACTTTCAACTTGGCACGTTGTTCATGCGGTACCAGATACCACATGCATCAAAGTTCCGTGGACATGTTGATATGCGGGTCGATGGTAATCGTCGGGATGGTCAGCCAAAACTACAGAAGCCTCGAACGGGAAGTGAGTACTCTGTAACTCATCGGTGAAAAATATATCGACACTACCCCATCAGACCCAACAGCAGAGGACAAATCCGGCCCTGAGCCGGATTTGTCCTTTCGCTCCGGTCAAAATGTATGTTGATACCGCTGCAACTGGAACCGTTTCCGGGTAGATACCTTCGTTTTCTGCTTCCCGCATCAATGAGACAACGATGATGTTGTGCCAGACCCAAGCCCAGAGAATCCGTCTTTTGCAGTTTTATCGTATCAATCGTATTGCATTTTGAAACATATCTCTCGTATAAACTCTCCGGAGAGGATGATTTACTTGACAAAAATAACCGTAAACCTGATTACCGGCAGGACGATCCAGCAGGGTGTCTCTATGGAAGCAGGTAAGGAAAAAGAGGATTACATGAAATCCTGCGGCATTATTGAGCTGGACGCAGCTGATATTGCCCAACTTGGTATCTGGAAGAACAGTAATGTTCGGGTCTCAAGCGACTTCGGTACTGTTGTGGTTAAAGCCATTCCCACGACGCAGGGACCGCATCCGGGTCTTGCCTGGATTCCAATGGGACCCTGGGCCAACATGGTGGTTGATACGAATACCTACTCAACCGGTATGCCGACCTTTAAAGGAACGCGTGTTACCGTTGAACCTGCCGAGAATGAAAAAGTGCTCAGTTCCATCGATCTGGTACTTGTTGCCTGCGGTGATAAGGAGTGAGTGTTGTATGACGAAACTGGTAACTGATATTATCTGCCCGTTCTGCGGGACGCTGTGCGATGACATTGAGGTTGAGGTCAGCGATGACGGAAAACAGATCCTCAAAGTGATGAATGCCTGTGCCATTGGTGCGGAGAAGTTTCTGCACGCCCAGTCTCCGGACAGAATTGTCCGTCCCCGCATGAAGCAGGAGGACGGCAGCTGGAAGGAGGTCACGTATGACGAAGCCGCACAGTACACGGCAAAGATTTTGTGCGATGCGAAAAAACCGCTGATGTACGGCTGGTCGTCCACTTCCTGCGAAGCCCAGGCAACCGGTCATATGATCGCCGAGCTGGTCGGCGGTATTGTGGACAACACGGCAACCGTCTGCCACGGTCCGTCCCTGATTGCGGTGCATGATGTGGGTATTCCGTCCTGTACTCTGGGAGAGGTCAAGAACCGTGCGGACCGTGTGATTTTCTGGGGATGCAACCCGGCACACGCCCACCCCCGCCACATGTCCCGGTACTCCATCTTCAGCCGCGGTTTCTTTACGACGAAAGGTTCGAAGAGCAGAAAGGTCATTGTGGTCGATCCGCGTCCGACCGATACTGCTTCAGTCGCCGATTATCATGTACAGGTTGAGCAGGGCCGCGACTACGAACTGCTTGATGCGATGCGTGTTGCCTTACAGGAAGGACCGCTGCCGGAGACGGTTGCCGGTGTTCCGAAAGAGAAGATCTATGAGCTTGCACGCCTCCTGAAGAGCGGCCGGTTTGTGACGATCTTCTTTGGTATGGGTGTGACCCATTCCCTTGGGAAGAACCACAACATCGATATCGCTATTGCGCTGACGTCGGATCTGAACAAATACACAAAAGCTGCGATTATTCCAATGCGGGGCCATTACAATGTGACCGGTTCCGGACAGGTGCTCGGCTGGCAGTTCGGGTTCCCGTTCTGTGTGGATCTGTCCCGCGGATTTGCCCGGTACAATCCCGGTGAGAGCAGTGCCAATGATCTCCTGATGCGTGGCGAGGTGGATGCAAGCTTCGTTATCGGGAGTGATCCGGGTTCCCACTTCCCCTTTAAGTCTGTCAAAAAGATTCACGATCTTCCATCGGTCTGTATCGATCCCCATATGACGCCGACCGTGGCAGTCTCCAAATGTCATGTGCCGGTTGCACTTGTGGGTATTGAGATCGGCGGCTCCTGCTACCGTATGGATAATGTTCCGATTGAATCACGCAAAGTCGTTGACCCGCCGGCAGGAATGCTGACCGACGGCGAGTTCCTCGAACTGGTGCTCGCAGAGGTTAAACGCATCAAAGGAGTTGCAGCATGACGGAAATTCTGATTAAAAACGGATTTGTCTTTGATCCTGTTCAGGGAATCAACGGAGACAAGAAAGATATTGCAATTAAAGACGGCGTTATTGTTGAGTCTGTCTCCAGTGCTGCAAAGGTTATCGATGCGTCCGGTATGACGGTTATGGCCGGTGGTGTGGACATTCACTCCCATGTTGCCGGAGCAAAGGTCAACGTCGGACGGAATTTCCGCCCTGAGGATAAGCTCCAGGCGGTCTATGAGCCGGCCCGTGGTGTCCGTCATATGGCCGGCGGCAATTCGGTGCCGACGGTGTTCAAGACCGCATACAAATATGCCGATATGGGATACACCACGGTTATGGAGGCTGCCATGCCGCCGCTGTATGCCCGCCACACTCATGAGGAGATGCGGGATACCCCGATCATTGATCAGGCGGCACTTCCACTGTTCGGCAACAACTGGTTCATTCTGGAGTACCTGAAAAACGGTGAGATGGACAATGCAACCGCGTACATTTCCTGGCTTCTGCGCAGTACCAAAGGTTACGGCATTAAATGCGTGAACCCCGGAGGAACCGAGGCATGGGCATGGGGTCTGAACTGTATGACCATCAATGATCCTGTCCCGTACTTTGAGATCACCCCCAAAGAGATCGTTGCCGGTCTGATTGCAGCAAACGAGGCGCTGCACCTGCCGCACTCCCTGCATCTGCATGGGAACAATCTCGGTAATCCGGGCAACTATCAGACTACGCTTGATACGCTGAAGATCGCCGAGGGCTTTAAGCCGAACAACACCTTCGGCCGGGATCAGGTTCTGCACCACACCCATATTCAGTTCCACTCCTACGGCGGAACAACGTGGGCGGACTTTGAGTCCAAAGGCGCAGAGGTCATGGACTACATCAACAAGAATCCGCAGCTGACCTGTGATATCGGCTTTGTTACGCTGGACGAGACGACGACGATGACCGGTGACGGTCCGTTTGAGTACCATCTGACTGCACTGAATCACCTGAAGTGGGCAAACACGGATGTTGAGGTTGAGTGCGGTTCCGGTATTGTGCCGTACGTGTACAGCAAAGACATCTATGTCTGCGGTGTGCAGTGGTCAATCGGTCTGGAGATGGCGCTCCTTGCAAAGGATCACATGCGCTGCTATCTGACCACCGATCACCCGAATGCAGGTCCCTTTACCCGTTATCCGCGGGTGATGAAGTGGCTGATGAGCGAGAAGGCTCGTGATGAGGTCTTTGCTTCGATGAAGAGCGAGGACAAGGTCCGCGACAGATCGACGCTGGGCGGTATTGACCGTGAGCTGACGCTGTACGAGATTGCGATGATGACCCGTGCGGGAACTGCAAAGGCCCTTGGTTTTGGCGGCAAGCTCGGTGGTCTTGTACCCGGTATGCAGGCAGATGTTGCGGTGTATCCGTACAATCCGGAGACGGAGTCCGATCCCGAACAGATTGAGTGGGCATTTTCGAATGCGAAGTACCTGATTAAGTCCGGTGAGGTCATTATCAATGATTCCGAGATCGTCAGCAACGGAAACAAACAGACCTACTGGGTTGATGTCAAGACCAAGGCAAGTACGCAGGTTGAGCATGATCTTTCCGAGATGTTCCGGAAGTACTACACGGTCAGCGAGCGGAATTACGAGGTTGAGGAGAAGTCCTTTATGAAGAACCCGAACGTCATTGCGATTGACGCAACACTGTGAGGCGAAGAATGAATACTGTAACTATTACCATTACAAAACAGCCGGAGCTGTTTATCGAAGCCGAGTGTTTTACGCCGGATGCAATAGCAGGTAAGACTGCAGAGCAGATTGCCGAGCTGCCGGTTCATATCGGCAGGACGACCGAGAAGGTCGGTGACTACTTTACGGTTGAGGGCAATGCCGGTGAGACTGCGGCGGATACGAAGCTGGTTGTCGCAGGCGATCTGACCCGCGTGAAGTATATCGGATCGAAGATGTCGGCAGGCGAGGTTGTGATCAACGGCGATGCGGATATGTACGTCGGTGCGTGGATGACCGGCGGGAAGATCACGGCAAACGGCAGCATCGGCCACTTTGCGGCAACGTCTATGGCGGGCGGCGAGATTGTCGTGAACGGTAATGCCGGAAACTATCTGGCAGCATCGTACCGCGGCGACTGGCGCGGTATGAGCGGCGGAAAGATCACAGTGAACGGCAATGTCGGTTCTGACTGTGGGACGTTTATGCTCGGCGGTGAGATCATTGTCGGCGGCAATATTGATGTGCATGTAATGACCCATGCGGACGGGGGCCGGATCGTTATCCTCGGCAATGCAAAGAGCCGGCTTGGGGGTCAGGCTTCCCGCGGTGAGATGTATGTGTTCGGTACCGTTGATGTGATGATGCCGGGCTATGCATATGCCCGTGACGAGGAGCTTGAGGTCTGTGGTACGAAGGCAGTGTTTGCTGTCTATCACGGAGATCTCGGTGAACGTCACCCGACCCGGAAGGGCGAGACGGTGTATGCAAAGCTGTATCTGAAGAAGTAATGTCTGCTTCTTCTCCTTTTTTTTGTGATTGTTTTTTCGGAAACAACCCGGGAAAACCGGTTATCTTCCTGCGCCGGCAGATACATGCCCCGCTGGTTTCTGTGTGCCGCAGGCTGGGTTCAAACCCACCGTTAATCTACAAAACATCCTGATTTTCTGCGCGAATTTCTTCCGGGCGCGGAACCGGCAACGGACGTAAAAAATACAAAAAAGATTTACAAATTTTGTTCGTCATCCCAATTAACTAAACTCATCTGAATGAAGATGTATGAGTAAACTAAACCAAATTTATTTTTATGTTTTTTACTTAACATTCACCAACCTTAATATGTCGTGTTTGAAACCTTTACTATAGATGAGGTTTTGAAAAATGACGGACCTGAAATTTGTTCCGACAACCTGTCCCTACTGTGGAACAGGCTGTTCTTTTAACCTCGTTGTCAAAGACGGCAAAGTCGTGGGCACTGCCCCGTCCCAGCGGTCTCCTGTCAACGAAGGCAAACTCTGTCCGAAAGGCATGTACGCCTTTGAGTTCATCAATTCACCCGACCGGCTTACTCACCCGATGATTCGCAAGAACGGTGAGCTTGTTCAGGTTTCCTGGGATGAGGCAACGACGTATATTGCAGAGAATCTGAAGAAGTACAAGCCTTCGGAGCGCTGTGCTCTGTCCTCTGCCCGTGCTTCCAATGAGGACAACTATGTGATGATGAAGTTCGCCCGTGGTGTGTTAAAGACGAACCACATCGACCACTGTGCACGTCTGTGCCACTCTTCAACGGTCGCAGGTCTTGCGGGTTCGTTTGGTTCCGGTGCAATGACCAACAGCATCCCGGATATTGCCGAGGCAAAGTGTGTGTTCATTATCGGTTCCAACACGTTTGAGCAGCACCCGCTGATCGGGCGCCGTGAGGTTATGGCAAAGAAGAACGGTGCAAAGTACATCTACGCCGATCCGCGCCGCACTCACACAAGCAGTCCGGCAGATCTGTTCTTACAGTTCCACTCCGGAACTGATGTTGCTCTGCTGAACGGTCTGATGCAGATTATCATCAAGAACGGCTGGGAAGACAAAGAGTTCATTGAGAAACGTACCAAAGGCTACGAGGATCTCAAGAAGATTGTGATGAAGGAGGAGTACTCCGTTGAAAACGTTGCCAAGATTACCGGTCTTGAACCCAAAGACATTGAGACAGCGGCAGACTGGATCGCCAACAACGGCCCGACTGCTCTGATCTACTCGATGGGTATTACCCAGCACACGGTTGGTGTGGACAACGTGCATGCATGTGCCAACCTGCAGATGCTGACCGGCAATCTCGGTAAGCGTGGTGCAGGTGTGAACCCGCTGCGTGGCCAGAACAATGTGCAGGGTGCCTGTGATATGGGTGCACTGCCGGTGAACTTCAGCGGATACCAGAAGGTTACGGATCCTGCAAACCACAAGAAGTTTGAGGATGCCTGGAAGTTCCCGGACGGAATCGCTCCGGCGGAGAACGGTTATGAGGTTACGATCATGATGAATGTCTTAACCGATAACCCCGGCGAGCTGAAAGCCATGTACATCATGGGTGAGAACCCGCTTCTGTCCGATCCGGATATCAACCACGTGAAAGAGGCATTTGAGAACCTTGAGTTTGTGGTGGTGCAGGATATTTTCTATAATGAGACCTGCGAGTATGCGGATGTGATTTTACCTGCGGTCTGCTTTGCAGAGCGTGATGGTACGCAGACGAATACGGAACGCCGTGTTCAGCGCTGGCACAAGGCTGTTGACGGACCCGGAGAGTCGAAGTACGACTGGGAGATTCTGTCTATGGTTGCTGCCAAGATGGGCTATGCCGATCAGTTTGCCTGGAAGTCGTTCTCTGAGGTCTTTGATGAGATCGCCGAGGTTACGCCACAGTACCATGGTATGAGCTATGCACGTCTGGAGAGCGCGGATGGTCTGCACTGGCCGTGCAAGACTCCCGAGGATCCGGGAACCCCGGTTCTGCACACACAGAAGTTCCTGACCGCAGACGGACTTGGTGTGTTCTTCCCGGCTGACTGGCAGCCGCCGGCAGAGGTGCCGGATGATGAGTATCCGTTCCAGTTTACGACCGGACGCTGTCTGTTCCACTGGCATACCGGTACGATGACCCGCCGTTCCGAGACACTCGACAAAGAGGTTCCGACCGGCTGGATTGAGATCAACTCCGAGGATGCGGCAGCACTGGGTATTCACGATGGTGAGATGGTTCGCGCAATTACCCGCCGTGATTCCCTGAAGGTTGCGGCCCGTGTCACGCCGACGATTAAGAAGGGTACGACGTTTATGCCGTTCCACTTCATCGAGTGCCCGGCAAACCTGCTGACCCACAATGCACTGGATCCGGTCTGTAAGATTCCGGAGTACAAGGCATGTGCTATGAAGATTGAGAAGATTACGGAGGCCTGAAAATGTCTGCAAAAGGCGATATGTTCTATGCATGGGCAAACCAGTCTGCATGCCCGGTAAAGGGTGAGTGCGGCGGTGCAGTTACGGCAATTCTCTCGTACATGCTTGACAACAACGTTGTTGATGCAGTGCTGACGGTTGCTAAGGGCCGTGACCTCTATGAGGCTGTGCCGGTTCTGGTGCACAGCTCCGAGGAGCTGGCAAAGACGGCAGGGTCGCTGCACTGTGGTACGGTTCTTCTGCCGAAGCTGATTAAGAAGTATCTTGACGGTGCCCGCGAGATGAAGATCGCAGTTACCTGCAAGGGCTGTGATGCAAAGGCAATGTATGAGCTTGCAAAGCGGAACCAGATCAATATGGATAATATTTTCATGATTGGTCTGAACTGCGGCGGTTCGGTGTCGCCGATTACGGCACGCACGATGATTGCCGAGAAGTATGGTCTGAACCCTGATGATATCGTCAAAGAGGAGATCGATAAGGGTCAGTTCATTGTGATCACGAAGGACGGCGAGCACAAAGGCATCTCTATTGAGGAGCTGGAGGAGCAGGGTCTTGGCCGCAGAACGAACTGTCACCGCTGTGAGACGAAGATTCCGCGCCAGGCGGATCTTGCCTGCGGTAACTGGGGTGTCATTGGTGAGAAGGCCGGTAAGGCTACGTTTGTGGAGGTCTGTTCGGAGAAGGGTGCGGCAATTTTTGATGCAGCGGCAAAGGCCGGTGTTATTGAGACGGCTGCGCCTGAGGCGAAGGGTCTTGAGATTCGCGGGAAGATCGAGAACGTGATGATCAAGATGGGCAAGAAGAATCAGGAGAAGCAGTTTGCAGCTCTTGGTACCGGAACCGAGCGTCTGAACTATATCATGGCAGAGTCAAGCCGCTGCATTAAGTGTTACGGCTGTATTGAGAACTGTCCGATCTGTTACTGTGTGGAGTGTTCGACGAAGAAGCCGCATCTGGTGCGCCCCGGACGGATTCCGCCGGACTTTATGTTCCAGATGATCCGCTTTGCCCATATTGCGGACTCCTGTATCAACTGTGGTCAGTGCGAGGAGCTGTGTCCGATGAACATTCCGAACTCGCTCTTTATGCATGCACAGCAGGTGGAGCTGGAGAAGATGTTCGGTCACACGCCGGGTTACGATATGACGATGCCGGTCCTTTCCTATGCTGAGGAGATGGATGAGCGTGCACGTCTGAATGCAACCGGTTCGGATA
>NZ_JAPTGB010000002.1 GCF_026891975.1 Methanocorpusculum petauri | reverse complement strand
AAAAATACAGCAGGATACAACAACACAAAACAAAAACACGTACACACATCTGTTCATGCCGCTTCTTTTTCCCATGTGCGTATTTATGTTTTCTCTGATTTCCATCAAAAGGTTCAAACAAAAAAATCTGGAAAAATTATTTCTCTCTCCAGAGAACCGCAAACACACAGGCAAGAACGAATGCAATCAGGCCAATGGTCAGAGCGAGCGGGGAACCGGCCTGAGTAGGTTGTGGGGGAAGAGTCTGTTTTTCTGTTGGAAGAATCGGAGTGGCTTGCGTGATCGGTGGCATATCAAGTGTTGCAAGTCTGAAGGTAATGGTATCCCGTGATGAATCATATTCACTCAGTACTGCGTAAGGTGGATACATCCGCGAAGCGTAGACACCATCCGGCAGTACAAGAGATTCTGTATCACCAGTAGACAAATCAAACATTTCAAAGATAGGGGGGGTGAAAGAAGATTTTTTCACAGGATCATATAAATCATACACAAGTTTTTCTCCCCAGAGATTCTGAAGAATACGGGAATATCCGCGAACATCAACCGAGAGCAAAATTTCCGTACCTGAACTGATATTGTAAACATGGATCTGATTTTCAGCATCAGAAACTCCCATAGGTAATTCAGAATAATACACTAAAGTATCTCCTGATAACAGTACTGCAGATGGAGATGGTGAATCATTCAGATAGAGAGATTTTTTCTCACCAGTTCGGAGATCGGAAAGAGTAAGTGAGGCATCACGCGGCCAGTAGTCACTTTGCATCGAAAGAAAATACTGGCCGTCCGTAAGAAAATCATTACCCGGTACGACATGTTTGACAGGGGATGCGTCACCCGGGGTATAGGAATAAAATTCTCTGTGAGAGATGGTATTGCCGTACTGATCACCATTAGGAATACAGTAGGAGGGCGTGATCCAGTACACCGTTCCGTTTTTCGCAAGCTGAGCTGATGATGAAGGAATATTTCCCGGAATTGGGGTTAGCGTTTTTTTGTTGATGTCATAAAGGTACATGGAGCCGGTAGATAGGTATCCTTCCTGATTTTCCCGAGATACCGCATCGTTCCAGAGATATTCAGTCAGCAGGATATAGTTTTCATTCAGAATCACGTCATTCACAGCATATCCTTCCTGAAACTCACAGATGATCTCCGGTTCACCAACTATATTTACGTCAAGAGCCGAGGCCGAAAAAATACAGCAGGATACAACAACACAAAACAAAAACACGTACACACATCTGTTCATGCCGCTTCTTTTTCCCATGTGCGTATTTATGTTTTCTCTGATTTCCATCAAAAGGTTCAAACAAAAAAATCTGGAAAAATTATTTCTCTCTCCAGAGAATCGCAAACACACAGGCAAGAACAAACGCGATCAGGCCGACGGTCAGAGCGAGCGGGGAACCGGCCTGAGTAGGTTGTGGAGGAGGAGTCTGTTCTGTATTTGACGTTGTAATGATTGGCTGGGTAACAGGAGGCATATCAAGATGGGCAAACTTAACAACCTGTCTTCCCGTTGATTCATCAATATCGGTGAAAACCACAACAGATGGATGGATTAATTCAGACGTGATGTCTTTTTGGATTTCAATAGATTGTGTTCTATTCGTAGTCAGATTGAGAAGAAAATAATCTGATTCCATGATAGTTGGATAATCCATCAGATCATATTCTGCATAAAATAGGTTGTCACCCCATAAGCCACGAATACTCTGGCCGACACCATCTCTCTTTTCCAAATGATGTGTTTGCCCCGAATGAATACTATAGATATGGATCCTTCTGTCATTCACATCAGGGATCAACATTGCCGAATCGGAGTATATGAGATAATCTCCGGAAAGCTCAAGAGAATAGGGGTCCAGTCCTCCAAAGACAGGAATTCTCTTCTCGTCCCCGGTTTGAAGATCAAATAATGTCAAAGTTGGTTCCAGTTTACCTTCCGTAAGCATCTCATTACGACTCATTACCAGATGTAACCCGTCCGTCGCAAAGTCGATCATGCCACTGTTTTGCGGGATATTAATTTTTACAGGAACTTCATCTCCAGGAGTATACTGATAATAATATTCTGCAAATCTCATATTTCCCAAAGCTTCATCGGGAATTTGAGATGCGAACTTTGCACTTTTCCAATATACAGTACCATTTGAGATCGTTGCAATACGTGGGGGGATGTTCCCTGGAATCCTTGTAAGAAAATCGTGATCAATGTCATACAGGTAGAGATTACCAAAATACTCGTATCCCTCTGTTGCTTGATCCTGCAATTGCAGGTCATTTGGCTGCGTCTCTTTTATTAGTATGTATGTACCGTCTGTGTGAATTGTATTGAAATGGTAACCTTCCTGAAATTCATAGATGATCTCTGGTTCTCCTCTGAATTGAATCTCAAGGACAGAAGCGGATGTGACACTAATTACAACCAAACACACGATGAAAATTGTAAAAAAAAATAAGTTTGATTTCATGAAACACCATTAATAATTCTCATGTGGATGGCCGAGTATATGAGTAACGAGCAGTGTGAGTATTCATAACCTGTTCATAAGAAGGAAGACTTGCGTAGGCCATTGCTTCCGCACGATAGACACCCGTTTCTGGCCAGGCAATCATATTCTCTGAAAAAATCTCATTTTCTCCATTTGCATACTGAAGAACATTCGCATCGGCATAAGCAACAGTACTTCCAACTTTCACAGAGGCACTGTTGTAAATTAGTGTCTCAGCATAATGATAATTTGGTCTGTACGCAGTACTGGTCCAAGATGCCAATGAGGTCAGTTTAAACTTCAAATACATCCTATCAGAACTAAAATCAGTTCTTGGATTAACGAACAAATTTTGATAAATCGATCTGGATGTACTGACTAATGTGATTTTCGTAGCTGCGGAGTGCATGTTCGGAAGGTTTGCAAGATGCGCCTTCGTCTCAGTACTCATGTCTGCCCACAGTTCAGGCCAGACAATTTGCATGTACTCAGCTTCAGTGATTTCCAGATTCTCCACAGCATCCATCACGACAAGGCGTTCAGGACGGAAGGAAGTTAATGCTACGGTTTTTCCACCAACAATGGTACCGGATTCCATCTCCCAGACCTGATCAACTGCGGAAAGCTTCGCCTTTTCCACAGGAGAGATCTTCTGATACACCTCAGGCCAGACGGTCTGAATGTACTGGGCGGACGTCATCTCTGTTCCGCTGATCTGATCAATCAATGCGGTACGTGCCTGATCCTGTAGCGGGTTATACGTCTGAGCATCTGCAGCGGCGGGAGCAACTGCAAAAAGCAACAGAAAAACAACTGCACAAGACAGTACAAGAACTATCTTATTTCTTCTCATTTTTAACACCATTTCCATGTCAGCAAAGAACTGACTAATTTTTCACTTGATCATACATACTATAAATAATCTCTGGCATTTCCATCAAAGTATTATACACCACAGCCGACAAATGTTTGAGGAGGATAAACTGGATACATCATAAAAACATCAAAAATTTGTCTGACCATAAAACAGGGGGAGGAGATTCCCCTGGATAACTCAGCCGCGTTATCTTCGCGTATGCATATTCGGAACACGGGCGAGATGGACACGGGTGTCGTCATCCATATCCAGATACAACTCCGGATTAACGATCTGCATATACTCAGCCTCAGAGATATCCAGATTCTCAACCGCATCCTGAAGTGCAAACCGTTCCGGACCCTGCAGATCATTCAGAGTCAGACCAATCCCGTGCCCGCCTTCCGTAATATCCAAAGGTACCGGCTCCCACACGTGGGAAATCGTGGAAAGCTTCTCCTTATGTTCCGGTACAATCATCGAGTACACATCCGGCCAGACCTTCTCCAGAAACGCAGCCGACGTCATGGTGGTTCCGTTCAGCTCCTCAATCAGGGCAAACCGGTTCTCACCGGTCAGATCATCTCCGAGCCGGGCAGCAAGCCGATCGTGTTCCTCCCCGGAAACAACAACCGGCTGCGAGGTTGCGCTCTCTTTCGGGTGGTGCATATTCGGTGTACGGGCAAGCTGTTCACGGGTCGCTTCGCTCATATCCGCATACAGCTCGGGCCACACGATCTGCATATAGACTGCTTCGGTGATGTCGAGATCCGAAACCGCATCCATCAGAGCATACCGCTCTTTCGCCTGCGGGTCCTCAAGCGTCATGTCAAGAGCATGGCTGCCTTCGTTTTTCTTGATCTCCTTATACTCCCACACATGGGGAATCGCTGAGAGTATGTCTTTGTTCTCGGACGTGATCTGTGCATACACGTCCGGCCAGTACGTGGCAAGATACTCCGCCGAACTCATCGGCGGATTG
Source organism: Methanocorpusculum petauri (assembly GCF_026891975.1). Taxonomy (GTDB): domain Archaea; phylum Halobacteriota; class Methanomicrobia; order Methanomicrobiales; family Methanocorpusculaceae; genus Methanocorpusculum; species Methanocorpusculum petauri. The sequence continues at coordinate 142,461 of NZ_JAPTGB010000002.1, read as the reverse complement.
GCAGGTTCCTCTGAAGTGCTCATCGGAACTGCCACAGCTGCAATCAGCAGAACAACGACGGCAACACCGAGTATGCCCGCAATTTTATAGAACAATTTCATGATAATTCACCTGTTCAATCAGGAATATTCCTGACATACAAAAAACTGAGCAGTACAGAGTATAAGAAAACTCTCTCACTTCTCTCAAAAGGTCAGGACAAAAAGAAAAAAAAAGTATTCGAAAACATCAAGCAAAAAACAGAATGAAATCAGTCAGAGAAATTTTTCCCGAAAATTATTTTTCCGCGGGTTCCTCCCATGCAACCACACGACTCCGCCGTTCAAAAAAGATCACATCCCGCCATGTCCCGTACCGATCACAGCCGATCTTTTCCCGGTACCCGACAAACCGGAAACCACACTTCTCATGCAACCGGACACTTGCCGCGTTCCCCGACAGAATCCCGGACTGCAGCATCCAGATACCGTGCCGTTCGGACGCAGCGATCAACGCATGCAGAAGAATCGTCCCCGCACCTTTTCCGGAGTACTCCGGTGCGATGTAGATACTCACCTCAGCAACTCCCGCATACACTGCCCGTACCGAAACCGGCATCAGAACCGCAAACCCGATCACCATACCCGAAACAACTGCAACGAGGCGGCAGAACGGTGCCGGAAATTCCCGGTTCTGCTGCAATGATGCCGAGAATTTTTTCGGTGGTCGGATTCTGGCACAGAGTGATGCGGATGGTGTCGGCGTAGCTGAGGGAGGAACCGTTTGGAAAGTAGTGGTAGATGTGTCCGGCTCTGTGGGAGACGATTTGCTGTTCCTTTTCAAGAACCGCAAGGTGATACCGGAGGGTTTGTTCTGGTTCGATGAGTGACGTGCTGCCCATACGATATATGTGAGCGGAGAGAGAAAAAAAGAGAAGAGTCAGGGACTAAAATATTTCCTTGCCTGGGTTGTGGACAAGGCAAACAATTTACGGGTGACAGAAGAGGAGGAGATCGGTCTGGATTTATTTTATCAGGAGTATCTTTGGAAAAATCCAGTGTTAGACTGAAATACTCGTTTTTCGGTTTAAATCTGAGAGGACGAGATGTTAGTCTGAGATCAACAATATAATGAATTCAGCATTCCAAAGGGAAGAATGAATGTGAAATTATTATTATGCTATGAGATGCGAGGTAGGCGTTATGCCTGTTTTGCCGTCTTACTTGCTGCGATAGTATTTGCCGCGGTCTGCATCGCACCTGTTACCGCCGATGAGTTCGGTCATGGAGAGGCATGGACTGAGACACCAACGATCTACGGAGGTCCCATGTACGGCCCCGCTGATTTTACCATTGCAGCGAGCGGATTTGATCTCTCACCGGAAGACCTGTTTGAACAATCGAATGTTACGCTGAGCAACTACATCTCACATTTTGGAAGGACTGTGGCACCCGTTGCCTTGTCTAGCTCTTCCCTGCCACTGAATTCCCTGAACCTACGGAAAAAGCTATCTGTGAGCGCGTTATCTGCATCCCCAGGATCCGAAGGATATATGGGTCTCCCAGGTGTTGAAGTACCTGAGGGTCAGAAACTCGCTGCTTATGGTTTTCAGGTACTGCCCACCGGGCAAATTATGGAGTATACATGTTTCGTTTCCGCGGATGCGAATGATACGGCCTATGCAGCAGCCAAGGAGGACCTAAATGAATGGCTGAACTTCGCCAACGAGAAGGTGAAGATCGCGGGTGCATCTATTGTTGACTACGCAGCAAATGTGCCATTAACTCTTCAGGAACCGGGGTGGATTGCCCAGAAGACTTCGGGCACCATAGACTATGGGGAGTGGGGGACAGTCAAACTAACCTCTAATTGGTATTGGGATGATATAGCGCAGAATGAGAAGCAGGACCAATTCTACGTCACAGCTCAGGTGCAAATGACACCTGGACAGGTCACAGTTGGAGGTCTAAATTTTAATCAAAATCACAAAATGCTCCTGCGTATAGATCCATGCCATGGACAGTACCTTCCAAACGCAAATGCCTGTGATGATACCCCGGGCAATTGTTTCAACGAGGAAACAGTACAATGTTCGATAGGAACGGGGGGCGTCGGACTGGCGTGGATTCAAAAAGTTGCTGAAGTGAAGGTATCTAGGGATGCCGTTGAGAAATGGTCTCTCTCATTTACTGGTGCGGGTTCCAGTCTGGGTGCGGGTGCTACCAGGGAGAAGATGTATACCTTCAAAGCTGGTATGAGAGTTGTGAGTTCAAAAAGTGCTCGAAATGGAGATGAATACTGCATCTCAAAAAACTCTGTCGATGCTGCGGATGCATTCTCCACCCTGAATTATGGTCTTGTAAATGGGCCATCATCACCTGATAAAATCGGGCACTCATTGTCCATACGATGGAATGGTGAGAAATATAAAGAAGACTAACTGAAGGAAAGACATCATGAAAAAACTCATACTCATTTTTATAGCAGTCCTTCTGTTCTTCAGTGGTATCTCCGGGGCAGGAGCAACCGAAAGCCACATCACCACAGTCACAGACCTGCAGGCGATACAGAATGATCTCAATGGCACGTATTATCTGAGCAATGATCTGGATCTCTCCGGTGCCACCTTCATCCCGCTGGGAAGTGAGGATACTCCCTTTACTGGAACATTCGAAGGCAACGGGCATACGCTCACTCATCTTACCCTGAATCAGGGGTCAGGAGTAGGAATTGGGATATTTGCCTGCTCAAACGGTACGATACGCAACCTGACCCTGAAGAATATCATGATAAACTCGACCTCTGCGGACTACGCCGGGGGACTCGTCGGCTGGAACAAACCGGAAGGAACCTACCTTCGAAAGAACCAAAAGAAAAAAACTGCATCGGACAGCAGGAAACAAAAGGGGGCGGAGGGGACTCATGAAGGACCAAAACTCGGGTACTGTCAGAGGTCCGCAACTCCTTTGGGGTGTTACAAAATAAAATACGACACGAGGGCATATAAACCCCCGACCGCGCGTACTGAAAGTGCCCCCGACCGGAAACCATTAAATAAAAATCTGCCAAAAGATACCTCAATCAGAAACGGGAGAGAGCATGAATAAATTACTGACAGGACTCCTTGTCCTCTGCATACTCATTCTTGCAACCGCCGCCGGCTGCATCACCGTACCGCCCACCCAGGAGTACATCGGAACACCCTGGATCAACAGCGATCTCGCCGGAAACATTCCAAACGACCCCGGCAGACTGCAGGACGACTTCCATCTTGCAAGCAACCACCAGTGGCTCAGGACGAGCGAAATCCCCAGTGGTGAAGCAATCATCACTGCGTTTGCCGAACTTGAGGAACAGCGTCAGGCAGAAATTCTTCATCTGTTAACCAACATCACCACGCCGAAAACCCACGAGGAAGACCTCATCCTCACTCTCTACAACTCCGTCAAAGACATGGACGCCCGAAACGCACAGGGCATGCAGCCGATTCTTCCGGAACTCACCCGTATCAAAAACATCAGCACCCTTGACGAACTCTCTGCCTGGCTCACCGACAGCGAGTATCACATAGCAAATCCCCTTGCCATCCTCACCGTCACCGTTGATCCGAAAAACAGCTCGGCCTACATCATAGGAATCGATCCGGTCGCACTCTCCCTCGGCAGAAAAGACGAGTACAAAAATCTTACCGAATCAGGTAAACAGCTAAAACAGAACAACGACCACACCTATGAACAACTCCTCGTACACGCCGGATACTCGCAGTCAGAAGCACAGGCACTCAATGAGGCAGTGTTTGCGGTCGAATCACAAATAGCGGACGGACGCCGCAACGCATCCGACCTGACCGTCGAAAACCGTATCGATCTCATCTACAATCCGCGGACACTCGAACAGCTCAGAGCCGAGTCTCCCTCCTACCCGCTTGCTGAAATCCTCACCACAAAAGGATACGACAAAGGAAGCCTCTTCGTACTCAGTGAACCGCAGTGGCTCACTGCTCTCAACGCTGCCTACACCGAAGAAAATCTCGAAGGACTCAAAGGAATCCTTATCCAGAACACGCTCAAAGAAACAGCCCAGTATCTGGATCAGAAATGCCTTGACATCTACAACGAACGAATCATCGCCAAGTACGGCATCAGCGGAACAAAAACTCCCGAACAGATGGCATACGACGCCTTCAATACGAAACTCGGCATGGCAACCGGCAGGGTGTATGTGGACGCCTACTTCACCGAGGAGACCAGAACCGACATTATCGAAATGATCGAACGCGTCCGCGAGACACTCAAGCAGCGGCTTATCCGTACCGACTGGCTCACGAATGAGAGCCGGGGTGCAGCAATCGAAAAACTTGACGCAATCGCGATTCGTGTCGGGTATCCGGACGTCTGGACTGACTACTCAACTCTTGAACTCCTGAGTTCTGCCGAAGGCGGAAGCGCCGCAGAAAATATCATCAAAATTGCCGAGTTCGAAGCAAACCGCCAGAAACAGAAGATCGGAACAACAGTTGTCAAAGGTGAATGGTCGGAGTGTATGCCGCAGGAGGTCAACGCCTTCTACAGTCCGGAGAGTAACTCCATCAATATTCCGGCAGGAATCCTCGGAGGAGTCTTCTATGATCCGAAAGGATCCTATGCGTCACAGCTCGGAGGAATCGGTATGATCATTGGTCATGAGTTTACGCATGCTTTTGATCCGACCGGCAGCCAGTACGACAAGGACGGAAATCGTCGGAACTGGTGGACGGATGCGGATCGGGACGCATTCCGGAACCATACCGCAACGGTTGCGGCATACTATGAAACCATCATGCCGTATCCGGACGAGAGTGTGGACGGAGAACTGACCATCGGAGAAACGGTTGCCGATCTCGGCGGTCTCGCCTGTACGATGGATATCGCACGTACAATCGATGGGTTCGATTACGAGGAGTTCTTTACGTCCTTCTCGCACATCTGGCGGAGGATGTATCCGGAACAGATGGGCAGGATAATTCTGGAAACGGATGAACACCCGCCGGGATATGTGCGGACGAATGTGAACGTTCAGCAGGTGCAGGAGTTCTATGACACGTTTAACGTGACATCGGAAGACGGAATGTATCTTGATCCGGAAGACCGGCTTGTCGTCTGGTAAACCGATGGAGAGTGCCGATCATCAGATCAAAAATGCAATCCGCAGACATGTCACCGGAAGCGACGGCAGCGGCAAGATGCAGGCTGCCGTTCCACGTTCCCGCGACAAGTGACGGATAGCGCCCGGAAACAAAATCCGTCACGGTCCACACCGCGGAGACCGTAACGTCCCTCCCAAATGATCCGGCAGAAGGTGGAATCACGCCGACGTTGGAAAGAAACGGGCAGCGAAGATCCAATCCCGGGTCATCCTCCGGCAGCCGGATATCCATGCGATTGCGGACTGCCGGATCCAGAAACCGGAGTGCACACGCCACCGCAGGATGATTCGCCTTGAACGTTCTGCCGAGTACTGCTGCCTGCGAAACAGTTTCCCGCAGATCGTTTGCGGGAGAGATCGCCAGCCGGTAGTTTGCCGAAAAATTCCCGATCCACCCGCCTGCTCCCGGACCAAGTGCGGGACGCAGATCCATCGTCGATTCGAGAGGGACAGGGACGGATGCCCCAAGCGTCCGAAGGGCGGAGGCGAACGCGGCCATCAGCACATCCTGAATGGTCGCACCGGAACTGCGGGCAGCAGCATGTATCCGGGAAAAATCCCCGGAGGAGATCGTTTTGTGTACAATCCGAATCGGCGAAACGGTACATGGTTTTGCAAACGGGGAAGCCCACGGAAAGAGTGAGACAACCGGCTCCTGCGATCGTTTTGCAACAGTCCGGAGTTCTCCGGCGGAAATATTTTGAAAAAGTTTTGCGATGCCGCGCTCCTCCGGCTGATCGGGTACGGCAATCTCCCGGCCGGCGTACGCATCCGCAATAAGGGAGAGGACAACAAACATTCCCCGGGCATCCGCAGCCACGTGATCCATGACAACGAGCAGATCATCGTTTCCGTCTCCGCGGCAGACGGTTATGTGAAGCGGCGGGCGTCCTTCCATTCGGCGCGGAGCCGCTGCCTCGGCAAGGACGGGCCGGAAACTCACCGACACCAGCTCCGGCAGTTCCTCAACCGGTTCCCACCGTACCGGAACACCATTCTCACACACATACCGCGAAGAAAGAAGCGGAACCGCCTGTACCACCCGCCGCACGGCTGATGCAAGACGGGGAAGATCGAACCTCCCGTAACACTCCAGTATGCACTGTATTATGTACGTCCCGTGCTCCGGACTGTACTGGGCGGCATCCAGACACGACACTGAAAACGATCTGTTTTGCACACAGATAGTTCCGCAGACCAGACCAAAAAACATGACTCTTCAGAACATCCCCGGAAGCGGCCCGTCTTTCACTCCCGCGTACCGCACAACAGGACCTTCAGCACAATCCTTGCGAAAAGAGTAGGTGAGGCAGGGACTCGTGAAGGACCAAAACCGCGGGTACTGTCAGAGGACCGCTGTCTCGAGGGGTGTTACAAAATAGAGTATGCTACGGGGACATATAAACCCCCGACCGCGCGTACTGAAAGTGCCCCGGTTTCCTATCAGACCGGAAAGTCAGAGGCATCTCCCGTGTTTTCCCGGAATAAAACCCGCCGGGTACATGCCATTATAACACTCCGCGGCAAAACTAATCCACAGACATGACCTTCCGCTACAATGTCAACGATCGCGTTCCCGCAAAAGAGATGGCAACCTCCGGCCTCATGTGGACGATCTGCTCCGCAGCCTTCGTCATCATCTTTGCGAACGTTGTAGCAGGACTCTATAACGCAACCCCAGCGGAAGCGGTCTGGTACGCCCAGAAGCTTCTCGTCATCACCGGTGTTGCAGTAATTCTGCAGGTCATCTTCGGCCACCGGCTCCCTGCAATCTACGGGCCGTCCGCAATTCTGCTGACCGCGGCGGTTGCTGCGACCGATTTTGCCCCCGCGGCATTTTCCACCGCCCTTGTTCTCTGCGGTGCAGCCGGGATTGTGATCGCCCGCACCGGCCTTCTTCCAAGAATTGCAAAACTGTTCACGCCCCGTGTAATCGGAACCGTCCTTACCTTAATCCCGTTAACACTCGTCCCCACCTTTGCAAACCTCATCACAGATCCCGGCCAGCCGGGAAGTATGGCCGGAAAACTGATCTTCGCATTTGTTCTGCTGATTCTGATCTTCGCCCTCAATCACCGCCTCAAAGGATTCTGGCGGGCGACGCTTATGCTGTGGGTACTCCTCTTCGGAACAGTTGCAGCCCTCATCTGTTTTCCGGGAACAATGATCTCGTTTGGTGCGGAGGGGACCGTTCCGTTCACCGAAGGTCTCCTGCTTTCTCCAATCGCCGCACCCGGAGTTATCCTTTCGGTGTTCATCTGTTACATTGCCTTAATCGTCAACGACATTGGCAGTATCCGGGGCGTTGGCGAAGTGGCTAAAGTCCCGGCGGCGGAGACGGAGGGACAGCTCCGCCGCGGTATTACTATCACGGGCATCATGAACATGCTTTCCGGCGGGGCGGGTGTCATCGGCGGTGTCAACTACTCAATCTCCTCGGGCATGATCCTTGACACAAAGAATGCAAGCCGGTATCCCCTGCTCGCCGCAGGCGCACTGATGATCGTCTGCGCCGCACTCCCGCCGGTGATCTCGCTTATCATCACCATCCCGACCGTGATTACGGGATGTCTTCTGATCTTCATCATGACCAGCCAGCTTTCCGCAGCACTTGGTGTCCTGATAGAACACGAAGGACGCGGAATGTTCTCCTTCAACAGCGGGATTGTGATCGGTTTTTCCATTCTGATCGCGGCAACGTTTTCGTTTCTGCCGGAAGCGGCGGTTGCAGCGATTCCGGCAGTTGTCCGGCCCGTACTCGCAAACGGATTTGTGGCGGGAACGGTCGCAGTGATGCTGCTGGAACATGTGGTGTTTCGGGAGAACAAAACGGAGATTGAGTAAAGGGATAATTTTCATCAGATATGTATCTCCATCTACTATTCTTCCTTCTATGTACTGTACTGAAAAGTACAGTACAGAAAGATCAGAAAAAGGGTATTCGATCAAGCAAATGGAAGAGAGGATACAGTTCCGATAGTTTCCATAATGGAACGGTACTTCTCCGCAAATGAGGGAGGGATAAGGTAACAGGTGATGTTCAGATTTTTTTCAAATGTTATGACACGTGGTTTTTGTAGCCGGGCAAGATGCCATCGAAGTGTGGTTACCGGGATATCAGTACTTCTGCTGATCTGCTTTTGAGAGATGTCAGGATGTTCAAGTATTGGGTGAAAGATCATTTGCCTGCATTGATTTTCAAGAAGTTTCCAGCCCGGATCATCCTGAGGGGAAGGAGGAGTACCTGCCGGATAGTAACAGTGCACAAGTTTACCCTTGCCTTTGTGTATTCTTTGTTCATTCAAGAAAATATTCCCGTACTGCGACACATTCTCCCTCGTTCAAAAAAAGGAAGAGCAGAAAAAATAGAGCATGATCTATTATTCTGGAAAATTCCAGACACAGTCGATCCAAAAAATCCAGAACAGTGGCCAACCGAAGAGTACCGGAAAAATGTCGTCGACGTTACCACATACTCATGTAGCCGGGAGGCAGTTGAGGTACTGCTGAATCTACCGGAACTTTGTACACTTGAGGCGATCTTTTCCCGAAAAAAAGCTGTGTTGCCCACACCATTCCCGCCGAAAAAAAGATCATTCTGGATGTCTGCTATTTTCTCTGGGAAGACCGAATTATTCTCGATCCCTAACCCTCCAGGGGAAAGTTGAAAAATTACCGGATAAAATTCGTCCACAGATGCTCCTCGTACACCGGCGCAGGCACTCCTGCTTTTCTGCCAGCCTCAATACACCGCAGAAGCCACGCCATATTCTCTCCCAGCGTCCGCATAACCTGCAGCCCCTCCAGATCCTGCCGGACATCCTCAGGCGTTGAACCGTGTACCATATTCCAGTACTGCGACGACACGATCGGCATATTACTGATCGTAAAGTACTTGTTCAAACGATCAAACGCAGCCGTCGCTCCGCCACGGCGGCAGGACACCACCGCAGCACCCGGCTTTCCCGCCATAAGATCCTCCTTAAGGAAAAACAGACGGTCAAGAAACGCCGTCAGCTGTCCTGCCGGCCCCGCATAGTACACCGGAGAACCCACAACAATCGCATCGTACTCGTCAAGACGGTCCAACACCTCATTCACCTTATCATCAAACACGCACCGCTTCGTCTCAGCACATTTCCCGCAGGCAACACATCCCGCGATCGGTCTGGTACCGATATGAAAAATCTCCGTCGCAATATCGCGGCGGTTCAGTGCCCCTGCAACCTCCGAAAGCGCCGTAAACGTGCAGCCCTCCTTGTGCGGACTCCCGTTGATCAGCAAAACCTTCATACAATCGATCTCCCGAGTTCCTCGGCCACCGTGAGAACCGGCATGCCGGAAATATCGCCGGCATGCAGCACACCGCCCGCAAGAACCATCCCTTTGTTTTTCCATCCGAGATTCTTCAGAAGACTCTGGTAATATCTCACAACCGGCGCAAAATTCTCCTCCGAATCCTCCTCCGCAGGCATCAGCAGAACACACTCCTTCTGCGGCGTCTGATAATTCGGATCACACTCCGTCACCGCAAACAGACGATCAAGCGCCGTCTTCAGTTGGGCCGTCACGCTCCAATAGTACATCGGGGACGCAAACACCACGACATCCGCCTCGCGGTACACCGGATACACCTCATCCATCGCATCCTTCTGAACGCACGGACTCTCGGGATCCTTCCCCCCGCCGAAGCAGCCGAGACACGGATGAATATCCATCTTCTGCAGATCAAACCGCGTAACAGAATGTCCCGCAGACTCCGCACCGCACGCAAACGCATCAATCAATGCAGCCGTATTTCCCTTCGGACGGGGACTGCCGTTTAAAATCAGAATCTTCTTACTCATGAAATCATCCTTCTGGATTTTGTGGTAAAAACTATAGGAAGTGCAGGCACATAAGAGAACTACGAACAGCAAAGGAAGAGAGTATCAAAAAAAATACTCCCCCTTCAAAACATAAAAACTGCAAAAAGATTAGAACTGCCTCTGTAAAAACTCAAAGGCCGCCATCACTTCAGCAAACTCCTTTCTGCGGAAAGGATTCGTCTCCGGATTATACTTATCGCGAAGATCGCGGAACGCCTTTGCAGTCGTTGCAAAATCCGAACCCGACGGAACACCGAGAATCGCATACGCCGTCTCGGTCGTCATCATCTCAACCATACTACTAACCTCGGGCGGCAAAAGAGAAAAAGATTGAGGAAGGATCTACAGATCCTTCATCAGAAGATACCAGGTCTTCTTATCCGGACCTGTGATCTTCTCACGCTCTTCCATCTCCTTCTGTGTCTTTGGTGCCGGAACAATCACCTTGTCCCCCGGCTTCCAGTTTGCCGGCGTTGCAACATGATGCGTATCGTTCACCTGCAGGGCATCAATCACCCGGAGAATTTCTGCAATGCACCGGCCGGTCGTCAGCGGATAATAGATCATCGCACGAAGAATCCCTTTTGGATCAATAAAGAACACCGCACGGCAGGCAGCGGTCGAACTCATCGCCGGCTGAATCATACCGTACAGGGACGCAACGCCCGTATCCAGATCCGCAATAACCGGGAACGGAACATGAACGCCAAGCTTCTCTTCAATATCCCGTATCCATGCAAGATGCGAAGACGAACTGTCAACCGAAAGACCGATTAACGCAACATTTCTCTTCTCAAACTCAGGGTACGCCTTTGAGAACGCTACGAACTCTGTCGTACAGACCGGGGTAAAATCTGCCGGATGGGAGAACAGCACGACCCATTTCTTGTCCCGGTAATCGGACAGTTTAATCTCACCATGAGTAGTCTCTGCAATAAATTCTGGGGCGGGCTCTCCGAGACGGGGCATCTCGTGATAGAAGTCGCCGCATCCGCACTCGTCATCGAATGCATCGCAGGTACAATTAGTATCGTCGCACATTTTTGTGGTTCACCTTGCATGTCTATTGAACCCATGAGTGAATAAGGGTTCAGATGCCGGCAAAAAAAACGGATCCGGATCGAAAAAACGCTCTGAAGTCCGTGTAAAAGCACATATATAGCATGTTGACGAATTAAGTAAGTTGCAGTAACTTTGTGTATTTATCCCCGGCAGCCCGGTGTGGGGCAGACGGGAGAAATACCACTGCCGGGGGAATATTTGTGTTAGACTGGAACTTAATCGGCATCGGAGCGGCGTTCCTCATTTACTTCGCTGCAATGATCTATATCGGGTTCTTCTACTTCAAGAAGACCAAAACCACAAGTGACTACGTGCTTGGCGGCCGGAAACTGCATCCGTTTGTTGCAGCAATGTCCGCCGAAGCATCCGATATGAGCGGATGGCTGCTCCTTGGTCTGCCGGGTCTGGCGTATGCGACCGGTATGTCGGCAGCAGGCTGGACCGCCATCGGTCTTGCGATTGGAACCTACCTGAACTGGCGGTTCATCGCAAAACGCCTGAGAATCTACACCCACAAAGCAAAGGACTCACTGACTATTCCTGAGTTCATCACAAACCGATTCCGGGAAAAGAAAGGATTCATCACCGCGATTGCATCCATATTTATTCTGATCTTCTTCATCGTCTATACGTCCGCCCAGTTCAAGGCGGGAGGCGTGCTGTTCAGCTCGCTGATGACGATCTACGGTGTTGACTTAAGCTCGTTCGGCATCACGGATCTCACCTCGCTCTACGTTGCGGGTGTGTTGATCTGTGCACTGATTGTGGTCTGTTACACTTTTACCGGAGGATTCAAGGCAGTCTGTATCACCGACACCATTCAGGGAATTTTAATGCTGTTTGCTCTGATTCTTGTGCCGCTCATTGCCTGTGTTGTCCTTTTCGGTGAAGGAGCAAGCTTTGCCTCCATTGATCCGCAGATGTTCTCGCTGTTCCATGAGTACAATGCGGCAAGCGGTATCTTTGAGTTCGTGTCGGTCTTTACGATCGTGTCAGGACTTGCCTGGGGATTCGGCTACTTCGGCCAGCCGCACATTCTCCCGCGGTTCATGGCAATCAAGGATCCCGAAGAAGTGCCAAAGGCACGGATGGCAGCAATGATCTGGGTTATTCTTTCCCTCTCCGCTGCAATCTTTGTGGGTCTCGTGGGCCAGCTCCTGTTCCCGGACCCGGCGATTCTCGGCGACTCTGAACAGATCTTTATTCAGATGACCGGCAGTGTGTTCGGTGCAATTCCGTTTGTTGCAGGTATCATCTACTGCGGTATCCTTGGAGCGGTCATGAGTACAGCATCATCCCAGCTTCTGGTGGCATCCTCAGCGATTTCGCAGGATCTTTACAAGAACTTAATCAACAAAACTGCTCCCGACAAGCGGCTGCTGTGGATTTCCCGGGTAACGGTCCTGATCGTCTCCGCAGTTGCAATTATCCTCTCTCTGGATCAGGCAAGTTCAGTGTTCAACATTGTGTCGAATGCATGGGCAGGATTTGGCTGTACGTTTGGTACGGTGATTCTTCTGGGTCTCTTCTGGAAACGGATGAACTGGCAGGGTGCACTCGCCGGAATTATCGTGGGAGGCGTAGTCTCTCTCGGCTGGGGTACGTACCTGACAGCAGTCACCGGTCTGTATGAGATGGTGCCGGGCGTGATTGCAAGTCTGCTTGCAATTTATCTTGTCTCGCGGTTTACTGCCGAGCCGGAGAAGGAAGTCACCGACATGTACGATGAGTATGTGGCAGCGATCGGCGACCGAAGCACCTGAAAACACCTTTTCCTTTTTTTCAGATTTATTTCTTCGATCACGCTGACGTGACGAGTGTTTGTCCACAGTTTTCATATACTGCGGGAGATCCATATTCACTCTAAAGGGGAATCATGAGTCTGCATCCTGTCGTGGTACTGGGATTCTACGCTGCCTGTATAGCTGCAGGCAGTGTTGTGCTATATCTCATTGATCGGACAGCTGCACATGATCCCATGCATATTGCAGCCTGTATCCGTGAGAATCCGGGACTCAGCCTGGAAAAAATTGCAGCAAAAACGAACGCGTCTCACCTGCGTACAGCGTACACGATCCGGCGGCTGATCCGGAAACACGTCGTGATGCGAATCGCAAAAAACGGTGTCAGCACCTACTCGATCCGGAAAATTCCGAAAAGTTCTGCAGAGGAAATTTTGCAGGAAATTCTTGGAAATGATGCTCTTCACCTGACATTTGCCGTAGTTGTAGAAAAACCGGAAATTACAAAGCGGGAGATTATCGATACGACCGGGCTTTCCGGAATACAGATGTTCTGGTATTTGTCACGGCTCGAAATGTTTGGTGCGATTGTCCGGGACAAAAAGATCGGAAAATGGACGTATCGTGCAGCGGATACCTTTATCAAAGCATATGCGGCGTACAAATAACAGAAAAACAGCGCCAAAACATGTCCTTCAACCAGTACCTGATCACTGCATTTCTGCACTGACCGGGGAATTAGGCACCGGTTGAAGTCCTTCGCTACCCCCCGGATTCAGATATCTGATATCTTCAGGGTCGCGACGTTCCGAAACGATTCGTTCTGTACGACTGTTTTGGAGTAATATCCGATGGCCGACATGCCAACAACATGCGTGTAGCAACGGAACACGAAAAAGGAGATCTCCTTCTGGTGCCGGATGTACTTTTTCACAGTACCGGTGATACACGGCCACCGGATATTACAATCTATAATCTGGATAATGGTACTAATAAATCTCTTGAGCATAAATTAGGTTTTGCTCATGAGTCAGTACTCCATAACAAAGTATCAAAAGGAAACGGCGTTTGGATCTGACGTAAAAACACTAAAATTTTGGGTGGGGAATATCATCGCGCAGATTCAAAAAAATTATTCTCGGATATTTTGCTCAGCAGATAGTTCACGGCTTTTGGAACGCGGGGACTTTCCCACATAATAGAACAGACACCCAAGAGCAAGAAAGATCGTTCCGAACAGGAAGTTCATCAGCGGCGTACCCGTCTCGGATATAACCCGGTAAAATCCTACACCGAAGTTCACGGCGGATGCAAAGATCTCCAGAAATGCCAGAGTGTTCCAGAGATTCGTAATATTTTGGTAGTGATTCAATGCAGAACGGGTGTCCGTGTACAGATCGAACGGGCCGTCCGCGGATCTCTTCTGCAGATACACCCACCGCAGATGCGTTGCAACACAGGCAATGCCAGTCTCTTCCAGAAATCCGAGATAGGCCATACTCTCCGGCTTTGACGGAAGATCCTTCAGCAGTTCAAGGCGATAGACATACTCGCCCGGTTCACACTCCTCAAACACATACCGTCCCCATGAATAACTGTAAAGGGCAAAACCCTTCGCCGCCATTTCATTGAGCCATTTTTCCTCCGATTCATAATTCCAGAAGAACTTCCACACAACATGTTTCATAGTTTTTCCATCCTTTGCCCGTTTTCAACCAGTTCCCGCAGTCGCAGAATCTCACTCTTCACCGCCGCACGACCGGCATCTGTAATAATATACTCCTTCTTCCTCGACATTGCAGAGTCACCGACGGATGCAATCCACTGCCGGTCCAGCAGGGTATTAATTGCACCATACAGTGTTCCCGCCCCAAGATTCACCCGGTCATTTGACATCTTGCGGACGTTCTGCATAATCCCGTATCCGTGCAGAGGCGAGTACAGCGACAGCAGAATATAGTACGCCGCCTCCGTCAGCGGACCTTTTTCAGTAGGCTGCATAAGACATCATCACCCGAAATTATTTCGGATTCCGATATATCGGAATCCGTACTACATATATATCGTGAGTCGATATAATACTGCCGACGGTGAGTTACTGGATATGCTTTTATGATACCGAAGAGAAAGCATACTGTATTATGATCAAGGTCGCAGTCAACGGCTACGGAACCATCGGAAAACGTGTGGCCGATGCAGTCTCCGCACAGCCTGACATGGAAATCATCGGTGTCTCCAAAACCAAACCCGGCGCAGAAGCGTTTGTTGCAAAGGAACGGGGCTATCCTCTCTACATTGCCGATCTCTCCAAAAAAGAAGCCTTTGACAAAGCAGGCATTCCGGTTGCAGGAAGTGTTGAGGAAATGATCCAGAAAGCCGATATCGTAGTTGATGCAACGCCCGGAGGAGTGGGAGTGGGCAACAAAGCGCTGTACGAAAAGTACGGCAAAAAAGCAATCTGGGAGGGAGGAGAGGATCACGAGGTCGCAGGATTCTCCTTCAACGCCTCCTGTAACTACACAGACGCAATCGGCAGACAGTACGCCCGTGTCGTCTCCTGCAACACAACCGGCCTTTGCCGCATCATCAATCTCATTGATTCGGCCTTCGGTGTGAAAAAAGTCCGTGCCACCATGGTTCGCCGAGGCGGAGACCCGGGAGACATCAAACGGGGACCAATCGATGCAATTGTCTTAAACCCTGTCACGATCCCCTCGCACCACGGTCCGGATGTACAGAGCGTTTTGCCGCATATCAATATTGTCACCTCTGCCATGATTGTGCCGACAACCCTGATGCACATGCACTTCCTCAACATGGAGCTGAAAAATCCCGCAACCAAAGAACAGGTGATCGAACTGATCAAAGCACACTCGCGCCTCGGCTTAATTGAGAAGAGTACCGGCATCACGAGTACCGCCCAGCTCAAGGAGTACACGTCCGATCTCCTTCGCCCAAGAGGCGACCTCTGGGAGAACGGCATCTTCAAAGACTCGATCTCGGTACTGGACGGAACAGATCTCTACCTCTTTCAGGCAATCCACCAGGAAGCAGATGTCGTTGTGGAAACCGTTGACTGCATCCGGGCAATGGCAGGCGACGTGAAGTCCGCAGCCGAATCAATTGCGATCACAAACAAAGCGGTTGGTCTTACTGCAATCCGCTAACTCTTTTTTTTATATGGACTTTGACGATCTGATCATCAGCCCGGACGGAACACATCACCTCTATGAGGGAAGACCGATCTATGAGCACCACTTTCAGAGTGTCGGCCCTTTCCGTTTTCCGGGACTTGCCGCAGTCTGGGATGATACGGGAGCATATCACATAAATTTTCTCGGGGAACCCGCGTACAACGAACGGTACGCATGGACAGGAAACTTTTCCGAAGGTGTCGCACCCGTCCGCAACGCAGACGGACGCTACCTGTTCATCGATGAAGAGGGTAAACCGATCGCCTTTGAGACCTACCTGTACGCGACCGGGTTTTCCGAAGGATCAGCGGTGGTGTATCATGAAACGTTCGGCGCAACCCATATCACCACCGCCGGAGAACTGCTGTATGGCGACTGGTACTATGATGCCCGGCCGTTTGCAGGGGGAAAAGCGTACGTCCGTGACGATGCCGGATGGCTGTTCATCAGTCCGGACGGTTCGGCTCTTGAGCGGACGAAAGAGCCGGACACGCCGTTTCCCCTGAGGGGAACGGTCCGTTACGTCCCACCGGAAAATCCGATACCAAAAGTTTTGCAGAGCACAGAATGGGATGCAGCGGCAGTTCTGATGCGGCACGGAGAACGCGAACCGTTCATCAAAGGTCAGCCCGGATCCACAAAAGTTCTCACGACCCGCGGGAGGCGGCAGTCGCGTGCTTTCGGTGCTGCCCTCTCGAAGGTGCCGCTCCGGACATACGCAAGCCCGATGGTGCGATGCGTCCAGACCGGGGATGAAATTTTGGCCGGGGCAGGAATGGATGGGGAAACAGAAAAAAGTCTGATGCTTGGAACACCCAGTGCCTATGTTGCAGACGACGACATTGTCAGAGAGTTCTACGTCGTAAACCCGGTCAAGATCATGAGCCTCAGATACGTTGCGGGAGAGATGCTGCCCGGTCATTATCCTGTTAAAGAGGGAACGGAACGAATGTTTTCTTTTGTGGAAAGTACTCTTAAAGACGGGGAAATATCCGTGTGTGTTACCCACGATGCATGGATTGTGCCGTTCGTCTCTGTCTTAACCGGTTACGACTTCACCGACGACTGGCCGGGATTTCTTGACGGCTGTGTTCTGATGCAGCGGAAGAACCAGTACTTCCTCTGGTGGCGGGGAGAAGAGCATCTGCTGGATCCCTCCTCTCTTCTTCGTGAATAAAAATTTAAACGGCCGTCGGATGGAGGCAGTCCGCAAAAATCAGTCTGCATCCATCCGCTCAATATCTGTTGAATAACGGTATTTTTCAGTGTCAACGGACACCTTACGTATACATTCGGTGTATCAATGCGCCGGACGGGTCCTTCTCGGAGGGAAAAGATGCGACAACAACGTTGGAGAAAGGTATGCATCTTACTCCTCCCGGGAAATTCTTCCCATCGCAAGACCGGCAAGATCAGTGAAAATGCCGAGAACACTGCAGACCTCCGGAGAAATAACACCGTTTGCATCCGTCGGACGTACTCCAATAACACCAAAAACGCGTTCCGGTGTCTTGATGGGGACAAACCGGAACGACGATAATGCAAGCAGAATCGGCAGGACAATGATCACGGCGTTGAAGATGAACGCTGAAAGAGAAGGCGCGGCATCTTTTCCCGACTGAAAAAAGTATAAATATAAAACCCAAAATAGCGTCAGAATTCAGCTCCGATAAAAAAAGCTTCGAACAAACCAAGACATAGCCTCCACCCTCAATAAGGTCATAAAAATACATTTTAAAGTTATTTTTATAAACAATGACGATCAATAGAGTTGTAGAGAGTTCCCACAGAAATCTCAGGAAAAAGATCATCATGACAACCGAAGTAATTGAGTTTATGAAAAACAATCAGGTCATGTACCTGGCGACCGTTGACAAAGACGGCAACCCGAAGGTTCGCCCGTTCATGTACTACCTTGAGCGCGATGGAAAACCGTACTTCTGTACCTCCAACAAAAAATCGATGTACAAGGAAATGACGGCACATCCCAAGGTTGAGATCACCGTTGCGAACCCGGAGTTTGCCTGGCTCAGAATTTCTGCGACCGTCTCTTTCTCAAAGGACATGGAGATCAAAAAAGCGATCATCGAAGCAAGTCCGATTGTAAAAAGTATCTATCAGACCGCTGAAAACCCGGACTTTGAAATCTTCACGATCATCAACGGTACCGCAACCATTGCCGACTTCTCCGGTCAGCCGCCGAAGACCTTCACAATCTAACTTTTTCTATTTTTCCTATATCTTCATCTGTTTCAAAAGAGAATGAGGTACTGCAGAACAATGGAAGACGCTTTGACCGCAGAACTCGCCGCACTCAGAACCGAGATCGAAACACTCAGAACCGAGATGAGGCGCTGCATCAATACACCGGAATCCGGAAACAGTTCCGGAACACTTGACACATTTCGCAAACATGCAGCGGACGCTATTATCGCAGGTGAGATGATGCGGGCAAAGGAGACACTGGAAACACAGGCCAGAAATTGTCCGGTAAAAGAGCAGTGTCTGCCGCAGTTTGAAAAAACACTTTCCATCCTGCTTGGGAGCCTGAAGACCGGATCAATCTCCCCTGAAGAGATTACAAAAATCCGCCGCGAATATGAAGGGGCACAAAAGTTGTGCACGTATGAGTACTGTACCGGCTGCCTCCTGGAAGCGGACAAACTGTTTGCCGCCTACACAAAACTGCTGAAAAGTGCGGGAGTGTATGCGGGGGACGATATTGGCGAACAGATTCAGGACCTTTCCGACGAAGCAGTAGTCGCATGGATTGGTGAACCGCTGGCAAATGTGATCCGTGTAAAAATTCTCAAATCTCTTGCAAGCGAACCGAAATCATTCGCCGATCTGGGAAAACTCACCGGACTTCGCGGAGGAAATCTGCTGTTCCATCTGGAAAAACTTCTTGCCGCCGAAATGATTCTGCAGAAGGGCGAACGAAAAGAGTACGTCCTGACCGGCCGTGGACACGAACTGCTCAGTGCTGCCTCCGTTCTGATGGAGAAAATCGGATAATTTTGACTGCAGGACCGAAAGAACACTGTTTTATGAAGAAGGGCGGAAGGCGACAAAGACGGCAATCCCCATGTCCGTTCAATCATGTTTGTTCTGGAACAGTTCGGCATCCTCGACGGAACCACAACAATTGCGGACTGCACCAAGAAGCCGCCGAAGAGCTACACCCGAGGGATAACCTCTCACTTTTTTCAACCTGTCTACACTGTATCACACATCCTTTATCTCATTGTGATTCCAACGTAGTAGGATATGGACGCATACGAACTCGTCACCCGTAACACGGCGGAGATTGTCACAGAGGACGAACTCCGGCAGTTGTTGAACAAACCAACAAAGCGGGTCTATACCGGGTATGAACCCAGCGGCGAGATTCACCTCGGTCACCTGGTGACCATCAATAAACTGATGGATATGAAAGCAGCAGGGTTTGACGTTGTGGTCTTGATCGCAAACCTGCACGCATATCTGAACCGGAAGGGAACGTTTGAGCAGATCAAAGAACTTGCCGAGTACAACAAGGCATGCATTGAGGCATGCGGTCTGAAAGGTGCGGAGTTTGTGCTGGGAACGGATGTCCAGCTGACGCCCAAGTATCAGACCGAGGTCCTAACGCTGTGTCAGGAAATCACGCTGAACCGTGCCACCCGCAGTATGGACGAGGTCGGCCGGGCAATGGATAACCCGATGGTCTCGCAGATGGTGTATCCGGTCATGCAGGTTGTCGATATTCCGACCCTGAACGTTGACGCGGCGGTCGGCGGTATCGACCAGCGCAAGATTCACATGCTGGCCCGCGAACATCTGCCCAGTCTCGGCTACAAGCCGCCGGTCTGTATCCACACACCGATTGTGAACGGTCTTGACGGTCAGAAGATGTCCTCCTCGAAAGGCAACGTCGTCTCAGTCGCCGATTCGCCCGAGGAGATCAAGAAGAAGATGAAGAAGGCGTTCTGCCCACCTGAGGTGGAAGGAAACCCGATTCTGCAGGTGTTCCAGTACAATATCTTCCCCCGTGTGCCGGAGGTTGTCATTCGCCGCCCCGAGAAGTTCGGCGGGAATGCGGAGTACCAGAGCTACGCAGAACTTGAGGCGGCATATGCAGCAGGAAAGATTCACCCGATGGATCTGAAGGCAGCCTGTGGTGACTCTCTGACGGAGCTGCTCGCGGATGCGTACGCATACGTGCAGAGCTACAGGAACTGAGTGTACGGAAAAACGTGCGAAAAAATTATTTTATTTTTTTCAAATATCCGTCGGGTGCTTCAGTCACCAGTAACTTCTGAATGATTTCTGCATCTACGGAGAATTCATCATGTGTTTTTAAAAATTCCCAGACCGCAGTCTTTGGATTATTCCCATGACACCAAGGCCTGTCCGAGAACATGTCATCGGGTAAATCTTCAATGATGGTGTCAAAAACAATACAGTAGCTGCCCGTACTCACCAAGGGAGAGTACAATTCCAGCTCCTTTAACACATGATCATGCGTATGATTCGAGTCAAGGCAAACAAGAATGTTCTGATGTTTTTGTGCAATTGCATATACCTGTTCAGCAATTTCGGGAGATGTGCTGTCTCCTTCGATTAGAGTGATTCGTTTAAACAATGGATGCGCTTCAATTTCTGCACGATTGTGCGCCCGTATATCAATATCAAGACCCACCACTTCCCTGTCCTCTCCACCAAGCAACTCAAGCATGGATGCAGAAAATATGAGTGAGCCACCATGGGCGATCCCTGTCTCGATGATTAAATCCGGCTTCACATTCCAGATGATTTCCTGCATCGCCACGAGATCCTGAGGATAGTGAATTGTTGGACGACCAAGCCAGGAAAAATTGTATTGGTACTTTGCAGCGATTGTTACTTCAGTAAATTTCCGGGAAATATCTTGCAGGGAGGTATTCCCATGATATGAAGAGATACGATCTTTTCTTTCCAGCTGAAATTCTTCTATTGGATTCATATAAAATCAGGAAGTATTTGGGGGGGGGGGTATAAACCTTCCTGTTAACATATCGTATTTCTCTGAAAAACATGAAAAATTACAGAAAAAACAAACATGAAAAAATGGATAAAGACACATTCTGAAAACAAATCAACTACTAAATCCAAACAAACCGCGGTTTGTGAGTTGGGTCTGAGCCAGTTCTTTTCTGTAGGATTTTGGGGTGACCCGGGTCAACCCAAAATCCTACATTAGAAAAGAGACAGGGCGAAGAACTAATACCCAGTACACGAAATAACTACTGATTGCGAATACATCACCCCCCCAAAAAATGAAATCAACACCAAAACCACGAGATCACCACCACGAAAACCTCGACAGAATCGAGCGGCTGGATCGCAAACTCGCAGACCTCGGCATCAAAATCCGTAAAGACGAAGATTCCCGAAAAGTTACCGGCGAGGTTTTCGATGAAATCACGCTTCTTGCCCTCTACAAACTGGTGAACAAAAAAGTCATCAGCTCAATCGGAGGTTCCATTTCCACCGGAAAAGAAGCAAACGTATTTTTTGCCGGACGCACCAGCGATGCGGGAGTGGAAGTCGGTGCCGCAGTCAAAATCTACCGTCTGCGCACCGGGAACTTCACCACCATGAGCGAGTACATCTTAGGCGATCCCCGGTTTTCCAACATCAGGCACACGCACAAAGACATCATTTTTGCCTGGACCAAAAAGGAGTACAGTAACCTCGCCCGTACCAGAGAAGCAGGCATCCCCTGCCCCGAACCGTTTGCCTTTGACAGAAACATTCTGATCATGGAATTTTTGGGAGAAGACGGAATCCCGTATCCACAGATGCGCCAGAAACTTCCGAAAAGCCCCGAAGAAACCTATCAGGATGCAGTCGGCCTCATTCGCGATCTGTATCAGAAAGCCAGGCTTGTACACGGAGACCTCTCCGAGTACAACATCCTCACCGGCCCCGACGGCCTCATTCTGATCGACATGGCGCAGGCAGTAACACCGGAACACCCGAAGGCCTACAACTTCCTGTTCCGCGACATTAGAAACATCAACAGGTTTTTTGCACCAAAATGCAAAACAACCGATGAACATGAACTCTTCCGCAACATAGTCGGAGAAGAATTTTTCGAGATATAACATGACCCAGGAAGTAAAAATCCCCAACGACCGTATCGGCGCAATCATCGGAAAGCACGGCGAAACCCGCAAAAATCTGGAAAACCTGCTCGAGGTAACCCTCGAAGTGGACAGCAAGGACGGCCTGGTAACCATCACCAACGAAGAAGACGCACTTGCCGAGATCCGATCGATGGAGATCATCAAAGCAATTGGTCGCGGCTTCTCCCCGGAACGCGCACGAAAACTTCTGGAAGATGACGATATGGTACTGGACTTAATCGACATCTCCGACGATGCCGACACCCCGCAGAAGCTCTCCCGCGTCCGTGGACGAATCATCGGCCGCGACGGAAAAGCCCGGGAACAGATCGAAAACATGACCGGTACCTACATCTCGGTGTACGGAAAAACCATCGGTATCATCGGAATGCCGGATCAGGTGAACGACGCCCACACCGCAGTTCTTATGCTAATCAGCGGCTCGGATCACAATACCGTATTCAACTTCCTTGACCGCAAGAAGAAGGAAGCCAAGATGAATGTTATAAGCTACTACTATTGAGAAGCTATCATTCACAATCTTTATTTATGAATAGAGTTTCTCCATAGTTCCACTCGAAACAAAGGGGTTCATATATCGGATCGGCCATTCCATGAAAATAGACTCACTGCCTCTTCCAATCTCGCTGCGCACGAAGTATTCGGCGCTGGGTATCACCGAGCTCTACCCGCCGCAGGCGGAATGCGTAGATGCAGGTCTGTTTGAGCGAAAAAACCTGCTCGTCGCAATTCCGACCGCATCAGGCAAGACCCTTGTTGCTGAAATGGCGATGCAGAAGGAGATCGCAGACGGGGGAAAGTGTCTCTATATTGTTCCCCTGAAGGCACTTGCTGCAGAAAAATATGAGGATTTTTCAGGAAAAGAAGTGAAGGTCGGGATCGCGACAGGAGATCCGGATCAGCGCGATGAGTATCTGGGCCGCTATGATATTATTGTGGCAACCTCGGAGAAGACGGATTCGCTGCTGCGGAACCGATCCGAGTGGTTGAAGCGGATTTCACTCCTCGTGGTGGACGAGATTCATCTGATCGGCGATCCTTCCCGGGGCGCGACATTGGAAATGGTGATTGCAAAACTGCGGTACCAGAATCCAGCCATGCAGATCATCGGTCTTTCGGCAACGATGGGAAACCCGGAGGAACTTGCAAAATGGCTGGATGCAGGCCTCATCACGAGTGAGTGGCGCCCGGTAGACCTCCGTGAAGGTGTCTACCACAACGGGGCGATTCACTTCCACGGCGCGGAACGGATCGTACCGACTCCCAAGAAAGACGATGATCTGAATCTCCTGCTGGATACCGTCGGGGAGGGAGGACAGTGTCTGGTATTCGTATCTTCCCGGAGATCGGCGGAGGCGTACGCAAAACGGGCTGCAACTGTACTGAAGAAGAAGTCGACGGAGCTTGATGGCTATGCAGACAGAATCGCAAAGGCAGATGCAACACCGTCCGGAAAAGTACTGGCGAACGCGGTGAGGAACGGCGCGGCATTCCATCACGCAGGCCTGCCGCGGCAGGCCCGTGAGGCGGTGGAGGAAGGATTCCGAAAAGGCGACATTCAGGTGATCGCCTCAACCCCGACCTTGGCCGCAGGCCTGAACCTTCCTGCCCGGCGGGTAATTATCCGCGACTATCAGCGATACGAGGCAGGTATCGGGATGAATCCGATTCCGGTGATGGAGTACCGGCAGATGGCCGGACGTGCCGGACGGCCGAGACTGGATCCGTACGGTGAGGCGGTCTTGATTGCGAAAGACCGCGAGGCGGTTGACCGCCTGTTTGAGGAGTTCATCGACGCACCGGCGGAGAACATCTCGTCCCAGTGCCAGAAAGAGAACGAGCTGCGGAATCATTTGCTGGCGCTGATCACGACCGGATTTGCGTCCACGCATGCGGAAGTTGAAGGATTCATGGAAAAATCCTTTTATGCAAGCCAGAAGACAACGCACCGGAGACTTGACAGAAACATCGGCAAGGCTCTGGAGTATCTGGTGCAGAGCGGGATGATCACCGAAGAAGCAGACGGCGGCCTGTGGGGAACGCAGTTCGGTGTTCTTGCTTCCCGCCTGTATCTTGACCCGGAGACGGCATCGATGCTTCGGGAAACTCTGGAGAGACAGGAGATGTTTTCAGCGTTCGGGATGCTGCATCTTTTGTGCATGACACCGGATATGTTCCGGTTTTACCTGAAGGCGTCGGATGAACGACTGGTGGATCAGGTGTTTTGCGAACGAGGTGATGAGTTGTGGTGCGAGGAGTTGTCCGAGGAGTTCTTCGCTGCGGTGAAGACGGCACTGGTTGCGGAGGCCTGGTGCGAGGAGGTACCGGAGGACGTTATCTGTGAGAACTTCGGTGTGGGCGCAGGAGACATCCACGCCGTGGTAGAAAATCTCCGCTGGTTGATGCATGCGGCAGGGAGAATCACGCATGAGTTTGCTCCGCGGTTTGATTCCGAGGTGCGAGACCTTGAGATCCGGATCGAGAACGGAGTGAAAGAAGAGCTGCTGCCGCTGATTACCCTTCGGGGCATCGGCCGCGTCCGTGCCCGGCGGCTGTTCGATCGCGGAATTACCACACCCGAAGCTCTGCTCTTGGCAGACAGCCGTGATGTGGTGTCAATTCTGGGAAATGTTCTTGCGAAAAATGTTTTGGAGCAGGCAGCGAAGAAGACAGGAAAGGCGGCAGAGTTTCCCACTCTTCCAGAGGAAGAGAAGATCGAGGCGGTCCCTGCCGCAGCTCCGGCAGAGCCGAAGCCGCAGAAAACCCTGTTTGATTTTGGAGAGTAGATGATGATGGAACAGTCTCTAACAATGTATGAGGCCAAAGCCTCAGTCAGTGATACGGCGGCAGTCCTCGCACAGGTCAATGCGATCGCAAAAAAAACCGCATCGACCATTGTACTATTTGATGCAGAAAAAGTCGCAGGGCCGGATCATATCCGTTCCGCAGTCCGGCATGCAGAACGGTCATTTGCTTCCGGAAAACCGATTGCCCGAACGCTTGCAATGGAGATCCTTTTGTATGCTTCCGGCCAGCGGCAGTGTTCCCTTGCGCCCCGGTTCGGCCTGCATGCAGGAGAAAACGTACTGTTTGTAGTGATGTTCGGCGGTGATGCGGAACTGGCACGGGAGTTGCTGAGCGGGATCGTTTCGTTTGAAGAGCACGGGGTGCGTGCAACCCGGGCAGTGTTGATGGAGGAGTTTGGGATCACCGCAGAAGAGATTGAGGTCGTCGGAGAAGATCGTATCGGTGAGCTGGTAATCGAACGGGTTGCCCTGATGGACGCGTACAAATGAAGATATACGAAAAAATATGATCAGCGTGGTACAGGTTTTTTTCCGAGTACGTATATCGGTACCTCACCACAAATCCCCCGAACACTCATCGAAATTTCTTCCAGATAATTCTCGTTCATGACAATGATGCCGGACACCGGTGTCCCACGCAGAGTTTCAGGAGAGACAATTGGGTGCGCGGTTTTTGGCATATATTTTCCCTGTTTTTTTGGATTAATATCAACAACTGACACGATGGTTTCTCGTGCCGGATCGATCTCACGCAAAAAGGTCGCTCCTTTCGCACCTGCACCCCAAACTACAAAGGAACCGGAGGAGACAAGAGACCTCCATGCAGAAACACATGTTGAGAACTGCAGAATCGGTGGGGAAGACGGCTGCTGCGTATTCACATCGGGAGGGTGAAGGTCCGCAAGTCTGGTAATAACGTAACAGTACTGATCACCAAAGAATGTCCCGGCATGTAGTACATCAGAGAACAAACCCGTTAAAGCCGGAAGGGAAAAATAATTACAGTGTTCAAAAAATACATCATAAAATGCATTTTTTTCAACGATCCAACGGAAATCCGGGACTTCAATATACAGTAATCCCTGATAGTCATTGGCCTCGGCAATAGACTGAAGAAATTGGAGAGGATGTGAGATGTGTTCGAGAACGTGACGTAAAATAATCAGATCAGCTTTACCAAAAGATTGCTGAGCAACCATGTCACGGGAATAATACTCTTTTATGATTCTTGGATCTGTTCCCTCATATGCCGGATCATAGCCATGAACAGTATATCCAAGCTCCCCCAATTTCATGAGAAACGTCGCTTTTCCACATCCAATCTCCACAACATGTGATTCGTGGGAGAGGGAGGGAAGCAGAATATCACAAACATTCTGGAGATGGGACTGAAACATAGGGGAGTACCCCTGCTCATTCTGATAATGTTCATCATATTCCAGAAGAGATGGATCAAATGCCGCATTCCATACAAACCCGCAATCTTCACAAAAATATAAGGAGATATTACCACAGGGAACAGATTCAGCAATTTCCTTAGTGGGATATGCCTTGTTCTGAAAAGCAGGAACATTCATTGCAGCGTACAAAGGCAAGATGTGTCCCGAGGAACAAAGAGGGCAGGACATCATACAACCTCTCGAACGTAGGGTGAACGAACAAGGGATACAGATGGGGAGGTAATTATGGAATACTTGGGGGGGGGGTGCAATTAACACCCAATACATCAATCATATACTAAACTATATTCGTGTACTCATATCAACCTATTGATCAGAAGGCCAACTCCCGTCTCCGATAGGAAATTCAGTAAAACACAATAGATTCATAGATATTTTTCCATCACATAATCATCCATCACAAATCCGTTCCCGATCTCGGTTACCATCTCCCGGGAACGGACAAACCCGAGTTTTTCGTACACCGCAACAGAGGAAAAATTCCGCTTGTTCACGGTCAGATAGATCATCCCAAGTCCGCGTTCTTCAGCGAGGGATGCAACGAAATCCATCGCAGCGCGGGAAAGTCCCCGGCCGCGGAAATTTTTTCTGATATAAATTTTTGAGAGAAACATTGCATGATTCTCCAGCTCGGGATGAACAGCAGTGTAGCCAATTCGATCTGAACCCAGCTGCAAAATATAGTACTGATACCCGCCCTCTGCGATCTGACTGCTGATTGTTTCAGCAGACTGAAACGTTTCGATCATGTATGCGGTCTGTGCCGCACCAATGATCGGAGGAAAATGTTCCATCCAGATCTCCTTCGCAAGTTCTGCAATTGCTGCAATCTCCGGATCAGTTGTTACCGGAAAAAAGGAAAGTTCCGGCATGATCACTGACCTGCATGAGTGAGGATGTGGCGAATCTCAGGAACGATGATCTCCTCTGATGCAAGCTTGACTGCTTTTGGTGATCCCGGAATGCAGAATATCGCACGGCCATTTGCAATTCCCGCAACTGCACGGGAAAGGATCACCGAGTTCCCTACCTGCTCGTAACTCTTCATCCGGAATAGTTCGCCAAAGCCGTCCATCGTCTTCTGAAACAGAGAGGAAACCGCTTCAATCGTACAGTCATCATGGGTAAGACCTGTACCGCCGTTTACCACAATGCAGTTTGCAATTTTTAATGCTTCAAGAACGGCAGATCGAATCTCGGAGATGTCATCCTTGACAATTATCAGTGACACAACCGGAATGTCTGCTGCGGTAAATGCATCGCGTATGATCCTCCCGCTGAGATCTGTTTTTTCCGTACGGGTGGTGGAAACAGTGATGACAGCAGTTTGTATGGAAATATCTTTTCGGTGCTCGGCTGGCATAAAGACTATGTAGGTATTCTTTAGTATTATGCAATTCGTATTAGGATGAGTTTAATGAAAAAGATTAATCATTCACAAAAAATGGAAAACAGATCAGGGAGAAGCATTTTTTGATCAGGATTTTTTCACTCTTTTCAGGAAATGCCCCTCACCCCTTTGTTTCGAGTGGAACATATGGAAGGTATCCTCCCGAAATGATACTTCCATATGAGGTGGTACTAATCATAAGTAACTCTACTTCTAATAATATAAAACTTTCTCTTTTAAATATTGTAAAATTTTTTTATTGATTGTAAAATGTAAAAGATTAATTTAGAAGTAAAACAAAAATTGGGGAAAATGTGGAGTGCATTTAAAATTTTTCGAGTGTACCTGATCACCGTTTCCACTCGAAACAAAGGGGTGGGGGAGTAAGTATAGCATCTATGGTGTTCTCCTGAGATTCTATCTGGTATCTTGACTAGTTTAAACTCTTAACTAGGCATCAGCATCATGATCCCATAACATTACTTTCCAGTGGAAACAGCGGTATATTAATAGGAAAAACGACGTAAGGTAATCTATGGATCTGATACGTCATGCCTGATGAACCCTACAAATCTACTGGTCTTTTCAAAAAATATACCGTTAAAAATAAAATATTTCAAAACCGTGAAGTTCTTCGCCACAGCTACAGCCCGCGTGAACTCCCGCACCGGATTGATCAGATAGACTCCATTGCAGTCATTCTCGCGCCCTCTCTTCAGGGTGCAACCCCTTCCAACATTCTCATCTACGGTAAGACCGGTACCGGAAAAACTGCTACTGTTAAATTTGTCGGATCTGAGCTGGAAAACGAAAGTTCTGAATTTTCTCCCTGCCGCATGGTACATCTCAACTGTGAAACCATCGATACCCAGTACCGCGTGCTTGCCCAGATTGCAAATCATATCAGCGGCCATGATCTCAAACCAAGCGATCGCGCCAAAAATACCATTCCTGCAACTGGCTGGCATACCGATCAGGTATACTCCGAACTCAAGAACGTTCTTGAACAGGCCGGGGGTCTGCAGATCATCGTACTTGATGAGATCGACAAACTCGTGAAAAAAAGCGGCGATGATACGCTCTACAACTTAACAAGAATCAACAGTGATCTTAAAAATTCCCGGGTCAGCATAATCGGCATCTCCAATGATCTTACCTTCAAGGACTTTCTGGATCCCCGTGTCCTTTCCTCCCTCTCCGAAGAAGAACTGGTGTTCCCTCCCTACGATGCTGTTCAGTTGCAGGATATCCTGCACCAGCGTGCTGAAATGGCTTTCCTTCCTGATGCTGTCAGTGAGGATGTTATTGCTCTCTGTGCAGCACTCGCTGCCCAGGAGCATGGCGATGCCCGGCGTGCACTGGATCTTCTCCGTGTTTCCGGAGAACTTGCTGAACGCGAGTCTTCAGACAAAGTTCTTGAGTCTCATGTCCGCCGCGCCCAGGAAAATATCGAGACTGATACCATGAGTGAGTGCGTTCAGACCCTTCCGCGCCAGGGAAAAATGGTGCTCTGTGCTATGCTCATCGTCTCCTCCTCGGGACAAAAAGTGTTCACTAGCGGCAGTGTCATCAACATCTACCGCGAACTTGCACGAGAACTCGACGTCGAACCTTTAACCCATCGCCGGGTCTCCGATCTCATCAATGAACTGAATATGCTTGGTATCGTCACCGCCCGCGTTGTCTCGCATGGACGTCATGGCCGGACAACAGAAATCTATTTCAACAGTCCCACTAATCAGATACGTACAGTAGTAATGAACGATCCAAGTCTTCGGGAGTGCAGCATCTTGCAGCCGCTCCTCTGAGACGTTGTATCGCACAAGGTGAAAAATCATGGACGAAAAGGATACAGTAATCCTTCGGGAACTGCAAAAGAACAGCCGTATCTCCGCACGCGATATCGCTGTCATGCTGGAGGTTGATGAACGCGAAGTTGAGAATCGTATCGCAGCACTCCACGCAGCAGGCATTCTCCGGCGCTGCACTGCCGTTATTGACTACAGTGCTGCGGGAGTTGACGAGGTGGCTGTCATTCTGTCTCTGAAAATCACTCCCGAGCGTGGACTTGGCTATGATGGCATTGCTGCCCAGATTGCCCGGTTCCCGCAGGTGGAGTCCATTCTTCTCCTGACCGGCACCTATGATCTGCAGGTCATTATCCGCGGCCAGTCGATGGCCGAGGTCTCCCGGTTTGTTGCCGAGCAGATTGCGTCAATTGACGGTGTCCGTGAAACGATGACACAGATTGTAATGCGGACATACAAAGAACAGGGCGTCGAGATGTCGCGGCCCGGCAGTCGCGACCGGCAGCTTATCACGTTCTAAATGGCGGGGAATCATGCGAAATTTTGTATCACGCATGGCTGCGGAGATTCCTCCGTCGGGTATTCGGAAGTTCTTTGATCTGCTCCTTACGATGGACAATGTCATCAGCCTCGGTGTTGGTGAACCGGATTTTGATACACCGTGGAATATCTCACAGGCTGCAATTTCTTCCATCGAAAAAGGCATGACGATGTACACGTCAAACCGCGGTCTTGCCGAACTGCGGGAACTTCTTGCGGCAGATCTTGATCACCGCTATCACACAAAGTACTGCCCTGAGACCGAGATGATCGTAACAACCGGTGTATCTGAAGCACTTGATGTTGCGGTGCGGGCGGTGGTGGATCCAGGCGATGAGGTTCTCGTTGTGGATCCCTGTTTTGTCTCGTATCAGCCGGAGGTGCTGATGGCCGGCGGCCGGCCGAAACCGCTCCCCTGTCGTGCGCAGGATCAGTTTAAGATAACACCCGAGGCACTGATGGAGTCCGTCACTCCAAAGACGAAAGTTCTGATGATGAACTTCCCGAACAATCCGACCGGAGGAGTGATGGGTGAAAGCGATCTGAAAGCCATCGCCGATATTGTTGTTGATCACGATCTTTTAGTGCTCTCCGATGAAGTGTATGGGGAACTGACCTACGACGGACATCATGTCTCAACCGCTTCAATTGATGGTCTGTGGGATCGGACGATCACGCTGAACGGCTTCTCCAAAGCATATGCCATGACCGGCTGGCGGCTCGGCTATATCTGTGCGCCGAAGGAGATCGCGGATGCGGCACTGAAGATTCATCAGTACGTAATGATGTCGGCACCCACCACCGCACAGTTCGCCGCGATTGAGGCATTGAAGAATGGTGAAGAGGCGAAAAACGAGATGGTCGCAGAGTACCGGATGCGGCGCAACCTCTTTGTGAAGGGCCTCAATGATGTCGGGCTTCCCTGCCATCTGCCGAAGGGTGCGTTCTATGCGTTCCCCTCAATTGAGGGAACGGGCCTCACGGATGAGGAGTTTGCTGAGCAGTTGTTAAAAGAGCAGCATGTGGCAGTTGTGCCGGGCAGTGCCTTTGGTGAGAGTGGTCGCGGCCATGTGCGGACGTGCTACGCGGTAGATCGGGCGAAACTTTCCGAAGCTGTTCACCGCATCGGAATGTTTGTTGCGTCGCTGCACAGCTGAAGTATTTAACCCCTTTGTTTCGAGTGGAGGAGTTTATATGCTCCTCCCGATTTTCCATGCAGAAGAGAGAGATCGTCGCACGGTTCCTTGAGGCGGGATTGCTGGTTCATCCGGCGGTTGTTACCTATATTAGTGAGAGCGGTGGCTCCGGCATCATTGAAGGCATCATCAGTTCTCTTCCATCCGCTGTTTCGGTCGTGACTCCGAAAGAGGTGCCGGGTATGATGGCGGCGCGGGTTGACAAGCTTTCAGTCGGCGTGAGCGCTTTGCCGGAAATTCTTGCAGGAAGAGAGGGTTCCTCTGTTCCGACAGCAAACCCGGAGGAGTCCTTTTCCCTGTTCCGTGATCGGTACGACGCTCTTGCCGCGATGATGCGGCCCCGTGTCAGCCCGATCCCGATTGAGGCACTGGTGAAACAGAATAGCCGGTTTGCCGACACGGATATCGGTGTTATCGGTATGGTGGTTGAGAGTTCGACGAGTGCGAAGGGTCACCGAATTGTGGAGATCGAGGATCCGACCGGCACGATCAAGGTGTTGTTCAACAAAAACCGTGAAGGATTTGATGAGGCGGAGAAGATCATTCCTGATGAGGTTATCGGCATTCGCGGAAAACTGGCCCGTGATACGGGCGGTGGGGGAGGGATGATCTTTTCCGACACACTGTTCCGGCCGGAGATTCCGCTGACTCACACTATCTCCCCGTCCAAAGAGCCGGGGAAGGCTGTTCTCATCTCGGATGTGCATGTGGGAAGCGATACGTTTCTTCCGGATGCCTGGGAGAAGTTTGCGTCGTGGCTGGAAGCAACGCCTGAGGTCAAGTATCTGCTGATCGCAGGAGATGTGGTGGACGGTATTGGTGTGTACCCGAATCAGGACAAGGAACTGCACATCAAAACGATTTATGAACAGTACGATGCGGTCGGCGAGATGCTCTCGGCTCTTCCGTCCCATCTGCAGATCGTTCTCTCTCCCGGGAATCACGATGCAGTACGGGCCGCAGAGCCGCAGCCGGTTCTCCCCGAAGAGTTCCGGACCCAGTTCCCAAGTAATGTTACGTTCGTGGAAAACCCTGCGGTCGTGAACATTCAGTCAGTGAATGTTCTGATGTATCACGGGCGCAGCATTGATGATCTAATCAAGTTTATTCCGGGAGCAAGTTATGAGCATCCGGGAGAGATCATGGAGGCGATGTTGAAGCGCCGTCATCTCGGTCCGATTTATGGTCAGAGAACACCGCTGCTGTCCACCCCGATGGATCATCTGGTGATCCGCGATGTCCCGGACATTCTCCATACCGGGCATGTCCACATTACGGATGTGGTGAGTTATCGCGGTGTGCTCGGTGTGAATGCGGGGACATGGCAGGGACAGACGTCATTCCAGAAACAGATGAACATCAATCCGACCCCTGCGGAGGCGATCGTGGTGGATCTGTTCACGATGGGGTACGAGAAGCTGTGTTTTCTGGATGACAAAACTTTTTCGTAGATTATTTCTGCGCGATCAGTTCGTCAATAATCGAAACTCTTTCGTACGGGGTTGATTATAGTAATACCGGAAACTCTTTTTACAGTAGTATTATTAGGTAGTCTGTCCTGTACTATAGAGAGAAACCAAACCGGATATCCGGAGGTTTTTGATTCGTATGGATCTGATCTATCTCGCTCCAATATGTGCCGTTATCGGCCTTCTCTTCGCCCTCTACTCTTACTCTGTGGTAAAGAAAGAGGGAACGGGTGATGAGAAGATGCAGAAGATCGCTGCAGCCATTCACCTTGGCGCAATGGTCTTTCTGAACCGTCAGTATCGTGCAATCGGAGCCTTTGTTGTTGTTATTGCAATCATTCTTGCAGGTCTTTCCTTCGTCACCGACGATGGAATGAGTATCTGGGCAGCACCCGCATATGTCATTGGTGCAGCTCTTTCTTCACTTGCAGGATACATTGGTATGCACAGCGCAACCAAGGCAAACGTAAGAACTACCAATGCTGCAAAACGCGGTATTGCTGATGCAGTCAAAGTCTCCTTTGCGAGCGGCTCGGTCATGGGTATGTCCGTGGTCGGTCTCGGTCTTCTCGGTGCGTCCGTTGTTTTCCTTGCCCTTATCGGCATTTTCGGCGGCTTCGGCGACATCGTTGCAGTCAATACCGTAGTCTCCAACATGGCGGCATTCGGTTTTGGTGCATCTTCTGTTGCACTCTTCGCCCGTGTCGGCGGCGGTATCTTTACCAAGGCAGCTGATGTCGGCGCAGACCTCGTCGGCAAAGTTGAGGCAGGTATCCCCGAAGACGATCCCCGCAACCCGGCAGTCGTTGCAGACAACGTCGGTGACAACGTCGGTGATGTTGCAGGTATGGGTGCCGATCTGTTTGAGTCCTATGTCGGATCGATCATCGCGTCCATGGCTCTCGGTGTCGTCGGTGCAGCGTTTGCATCCGAACTTTTCGGTGAAGCACCAAACACGCTCAACATTATTCTTCTGCCGATGCTGATTGCAGCATGTGGTATCATTGCCGCTGCAGTCGGAACACTGTTCGTCAGAACCAAGAAAAACGAGAACTCCGCAATCCACAAGGCATTCAACACGGGAACGATCATCGCACTGATCCTCTCTGTCATTGCAACCTACTTCCTGACCTCCAACCTTGTCGGTGGTCAATTCGGTATGGGTATCTGGTTTGCAACCATCGCCGGTCTCGTCGCGGGATTTGGTATCGGTCTGATCACCGAGTACTACACCTCCTTCGACTACAAACCAACGAAGGCAATCTCCGAGTCCTGTCAGACCGGAGCTGCGACCAACATCATCAACGGTTTTGCCAAAGGAATGGAGTCAACCGTCTGGCCGGTTCTGATCATTGCCGCCGCAACCTACGTTGCCTACTACTTCGCCGGCATGTACGGTATCGGTATTGCAGCTGTTGGTATGCTGTCCACCCTTGGTCTGACCCTCGCAGTTGATGCATACGGCCCGGTTGCCGATAACGCAGGTGGTATCGCCGAGATGTCCGGTCAGCCGCACGCTGTTCGTGAGATCACTGACACTCTTGACGCGGTCGGAAACACGACTGCCGCAATCGGTAAAGGATTTGCAATCGGTTCGGCTGCGTTGACCGCTCTCGCTCTCTTCAGCGCTTACGCAACGGCAGTCGGCCTTGAGGCAATCGATCTCCTGGACACTAATGTGTTCATTGGTATCCTTATCGGTGGTATGCTCCCGTTCCTCTTCTCTGCACTCACCATGACCGCAGTCGGTCAGGCAGCCCAGAAGATTGTGATTGAGGTTCGCCGTCAGTTCAAAGAGATCAAAGGTCTGATGGAGGGTACTGCAGAGCCGGACTACACGTCCGCAATCGCTATTGCAACCGACTCGGCAATTCACAAGATGATTCTGCCGGGCGTTATTGCAATCGCTGCACCGATCATTATCGGTCTGGTTCTCGGTCCTCTTGCCCTCGGTGGTCTCCTTGTGGGATCGCTTGTTGCAGGTGTTCTCCTTGCGCTTACCATGGCAAACTCCGGTGGAGCATGGGACAACGCAAAGAAGTACATTGAGCTTGGCAACTTCGGCGGCAAAGGTTCTGACGCCCACAAGGCAGCAGTTGTCGGTGACACTGTCGGTGACCCGTTCAAGGACACTTCCGGCCCGGCTCTGAACATTCTGATTAAGCTGATGAGCATGATTGCACTGGTGTTTGTGCCGGTAATCTTAGCTTTCGCTGCATAATCAGACAAACTCATATTCACATTTTTTCATTTTTCATGGTAGTTATCTCAAGATCTTCCTCCCGCGTTGCCCTTTTTATCATCTGATCCGTTAATATAATTCCATTAACAAAATCCATAGAATTCAAGATATTTAATCACCTTTGCAGGAATAATCAGTATATACATATGGCTGATGCAGTCCGGACTTCCTCCGCCTCAGATCGGAAGCTGCCAAACTACCGGTTCAGGTTTGTTCTTCTGATCCTTGCAGCCGCGATCTGCGTTGTCGGATCCTTTGCTGTCGGCAGATATTCTCTTGGCATCGCTGATGTTGTTCTGGTGTTCCTTTCTTCCCTCCTTTCAGTCGGAGAATCGGTACTGAACGCGTATGATGCCTTTCTTTCGATGTTTCCTTCCTTCTATCCGCTGACCGCTCTTGCGGAAGCATCGTCTGCATTCTTTGCCAGTGTTCTGGATCTGTTTTTTCTGATCCTTCCGGGCCCTGATACATGGGACTTTGCAACCTACAGCGTCCTGTTCAACATCCGTCTCCCACGAATCATTGCTGCTGTTCTTGTGGGTGCGGCTCTTTCAACGGCAGGAGCCGCGTATCAGGGAATGTTTCAGAACCCTCTGGTCTCTCCCGATATTCTCGGTGCCTCAGCAGGAGCGGGATTTGGTGCAGCTCTGGCCATTTATTTTTATCTGGGAACCGGAGCCATCACGATCTTTGCCTTTGCGGGCGGTCTCATTGCTGTTGGTGTGGCCTATCTGATCAGCCGTCTTACCCGGGGGTCTGCAACCCTGAGCATGGTGCTTGCCGGTATTCTGATCGCCAGTCTTTTCAGTGCTGCCACCGCCTACATCAAACTTGTTGCAGACACAAACGATCAGCTTCCGGCAATTACGTACTGGCTGATGGGCAGTCTTGCCGGTGCCACCATGGATGACGTGATCTTTGCAGGAATTGTTATTGCTGCTGGTCTTCTTCCCCTGTATCTGCTCCGCTGGAGGATGAACGTCCTTACACTCGGTGAGGATGAGGCGCGGAGCATGGGCATCAACACAAATCTTCTGCGGCTCATTGTGATCATCTGTGCCACACTGGTAACTGCAGTAGCAGTCTCCATCTCCGGTATCATCGGCTGGGTTGGTCTTGTTATTCCGCACTTCTGCCGCATGATATTCGGCTACGATTATCGGAGAATTATTCCTGCTGCTGTCATTATGGGCGCGGGATTTCTGCTGGTGGTGGATGACTTTTCCCGCACTATTGCAACCACTGAAGTTCCGCTGGGTATTCTTACAGCGTTTGTGGGAGCACCGATATTTGCATATCTTCTGATGATGGGAGGCAAGCGATCATGAGTCTTGAGGTTTCCTCGTTGTATTTTTCGTATGCGAAAAATTCCCGCCTGATCCTGGATGATGTTTCTTTTTCAGTCGGTGAAGGAGATCTACTTGCGGTTCTCGGACCAAACGGTGTTGGAAAGAGTACGATGTTCCGGTGTATTCTCGGATTTCTGCCGCATTATCAGGGAAACATTCATCTGAACGGCAGGAACATCCGGACAATGGATCACAGGGAGATTGCAAAGTATATCGCCTACATTCCGCAGTCAACGTACCCGGTGTTCAACTACACGGTTCTCGACGTGGTTCTGATGGGTCTGACCAATCGGGTGAATCTGCTTGCCTCCCCGAATCAGAACCATATCGATGAGGCGTATGCGGCGATGAAAAGTCTCGGTATTGCCCATCTGCGGGATGCGGGCTACGGCGAGATCAGTGGCGGTGAACGGCAGCTTGCCCTGATTGCACGGGCACTTGTCCAAAAGGCAAAAATTCTGATTATGGACGAACCCACGGCAAATCTGGACTACGGCAACCAGTTCCGGGTGATGTGCCGGATCTCGGATCTTGCCAGGGAGGGCTACAGCATCATTCTTTCTACCCACAATCCGGATCATGCCTTTTTGTATGCGAACCGGACACTGATGATCTACGGCGGCCGCGTGATTGCGGACGGTACACCTGAGGAGGTTCTGGATGCATCACTGATCAAGGATGTGTATGGCGTGGACGTTCATATCGAAGATTATCAGTACGGTTCCCGCCGTCACAAACTCTGTATCCCGATTGACGGTGGTGTCGGGAAGTAATGAGTAACGCTTGTTCGTTCTCTTGGATTTCGTATTTGTCAGTTCTCCGAGCTGCTACCTTCCCCTATAATTCCGGATGTTTCTATAACCAGCTGATTTCCTATTGTGTCGGAATGCCAAGACCAATTCTGTATTGTTTCTGAAAAAATTATCTTTTGGAATCTACTGATACTTATTGTCATTCTGTATTGTATATTTTCATGGCTTTTTATATACAAAAGTATTCTGAATTTTGCACATTACAGTATATACCGTATGGAATTTTATTCTGTTATCAAAATAGTACTCACTTTGCTTCTGATCATCGGAGTTGGTTATGCCGCAAGGCGATACAACATACTGAGTAAGGATTCGATTGGCAGTATATCGAAATTCGTATTATTTGTGTCACTTCCGTCTTTGATACTTGTTTCGTCTACATGTAAACCATTCACTCCCGAATGTATCAACATCGTTCTTCTTCTTTTGCTTTCGTCTCTCGTGTACTATGTTGTGTCCATAGTTGTGGCCCTGATAATACCGCGTTTGATTCGTTCAAAATCCAATGAAATCGGTGTTTATCGTTTTATTCTGGTGTTTCCGTCCGCCGTCTTTTTTGCGTTCCCTATTATTCATATGATCTTCGATCAGGAAGGTATTCTTTACGCGGCAATTTTTAATTTACCGTACTTCCTTCTGACGTTTTCCCTGGGAATATGGCTTATGACCTCATCGCTGAAGAAAGGTGCGGCATCGATGAAATTCGATCCGCGGGTTTTCCTGAATCTTGCATTTCTTGCTACTCTGGTTGGTCTGTTGCTGTATTTTACCTCGACTCCGATTCCGGAGCCCTTCCGTGAGACTCTGGCACTTCTTGGAAAAATGTCAACTCCTCTCGCTTTAATTGCGACGGGTGGATTTTTATTTGAGGTTAATATCCTTGCTCTGTTCAAAAATTCTCGTCACTATCTGATCTCTATTGTCCGGCTTCTTGTTCTGCCTTTGATCGTGTTTGTCATGCTGGATACTCTGCTTCCGTTGTTTGATTCCGAGGTTCTTCATGTTGAACTTCTTTCTGAAGTGAAAAACGTGATCCTTGCAATTGCCGTTATTATTGCGGCGATGCCTGCTGCGGTTCAGACCGTCATTATTGCGGCGGAGTATAAAGCCCATCCGGAAATAGCTGCAGAGATTATACTTGTCACCACGCTTCTGGCTACTGTTACCGTGCCGTTGCTGTTTATTACTGGGTTCATTCCATGTTGAATGAATATACTATATGATCGCGTGCAGTGTTGAGGTCCGTCAGGATCTCTTCTGTTTTTTGTTCGGGGTTACGGGTAGGTTTTGTTAAATTTTTATAATTTACTTAATCTATTTTTTAATCTATAATATTTTATCGAATGCCCACTAAATTAGTACCTGTAGCTACTCCCAAGGGGAGGAGCGACACAGTTCCACAGGATTGTGATCTGAAATTCCCGTTTTCGGGAGGCATATGAATGAAAATTTGTGGAGAAATCCTCATAGTCCTCGTTCTCCTTACTGTTGCCGCATTTTCAGGCGCAGCTGCTGCAGAGGAGATGCGGACCTTTGTTGATGACATCGGCAGGGAGGTCACTCTTCCTGCTGCGGTTGATGCGGTGTCGCCTTCAGGGCCTCTGGCACAGATCGTACTGTACTCGCTTGATCCGGATCTGCTCGTAAGTATTGCGCGCGAATTCTCGGAGAGTCAGAAGAAGTATATTGATCCGCGTCTTCTAACACTGCCGGTTACAGGCAACTTCTATGGTTCGAAGGCTTCTACGATGAACGCCGAGTCAATTATGGCAATGGATAAGGAACTGCACATTGATGTCGTTCTGGATGTCGGTGAGGTAAAGGACACAATGGAATCGGATTTTGATGATATTTTCCGTAAAACAAATGTAACCTTTGCATTTGTCACCCAGAATACGCTTGATGATATTCCGGGTTCGTATCTGAAGCTTGGCAGACTTCTTTCCCGCGAGGAACAGGGTCAGCGGCTTTCAAACTATACGTCGTTACTTCTTGCGGAGTTCGCTGCCGGTATGGCGAAGATCGGTGATAACAAAAAGTCGCTGATCTATGTGACGGCGGTTGACGGGAACTCGGTATCGATGATGGGTAAAGGTTCGTACCACGCAGAGGTCATCGATTATGTGGGTAACAATGTTGTCCCTTCTGCGGTGTCGGGTAGCGGCAGAGGTGATGATTACACAATGGAAGATGTTTTGCGGATGAATCCTGATTTCATCATCGTTTCCTCCACCACTGATCATGCGTACTACAAAAAAATTCTGAGTGATCCGATGTGGCAGTCTCTGTCCGCTGTGAAGAACGGCAACGTGTATGAGGCACCGAACGGTCCCTACAACTGGATGGGAGGACCGCCGTCTGTTCACCGGCTTCTTTCGCTGATCTGGCTTGGAAATCTGATGTATCCGGATGTGTTTGACTACAGCATTGACAGCCGTGTGAAGGAGTTTTACTCGCTATTCTTCCATTATGAACTGACGGATGCGGAACTGAACGAACTGATGGTCTATGCAAAGCCGCATGCGTCTCCGACAACAACCCAGACACCAGTACCGATCGCCGGCATCTGTGCAGGCGTTTCTGTCGTTGTACTAGGCCTCAGTTTCCGAAGGACCTGCCGTCCTTGAAAATTAACTTTTTTTCATTTACTTTTTTCATTTGTCTGGAATTATATTTTATATCTGCGGGACGAATAACAGTGTATTTCTCCTGTTTTCAGGGGTGTATGTTATGACGAAATTCGTAGAAATTTTTCTGGTTCTGGCATTGATTTGTGTCGGGTGTACTGCTGTTTGCGGTGCTGTTTCGGCCGAGGAGATGCGGACCTTTGTCGATGATGTCGGCCGGGAGATTACTCTTCCCGCTGCGGTTGATGCGGTGTCGCCTTCAGGGCCTCTGGCACAGATCGTACTGTACTCGCTTGATCCGGATTTATTCGTGAGTATCGCAAGTGAGTTTTCGGACCTTCAGAAAAAGTATATTGATCCCCGTCTTCTGACGCTGCCGGTTACCGGACAGTTCTATGGTTCCAAGGCTTCTACGATGAATCCCGAGTCGATTATGGCGATGGACAAGGAGCTGAACATTGATGTTGTTCTGGATATCGGCGAGGCAAAGGAGACGATGAAGCCGGACCTTGACGATATTTCCCGCAAAACAAATGTGACGTTTGCATTTATCACCCAGAATACCCTTGATGATATTCCGGGTTCGTATTTGAAACTTGGTGCGCTTCTTTCCCGCGAGGAACAGGGTCAGCGGCTTTCAAACTATACGTCGTCACTTCTTGCGGAGTTTGATGCCGGTATGACGAAGATCGGTGATAACAAAAAGTCGCTGATCTATGTGACGGCGATTGACGGCAACTCGGTATCGATGGTGGGCCAAGGCTCGTACCATGCGGAGGTCATCGACTATGTGGGCAACAATGTTGTTCCCCCTACGGTGGCAAGCGGTGGATCGGGTGACGGTTACACGATGGAGGATATTTTACAGATGAATCCTGATTTCATCATCGTTTCCTCCACCACTGACCATGCTTACTACAAAAAGATCATGAGCGATCCGATGTGGCAGTCCTTGCCTGCCGTGAAGAACGGCAACGTGTATGAGGCGCCGAACGGTCCCTACAACTGGATGGGAGGACCACCGTCTGTTCACCGGCTTCTTTCGCTGATCTGGCTTGGAAATCTGATGTATCCGGATGTGTTTGACTACAGCATTGACAGCCGCGTAAAGGAGTTTTACTCGCTGTTCTTCCATTATGAACTGACGGATGCGGACCTGAATGAACTGATGATCTATGCAAAACCGAATGTGTTTCCGGTTCCGCCGACAACCCAGGCGCCGGTACCGATTATTGGTGTTCTGGCGGGAGTTGCCGCGGCAGTGGCTTTTGCCGGACGAAGGTTATAAGGGATTTCCATCAGTGATGGTCGATTATATTTCCCTCTGGAATGCGCAGGAGTCGGCGGGAAACCTCCAGAAAGAAATATTTCATGACGACAGGAGTTTTTGGGGAGATCCCAAAAACGCCCGCCGGTTTTTGGATCGGCTGTTTTACAGCGACATCTCCGGAATTGAACATCAGTTTGCCGTGTTCCAGACACCGCCCGGCTTGGTGATATGGGGTCAGGTCCCGGAACTCTTGTGTGCCGCAGACTGTGCATCTGTGAGGGGAGTGGCGGCAGGAGATCGTTGCCGGTTTTGTGCAGGATAGGATCGTACAAAATGATGAAGGATTTTTTATCTCAGGAGTTTTCCGTACTGCACACATTTGGTGGGAGAAAGATCACTGATGGATTGTGTTCTCTGCTTCTGTACTTTTTGTAAATTAGTTACAGTTGATTTTTTCGATTCAATACAAGCCTTTTGATTACCTTTGGCCACTTTTGTATAAAGGTATGAGTTTGCATAATTCCGGTACGTCTTCGGTGGCTGTTGATTACTGCCGTCTGTGGGATGAACAGCATGCTCGTTCCGTTGCACAGAAGGAAAAGATGGGTGAGGGAGGGGGAAAGTTCTGGTCGGATCAGGGCGTAGTCGATCGGTTTGTTCAGAATGTTATCTCCGGTGATCCGTCCCGGATGGAGAAACAGATCGCTGAAATGCATATTCCGTCCGGATCTTCGGTTCTTGATATAGGGGCTGGTCCCGGAACTCTTGCAGTGCCGTTGTCCTGTTTCGGCTGCCGGGTAACGACGGTAGAGCCGTCGGAACCGATGGGGGTGGCGATGGAGCGGTACCGCAAAATGATGCATGCTCCGCCCATTCGGGAGATTCGCAAGTGCTGGGAGGACGTAACACCGGAAGAGGCCGGAGTGCACGATGTTGCGGCCACCTCACGAAGGGCGGGAATTGGTACATCTTTGAGTTCGGAAGTACTGAGATCTGTATCTGTTTCCCATACCTGCTGAAACATTTTGTTGACTCCTCTGATAGTGCCGTTTTCATTTATCGCAATGATCGGATCGGGAAACCGATTGAAGGCTGCGGAGGATACCGGAATACGGGATGAGAGATGATATACCCGTGCAGGCCCGACAATCTGCATCTCTACCTGTCCAAGGGTAACAAGAATACCGAGATACTTTGCAGCGGAATTTCTGTTCATTCCGGATTTTCGCGAAACTTCGGCGATAGAAAGGCCGTATTTATTGTCTTTGAGGGTGTTCATTACAATATCTATTCCGACGTCACGATCGTTTGGTTGCACACACATCACTTCGTGGAGATATAGTTATCCTGATGTAACTAAATATTTTTTGTATGCTGGTAAATGTGCATGGCGGATGTGCATGAATTTTCATACTCCCTGTATCTGAAAACTTATTCGAATAGGAATTCCGCGGGATGGCTCTTGGAGATATGCAATAATTTAACACGCAAAAAGCCATCGAAGAGATTTTTCAGAGACCTCAACACTTTTCTTCATTGAAGATCACCACGTAACTCTTATTAGAAAATCTCCATTCAAAATATTCATAGGTAGAGTTGCAAAAATACCTTGTAATTTTTTACAACGAAAAAGAATGAAATCTGTTTGAGGATCTTCTTCTCCCCAGTGATCATCGTGTACGTCTCATCTAAAAAGAAAAAAATGTTGGAAATCAGATTGCCTGATCATTTGTTAGGGCGCCGCTGTAGTACACCTTTCCTGTCTTCATATCCATCAGGGTAATCAGACTGTTGCCGTCAGAACTTATCGCACCACTGATAGCTGTTGATCCGTCTGTATTTCTGGCGGCAAATCCTATCATATAGGAAGGCGGATTTCCATAACCTTTCATGACATACTCGGCAAGAACGACAAACCGCTCTCCCGGTTGAACAATAGTATTGTACTTCTCCTCGTTCCTCCATCCCTCACCGAACTTCACGATGCGGTGATCTATGGAACTTGCCGGCTGGGTCAGATGGCTTCTTACCTTTCCTGATGAAGCTGTTCCTCCTTCAGTGGAGCTTATCCAATCAAGTGCAACTGGGGTATTGTAGGAGACAGCAAACGATCCGCCGCTTCCCACAGACCCTGATCCGGAGAGACGCAGGTTGGTAACATCAAGGGGTGTGTTTCCTGTAACCTCAAATACCATCCCTCCTTCACCGATGGTGGCAGTATTCGGATAGCCTTCGCCGAGAGTATACCCTCCGGTATAGAGGCCGATAAACTTCACATCCGCACTACCGCCGGAGGTACTTGCAGACCCAAGAAAGCCTGTGGCGCTAAAACTTACGACCGCTGCAATGATGATCGTAATTACCAGCATGAGCATCACACCGATAACCGGGGAAACCGCTGTATCCTTGTTTTTTCTCATTACCATACTGCACGTACCTCCTTATCACTCAGAATAGTGCCTGTCGGGGCATGTATTACTGTTATGTGAACAACTGACCCGTCTCCAAATCCGTAGCTGGTTCTGTCGCTCACATCAAATCCGAGAAACTGATCAATGTTCTTGAACCACCAGACCGTGCCACTGGCAATCGGAGCTTTGCCACCAAAGAAACGGTAATCATTCATCCCTTCACCGAGGGTGACACCATTTCCGGAAACTGGTACAATGTCAGTAGTGTACAGATGTGTCCGGGGGATAAAGGGATCATCATGCGATGACCAGACCATTTCACTTGGCCAGTTTGGATTTACACTGTCTCCAATCAGCGACATACCGTACTTTTCCAGCTGTCCGTCAATGGTATGCGTAATAACCTTTCCTGAATTTCCCAGTATAACACCGTTGTACGTATCCGGCACTGTGTATGAGGTCACAATCTGCAGGTCATTTGAACTTAGTTCCCCGGTACATGAGGTTATCTCAACCATAACCGGAGGATTTTGCGTCCTTGTATTGTATTCCGCCAGACCTGCATGGATCGTATAATCGAATCCCGCAGAAGGAGCCGGAGATACGGACGAAGCAAGACCGTTTGAAAACCCGGCCACAATCGCTGCAATGATAATTGCGACGATAAGCATCAGCATAACACCGACTACCGGAGATACTCCCGCCTCTTTTTCCCTGAAAAAGGAACTGGGTAATTTTCGTTTTGAAACAAGTTTTCGCATGCAAAACCTCCGGTTAACGAATTGTAATCGTTCCTGCCTGCATGCGTCCGCCGCTGTTCTTATCGAGAACAACATACTCAATCGGTACGTTCAGTTGAATATCAAATGTCCCTCCGTTAACCGGAGTCCAGCGAAGGAACTGTCCCTTCTTTGTTG
The DNA here is from genome assembly GCF_026891975.1 of Methanocorpusculum petauri. Classification (GTDB taxonomy): domain Archaea; phylum Halobacteriota; class Methanomicrobia; order Methanomicrobiales; family Methanocorpusculaceae; genus Methanocorpusculum; species Methanocorpusculum petauri. The sequence goes on along the minus strand of NZ_JAPTGB010000002.1, from coordinate 97,964 downwards.
CCGTAGTATTCAGACTGTTGTCATAATATCCGTCAGCAAGAAGAGAGAATGTCTCACCAAGAGCGATAACCTCATCCTGCTGTTTTACAACGGCAAAATATGTCTCATTCACCCCATTGGATCCACGTATAATGTTCAGTTTATCCGAATCAGCATTGCTGCTTGTGGTGTCTCGATATACATTTGAATCAAAGGTGATGGTCGCATCTCCGCTTTTGAGCTGAACGGCAATATCCTTCAGTTGGAACGAATCCCCTCCGAGAAGCCGGAATGTCAGACCATTGTTGGGTTTGTATCCTGCTTTATAGTCTGGTTCCGTGTTGGTTTTGTCCGTATCAATAATACTTGCCGTGTAGGAAACATCCAGTTTCACCTGCGGCGTTGCCTTTTGTTCTCCGGCAAGACCGCCGGTGAACGAGGCAACCATCGCCGCGATAATGATGGTAACAACCAGCATGAGCATAACACCGACAACCGGCGATACTCCGTTTTCTCTGATCTGTTTCTTCATTGTACAATGACCTCCTTGTTATAGAGAACAGCCTGACTCGGTGTGTGAATAATGTTCACCGTCACTTTGGAACCTTTGGTAAATCCATATTTTTCGATAATCTGATCCTTTGTTGCTGTTGTCGGATTCGTAAAACCAAGGACTGTCCATGTTCCCGCAGAGTTGTACGTGCTCGCAACAGAGCCGGATTCGAACTCATATTTTCCAAAATTAATTTTTGTATCTCCTACTGAACCTGCGGTTACATCTGATAAGATAGGAACAACAATGTTCTTGTTTGCCCCGGATGCGTCCTTCACGGTAATGGAAGGCATCGACTGGGCGATCGCTTCACCCCGGATAACGGTTCTTTCCGTTCCGGTCGAGGTGTAGTACGTCGTAATTTTGAGATCAGATGAGGGGATACTGCCGCCTCCCACATGTTCCAGAAGCATGACGTCCTGTGTTCCGTCCGCCCCGCCGTTGGATGCAATTTTCACATTCAGTACGGTTGATGGTGCTGCCTGAGCATCTGCAAAGGTTGTGCCGGCAAACATTGAGACGAATGCCGCGATAACAATGGTCACCACAAGCATCAGCATAACACCGATCACCGGTGATACTGCCTCATTCGTGTTTTTGTTGTTTGTTTTTCTGGGAAGTGTCATAATAACAGCCTCTTTTACTCACCATTGTTCAGAATCAAGTATTCTGCCGGCGAGATCCCCGGTGGAAAGAATCGATCCGGATTTTGTATCGATTAAGGAGTACTGGGTTTTTGGTCCCAGCTCAAACTCCCCTTCGGAGTAGGCGGTACTGCCGCCGCGGTCTGCAATGAGGTAGACGTGATTGTAGGAAGAGCCGGATGCGGCGATGATCCGATCCACAAATACAATGAATCGGTCTCCGGGTTTGATGAGAGTGTTTCCCGGAGTTCCTATTGCACTCGCTGAAATACCGATTTTTTTCATGCGGGTTTTGATGGTATCAGGCAATCGTGACTCACCCGGTACCGGATTGTTTTTGTAGGTAGCTGACGGGGCGTCATTGTACGAGACGGTCGTCTCATTTCCGCCGGTACGGATATTTTCTTTGAGATCAAGCTGAAGATTAAACAAAGAAAGTTCTTCTCCTCCTTTGTGCTCAAATACCAGACCGACTTCTCCGAGTCCGCCGTCATCACTGGAGAGGTTTCCTGCCATTACTCCGACATACTGAATCTGGGCCTGTGGTGCCTTTTCTGTGGTTGAAAGGATGTTTCCGGCAAATCCACTGACAACTGCTGCAATGATAACAACGATTACCAGCATGAGCATAACACCGACAACCGGGGAAACCGCATTTTCCTGGACTGTTTTTTTCATACGATCGTCCTCACGTCCTTGTCAAAGATCACTTTCCCGCTGGGAGTGTGAATGATTGATACATGGGCTTCTGATGTTCCTGTGGAAAATCCGTAGGTCTTGCGCTCGGTGGTTGTGTTGAATCCGAGGAAATAGTCAATATCAAAAACCAGACTGCTTCCTGAGGTCAGTGTTGCATCGCCGAAGAGCCGGTTTACGGTTTTTGTGGTAACATTTTTGTCATTGTTTGTTACCTGATGCACAAACGGATAATCGGTAATCGTCCAGTCCAGATCATTTTCGACTGTCGGTGCAAGTTTCCCGTCGATGGTATGCATGATTGTTTTCCCTCCGGCTCCCAGTACCTGACCAAGATATCGATCAGGAACGGTGTAAGAGGTTATAATCTGCAGATCGCGGGTGGGAAGAGCTTCCCCTCCCAAGTGTTCGATGACTGCTTTTTTTTCAAGTGTCCCGCCGTAAAGTGAGACCTGAAGCGAAGTGGTCGGTGCCGCTTCACTTGTAGTCCCAAGTCCGCTCGCAAAACTGCTGACAACAGCTGCGATAATGATGGTGACGACAAGCATCAGCATGACACCGACAACCGGCGATACCGCGTCCTGTTTTTTCGGACGATGTCTTCCCGGTGGCGTAATTTTTTTCATAGTTCACATGCTCCACCCAAACTATCCAATTCATTTGTAGGTAATGAAAATAATTTGGTATTGTGTGGTATGTACTGGCTGCTATAAATATACGTCGCGAACTAGGTTTGTTTTGCATATTTGGGAAAAATTCTGCGAGTTGTATCTGCATTGCAATAAAGGATCCCGGTACCAAAATGCGTATGTCCCGGAACTACTGCGGTTGTATTTCTCAGATCTCGGCCGCGACATCAAAAAACTCAAGACAATCAATGGTACATGAAACGGGTTTAACAAAACCCGATAGACGGTGTTAGAGGCTCGTTCTCCGGGAGGGAGGCCCCCCGGTCGTTGAAAAATCCCTTCATTTCTCGGAAATATTTCGTGTATTTACAATCGAAGCCCGCATTCCTCATTGATGCCGATCGTTTCCGACCATTTGCCGGAAAATCTGAACCCCCTTTCTTCTTCCGGGTCAGGTATCTTCTACATCTGGTATTTTCGGAAATTTAATCTATTATATTCAATTTATCAGTATTTTTCTGAAAACATTGGAAATATTTCGCGCGTACCGAAAAAATTGATAATTTGACAAACTAAACTCTGTTGTTAGTGTAAATCTGTTTACTTTTACAAATTGTAAATATTATACTGTTGATTTATATGCTGTAATGATCCATATTAGTGTGTTACCCCTTCCTTACCGATGGAGTACACGAAGTGTGAAATTATGCAGCGCAGAACAAACACAACACGAAAACATGATGCGGTATCGCCGGTCGTGGGGGTGATGCTGATGCTTGTCATCACTATCATTATTGCAGCTGTTGTCAGCATGTATGCCGGGGGTCTTATCAACAGTACTGAAAAAGCTCCGACACTGACAATGGATGTCACCATTAAAAACACCGGATATTATGCTTCCAGCGTTTTTGAAGCCAAAGTCCTGTCGGTCAGTGAACCGATCGCAACCAAAGATCTGAAACTTGTTACCAGCTGGACCGTAACCAACAAGACGGTTGTCGGCACTCATGCAAGAAGTGGTGCTGACATCATTGACGGAAATCTCACTGTCGGCGGTGCAGCCGTTACCTCCGCAGGTAACGTTTTTGGATGGACGTCCGGCGGCGGATTTGAAGGAATGACAGCCCCTTGGGGGTACGGCAATGGTATACAGGCACCGAACTCGGGAAAACCGAACAACAAACAGCAGCAGTTTGGTAACTATACCCTCCTCGGCGGTACTGTCATGACGGCATGGCCGGCCGGACAAAGTGGCGGATTCGTTACCACTACCGGTGGTGACGGTTACGGTACTACAAAGCAGTATTACTACTCTGGTGCATGGACCTACTCTGAGAACAGCAAGGTTGACGGCATGCAGGCAGTTCTCGGTAAAAACTGGGAGTATCTGCGTACCGGTGATACGGTAAACGTGAAACTGATCCACATGCCAAGTGGTCAGACAATTTATGAAAAGAATGTGGTGGTGAGCTAACATGAAAACAGAAAAAAAATCCAGTGATGCTGTGTCACCGGTCGTCGGTGTCATGCTGATGCTCGTGGTTACGATCATCATTGCCGCACTGGTGAGCAGCTTCGCTTCGGGGCTTGCGGACTCCCAGTCAACCCCGCCCCAACTGGCACTGAAGGGAATCTACAGCCAGTCCGGTGGTCTTACCATCACCCACGCGGGTGGAGATCCGGTAGCTCTTGCTGATGTTGCCTTCATAACCACCCCGTCCGAACTGTTTGGGGCGGATGCCAACAAATTTGCATGGACAGTTGACAAATCGATCATTCTCAACTCGAAGGGCAAATCGATTCTGAATGCAACAAGCGGATTCTACACAACTGCGGCTCTTGTATCCGGAGACTCTCTGCATGTTGCCCATGAAAACTGTGTGGACTACAGTACAACTGCCGGCTGGCAGGGTCCAAGTCCGGGAGTCAATGCCAACGCACAGATTCTCTGGACAGGAGGTGGAAAGTCCGAGTATTTCGGGTCATATGCATTCTGCAACCCGGAAAACGTCGGCAAGTACTTCTATCTGGACATGGTCGATCCTGCCGGCAGTATCATTGCACGGGCAAAAGTCACCATCACCGCGTGAGGAAACACAAAAATCTTTTTTTCCTGAAACCGGTCTGATCATGATATCCAATTCCCGACATTCCAACAGCACATCGCCGTTCAGCATCCCGCACGTCATGTTGTTCTCTCACAGAACCACTGATGCCGTTCCGCAGAATCTCTTCCCATCCGGTAAAAAATCTCTATTGCATGCCGAACTGCGATTTACCGTTGGAATCCGGGAGTTCATTACATCTTTTGCTGATGCCGAACTCATCCTATTTTCCGTTATAATAGCAAAACATGTATATGTAACTAAAGTAAAAGTTAGTAACAATCAAAAAATATTGGAATTTGCGAAATCCTGCATTCTGCTTTTTTCGCATAAAATTGCCAGTATTTTGCCTCAATGTCCGCCAGTACATATTCGGAGACCCGGCACATGAACCCAAAAAAGATCCTTATCATCAGCCTGCTTGCCATCCTGCTTTGCAGTATCCTTACCGGATGGGCAGCTGCACGATACACCACCCCGGAAGGAATGAACGCAGGCATCAGCCCGGGAAACACCATCTACATCGGAGAAGGCAATCTGAATTTTTCCGCCCTTGGAACGGCAGGAAAAACCATTACCGGGATCGTACGCTTTGACGGCGACACCCCTCAGAATAAAATCTCCATCGCAAATAACATCGGTTCCGTTCCCGGCAACACCCCGACCGGCTACTACTGTGTTGAATATGACAATACCCCGATGAAAAGCACACCATCCGTATGGGTCGATCAGTTCCTCCCCGGAACAATCTCTGTCATTGCCGCTGACAATCCGTCCGGAACTCCGCTGACCGGAACAAACATCCCCAAAGATCTCGGTGTCATCTTCTACATGACCGGTCAGGGAATCAAATACAGCGAACTTGTCAACTGGTACGACTATGAAATCAGCATGCCGAGCGGCCTCAAACGTTCATCCGTCAAAAATCTGAATGGTGCAATGGTCAGCCTCAACAGCCACGCCGATCCGTCGCAGAAATATCAGGACCTTGCCTTCCGGTTCTCGGATCAGGAGTTTGTCCCGATCATCAACCCCGGTGAGGAGCTTTCCGGAGTTTCCGTCACCTTCAAAATCACCAACATGGGGAATCTCAACGGCCAGTACAGCCCGCGACCGGTAGTTCTCACCTCGGTAAAACCGGCAATATCACTTGACACCTCAAAAATCGAGACCGACAAAGTTGTCACCGTAACCTTGTCGGGCACTGCCGCAACCGAATATCCGCTTGTCATAACCCCCGCCGGGGACAATCGCCCGTACTTCGTGGACGACGGAAAAATCACCATGATCAACAACCAGTCTATCACCGTCACAACCGACGACTCCGGAAAGTACGTCGTCTCCATCAGAATCCCCGACAACGTCATCACCGGCGAGTACACCGTCAGCACCATCTACAGCGTATCGGCACCCTTCACCGTTGCAAAACCGCCGGTCGTAACCCTGTACTTTGACGAACCATCCGCAGATGTTCTGGCCGGAAAGTTTGCCGTCGGTGATCAGATCTACCTTACCGGACGGGTCAGCGGTATTGACATCTGTCCCGTCTACCTCTACATCACCGGCCCGAACCTTCCGGCGAACGGTGTCTCTTTGGAATCTCCGGCTCAGGAAGTTGTTGACGGTGATCCCTCCACCTTCACGGTAACCACCTACAGCTCCAATCTCGGCTACTGGGCGTACTACTGGCAGACGCGGGGATTTGAACCAGGTTCCTACACCATCCACGCAAACCTCAATCCCATCGGTCAGAAGGAAAGCGGAAAACCGGGAGGTGCCGGAACCGGCATTGATGGTGACGTCGCCTTATCGTGGGACTACACCATCAGTGAACAAAGTATCCAGGTGAAATCCTCCGATAAAACCGGGGGCTACTTTGCCAAAGGGGATATCCTGTACTCATGGTGGATTGCCCGCGGCAGTCCGGGCGTCGGCGCCGGTCATCCCGGCGGCGAAGTCCGCTGGTATATGTTCGGCACAAACTTCCGGTATGCAGACCGCGAGGCCAACTTCCCGCTCTATGGAGGAGGAACCACCGACTCCTCAGGTTCGTCCTCATCCAGTTCGTCCGACAACTCCCGCATCGGAAAAGAAGCTCCATGGGGAGAATACGGCTTCACCTACAACCGTACCTTCACCTACGGCCTCTCTCCCGGAACCTACTACCTCGTCTATCAGCATCCGGGACCGAATAACATCTTCGACATCTATGCTGACGGATCTGCGCTGAACGGCGGGACACTTACCACTGTCTCCACAACCTACGGCTCCTCATCCGACTTCACCTACATGCAGGGAAAAGCCGCCGCCGATGCCCTCACCAAAATGTTTGAAGATCCCAAATCCGACGATCTCTACGTCATGACCCAGTTCATCGTTGAAGACCCCTGGATCACCTTTGACGCGTTGGGAACTGTTGCGGTCGGCGACAAACTCAAAATCTCCGGAAAAACCAATCTTGCAACATTCGACAAAACCGCGGATAAAACCGAGACCAAAGACACCCTCTGGCTTACCATCAGTCGTATGGATATGAACACGGTTGCAGACACCAGCACTGCCATGAAAATCCCGGTGGACACCACGACCCCGTCTTCTCCGATCCCGTTCCGCGGCTACCGTACGTTTAGCTACGACGAGATTGATACCAGCAGCTGGTATCCCGGAACCTATGAAGTCACCATCACCTGCAAAGACGTCAATTTCAAACAAAGCTACAGTTTTGAACTTCTCACTCCGGATGCGAAAGCCTCTGCCACAACTGCCGTCCCGACCCGTGACCCGGCGTTATCGGATGACCCCTACGCCACCACACCGGCAACCCCGTTGAAAACACCTACACCAACGTCTGCCGCATGGACACCGGTACCCACCCTCACCACTGCTCCCGGTTTCGGTGTTGGAATTGCCATTCTCGGACTTGTCCTGAGTACCATTGCAATCCGTGTCCGGAGGCGGTAGATCGATGGCATTTAAACTTGATAAAAATACCTTCAAGTGGATAATGATCGCCATGGTTGCTGTGATCGTCGTTATGGTGGGTCTTCTCGTGTTCCATGCAGCCGGTGGTTTTTCTTTTCTTCAGCCGGAACCAACACCGACTCCGCCGCCCGGAGGAACGACCGAGGAGGAGATCGGGCCATGGGGAGACAAATCCTACACATGGGAGTACAACGGAGTAAGCCACACACTAAACCTGTACATCTCCAAAGAAATCTATCAGAGATACCAGCATGGTATCAGCGGGACGCTTCTCCCGGAAAATCTTACAGACTATATCATCACTGCCGGAGACGGCGGGGTTGTCGCCGACACTGCGGGTCAGATAAAGCGCATAATCACGCAGCAGGGATACACCGATGATGCTGACATTGCCGGTCTTGCCCTCGCCTTCTCTCAGTCAATCCCGTATCAGACTGATGCGGAAACCGGTCATTCATCCGCATATCCGCGGACACCTGCAGTCCTGCTTGCGGAACAGATAGGTGATTCTACCGATCATGCAGTTCTTGCCGCCGCGATACTGAAGGAACTTGGATACGGGTGTGCCCTTCTCTATTATCCGCCGACCTATGATCGCCTCACTATCATTCCTGATGCAACAGCTTTAGGGCTTATCAGTGACGACGACAGCGATCGTCCTGTTTATACCGCAGCTCTTGCGAACACCAGTACAACCCTGCCGGTCGCTCCCTTCTGGGTTGTGGACACCAACACCAAAGGCGTTCCGGTTGCGGCTTACAATGGCATAACGCCGGAAATTTTTACCGAAGAATCCTTCTGGACCGGCAAACACTATACACCAACCGATGGAAAATATCCTGCCCTCAGCCTCACGGACACGCTCCTTCTTAAAGAATCCAACAATCTCACCTTCTCACCACGCGACTGGCAGCAGGAGGTCGCCGACTACTACGCGGACAGCTGGTATCCCAGCGGAATTGGATGGAGTATGCAGGACAAATGGCAGCTTTATCAGCAGTTTGTCACCTTTGAGGACGTTCCGGCAACACTGTACACCCCATGGGGTACTGCTGTTCACAATGCCACCGTTCCCTGGCGGATAGTGTATCAGATTACCGGGATGGATGATGACGCACAAAAGGACATGACCCCGTACAGTGATGTACGCATTGCCCTCTACTCCTACAACGAACAAACCGGTACTGCGGATCTGATCAAGGTTTTCGGATGGCAGGGCCTCTATGGTGCCGACAAGTACCAGACTGTCGGTCCCTTCTCACCCGGAAGCTATGCTATTGCTGTTTTTGTCAGGAATGCCGGTGTTGACATAACGCTTCAGTATCATGGAAAAGACGGTACGTCCGCATATACCGGAGGAATCTGATGAAACTGACGATGCCGGGGTTTCCAACAAAAAAACAGTCTGCAGAGAATCCCGCAGTGGAAAAAAACACTTCCGGTCGCAGTCTTCGAACCATGTTCTTCCATGACAAAAAAGGATCCGGTTCCTCGGAAAAAAAATTCACCGTACTGGATCTTCGAGAGCTCTTTTCGTTTGAAAAGGAAGAGCAGTCCCGTGAAGAGCAGGAAGAAAAAACTGCAAAAAGATTTTCCATAGCAAATCTTTTTGAAAAAAAATCCGCAGAGAAAAAAATCGTCTTTGAAGAACCGCCTCGGATTCTTGAACTCCCGCCATTTGAAACCGAGTACGAAGTACTTGATCGTTACTGGCTGACGCCTCCGTACGCCTACACCAATATCTATCGTGACGAAGTCTCCCACATCCATTACCATATCATCGAACCGAAGATCTCTGAAAAGGAACTCGTCGTGCTCGAAGAAACCTTCGAACATCTGCGATCGATGCTTGTCTACGACACGGTGCGCAAACGCGGTGAGTTCGGCCTTGACCCTGCTATGCTCCGTGAAACTATCACCACCTTTGATCCCAGGATGCCGGCTGACCGTGTCGGTGTTCTCATCTACTATCTCAACCGTAACTTCCTCGGTTACAGCAGACTCGATCCCCTCATGCACGACGAAAAGATCGAGGACATCACCTGCAACGGTGCTGACACCCCGATCTTTTTGTATCACCGGCGGTTCGCCAATGTCGAGACTAATTGTGCCTTTGACGCGGTTGAGCTGAACAAGTACGTTCTCAAACTTGCCCAGAAGGCTGATAAACAACTCTCTTTGACAACACCCTTAATCGACGCCGCCCTGCCGGACGGCAGCCGTGCACAGCTGACGTACTCGGACATCATCTCCTCCAAAGGAAGTTCGTTCACCATCCGGAAGTTTAAAGCCGACCCGATGACACCCGCAGACCTGATTGCGTCCAACACTTACAGTGCTGATCTCATGGCGCATATCTGGCTTGCCGTTGAGAACCGCAAAAGCATGATCATTGCGGGAGGAACCGCAAGCGGCAAAACCTCGACGATGAATGCCGCGTCCTTCTTCATTCCCTCGGTCGCCAAGATCGTCTCCATCGAAGACACCCGTGAGATTCAGTTGCCGCATACCAACTGGCTGCCGATGCGGACCCGGGAAAGCGTTGCCAACGTCTCCGGCATGGGCAACATCAGCATGTTTTCGCTCCTGAAAGCGGCCCTCCGGCAGCGTCCCGAGTACATCATCGTTGGAGAAGTCCGTGGTGAGGAAGCCCAGACACTCTTTCAGGCGATGAACACCGGCCATACCACCTACTCAACACTGCACGCAGGCAATGTCAAGGAAACAATCAACCGGTTGACCCACAACCCGATCAATGTTCCAATTGCCATGTTCGGGGCATTAAACCTCATCCTCGTTCAGAGTCTGTTGTACGGCGAAGGGAAAGGATTCCGTCGCTGTCTTTCTCTCAATGAAATTTCGGTCGGGGATGACAGTGTCGGGTGGCAGCCGCTGTTCATGTGGGATCACAAAACCGACCGGTTCGTCAAGGTCTACGAAACCTCCTCGGTTTTTGACAACATCGCATATCAGAACAACTGGTCGCAGGAACAGCTGGAGGAAAAGATTGCCGTCCGCAGACGGGCACTGGAGGAGATGGTCGCGTCCAACAGAACCACACCTGCGGATGTTGAGACAGCAATTCTTGCAACGATAATTTCGGAGCAGAAAGGAGAATGACCGAAGGTACAGACTTCATCGACCGGTTTCTCTTCAACAAACAGATGGCCGGACACCTGCGATCGGCTCACATCACTGTACCGGTTGATCAGTACATGATGCTGACAATTCTTCTGACGGCCCTGTCGGCGCTCCTCATGATGATGGCCGGCGTTCTTCTCTACGTCTTTGACATCAGTATTGATCTCATTTCGTTTCTGCCTCAGTGGCTGACGATGTTTCTTGCCGTCATCCTGATCCCCGCAGGGGTTTTTGTCTGCCTCTATTACTATCCGCAACTGGAGGCACAGGGCAGAAAAACCAAGATCGATATGGACCTGCCGTATGCGATAACCTACATGCAGGCTCTGTCCTCCACGATTACGCTGTATGATATTTTCCGCAGCGTCTATGACGCAGCTGATCTCTACGGCGAAGTTTCCAGGGAGTGCGGTTTAATCGTCCGGGATGTTGAGCTGTTCGGCGAGGATCTGCTGACCGCAATGGAGAACACCATTGCAGTCACTCCCTCGGAGAACTTCCGTGAACTCTTAAACGATCTCACGCTCGTGTACCGGTCAGGCGGCAACCTCACCAACTTCTTCAATGCAAAGTCCGAGTCGTACCGTGAACTTGCCCGGCAGGAACTGGAGGCTCTCCTCCAGTTCCTGGAGATGATTGCAGAAATTTACGTCACCGCATTTGTTGCGGGGCCGATTGCGATTATCATCATGCTGGTTGCCCAGAACCTTTCCGGTCAGAGTCAGATGGAAGGTATCATGCCGCTGATGTACATCGGTTTGCCGCTTGGGGCAGTTGTTCTTATCGTTATTCTCTACATCCTTCTTCCTCCGGACAATCTCGACATCGCCCGTCGGGAGATCCGTGACAACGAGTACGGATCAGAACTTCTTGAGTTCAGTACGGAGATTGAACCGGATGCCGCATTCATCAAACAGCTCAACAGCCGTAAGCAGGCTCTCCGAATGCTTGACATTATCCGGCATCCGATCAAATTTTTCATCTCCGACTACACTGTCGGTCTTCTGGTCGGGTGCATTTTTGCGGTTTTCGTCTTCCTCTCCTATATGCTCGGATCGTTTGTTGTGATCTTCCCGACATTTACGTTTCAGGCCCTCATCTGTGTGATGGCGATCGCTGCGATGTTTCCGTTGATGCTGGCATATGAGATCCGCCGCCGGTACGTGAACAAGGTTGAAACCCAGCTCCCGGAGTTTCTCCGGGAGATTGCAGACATGCGCGATATCGGCATGACACTGCAGGGTGCAATCTTCATGATCTCCGGCAACAAAACGGGCGTTCTCTCTTCCGAGATCAAAGTTGTCTCTGAAGAACTCCGCTACGGTTCCTCACTTTCAGGAGCACTTGTCCGGATGGAGGAGCGTATCGGTCTTGTGTCAGTGAAGCGTGCCATTTCGCTTCTGGTCAAGGCAAGTGAGGTGACCGACTACATCCGCGAGATCTTAACGATTGCCATCGCCGATCTGGAACATTATCTGAAGATGAAGTCAAAGAGGCTGAATGTTTCATTCGTGTATCTGGCGGTGATTTATCTGTCGTTCGGTATCTATCTCTACTCGGCGTATCAGATGAACGTCGCGTTTATCTCCAGTTTTTCAGCGTACGATATTACGTTTGATCTGACGTCGAACAAAACCGACATGTTCCACATCGGTATTATCCTCGCCTTCTTCTCCGGTATCATGGCCGGACAGCTTTCGGCGAACAGTATTCTCTGCGGTCTGAAGCATTCGATCCTTCTTCTTTCTGCAACAATTGTGATGTTTATCTTTATCATCTGAGGAAAAATTATGAACTACGATACATCTGACAGTGCCATCACCTCGGTTGTGGGGGAGATGCTGATTCTGGTTCTGGTGATCATTTTAGTGTCGCTGTTTGCAACATCCGCATTCAGTCTTCTGCCGGGAGATCGGGAGACGGTGACAACTGTTTCAATGGAGAGCAACACAACCCATCTGATCTTTTGGCACAAGGGAGGCGACTGGGTGGAAGTAAAAGATCTGACGATCACGGCGACTCCGAAATCCGGGGGTGAGAAACTTTCTCTCGAACCATGCAGCGTGTCCGATTATACAGGAAATACCACCGCTGTGTTTGATCTCGGCGGGAGTGTTGCGGTGAAAACAGACAAATTCACGTCCGGGACCACGTATGAGATTCGTGTTGCAACCCCGCGGAATGTCATTTATCCAGGAGAGTACACAAAATGAAATCCGGTACTGATGAGGCTGTATCAACCGTAATTGCCCTGATGCTGGTTTTAGCCATTCTTGCAACCTGCATTGCGATCTATTCGGCAACCTACGTTCCCGGACTGAAGCAGCAGTCCGAGATTCTGCACAGTGGTGAGGTTCAGTATGCATTTCTCCGGTTGTCCTCTGATGTTGACAACCTCTACAGTCTCGGGAAATCCGGACAGTTTTCCGAACCGGTGCCGCTTGGCGGCGGAGATATTCTCCTGAGTCCGGTGAAGTCCAGCGGAACGATTGAACTGGAAAAAAATCAGATTGGAACTATATCTGTTATCAATAATGATGGCGGAACGTTTTCTTTGCTGATAAACACGACCAATATCACCTATACCCCGTCGTACTCGTCGTGGGAACTGCAGGGCTATTCATACCGGAGTGGTGTTGTCTGGATTACGAAAGGGGCAAAAGAGACACCTGCGGATATATCGCTGTACACAGTGAGGGAAGGTCTCGTACAGGAGAATAATACCAGGAATCAATGGCTGAAGAAGGCGAAGACAGTTATTCCGGAGGGAAACGGGAACTACACGATGCAGATTATATCGATGACTCCGGTAGACGGGAAAAATTTCGTGACCGGTACCGGCACGGCAAAAATCCGACTGAACGCTACAGAGATCACGGAATACTACGAAAATGTAACCTCGATCACTTCTGTTTCCGAAGATGTACCCTACCCGATAAATCTCACTGTCCGTATCCTGTCAATTGGGGTGAGTGTTGAATGACCCGTGATTCTGCTGTATCTCCTGTTGTGGGTGCTATGCTGCTTTTGACGCTCGTCATCATATTTACGGCTGTTCTCGCTGCCTATGCCGGCGGTCTTGCCCAGACACCGAAATCTGCTCCGTCTGTTGACATTACCGCATACAGCTCAGGCAGCGGAGGAAACTTCTCGTTGATCTTTGAACACCGTGGCGGTGATGCACTTGCGCCTGCTGATTGCAAAATTACCACGTTCGTTGATTCGCACGAGGGTTCTTTCCGGGCTGTGGATCTTGTCAAAGACAGCAGCAGCTGGCGTGCGGGAGAAAGCATCAGTACAATGAACCGGGCAGGCACCGCCTCTCTTCTGAAGATCTTAGAAATCGATCTTATACAGTACTGCAAAACATCCACTCCGATAGAGATTCGCATCTATCATCTTCCGACTAACTCGATTCTCTTTAAAGACACCATTCTTCTGGAGGAAAAACCATGACAAAATCTGATTCTGCTGTCTCCGAGGTCGTTGGCGTTCTGTTGCTGCTGACGATCACCCTTATTCTGGTCAGTCTTGTTGCGGTTGCCATGAACAGTGCCGTCAGCACCACAGACAAGCCGGTGAGTGCAACCATTGTCGGCAGTATTGATAAAGACAAAAACTACATTACCTTTGAAAACATTGCCGGTGATTCATTTGTTCTCGATCAGATTGAGGTCCGCCTCGGAATCCGTGAACGTCCTGCAGACTACACGACTGTCAGGAATTCGGGAGAATCCCGATTGTTGAACAGCTATTCAAACGAATCTGTTGTCGGACTCGGCGACAGATTTTATATTGCTCTGCAGAACACCGCAGGAGGATTTTCCCTGATGTTGCCGGACTCCTCCGTATTTCCCATGTCATCGAAGGAACACCTGACCTACCGCATCTATGATCGGAGAACCAGCACCCCGGTTTCTTCCGGAGAGATCGCAATCCCGTAAATCATATGAGTTGATCCCATGAAACAAGAACCAGTACCCAGCCAATCCCGTCGAATGAATTGCCTCGTCTCGATCTCAGCACTACTGATCCTTCTTTGTGTCTGCATCGGAGGGGCGGCAGCAGCAGATCAGTGGACGCCGGTTACCATCACTGATGACTTCGGCTTTGTCTCTGTCATCTCCTCGGAGCCGCAGAGAATTGTCTCCCTTGCACCATCCAACACGGAAATTCTTTTTGCCCTTGGTCTTGGCAGTAAAGTTGTCGGGGTGACCGAGTACTGCAACTATCCCGCCGAAGCTCAGACCAAATCCCTTGTCGGCGGAATGTCAACGGTGAATGTTGAAAAAGTCGTTGCTCTTGATCCGGATATTATTTTCGGCAATACGATGAACGGGAAGGACAACGTCAATCATCTCCGTCAGCTTGGGTATACCGTGATCTGTCTGAATCCTGATAGTGTGGAAGGAACATTCAGTGCTATTCGCCGTGTCGGCACCGCCACAGGCACATCTGCTGAGGCCGGCACTCTCATTGATTCAATGCAGAGAAGAATTGACAACGTTACGGAAAAGATCAAAGGCATGGAAACGTATACGCCGACCGTTGTCCATCTGCTGAGTACCGATCCGTACTGGGTTTCCGGAAACTCCACATTTCAGGACACGCTGATTACCCTTGCAGGCGGCAAAAATGCATTCGCTGATGTTGAAGGATGGGGAGTTGTGACGCTGGAACGCATGATCACTACCAATCCGGATATAATTCTTGTCAGCTCCGGTTCCGGCATGGGTGAGGATGGCGAGGATCTTCTGAAACGCACGTTAGTGACGGATCCCCGGCTTTCGAAACTCTCTGCGGTACAGCAGGAACGCGTCTCTGTCATGAACGGTGACACCTTCAACCGTGGCGGTCCGCGTATTGTTGATGCCCTTGAGGATCTTGCGGCAGTTCTGTATCCCGATCTCTTTCATGTAACCCCAACAGCAACCGCAATTCCGAAAGCCTCCGGTTTCGCTTTTCCTCTTCTTCTGATTGGTGTGATTCTCGGGCTTGTGATGTTTGGAAAAAAGATCTAAAAATTATTTATTTTTGGCTATTCGGGATCACGCGTTCATCATTTCTCTGTAAAGCATCTTTGCAATCGTATTTGTTGCGTTTTGTGCCCGCAGAAGGGAAAATTCTGCGTTCTCTTTCAACCACATTAAATTGTGTTTGTCATACTCTTCGTAATTTTGGTACCCATAAGCAGTACGATACCAATCCCGAATAGAGTCGGAATTTGAAAGGTCAAGATTCTTCGTAGTGTACGTTCCGAGAGATTTGGTGTATTTGGAGTATTTGTTCCAGTTTTCCGAAATATAATTTTCGTAATTTCTGTGATTTCTGGTGATGACCATGTGCCACTTCCAGCTTTCTGACGAATGATATGGACAGGCTGAATCTGAAATATAGTGCAGGATGCACCCCGCCCATTTTATTTGATCATTTTTTGTTGCTGCATTACGGAACAGCATGTACTTTTCTGCGACTTTGTGCCATCCCCACGGCTTGCGCTTTTCATACTTCTCGCTGGAATCTGCAGGCCAGATATGGCTGCCCCACTCATCATCTACGTATGAGGTATCCGGATACCCGGCGTACCCCATGATCTTCACTGCCGTGTCTTCCGAAAAACCTGCCCTGATACAGGCTTCGTACACCATGGCTTCGTGTTGTCCATGTCCATTATCGTAGATTTTTTCCTTAGACGGGTGCTCACAAAAGTCCTTATCATCGTCACTAAAAGTGTTCCATGCTGATACGGAGGACACACAAAAACACGCACATATCACCAGACACATAATAATGCACGTAGATCTGGTATCAATTCCAGCAAAAGGTCTCCCTCCTGATCTTCCATTTCCATTACCCATATAATCTCTTGAATATCTCGCTGTGTTACATGAAATTTTTCCATGATATTTCGGGAGAGTATATCTCTCACAATAGTTCCACTATCTCTCACTATTGTTTCGAAGGAACGGGAATATTACCATTGAGGTGGGATTGGCATTTCAAAATATTTTACGTCTCTTTACGATCTTATTTCGATTTACTTCTCTGAAGCCGGTTTCTTCCAGCTGACCTTTTGTCCGGTTGCATAAATCCGGTCCATATCAAGTCCCTGGGCGATCCGTTTCGCATGGTCGCCGTCGCGGATCACAAACGAGGAGATGTCATCGACGCCGAAATCGAAAAATGCCGGTGCAAGCGGTGTGGACGGTCCCACAATCACTACATTCTCCGCATTTTCCGCGAGTTTCAGATATCGCGGCAGGGTTTTGTACACAATGCTTGCGCAGGTAATAAACACAAAATCCGCTTCCGGCACAAGATAATCACTCGCAGGTTCCGGATAATCGTCTGCCCCCGGCGGCATTTCGATGATCGACAGATCACATACCGGTGCGAACAACTGCTCCAGATGAGGGAAGTGCCCAATCACACAGACCTTTTTGTTTTTGATCCGGTTCTGGGACATAATAAACGGATCATTTTTCCGATCCTCTGTTATGCGGCTCGCTGCAAGTTCCACACCGCTCGCCGCTGCGACCTCCGGACTGTTGTAGTAGGCATTGATTGCCGCAAGACCGATTGACGACTCCACATAGTTCCAGGACTTCACCGCCTCGGCAAGTTCGCGGAGCGGCATGCCGAGTTTGCGCCGGAACACCTCCGGGCGGCTGTCGCCCGGAATTGTTCCGGCAACACCGCATCCCGTCCCGCTCCTGACATAGGTGGTGTAGCCGCCAAGCAGCAGATCATCAACCGTGTACTCCTCCGGAATCCCGGAAATAACTGCATCATAGATTTCCCACATGGTTTTTCCTCACATAGTATCGGGGGTGATTCTCTCTCCGGTCCGCAGCCGATTGCGGATGGACTGAAGGGTGTTGTCCAGCATCTCAATCTTTGCGAGGCTCTCCCGTTCCTCCGGCGTTGTCTCGATAATTTTGTGCACGCCGCCGTTTTTGATCACCAGCCGCTTTCCGGCCATTAAGGCAAGAAGCGGATCGTGCGTGGAGATGAGAACTATTTTTTCATTTTTTGCAAGCATGCGGACAGCCTGTCTTCGATCAACACCGGCATTCTCGATCTCATCGATCAGAACAATCGGCGACGCACTCATGCAGGCGGTGTCGGCAATCATCAGTGCCCGTGACTGGCCGCCGGAGAGCTGTGTCACTTTGGTCTGGGGCGTGAACTTCTCGCCGGCAAGATCATTTGCAGCAGCGAAACACTCGGTAGCAACCTTCGCAGGATCCGGATGCAGCCGGCTTTTTGCGTGCATCTCCAGAAACTCGCCAACCGACAGATCCATCACGAAGTTCATGTTCTGCGACAGCTGGGCAACGAGTCTGCCGTCCATCGCAAACCGTTCCTCATCTCCAAGCGTTCTGCCGTTGACAAGAACCTGCCGCTTCGTCGGCGTATCCCGCTGGGCGAGGCATTCAATGTCGGCAAGAAGTCTGCTCTTGCCGGACCCGGTTGGTCCGACAATGCTTACGATCTCGCCCGGTCTGATTGAAAGGGTGAACTCCTCGGCATCTCCGGACTTTGTCCGGCCTCCAAGGATAGTAATCTCCTGTACCACAGCGGTCTGTTTCTCTTCGGCGACTGTCTGGAGAAACAGGACAAGCTGATCAAGAACAGTGGTCTTGTCCAGCCCGAAATCGAGAAGCGTATTTTCGTCGGCGTAGTCCAGTGCTTCATGGAGCGGCAGATCGTCCCTGAGATTCTGCAGGTTGTAGTTGATGAAAAAATCCGCAGCAACCGGATGTTCGGTAAGCAGTTCCCGAAGGGTCCGGCCTGCAACACGGTCGTAGAGATCACCGGTCATGGGAACTCCATCTTTCGCAGCATACCGTTCTGATACTCTTCCCCAATCCGTGTTTCTCCGGTACAGTAGGAACAGACGGAGGATGGTGTGGTGAACCGGAGTTTGTATCCGCGCAGACTTGCAACCTCTGCTGCAGACTCTGCATGTTTTCCGAGCATAAACGCTCCCTGTCCGGTAATGCCGTTGATGAAAACGATCTTTGCACCACTGTTGACCTGTCGGATGTTGAACATGAACACCTCGCGTTCCGCCTGGGAAACGATGTCGCCTTTGGTAACCACAACGATATCGGCGAACTTCAGCATCGGTCCGATTTTCCGGGGTGTGTGAACGCCGGACAGGTTGTCAATGACACAGACTGCGAGTATGCCGCGGATGTGCGGGGAGCAGCGGTTGCAGAGGCCGGCGCTCTCGGTGATGAGGATGTCAAATTCTTCCCGCAGGCCCCATCTGACAGCGTCTTCGATGTTGCTGATGAAGAAGTGGTCGGGGCAGAACTTTCCGGCAAACCCGACCTGCACCGGAATGCCGTACTCGGTGTAGCGCTCGCGGTCAAAGGAGGTGAGACAGTCAAACTTGACGACGCCTATCTTCTGATTTTTTTCACGCAGGACGTCCGCAAGCCGCAGGATAACCGATGTTTTTCCTGATGAGGGCGGGCCTGCCACGGTTATCAGTCGCATGGAAAATTTTCCTTAGAGGTATATATTCGGGTCTCTTCCCATAAAAATGTGAGATTACTCCTCCGGAAAATTAACCGAATGTTGTTGATCTATGCGCGAGGGTTTTCCCACAGTTTTTATTTCCTCTTCTGCTGCAGTGTCGTTCATGGTGCGGCAGGATTACTGGAACCTACGGAACTGTTCCAACACATCCACACAATCAGGAAAAGTCGTTGTGTATGATCGGGAAAAAACTATTCTGATCCGGACTGGTTATCCGTCCGGATGTTCTCCTTTAGAAGACGAAGAGAAGGTAGATGATTCCCGCGACAGCAAAACAGACTATCGATCCCGCTCCGGCGATGTCCATGTATATGAATTGCCACAAAAAAGCATCAAAATGTTCTATGGCAACTATTGCTGCATCATAGATCACTGATGTTTTCGTTTTTTATTCGTGAATCATTACCAGCATCATCTTGAACCGGGTCGTCGGGTGCACCGCATGCGGTACGTTTGCCGGCATAATGATCATCTGTCCGGCTTTCAGATGATGCATGACTCCGCCTACCGGAATGTCTGCTTCTCCTTCAAGTACGATCACCAGTGCATCGTACGGCGCGGTGTGTTCGGAAAGTCCTTCGCCTGCTTCAAACGCAAACGCCGTGACCGTTCCCGCCTTTTTATTGATAACCATTCGGGAAACAACCGATCCCGGCTGATACTCCGTGAGCGAAGCAAGATCAACCGGTACTCCGATTAGGGATTTCGGATCATAATTCATACCGAGATATTGATGCAGGAAGAGATAAAACTCTGTTTCGCGTCAGAACCACCGCATCATCACAATCGCATCCTCGCCGTCCTCGTAGTACTCACCGAATATAATCACCCCTTCATACCCGATCTTCTCATAAAACCCTTGGGCTGCTGTGTTGCTTACCCGGACTTCAAGACTGCATGCACTGCATCCGTCCAGAAAGAAATCCCGTTCCAGTTTACGGAGCAACAGTCTGCCGATTCCAAATCCCCGAAGTTCCGGTACCACTGCAATATTGCAGACATGACCGTATTTTTCCTCATCCGTCTCCTCAATGGCTCCTGCGGAAAACCCGACGATCCGTCCGTCCGCCTCTGCGACATAGAATGAGGTGAGAAACACGCCCATCATCTCGATCATCCCTTTATAATCCCAGGGGTCGGAGAAGCACATCAGTTCAATCCGGTAAATTTCCGGAATGTCTTCCAGTGTCGCCTTGCGGATAGTACAGCCGGCGGCTGTCCCGCCGACGCCGTTCACCACTACCATTGTTATTTTAGTATTGTCGCCGAACTATATTATAGGAGTCTCTGAAAATAATGGTCACCATATATCCATTCACCGGCCTCCATCCGTCGGACGCGGCATTTTCGTTTGTTCCGTCCGTCCCGTATGACGTTATCAGTGCGGAGGATGCCGCCGCTGAGATTGCGAAGAACGACAAAACTCTCCTTCGCGTCATCAGAACCGATGCAGAACTGCCGGACATTGATCCGCATGATGACCGCATCTATGAGCGTGCCCGCGAGATGTTTGCGAAGATGAAAGGGAGCGGTCTTCTTGTCTCTGACGACAAACCTGCCTTCTACATCTACCGCATCACGCTCGGCGGTGAGACCTTTACCGGTCTCATCTCCTGTGTGAGTGTTGCGGAGTACAAGGACGACACGATCAAAAAGCACGAACTGACCCGCTACGACAAGGAAGAGGACCGTACCCGTCACATCGATGCTGTCTCGGCGCATACCGGACAGGTGTTCCTGCTCTATAAAGACCCGGGCAGTATTCATGCCTACATCTCCGGTCTTGCAGATGCCATGCAGCCGTTCGGCGAGTACCGGAGTGCGGGCGGCAATCTGCATCAGATCTACCGCGTGAGCGATCCGGCAGAGATTGCAAAGCTGGAGATGATGTTTGCAGAGATTCCCAATCTTTACATTGCCGACGGCCATCATCGCGCCAAGTCCTCGGCAAATGTCTATGATCGCCGGAAGGCGGAGGGCAGATGCACGCCGGATGCCGAGCGGTTTATGAGTGTTCTGTTCGCTCATGACAAGGTGCGGATCTACGGCTATCACCGGCTGGTCCGCGACCTTGCCGGCATGAATGCCGATCAGTTCCTCGGCGATCTCGCTTTGCGGTTCACGGTAACACCAATCAAAAAGGTGGACACGACGAAAAATGTTGTCCCGCCCCTTGCGGACACGGACGGGTCTGTCCACATTATTCACCTGTATCTGGAGAGCCAGTGGTATGAGCTGACACGTCCGGTGGATCCAAAGGCGGATGCGATTGCCCGGCTTGATGTCTCGGTGTTGCAGGAATCGGTGCTGGATGATATGCTCGGCATTATTGATCCCCGCGGCGATCCCCGTATCTCCTTTGTCGGCGGTATTGTTCCGCTCGCAGATGTTGTGAAGGAGGTTGATGCGGGCGAGTACTCGGCGGCGTTCATCATGCAGCCGGTAACGGCCCAGGGTGTCATCGATGTTGCGGACAATGCGATGATTATGCCGCCGAAGTCCACCTGGTTTGAGCCGAAACTTCTCTCCGGCATGGTCATCCACGAAATACACTAATTTTTTTCATTTTTCCGGAGAAGCCCACATTTTATGTAGGATAACAGAGGTATATACTTCTATGAGCTCGCGTGTGTTTCTCTGTTTTTCTGCTTTTCTTCTGATTCTGGTCGTACTGTTTAGTGCCGGCTGTGTCATGCCGCCGGACGACGCGTCCGATTCACCGGTGTATCTCTGGAATCTGGGTGTTGTTTCCAGTATTACAATTCCTTCCGGGGAATCTGTCTCTCTTTCCCCATCTTCTCTTGTGATTGAGGTTGCGGAGGAGTCTCGGCTTCTTTCCGGAACCGTCAGCGGCAGGCAGGCTGCCGGTATGGTTTTTGATAAAGATCAAACATTGTTCGAGATGGATCTCTCCTCCACCGGCTCCCGCCGGCTTCTGATGGGATCGTTTTCCGGAAATGAGAGCTGTGTCATTGATCTCTCCTATGAAAAAGGCAGTCGCGCAATTTCTGCCGTCCATCTTGTGACCCCAGGTTCCGTGGAGAAAACGTGTCCTCTTCTTACCGGTACATGGAACAGTACGTCCGCCCGGCAGATTGGACTGACCGGGGAAGAAAGTCTGCGGGGAACATCTCTAAGTATTTCTAACCAGACCGGCCCGCTGTTCTCCGGCAGTCTGGATCTCGATATTGCAGGAACCATCACACCGCATGCATTTGTGGGCGGCATCTATGCAGTTTCCGGCTCGACAGCATCGGGTTTCGTCATCATGGAGGACGGGGAATTCTGGGATGTGGAGATCGCTGAAGATACGGTTTCTTTCTGGACAACCGGCGTTTCCGAATCAGATACCGGCGATGAAATTGTGTCTGCCATTCGTGAATACGGCAGGGTTGCTGATACCGCTCCGGATCTTTCGGGCTTCTGGTCCGCACCCGGGGAGAAAACAGTTTCAGGCACCGGTCTGCGGACGGTGGTATCCGGCCCCCTGACGATTGCGGTGAACCGAACCTCGGGAAAACTGTTCGCTGGTGCCGGTCTCGGAGGAAAAATTGAAAACAGCGGCAGTGTTGTTTTCGGTACCCGGATTGATGACGACGTATATCTCTATCGCGGATGGATTGAGGAGAAATCCATCCATGCCACGAGACTTTACACCGAGAACGGCGTGAAGTACGCGGCTGCGGCAGTTTACACACAGGATTCTCCTGCGGTGTGATGCCCTTTCTCAATGTTTTTTCGAGCGTGAGTCTGCCCACTCTCTTTATGTGGTATAAATCCCCATACTCCGCCTACGAATTTTTTTCGAGTCGTGATTACAGTCCTCGTTCTGGCGGCTGCGATGCTGTTCTGTGCCGGTTCGATGCCTCCGCCTGCTGAGGAAATTCCGCCGGACGCCGTCCGGGTCGACAGCAACGGAAAAATGCGGAGAAAATCCGAACACACAATGAAACACTGTCTGCGGGTCCGCGAGCATAAACTCTGTGATCAATTTCCCGTTCGAAAAAATTATGCATATCCGGCGGGGTGTTCCTCTTCCCCATCGGAATTTTTGGTCTCTTCACTTTTTTTTGCGCCGTAAAACTTTTCATAAAAGATCGTAAAGTTCTCCTCGCACTTTTTCACGAGACCCGGATCCACATTTTCCCCTGGAATATTTCTTCCAAGCTCTGCTGTCAGAATTTCCACGAGCTGAAAGATCGAGTCCGGCGTCATTTTGATCTGGCTCTCCTTTCCTGAGTAAAGCATCATTTTCATATCAACGATCCAGTACGCATTTTCACCTTCGCGTTTGTAGGTGTTGACATCCACCGTGTGCCAGTCCTCATCCATTGTCCCTGATGACAGTGTGTATGCCTGCTGGACACGGTTTCCGTAGAGAGCGGTCAGATGCTGAATGATCCACACCGCACTCCGGCTCTTTTCCTCTTTTATTGCATACAACAGATCCTCGAAGAATGCCGCGGAGTTCACGTGACACGCTGTCATCACAACCATCGTTGCCGACGGGCCCAAAAGCATCGACATCGCATTTACCATCCGGGGGAACGTTTTGCGGTCGATCGGATCCACCAGATGATACTCAAACACCTCGCGGATCGGATCCAGCAGTGCCGGTGTCTTCTCCAGAATATCGGCGAAGAGTGCAAGATCGTTTAGAAACTGTTCGGGAACAGCCTTGTGCGGATGGTCAGGTTCCTCCGTTGGTTTTTCCTCTGATTCTGCCGGAGTCTCAATTGCGGAAAGCTCGATCTTCTTTTCCATCTGAGGTGCGGGCGCATCTGTGGGGGCCGGAACCATTTCCGTTTCAGCTTTTTTCTTTGTAACCCTCCGTCGTTTCGGAGGAGTTGTTTTTTCCGGCACAGTATCTGCAGGACGGTCCTTATCCTCAGTCATACTAACTCATTTGCACCCGATACACAAAAATCTCACCGGTACGCAGGAGCCTGCAATGAAAGTTTCAAAAAAAGGTTGTACCCGAGAGGGGTGGGTACATGTACAACCCTTAGGACACGGTTAGATGTATGGGTTGCGCAGTGGTTTGAGTGCCTCGTGCTCCGCATGTGCGCGGTGCTCGATGTACTTCTGGTTCTTGGTGATCTTCTCGGTTGCGAGCTTGGTCACGAGTTCCAGACCCGGCTTGACGCCATCCATCGACTCTGCAATGATCCAGCCTGCGTCGACTGCCTTGTTGAAGGCTGCCTCTCCTGCTGCGGAGCGGACGAAGACGGTGGACCATCCGTCAGGAGTTCCGACGGATCCGGTCGAGATATCTGCAAGGTTTGCAACGTAGTCAAGACATACGTGGCATCCCGGCTGCTCGTACTTGTGGGTAACCTTCAGCGGGATCTGTGCGTTCACACCGCGCTCGGTGTACACAGAGAACTTGCCCTTTCCAATGTCCATCTTGGTGACATTGTCGATCTTGGTTGCACAGTGGTCCTCAACCATCTGGTAGAGACCCTGATACGGGAAGTTCTCCATACAGAAGATACCGAGTGCCAGTGCAATCTTGTCCGGCACGTCGCGCATACCGATTGGGTACAGCTGTGCCTTTCTGACTGCCTGAATCTGACAGGGGGTTCCGACGATACCGATCTTGTCAAGACCGTAGCTGCGGGTTGCCTCCTTGATCAGAGCCATGTTCGGAGAGATCGAGTATTTCGTACCACGTGCTGCGAGAAGCTCGTCAACGGTGGTGGCGATCATCGGCTCGGGCTTGTATGCCTCTTCTCCTGGTCCTGCGACGATTGCTCCGTCAATAATGCCTGTCTCGAGTGCGTAGGCAAACATTGCAGTGACGATTCCTCCGTCCTGGGCCTTTGAGAGAATGTCTTCACAGCCGGCTTTGGCTTTGTAGACTGCCTTGTATTGTCCAAGATATTCCATTTTTTTCTCCTCCGGGACCCTCAGGGTTTCATAACCTCTCCAATGAGGTTCGTAATCGATTCATACTGTCCACAGACATCGAAGCTGAAGAAGCTCCGCGGGCACTGTGCATAGCAGGCGCCGCACTTGATACACAGATCACGCTCGACCTGCGGTCTGCCGTACTGCATCGTGATTGCACGGACCGTACAGGCTGCCGCACAGCTGCCGCATCCGCAGCAGAGGCCCTGGTTGATAACTTCAGTCATCAGGTCGCATCCGCATGCCTCGGTTCCTGCTGCTGCAAGGTTCATCAGCGGGGTAAGGTATGCAGTTGCGAGTGCTTTCTGCTCGTCGTTGCCTTTCAGCAACAGGTATGCCATCAGGCACACATTACGGATCTGCTGCGGGGTCGGTGCACATGCGGGGATGTACACATCGACCTTGATCAGGTCGCCGATCGGCAGGAATGCCTCATGCTGGGGCTGGTTCTGCTGGCCACCACGGCAGAAGCGGGTGGTGTTGCCGTAACATGCACAGCCTCCGAGAGCAACAACAATCTTTGCTCTCTCACGGGTTTCCAGAATCTCTTCCATTGAGCACTCGTCGTTTAAACAGACGGAACCCTCGACCAGTGCGACATCCATTTCCGGGATGTGGCGCACATCGGCGAGCGTCAGGCAGTAGACGAGGTCAGCGTATTTGTCAAGGATAGTAAGTAATCCTTCGTAGTTATCTGCAAGGGACACGAGACATCCGGTACATCCGCTCATGTGTACGTGTCCTACAGTAATCTTGTCAGCCACTGGCTTCTCCTCCTTTGGTTTTTGAATAATTGGCTTTTGTTCGACCTTCATGTCAGCCGGCTCTGCCTTAGTAACAGGCGCTTCATGCTTTGCTGACACAGGTTCTTCCTGTTTACTGGCAACAGGCTCCTGTTTACTGGCAACAGGCTTCTCGTCCTGTGTTCCCTCGCTGACATCGCCTTTTCCGAACAGTAAGCTTTTGAATTTATCGAATAATCCCATTGTTAGCTTCCTATCTCTTTCAAGATGACGTTTACAGTTTTGGGAATAGCCCCTTGTACTTCCGGACTCAGCTCAAGAGCAAAGTCTTCGCTGTCCGGTGCAGGTATATAGGCGGGCTGGCATCCGAGAATAATAATTTCCATTTTTCCTTTGAGTCTGCCGATAGGATCCAGCAGATTTCCGGAATGGGCATCCATGTAACGTTCCTGTCTGCCTTCCGGCAGGAGGTCGGCGGGAATTTTCGTCAGGTCTCCGGGTTTTCCCCCGAAGTCCATGCAGTCCACAATGATCAGCTTCTTCGTCTCTTCCGGATCGATCATCGAAAAAACCAGATGGGGGCCGCCAAGACCCACATCCATGGCTTTTACATTGTCGGGAAGTTCATACTCGGAAAGTGCTCTGATTACTGCGGGACCAAATCCGTCGTCGCCAAACAGTTCGTTACCGACACCGGCGATTATTACTTCTGGAAACAGTCCTTCCATGTATATACTCACTCAAGGAGCTTCTGTGCCACAAGCCGGTTGTCTTCATCCAGTACAATCATGTGGGTTGCACAGGATACACAGGGGTCATATGCACGAACAATGACTTCTGCGAGTTCCCATGGTGCGCCGGTAAGTGCACGGCTGCAGGTCGGGAAGTTCCAGGTAGTCGGGACAAGCATGGAGAACCACTCGACTTTTCCGTTGCGGACCTTTGCGAGGTGAACATCTGCGCCACGCGGTGCTTCGTTTGCTGCCCATCCGATGGTTCCGTCACCCTGCGGAATGACGTCTGCGACGACACTGCCGGAGGTGTTGAGTGCATCTGCTGCCTCAATCATCTTGTAGACGGAGTCCATGTATTCCATTTCACGTGCAATGTTGAGACCAATGGCTCCCTTGCGGTCGTAGTTTCTGTACATTGCAAGACGGGCACGCGGTCCTACCTCGACGGGCTGTCCGTCATAGAGTGGGACACCGGTGCATGCCTGCATCTGCGGCCAGGCCTTTCCGCCTGCTTTGGTGGTTCCGCCAACCGGATATGCCGGGTCTTCGAGAGTGATCTCTTCTTCGCCCATGTACCAGTCCCAGGGTCTGACTTCAAGCCAGCGTGCCGGGTCCCAGGTCGGGTGCTCGTCAAGAGAGGAGCTTCCGTAACACGGGTCGGTTGCCATGTATCCCTGCTGGTGGAAACCAAGGTCCTTCGGGATTGCAACTTCGCGGCCGCACATCTCTGCCCAGTCACGTTTTGCATAGTTCTCGAAGACTGCAATCATGAACTCCATCTGCTCGCGTGCGAGCGGGAGTGCCTGCTTTGCAAGGTCATAGATCTTGGTTCGTGCACGCGGAGTGATATTCTTGTACATACCACCAACACGCGGGTTGGACGGGTGTACTGCTTCTCCGCCTGCGATCTCGCCAATGGTCTGGCCAATCATACGCAGAGTCTGGATACGCTTTGCAACGGATCTGACCGGCTCCTCGGGGGAGAACGGATTGATCTTCGAGTCAGTGCCCGGCAGGTACATATCCGGCAGTGCAAGAATATCGTGCAGTGCGTGGGAGTGCAGTCTGTTTGCACACTGGAGAATTATACGCAGAAGATATGCGTCGTCTGGGATCTCTACACCCATTGATGCTTCCATTGCCTCTGTTGCGGCAAGGGTGTGGGCAATCGGACAGATACCACACACACGGGAAGCGATCTTGGGAACCTGCTCATAGGTCTTACCGATGGCAAGCTTCTCTACTCCACGAACCGGCGTGATGGAAAGCCAGTCTCCGCGCTCAATGATTCCTTCATCGTTTACTTTTAAAACGAGCTTGGAGTGACCCTCATGTCTGGTGGTCGGGGAAATTTCTACTACTTTCGACAATGTTATCGCCTCATCCTAAATATTTAGGTTGTTCGATTAGCTATACAGGAAAATTACCATTGTCCTTTTGGGTTAATGACACGTACCGAAGTACGCTATCTTAACTTTCTTGCCTAGGATTTATTAAAGATTTCCTCTCTTCGTGCCGGAGAATAATCAGACTGTTTTCGGTGTGTTTCCAATTTGTCTTACTCGCTTCTGGTGAAATGATCGTAAGTGCTACTTATTCTTTTATTAGTATTACTTACTTCAAAAAAACGTTAATTTTGCCTTCGTTTTTTAAAGAACACGTTGTATTTTTTTGGCACAATCGGGAATTATTTATGCGCTCCGGAAAATTCCGAAGATTATTCGGGTAATCTTCATTAAATCCGAGAAAAAGTGTATGGAGTGTATTATACATTCAGCTCTTCACGCAGTTCGGCGAGCGTTGCTTTCCGCTCCGCATAGGCATCGTGCTGGTGAATACTTTCCTCATTTGTCTGGCGGATGGTGATATGGGTATCTCCCGGAAGGTACGTAAAGGTGTTTACGACCTGACGTGCCATCTCACGGACACAGTCCTCCACAAACCGTGCATTCTTGTGTGCCGCCATAACGACATAGCTCTCGTCTCCGCGTTTGAGAAGTTCATAGATCTTTGCACTCATGGATTCCTTGAGGACGGTGACGATTTGTTCCAGTGGAACAACGATGTCGTCGTCGGTTTCCACACAGAGGAATCCGCGGCCACGCTGGTTGTGGCTTGCCATCGGGACTTCCTTGAAGAATGCATCAATTTTGTCTTCGGGGATTTCAAGCTCCTGCATCACATGCATTGCATGATCCTTCATGATGTTCTGGGCACACGGGCATGCGGTAATGCCGGTGACTTCTGCTCCCACACTCTTGCGGACGATTGGTTTTCCTTCGGTCCTCTGGGCGATTGCATGGGCATAGACGTTGACAACTTCCTGACAGGAAGTCTTTGAGACCGGCGTGTCGCGGTTGATCATATAGAAGCTGCGCATGAACACTTCGGTCCTGTCGGCATACTCATGATGATCGAGCAGTTTTCGGGAGACGATACCACACACATCTTCAATACCACGGACGTCGCCGGAGGTTGCCTGCTGCAGTACCTCGTCGATGACCTCAAAGTTGCGGGAAAGGTTTGCGCCTTTCAGGCTGCTGGGGAGATCGACAAAGACATCGAAGTCGGAGATGAATATTGCCGGGCGTGTTTTGCCGGGCCTTCCCACTTCAACGAGCTTCTTGACATTTTTCACGCCGACACGGGTCAGGCTGATTCGTACGTCAGGAGCAGTGGACTGCACATCTGGTAATGACATTATACTGTATCCTTCGTTATTCCGCCGGGAAATTCACAGGAGAAACCGGCAAGGTAACGTGCATCTATGTGTATTGCCCCGACGGTATATAATTTTATATGTGTCCGGGCCTATCTATCACTGACACGCATGCTGAAAAAATATTATGACGCTGATATTGACTGGTCAAGGATTGCCGATAAAACAGTGGCGGTGATCGGATACGGCTCACAGGGGCGCGCCCAGGCGGCAAACCTGCGTGACAGCGGTCTTGCAGTGATCGTGGGTGTTCGTCCGGGACAAAGTTTTGAGGCCGCAAGTCGCGACGGGTTTACTGCAATGCCGGTTGCGGATGCCGTTCGCGAAGCGGACATTCTTGCAATGCTGGTGCCGGATGAATCGGCTGCGGAGATTTTCCGCCGTGAGATGCTTCCCTGGTTGCATGACGGTCAGGGAATTGTGTTTGCGCACGGGTTCAATATTCATTACGGGCAGATTGTTCCTCCGCCAAATGTGGATGTCGTGATGGTCGCCCCAAAGGGTGTCGGTCCGCAGGTCAGACGGCTGTTTCTCGAAGGTTCAGGAGTTGCTTCTCTCATTGCCGTGCATCAGGATGCAACCGGTTCTGCAAAACAGACGGCTCTTGCCTTTGCGAAAGGTATCGGTTCTGCCCGTTCTGTCATTATGGAATCAACCTTTGCGGATGAGACCGAGACGGATCTGTTTGGCGAGCAGACGGTGATCTGCGGCGGTGTGGTAAATCTGATGAAAGCAGCATATGAGACTCTGGTCGAGGCAGGATACGAGCCGGAGATGGCATACTACGAGTGCATGCATGAACTGAAACTGGTCGTTGACCTCCTCTATGAAGGAGGGTTTACGAAGATGCACGATTCGGTGTCGAAGACCGCCGGCTACGGCGGTCTGACCCGCGGTCCGCGGGTGATCGGTCCGGAGACCCGTGCTGCTATGCAGGAAATTCTCTGCGAAATCCAGTCTGGTGCGTTTGCCCGCGAGTGGCTGCTCGAAAATCTGGTGAACCGTCCGCAGTACACATCACTCGCACGGCTGGAAAAAGAGTCGGAGCTGGAACGGGTCGGTGCGGATGTACGCCGGATTATTTCCGGTGGAAAATAATTTTTATTTCCTGCCGTAACAACTGAAATGCGACAGGATGATCCTAAAATTTATAGTATAGTAATCACAAAGGTATGTTTTGATTAGAATGGTGTAAATTCTGAGGTCTCTGCCATTTATCAGTCGTATCTCGTGAGGGTACTGGAATGGTTCGGAGAATATTTTTGTTGTACTTTACGCGGATGCATGACATTGCCTCCTTTGGTGAGATCACTGACTTTTTCATTTCATAGTGTGTCATATCTCACTGGTAGGTACAAGTATCGACTTGTCATAACATGATTGAAAGTAGTCTTGGGGTGATACTTATGATCACAAAAAAGAAGATAGAACGTATACCACAGAGTTTGGGATACCGGGGTAATCCGTATAGTTTGGTCAAGAACCCCGTACCCCACAGATGCAACTGGAGTCAGATGCATCAACACCGTCGTATTACCAACTACAAAAAATAAGAGAGCCTATTCTGTACTGATAGAGTGGAGTCCCGTACCCTTTCGGGAATAGTATCTCTTTTATTCCCTTTTTTACTTTGTTTGACTGTTGTTACCCACGTCCAGGCGGAAGAACTTCCAGCCAGTAGCCGTCCGGATCCGTGATGAAGTAGATGCCCATGTCCTCGTTAATGAATGCAACACAGCCCATTGCTTTGTGTTTTGCAAGCGCCCCCTCGTAATCGTCCGTACCGAATGCCAGATGGAACTCGTTGTCACCGAGATCATAGGGTTGTTCGCGATCCCGTAACCAGGTCAGTTCCAGTTTGTGACCGGACGTTCCATCACCCAGATACACAATAATAAACTCTCCCGATTCCGGTGCAATGCGTCCCACCTCGAAAAGGCCGAGCGCGTCTGCATAAAACTTCATCGACCGTTCCAGATCAAAGACGTTGATATTGTTGTGCAGCATCGAAAATTTCATGGAAATCTGTTGGTGCGGATGTCATATCTACTCTTGTCCCCGAACCCCACTAGTTTATTATGGACTCTGCCGGATAACTTAACCAGTAATCAAGTGCATGACGCAGGACATCCAAAAAACTCTGGAAGCGTTCTTCCACCATCAGACATTCCGGCCCAATCAGGAGGAGATCATACAGGATGTGGTTGCCGGACGCGATGTTCTGGCTGTCATGGCAACCGGCGGCGGAAAATCCCTCTGTTATCAACTTCCGGCAATGATGCTGGACGGTATGACGGTTGTCATTTCTCCCCTGATTGCGCTCATGAAGGATCAGGTGGACGCTCTCTCGGCACAGGGTGTCCGGGTGGAAACGCTCAACAGCACCCAGACCTATGACGAGCGGCGCCGGGTTGAAAAGGAAATTGCCGCGGGAACGGTTCGCATCCTCTATGTCTCGCCCGAACGTGCGGTAACCCCTGTGTTTGCCGCAACGCTTTCCCGCTGCCGTGTTGTACTTTTTGCGGTGGATGAAGCCCACTGTATTTCTATGTGGGGACATCAGTTCCGGCCCGAGTACCGGGAGATCAAAACGCTCCGGGAAAAATTTCCGGCTGTGCCGGTTATCGCCCTGACCGCGACCGCGACTGAACGGGTCAGGGAAGATATCGTCCGCGAACTCGGTATGAAAAACCCCCGCGAGTATGTCGGCAGCTTCAACCGGAAAAATCTCCGGTACGAGGTGTACGAAGAACCGACCGGTTCGGTACGTGTCCAGCGGATTGTCAGTTATGTTGTCGCGCATCCGAATGTTTCGGGAATTATCTACTGTTTTTCCCGCAAAAGCTGCGAGGAGATTGCTGAACGCCTCCGGCGCTCCCGCATTCTGGCAAGCCCGTACCATGCGGGAATGCCGACACCCGAACGCAACCGCATTCAGGAAGGGTTTCTCAACAACAGCATCCGGGTTATCTGTGCAACGATCGCGTTCGGCATGGGAATTGACAAACCGGATGTCGGCTACGTCATTCATGCGCATCTTCCCAAGGATCTTGAATCCTATTATCAGGAGACCGGTCGTGCCGGTCGTGCCGGTGGTCATGCCGACTGTATCCTCTACTACTCTTCCGGTGATCGGGCAAAAATATCCTCTATGCTGGAGCGTGAGTACTCCCAGCCGGAAAAACTGCGCATCGCAAGACAAAAACTCGCTGATATGTACTCCTACTGCGTAACCCCGGGATGCCGGAGAAAAGTTCTGCTCTCCTACTTCGGCGAGGAGATTGCTGCGTGCGGCAACTGCGACCGTTGCGATCGCATAAAACCGAAACCAAAAAAGATTGCTGCTCCTTCCGGTGATCTCTCCGGAATTGTGTACGATGCGGCAGACAGTCTTTCAGGACAGATGACCGTTTCCTCCTTTGTTTCCTTTCTTCTCGGTCTGGATCGTGCCCATACGAAAAGTTCCGGCCTGACGTCGCACCCGTTCTACGGTGCCGCAAAAAATCATGAACGTTCCGAGGTCATGGGGGTAGTACAGGATTTGATCGCTGCAAAGAAACTTTGTCTCAAAGGAAATGCGGTGATGAAACTCTGCGTCACAGAAAAATAATTTTTTTGCAGAGTCGGAGATTTCCAAAAAAGAAATTTCCGGATATCTTTTGAAAACATGAGGGATGCTGCCTTAGCAGCATCTGGAAGTTTCTGTTTCGCGTAAGAGCGGCCGCATGCTTCCTGCACTGATACCCATCGTGGACACATTGTGCAGCAGTGCGCTTGCTGCCGGAGTGAGAACGCCGAGCTGACCGAATACCAGAAGACCCGTGTTGAATCCGAGAATAAACCGGTAGTTCGTGTCGATCCGCTTCAGGAGTCTTCTGCTCAGATGCCGGAGCAGAATCAGTTCCTGCAGGTCTGCCGACAGCAGCGTGATGTCTGCTACCTCCTGAGCAATGTCTGATGCATCCTTCATCGCAACCGAGACGTTCGCTGCCGCAAGTCCGGGTGTGTCATTCACGCCGTCACCGACCATGATAACCTTCTTGCCGGAAGCCCGCAGATCACTGATGATCGCCGCTTTGTCCTCCGGCAGTACCTGCGAGTAATACGTATCAACGCCGAGTACGGATGCGGCCGCGCGGGCGGTCGCCTCACCGTCGCCGGTAATCATCACCACGTTTGCGATACCAAGATCACGTAAGGATGCGATCACCTCCCCGGCTTTCGGACGCAGTGCATCCTCAATGCAGATAATTCCGGCAAGTTTTCTGCCGATGGCAAGATAGATCAGAGACCTGCCGTGTTCACTCTCCAGCTCAATCACTCTCTGCTCCTCTTCACCAAGCGGCACGCCCTCATCATCAAAGATGAAGTGAGCACTGCCGATGAGCGCCCGTTCCCCGTGCAACTGGGTTGCAATACCGTGTGCGACCACATACTCAACCGCTGCATGCTCTTCGCAGTGCTTGAGTCTCTCCTCCTCGGCCTTGCGGACAATGGCCCGTGCAACGCTGTGCGGGAAGTGTTCTTCAAGACACGCGGCAGTCCGCAGTATCTCGCGTTCGGTATAACCAGTAAAGGGGAGGATGCCGGCAACCCGCGGACTTGCAACGGTGAGCGTCCCGGTCTTGTCAAAGACGATCGTATCAGCAAGTGCAAACTCTTCCAGATACTTCCCTCCTTTTACCATGATGTTCATCCCGGATGCTTCTCGCATTGCGGAAATGACGGAGATCGGCGTGGAGAGTTTGAGAGCGCAGGAGTAGTCAACCATCAGCACCGACAGCGCCCGCGTCAGGTTGCTGGTGATCAGAAACACACCTGCTGCCGCAAGAAAACTGTAGGGAACAATTGCATCCGCAAGCTGCTCTGCTTTGTTCTGCACATCCGCTTTGAGCGCTTCGGACTGATCAATCATATCCACAATTTTGTTGATGCGTGTCTCGCCGCCGAGGGATCTGACGGCAACTGCAATCTCTCCTTCCTCCACCGCGGTTCCTGCATACACGCTTGCACCGATCGATTTATGGACCGGGAGAGGTTCGCCGGTCATGGAGGATTCGTTTACCATCGCATCGCCGGAACAGATCGTTCCGTCGACTGGAATCAGGGTTCCGGTCCGGACGATCACCTGATCGCCCTGCGTGACTTGGGAGATGGGGATAGTCATCTCTCCGTCGCCGGTTTTGATCCAGACACGATCAACATTAATTGCAAGGCTGTGAACGAGAGCATTGCGGGTACGTTTCTTTGTGTAATCCTCAAGGAGACCGGAAAGCCGCAGCAGGAACATGATCGAGCTTGCCGTTTTGGTATCGGCCTGAACAATTGCAGCTCCAATAGCCGAGGCATCCAGAACCGAGGTGTCAAGTCTGCCGTGCAGAAGGCTTGAGCCTCCGTCCCGGAAGTAGCCGCACGCACGGAACACGGTATGAATCCGGCGAAGCAGCAGCGGAAGCAGGGGACGAATCACAAAACGCCGGAACAGCAGCAGCGAAAGATCACGAACGAATTCTGCATCGGTTCGTTTGGTTTCCAGTCCACAGGGTGAGGGTTCCGGCAGATTGCTGATCCTGATACTGGTGAGAAGCGCGAGAAGTTCACCTCTGCAGTCACGCTGATAGAGGATCAGAATACTGCCGTTTTTCGGATTTGCCGAGACGTCATGTACATAGGGTACAGCTGCAAGGTACTCTTCAAGCGAAACACTTTCGCCCAGGTCAAACGCATACATGCTGCCCCGGAGCCGCATGCGTCCGGGAAGCTCATGGGTAATGGTATACTGCATAAGAGTTTTACATCTCGATCTTTTTTACCTCGATCTCAGCCGGCGGACACTTCCCGTCGTCATCTCCAGCGAGAGTCCGGAACTTTTGGACGTATGCGTCTTCTGCCTCCTCTTTGATGCTGCTGAGGGCTGCTTCCGCGTCATCTCTCATCTTCATTCCCTGGGCAAGCCCGGCAATCGCCAGATCGCGTGCGGCTTTACTGCCGAGGATGGTTACTGCTGCTGCCCCGACGGCGACGCCGCCAAGGAAAAGCCAGGTTTTCTGGTCTTTCATGATGTCTTGAATCTGTACCATGTCTAACAGGTTTCCTGTTAGGTTGACAAATAACGTCTCCGAATTTTTTTCGGAATTATACCTCTTACGAAACTATTTCGTCCTACCAAAATAGGGTTTTCTCTCCCATTTTTCCGAATAATTTTCGGAGAGGACATTTATCTGCCTAATATCGTATAAATACTGAATAGGAACATTCGTGTTCCCATTACCCTTGTATGCGATATGAACACATCCGCGACCGATGCGAAAGAGAGGGAGATGATACAGAAGTGAAGTGAATACACGTTTCATGGATTATCCATTCGTCCGGCAAACGGGCGGTGTTATCGCCCGATGCCCGTGTCCACAATATTCTCTCGGCGGAAAAAACCATGCAAACTATTCCCACCCGCCGTATCATTTTTTTGGTTTTTGCGTTTTTTTTTCCTGGAATCCTGACTCCCGCGGAAAATACGATCCGTGATGAATGTTTGCTGTCAATAAACGATCGTTAGGGATAACACTGGTTTTTGCCCTATTTCCAAATAATCTTCGGGCGGTATTCTTTACTACCTAACCCACAATGGTATATTGGAACGGTGAAATGTTTACCCCCCTAAAGAAAACATTCCTGTTTCCACAAACATAGCGTACGAAAACGAACACGGCATCACCGACATGGTGGTGTTTTGTCAGGTGTATCGAACCTATGTACTAAGTTGTCTCTTTCCGGCAGCAGGAGAGACGCGACTCAGAGAATTTCTGTCATTGGAGACTGCATTGAATACATTCGGATTTGCCGTGCAGTCTCACCTATTTCCCAAAAAACCTCAGTAATACACGTATCTTCTCTGTTTTTACTCGGCTATGCGCATCGTTTGTACTCCTTTGGCCTGTCGCCGGAGATCGGTAAGCCGGGTTTGCATTTTTATTCATGAGTCACCCGCGGAAGACACGAAACACACGGAACTTTTCAGCCGCATGCCGCTTCGTGTCCTGCTTCGTTCGCCACTTTGTGGCTCACAACATCACGGAACATACAAGAAAATCACGGAAATACATTTTTTTAGGATTCCGTGGGCTAAAATACGATCAATGACGAACATTGGCTTTCAAATAAACGAATTTCAATGCAACGCACGGTAAGCCAAAGCTCATAAATACGGTGCCGTTTAATATCTTTCCTATTCAGGTATTTTTACCCTGAGGTGTGTTCTTATGGAAAAATCAAAGATGGTTGATATCATCGCCCTGATTGTGGTGATCGTCGCCTTTGCAATACCGCTTGCAACCGGTCTTGTCGGCGCCGCTCCCGAGGGGGGATCTGCAGCAGAGTATGCTGAGATTCTTGGAATCTGGACGCTGATACCGCCGATTCTCGCACTGCTTCTGGCATTCCTCACAAGAAATGTCATTCTCTCGCTGTTCCTCGGCGTGCTCTCCGGTGCATGGATGCTTGCCCTTCTTGGCGGCGACATCCTGGGCGCCATTGGCGGAGCATTCTTCGGTTCCACCGAGTACTTCATCGGCACCCTTGCGGACCGCTGGAATGCAGGTATTATTATGCAGGTGCTTGTGATTGGTGCACTGATTGCACTCATCACCCGCATGGGCGGCATGCGTGCCGTTGCCGAAACGGTGGCACGGCATGCGAAAGGTCCGCGTACCGCACAGCTTGCAACATGGATCATGGGTTTTGTCATCTTCTTCGATGACTATGCAAACGCCCTGATCGTCGGTCCCATTATGCGGCCGGTCTGTGACAAGTTCCGCATTTCCCGCGAGCGTCTCGCCTACATTGTGGACTCAACGGCAGCACCAATCGCAGGTATTTTTGTGATTTCGACCTGGATTGGAACCGAGCTGGTGAACATCAATGAAGGTCTTGCAATCGCCGGCATCACCGGTGTTTCCGCATACAGTATCTTCATCGACACGATTCCCTACCGCTTCTACAACATTTTAGCACTCTTCTTCGTGTTTGCTTCTGCAATGCTCCTTCGCGAGTACGGCCCGATGCTTACCGCAGAACTTCGTTCACGCCGGACGGGTGCGACAATCCGCCCTGGTTCTGAGGTGGAGAAGGACGACGATGCCGTTCCTGTCGAAGATCAGGAGATCTGCAAAGAGGATCACGCGGTTGTCGCAACCTCCAAAAAGGCAGCTCCGGCAAACATCTGGAATGCCATCATTCCGGTTGGCGTGCTGATCGTCTCTGCTTTGATTCTGTTCTTCACCAATGGTGCAGATGCAATCATGGCCGGCAACGGTTTAATCTCCGCGGAAGAGTTTGTCCAGCTCGGGTTCCTTGATTCGGTGCGTGAAGCCTACAGTTCCTCTGACGCAAGTATTGTACTGTTCCAGGCAGCACTCCTCGCCTGTATTGTTTCCATCGTGATGGGCTTCGCCCAGAAGATCTTTACCTTAAAGACCGGTATTGAGACCTGGGCGCACGGCATGAAGTCGATGCTGTATGTGTGTATCATTCTGATTCTTGCCTGGTCGATTGGCTCGATCATCGGTGATCTGGGAACCGCACACTATCTCGTCGGAGCCCTGTCCGAGTCCCTGCCGATGTGGATTGTTCCAGCGCTCATCTTCATCATTGCCGGCATCATCTCGTTTGCAACGGGAACCGCATACGGAACAATGGCAATTCTTCTGCCGCTCGTTATTCCGCTCGCCGCAGCAATTGCGGGATTTTCGACCGGTATGCCGGATGCCTCCGTCTACTCATACATTGTTGTCTGCTCGTCCGGTGTATTAACCGGTGCAATCTTCGGAGATCACTGTTCACCCATCTCGGATACCACCATTCTCTCCTCTATGGGAGCAGGGTGTAGTCTGATTGATCACGTGGACACGCAGTTGTGGTATGCCTTAACGATTGCAGCAGTTGTTGTCATCGGTTACATCATTGTCGGATTCGGCATGAGTGTGTGGATTACCCTCCTGATTACGATGGCAATTCTTGTCGGTGTTCTGTTCGTTCTCGGAAAGAAAGTTCCGACCTGGAAACCTGACGAAGAAAAACTGGTGGAGTAATCTTCCAAAATATTTTTTTCTTTTTTTACAGCCCGCGGAGAATCTCTCCGGTACGTTTGAGAATGTATTCTGCTGCATCCGCATCTTTTCCTGCGCAGATACTCAGGTGCAGTGTGTTGTTGTACGTCCACGCTCCTGCGGAGAAAGCATTCCCTCCGGCGATTACACCCTGAAACTCCACCTCCTCAACACGGATGCTGTCACCAAAGTGTATCGTTTCATCAGGAATTATCCCCGGGTTTGTGAGGAACGGTACTCCGGCGAATCTCCCAATGTCGTCGTCATGCAGGAACGGTCCGGAAAATGGCCGGGCGGCTCCGACTCCTATTGCATGCTGTTTGAGATCCTGTGACATCTTTGCAGTGTGGGCAAGGGTTTCCGCAATATTTTTGCTGCAGCGGATCGGTGACCAGTAGGCGACGGTATAGTTCATCGGATAATCTCGTTCGCCTTCCGGGAAGTATCGGCGGAGATCGGCGGTTGAACAGAGCGGGACAATGTCAAGCAGGATACCCTGTTCCGTCAGCCAGTCACGAAGTGCTGTTCCGTATGCAGCTTCCAAGAGATCATGAATCGTTGCCTTGTGAAATTTTGCAACTGTTTTCATCCTTGTAAGTGTTTCAGGAGAACACTGTTCCCGGATGATTGTCAGTTCTGCGTTTGGATCCGATCCGGTTTCAAAATATTTTTTGTCGGCAAGTGCCTCCGGAGAACGATCGCGTTCCTGAGTAAAAAGTTCCTGAAGTTTTTCCGCGGAAAATTTTTTGAACACCGGCGATAAAGTCCGATCCATTTCTTTGAAATTTTTTTGTGTCGGAGTATGGTACAACGCTGCAATCCGTGCGGCGATTGACAGAACTCCCCGTGCATCGGTTAAGAGATGTGCTGCAGAGAACACAATGGTGTCAGTCGTGTTCCGACAGACAGTCATCCGGAACAGTGGTCCTGCATACGAAGAGAGTGCAGTCATCACGCGGTCGGGATGTTCAGAGGTGATCGTGATCGGAATCGGTTCTGTTCCTTTCACAAACCATCCTCCCAGAAGGTTTCCTGCATAGCGGCTGGTGAGTATCGGTATCTCAGCTGCTGCCCGATCTGCTGCCTTTCGAAGGCGTCCCTCGTCAATGATCCCGGATAGCTTCACAGAAATGGAGAGAAGAAATGCATGATCTGCATCGCCCAGATGCAGCTGAAAAATATCGAGCGGAGAGGCAACAGCATCCTTCATGCAGCTGTCCCGATCTCTTTGAGCAGTTCTGCGAGGAACCGTCGGACATTCTCAACTGATGATATCTGCAGCCGTTCTTTGGGGGAGTGGGCGTCGAGAACGTTCGGCCCGATTGAGATGATGTCAAGTACGGGATAATTTCTACGGAACAGTCCGCACTCAAGTCCTCCGTGTGTTGCCGTGATCTCAGGCTCGGTGCCGAAGAGATCTTCATAAACCGCGGCTGCCATCTGTAGCAGCGGGGAGGACGGATCGGGTGTCCAGCCGGGGTACTCGTTTCTGGAGGTAATTCCCGCACCGCATTTTTGGAACACCGCTGCAACCATCTTCGCGGCTTCGCGTTTTTCCTCTTCAATCACGCTCCGCTGAAAAGTTGCGATGATCAGGGAACGGTCCTGCATCCTGATCGAGGAGAGATTTGTTGAGGTCTGCACAAGACCCGGAATAGTTCTGCTCATCGCAAGAACACCATTCGGGCATGCATCAAGAGCGTCGATGATTGCTGCGGCGGAAGGAATCGCTTGTTCCTGTGGAGATTCGGGGAGGAGGGAGAGCGAGATGCCCGGATCAGTACTGCTCCAAGCGCAGATCATTTCCTCCTTAAACTGCGCGAACATTTTCTCAACCTCAGCGGTCTGTTCCGGAGAAACACCAAAGACCGCGGTTGCGTGGCGGGGAATGGCATTTATCAGATTACCTCCGGACAGTTCGCAGACTGCTGCATCCGGGAGCCGGTGCAGGAATGCGGCAAGAATTTTAATCGCGTTTGCTCGTCCTCGATGAATGTCCGTTCCGGAGTGTCCGCCGGTGAGTCCGTCAATGTCGATCCGGTAATACACATCGTTTATTGGTGCTGCGAGAGGTTTCCAGGAAATTGCGGCAAACGTTTCCACGCCGCCCGCACATCCGGTACAGATGCTTCCCTCCTCCTCGCTGTCAAGATTGATCAGCATTGCTCCCGTGAAAAAATCAGGGCACACGGCTTCTGCTCCGGTAAGTCCGGTCTCCTCTTCCACCGTGAACAGGCACTCAACTGGTCCTGCGGGAATATCTGCGGCAAGCACATCAAGCGCAAGGGCGATACCTATTCCGTTGTCCGCACCAAGCGTTGTTCCGCATGCATGCATCCAGTCCCCTTCGGTTACGGTTTCGATCGGATCGGTCTGAAAGTTGATCGCCTTTGCCGGATCCTTTTCGCAGACCATGTCCATGTGCGCCTGCAGGACGACTGCGGCTGAGTTTTCAAAGCCTTTTGCCGCAGGCTTTCTGATGCAGACGTTTCCTGCTGTGTCTGTTTTTGCGAAAAGGCCGTGACTCTTTGCGAATGAAAGAAGATACTCCCGTATTTTTTCCTCGTGACCGGAGGGGCGGGGAATTCCGGTGATCTCTTCAAAGTACTGCAGAACGTGTCCGTGATTCATGAGGGGTTCCTGAGCGAAGTATTGGTTGCAATGTATTGGATGCCGGAAATAATCATCTTTTTCCGGCGGGGTTAACAATTTTTCACGAACCTATCCTTTATTGCCTCTCCCCCGCTATTACTACATTATACCATGCTTGAAACACTCTTGGATCCCGCGGTATTCCCGTGGATTCTTATCGTCGCCGGAGCGGCTTTCCTTGTCATCGAAGCGGCAACGCCGGGATTTTTCATGGCAGTTCCCGGAACTGCCATGATCGTTCTCGGACTCATGGTTCTTGCCGGTGTTGACATTTTTGCCTCTCCCGTCGGTGTCGGCATCGCTGTACTTGCCGCAGTTGTTGCGGCTGCGGTGAGTGTTCTCATCTACCGGAGAATCTCTCCCGATCAGACGCCGGTGACCACCGGTCAGGATACTATCGTCGGAAAGGCCGGTGTTGTTACCGTGACCGTGGTCCCTGACACCATCTCCGGTAAGGTTGACATCTCCGGTGTTATCTGGAGCGCAAAAAGCACGGGCGCAGTACTTGCGCCCGGAACAAAAATACAGGTGACTGCCGCATCCGGCGTTCATCTGACTGTTGAGGAGGTCCGCTAAATGGACGCATTCACTCTCATATCCATCGTACTGATCATTATTATTCTCTACATCTTTGCCAAAGGCGTGGTGATCATCCAGCCGTACCAGAAAGGTCTCGCTATTCGTCTCGGAACCTATGTCGGTCAGATGAACCCAGGCTTCAAATGGGTCGTACCATTCATCACGGCCGTGATCAAACTTGATCTCCGGACCCAGGTTATTGACGTTCCGTCTCAGGAGGTCATCACCAAAGACAACTCGCCGACCGATGTGGACGCCATCATCTACGTCCGCGTCATGGATCCTGAACGCGCATACTTCGAAGTTTCCAACTACCGTCAGGCAACCGTCGCCCTTGCGCAGACCAGTCTTCGTGGTATCATCGGTGATATGGAACTTGATGAAGTTCTCTACAACCGCGACATGATCAACCGCCGTCTGCGTGACATTCTGGACAAAGAAACCGATCAGTGGGGCGTCAAGATTGAGCGTGTCGAGATCAAGGAGGTCAATCCGATCGGTGCCGTCAAACAGGCCATGACTGAACAGACCGCAGCCGAACGTGAACGGCGTGCG
Organism: Methanocorpusculum petauri; assembly: GCF_026891975.1. Classification (GTDB taxonomy): domain Archaea; phylum Halobacteriota; class Methanomicrobia; order Methanomicrobiales; family Methanocorpusculaceae; genus Methanocorpusculum; species Methanocorpusculum petauri. Next base: position 55,689 of record NZ_JAPTGB010000002.1, on the reverse strand, counting down.
GCAATTCTTCGTGCGGACGGAGAGAAGCGTGCGGCCATTCTCAAAGCCGAAGGTCTCCGTCAGAGTATGATCCTTGAATCCGAAGGTGAACGGCAGAGTAAGATTCTCCGTGCCGAAGGTGAGCGTCAGAGCAAAATTTTGCAGGCCCAGGGAGAAGCACAGGGTCTGCGGATTGTGGCACTCGGGTCCCGCCCTCTGGACAAGCGTGCAATCACCGTTCTTTCCCTGAACGCTCTGGAAAAAATGGCCGACGGTCAGGCAACCAAAATCATCTTCCCGTTCGAGGTCTCAAGCCTCATCAAGCAGGGTGCAAAGTTCCTCGGTGCCGAGGATCTCGTTGACACCGACGACACGCCGCAGATCGATCTCGATGAAAGCATTCTGGGCGATCTTCCCGACCCCACAGAGATCACAAAAGCGGTTGAGTCCGTCAAACCTCCGGAGAGTCCCGGAGCCGATCCGGCTGCGGCCGATGATGTTCCGCTTGCCGGTTCAACCTGACATTCCTCACTTTTTTTCTTTCCTGTCCAATACGAAACTGCATTATAGTCTTCCCGCCTACCTGATCACCAATAACCGGAGGGCAAATCATAGCACGCATGCGAATAACCCGTTCCCGTACTGCCCGGGACAAAATTCCTGTTTCCGTACCCGTTCCCGAGAACGCCGGTGAACCCGCGGAGGACATGCCGTTTTTCAACTACGGAGCGTTTTCCTTTGATTATGCGATCAACTTTTCCCGCCTTAGCATCTCCATTGAACAGAAACTGGACATGTACCACTATCACCGGGAACTCGGCAAATGGAAACGGGATACCAATGTCAGTGTCAAGGAAGGGCGTATGCTCCTTCATCCCGTCGAACCCCTGTACCTTCCCGAAGCTGTTACCGATTATCTTGAGATCCGGTTCGACGAGGTCATGATCGAGCCGCGTGGCACGAGCATCCTCTTCCTGACTTTCCCGATTGAAATAGGGGTCTTTATTCAGGCCTCCGGGGTCACCAGTATTCTCGACGTTGTCTCGTTCAAAACCCCGAAGTACTCATTGTATGGCAATGCAAACCGCGGGGTTATTACCCGGTGGCACAAATCCGGTGTCTTCTCCTATCCTCCGCGTGTCAGAAACTATCTGGAAGGTGTGCTCCGTCTGCAGATCGAAAACACCACCGATGACTGGATAAACGTATCGCGTGCGGTTATTCACGAAAAAGGAATGCAGGTGTACTTTGACGAGCATTTTGTTTCCATGGCGGCTGAGATGGTGATCACCCCCGGAGGTACTGCTGCGGTTACCGGTGTTGCCCGCCCTCTTCATGAAGGTATGACCCGATCCCTGCGGATGTACGAACCCCGGCGTTCTGCATCCTTCTCCAACGCCGCCGGTTCACTTATTGACAGTACCTTTATTATGGACGCGGGGTTGACCTGAACATGGCGGATCTGAACCTTTCTGTGATCTATGACAGCATCTTCGGCGGTCTGAGCGGCTCTGATGACGGTGGTACCGGATTTTTTGATACCATTCTCATTAACGGCATCACGTATGGGGACATTGTTGGTGCGGGTATCATTCTGATCGGTACGCTGATTGTTGCAAAAGTCTTCAGCGGGATCGTGAACCGGATGTTTACCGGCAAAATCGAGAAGAACAACATCATCTTCGTGCAGAAACTTGTTCGCTGGGTGATTTACTTCATCGGCTTTTTGGTAATGAGTCCTCTGCTGCACATCGACTTCAGCGGTCTCATGGTTGCGGGAGGAATTGTCGCGGTTGCCGTTGGTTTTGCGAGTCAGAACACGCTCTCAAACTTTGTGGCAGGTCTTCTCATTATGTTTGAGCGGCCGGTGAGCATCAGCGACAACATCAAGATCAACGGGACCCAGGGATATGTGGAGGATATCGGTCTGATGTCCACTACTCTTCGGACCTACGAGGGAATCTACGTCCGTGTCCCGAACGAAACCATGTTCACCTCTGACATCACCAACTATGTTGCCCATGTTGCCCGGCGGTTCCAGTATCTGGTATCCATCCGGTACTCGGATGATGCAGCAAAAGCCATTGAGGTCATCAGGGGAGTTATTGATAAGCATCCGTATGCACTGAAGTCACCGTCCCCGGATGTGTATGTGGACGAGCTTGGTGCACACGGGGTGAATCTGGTCGTCCGCATCTGGTCGCCGTCCGGGTACTGGTGGGATGCCAGAAAAGATCTTCTCTGGAAGATTTTCAAAGCTCTTCGTGCGGCGGATATTGATATTCCGTTTGAACAGCTGGTTATCTGGGAAGGAAAGGATACGATCAATGCAGCAGATCAGGGGCCCGAGGATGAGTTTGCCTACCCCGAAACCGCAACCCCGCCGAAGATGAACCGTGATGATGCCGCAAAACAGGTGGACAGAGGATAAGAAAATGACAGATATTACTGATGCGCTGACTGCTCTTTCAGATGCAGATCTTGATGTTCGTCACGCCGCAGTTGAAAAAATTGCTGCAGCAGGACGAACAAATCCCGGGCAGATTGTACCGGTTGTGATATCCGAACTCCGGTCCGGAACCCTTGATACCCGCTGGTACCTTGGAAGATCACTGGTGAAGATGGGACCGGAGATCACGCCGCTTCTCCTTGAGTATGCGGAGATGGAAAAGAATATGGATGTGCAGAAGTACTTCGGTGCGGTTCTTGCCTCCTTTGGAGATACATCGGTACCTCCGCTTATCTCTCTCTTCTCCTCCGATAATCCGTGTGCCCGCGGGATGGCATCAGCCGCTCTGGAACGGCTGGAGGCCCGGGCGGTTCCGGCGCTGATCGAGGCGGCTCTTGGCGATGATCCGCAGGTGAAGCTCTGTGCTGAACTGACGCTGACGAAGCTCAATATCTTTGATTACCAATAATGGCTGAACTTGCAACGTCTCCCCGGTATCGTGCGTATCTGGATCATCTGATCAGTGAACTCGATCGGGCGATGGAGATTGCGCAGGCTGCAAAGGCGAAGGGGTTTGATCCACGTGCGGAGGTGGAGATTCCGATTGCAAGCGATCTTGCAGGAAGAGTTGAGGCGCTGCTGAATTACAAGGGTGTTGCCGACCGCATCCGTGAGCTTGAGGAACGGATGAGTCGTGAGGAGGCATCGCTTAAAATCGGTGATGCGTTTGTGTCCCGGGAGTTCGGGGAGACGACCCGCGAGGAGATTCTGGATCACGCGATTCGTGCGTCGATGGCTCTTCTGACCGAAGGTGTCGTCGCTGCACCGACGGAGGGTATTGGTAAAGTCGGCATCAAGAAAAATGATGACGGTTCTGAGTATCTGGTTATCTATTATGCAGGGCCGATCCGTTCCGCGGGCGGAACTGCTCAGGCACTGTCGGTGCTGGTCGGGGACTACGTTCGCCGCCTCCTGAATCTTGATCGCTACAAACCCCGTGATGAGGAGATCGAGCGGTATGTGGAGGAGTTAAAGCAGTACAATGGTATTCAGAGTATGCAGTATCTCCCCAAAGATGATGACATCCGTCTCATTATCCGCAACTGCCCGGTCTGCATCGACGGCGAACCGACGGAGAAGGAGGAGATCTCCGGATACCGGAATCTTGAGCGGGTGGAGACGAATGTTGTCCGGGGCGGCATGTGCCTCGTGATTGCGGAAGGTATCGGTCTCAAAGCACCAAAAATTCAGAAGAACGTGGCGAAGATGCATCTCGACGGCTGGGAATGGCTGGAGACACTGATATCAGGAGCGGCATCTACATCGTCGGAGGAGGAAGAGCCGGGTATTCATCCAAAAGATAAGTACATGCGGGATATGCTTGCAGGCCGCCCGCCGTTTTCCTACCCGATGCGAAAAGGGGGTTTCCGCCTGCGGCTGGGCCGCGGGCGGAATACCGGTCTTGCAACCTGCGGATTTAATCCGGCAACACTTCACGTGCTGGATGATTATCTGGCGGTCGGTACGCAGATGAAGGTGGAGCGTCCCGGTAAGGCGTGTGGTGTTGTGCCCTGCGATACGATCGAAGGCCCGACGGTCCGCCTGACCTCGGGAGAGGTACTGCGTATCGATACGCTTGCGGAAGCGAACAGGTATGTTGATGCAAAGGAGATCGAGTACATCCTTGATGTCGGCGAGATTCTGATCTCGTACGGCGAGTTCCTTGAAAATAATCATGTGCTTGCCCCGCCGAGCTACTGCGAGGAGTGGTGGAGGCTGGAAGGCGGCCTCCGTCATCCGGGGAGTGAAGCCGAAGCCGTTTCATTTGTTGCGGAAGGTGCGTATCTGCATCCCGACTACACATGGTTCTGGGATGACTGCACGGAGGATCAGATTCGTCTTCTTTCCGACAAAGTCGCGGAGACCGGGTCCGTCCGTGACGGCGTTTTGTATATTCCCGCTGATCCTGAGGTGAAGGCCGTTCTTGAAGAGCTGCTTGTCCCGCACACGGTTGCGGACGGAAACTATGTGATCAAAACACCCCTGGTGCTGATTGCGGGACTCGGACTTTCCTACGATCTTCAGAAGAATGCGAACTGGAATACGCTGCCGCCGTTTACGAACGGCCTTGTGATGGCCGAACATCTTTCGGGCATTAAGATGCGGTCAAAGGCGGGAACCCGCATCGGCGGAAGAATGGGGCGGCCCGGCAAGTCCGCTCCCCGCAAAATGAAGCCGCCGGTGCATGTTCTCTTCCCCATCGGCGAGTCCGGCGGTATGAAACGGTCGATTGACAACGCAGCGAAGGTCTGCAATGCGAATCTGTCGGGAGATGTGTTTTCGGGAACCTCGGTGACAACCGGTCAGGTTGAGGGCATGATTCATGTGGAGACCGGTGAGAGGAAGTGTCCGTCCTGTGGTGCGGTGACTTACAAGAGCAGGTGTCCGGACTGCGGCGCACACACCGAGGCGGTGTACCGCTGTCCGCGATGTAACACTCTTGCCCAGCCGGGTGAGGAGCTGTGTCCGCGGTGCGGCGCTCCGGTTGTCTGCCAGAAGGACAGTGTGCTGAGTCTCCGGCAGGAGTACAATGCGGCGCTTGCGGTTACCGGTATTTCGGCGAACGATATTCCCGAACTGAAAGGTGTCCGCGGTCTTATCTCCAGGGAACGTGTGGTTGAGCCGCTGGAGAAGGGAATTCTCCGTGCGGCAAACGAGGTGTATGTGTTCCGTGACGGTACGGTACGCTATGATATGATCGATCTGCCGCTCACCCATTTCCGGCCTGCGGAGATTGCGGTTTCCGTCGAAAAACTTCGCGAGATTGGATACACGAAGGATATGCACGGCGAGGAGCTGGTCTCTTCGGATCAGGTGGTGGAGCTGAACCCGCAGGATATTCTGGTGTCTGAGGACTGCGGCGAGTATCTGGTGCGGGTGGCGAAGTACATGGATCAGCTTCTTGAGAAGCTGTACGGTCTTCCGGCGTTTTATCATGCGGAGGTACCTGAGGATCTGGTGGGCCAGCTGATTCTTGGTCTCGCCCCGCATACGAGTGCGGGCGTTCTCGCCCGGCTGATCGGGTTTACGAAGGCGAAGGCGGGGTACGCCCACCCGTTCTATCATGCGGCAAAGCGGCGGAACTGTGACGGGGATGAGGACTGCGTGATGCTGTTGATGGATGGTCTGGTGAACTTTTCGCGTTCTTTCCTGCCGAGTACCCGCGGTGGTACGATGGATGCGCCGCTTGTTCTGACGACGACGCTGAACCCGAAGGAGGTGGATAAGGAGACGCTGAACGTGGATGTAATGGATCACTATCCGCTTGCGGTGTATGAGGCGTGCCTTACCTACACACCGCCGAAAAATCTGGAAAAGGTGGTGGATCATGTGGAGAGCCGGGTCGGGAAGCCGGGACAGTTCGAGGGTTTTTCCTTCACGCATGATACCCGCGATATCTCGGAAGGGCCACTGGATACGATGTACACGAATCCGATTCTGAAAGGTACGACGGATAAGATCAAGGCGGAGCTGGCACTTGCGGATCGGATTCGTGCGGTGGAAACGGATGATCTTGCGGAAAGGATTATTAACAGTCACTTAATGCCGGATATGATCGGCAATCTTCGTTCGTTTTCGAAGCAGTCGTTCCGCTGTCCGCGGTGCAAGACGAGTTTCCGCAGGATTCCGATCTCAGGGAAGTGTACGAAGTGCGGTGCGGTTCTGAAGGCGACGATGCACAAGGGGAATGTGACGAAGTATCTGGAGATTGCGAAGTATATGGCCGAGCATTATCAGCTGTCGGAGTACACGAACCAGCGTATTGCGGTGACGGAGATGAACATCTGGTCAACGTTCGGACAGGAAGAGAAGCAGCAGATGGATCTTTCGGATTTCTTTTAATCGGAATTTCCCGTTTCTAATGTCAGGGGGACGGAGCTTTGCTCCGTCCCCCTGACAGAAACGAAAAATTCCGATGCACTTGCCGCTTCGCGGCTGCGGAAAGCCTGGTTGGCGGGCACTCATTTTTTGAAACTATTTTTGCGAAATTATTTTTGAAAAAGATGCTGAGAAAAAAAATAGTTGGGGGTTGATTTTTTTACGGGCTGACTCTGTGCCGGTCGCGGGGGAAGAGTACGCCTTCGCGGATGTTCTGGAGATCGAGCATGGTCATGACGAGCCGCTCTGCACCCAGTCCCCATCCTGCATGCGGCGGCATGCCGTAGCGGAACGGGTTGAGATAGAACTCGAATGCATCGGGATTGAGGCCTTTTGCCTTGATCTGGCTGACCAGCAGTTCATAGATGTGGCAGCGCTGGGCACCGGAGGAGAGCTCCATTCTCGGGTGCATCATGTCGAATGCTTTGCAGACTTCGGGTCTGTCCTCGAACGGCATGGTGTAGAATGGTCTGGTTGATGACGGCCACTCGGTGATGAAGTACATGGTGCCCATCTCGTCGCCGACGATCTTTTCCGCGGCGGTGGAGAGGTCATCGCCGAAGACGAGTGTCTCGCCCTTGGCGGTTGCGATGTCGATTGCTTCCTGATAGGTGATCTTGGGGAAGGGGGTCTTCGGAACTTCGAAGTCGTTGAGACCAAGGACGGCAAGTTCGTTGCTGCAGGTGTCGGCGACTTTTCCGTAGGCATAGGAGACTGTCTCTTCGAGCACTTTCATGGCGTCCTGTTCATCGGCGAAGGACATCTCGATATCAATCGAGGTTGCTTCGTTTAAGTGGCGGACGGTGTTGTGTTCTTCGGCACGGAAAATCGGGCCGATCTCAAAGACACGGTCGAATCCTGCGCTCATGAGCATCTGTTTGTAAAGCTGCGGACTCTGGTTGAGGAATGCTTCCTTGTCGAAGTACGCGAGGGGGAAGAGTTCGGTTCCTCCTTCGGTTGCGGCTGCGACGATCTTCGGGGTCTGGACCTGGGTGAAGTGGTGATCCCAGAGATATTCGCTGACTGCGCGAAGGGCTGCGTTACGGATCAGGAAAATTGCGTTGACGCGGGGCTTGCGCAGGTCAAGGTAGCGGTTGTCCAGACGGGTGTCAAGGTCTGCCGGTACTTTTTCGGAGACATCCAGCGGCAGCGGGGTTGCGGCGCGGGAGATGACTTTCAGGGTATCCGGAACAAGCTCGCGTCCTCCGGGAGCTTTTTCGGTTGCCTTGACAACTCCTTCGCAGGAGATGACGGACTCGCGGCTTGCTTCCTTGACTGCGGCGAGTACTTCGGGGCTGACTTTTTTCTTGGGGATGGTTACCTGCAGGATTCCTGTTCTGTCGCGGATCAGGAGGAACGTAAGACCGCCGAGGTCACGTTCTTCGTGAACCCATCCGGCAATCTCCGCACGCTCACAGTCGGGGGTGACGTCTTTTATTGGGATGCGCATAAAATCTCTGTATTATTTGCGGTCTGGATAGATTAGTGTTTGCCGCGGGGCGGACGGGAGGTTTGTATCCCCGTGCCTCTGTGGTCACGGGGCCGGACGGATACTATTTTCGGAAGTGGATCCTCAACATTTCCGGAAGTAAAATGTTCACAATATCGGAAGTGAAATGTTGATATTTTCGGAAGTCAATAGTGTAATACCTACGGCAGGGATGAAACTGTAGAGCGGATTTCGGAAACATGAAACGGAAATACTTGCCGCGTATTGCGGATAAACTCCTTCGGGAGCGACTGGATTCCAGCGGTGCTGTACTGGTTGAGGGACCAAAATGGTGTGGGAAAACCTGGACGGCAACCCAGGTCTCACAAAGTCAGTTATATCTGCAGGATCCTGACATGCAGGCATCGTACCTGAGAGCGGCGGATACCAAACCGTCTCTGCTTTTGAAAGGCGCCACTCCCCGTCTGCTGGACGAGTGGCAGACCGCTCCTGTCCTGTGGGATGCGGTACGATTTGCTGTAGATCAGAGGGGTGAAGCAGGACAGTTTATTCTGACCGGTTCTGCTGTTCCGAAGGATGATGTTGTACAACACACCGGTACCGGGAGAATTTCCCGGTTGATGATGCGCCCGATGAGTTTGTTTGAGTCACAGGAGTCCAATGGCAGTGTGTCACTGAAAGATCTTTTCGACGGTACGACAGAGATTGACAGTTTTTCCCAGCTGACTATTGAACGGATCGCTTTTGCCATTGTTCGCGGTGGCTGGCCTGCTTCTATCGGTGATACGGAAAAGAATGCCATGCGCCATGCTATAGATTATGTTGAGGCAATCATCAATACTGATGTTTCCCGTGTGGATGGTATTGAACGAAATCCTGTGCGAGTTCGTGCACTGCTGCGTTCTCTTTCCCGAAATATTTCCACACTGGCGACCATAAAGACCATTCACGATGATATTGCGATGGGGAGCGGGGACGAAAGTGTATCTGAGAAAACCATCAGCCAGTACCTGAATGCATTGAGCCGCATCTTTGTAACCGAGGATCTTCCTGCATGGAATCCTGCATTGCGTTCCAAAACTGCGGTTCGTACATCTCCGAAACGTCAGTTTATTGATCCATCCATCGCCGGGGCGGTTCTGCGTCTTACACCAGAGCGTCTGCTGGATGATTTTCGTTATTTTGGTTTCCTCTTTGAGTCATTGTGCGATCGCGATCTTCGTGTATATGCGGAGGCGATTGACGGGCAGGTGTTCCATTACCGCGATGCTGCAGGTCTCGAATCTGATGCGGTTGTGTGCCTGAATGATGGCAGATGGGCTGCAATTGAGGTGAAACTCGGTGCAAAGGAGATAGAGGAGGCGGCAAAACATCTGCTGATGCTGAAAGAGAAGGTTGATGCTGATAAAATGCGTGAACCGTCTTTTCTGATGATTCTGACCGGCACAGAGATTGCGTATCGCCGGGATGACGGTGTATTCGTTGTGCCGCTGGGATGTCTGAAGGATTAATGGGGGGAAAAGAAGTGACGGTCAGATGTGGTTTCCTCTATTTTTTGGGATGAGTGTTCTTTTGGGGGTGGCGCCCACAAATTCGAATCCTCCATGCGAACGTAAGTACTTCCCATCCCATTCTGAACGTGTCTATCCATTTTAGAGTAGTCCGATCATTTTCTTTCCATATGACGGGGACCTCTGCAATTTTGTACCCGCCCCTCTGTGCAAGCGCAAGAATTTCTGTGTCCCACGTCCATCCGCGTGTGTGGGCATATGGCATGAGAGTATTCAGAGATTCACGTGTGAATGCTTTGCATCCGCATTGATAATCCGTAACCCCTCTTCCAAGAAGTACACGGGCGAGATGAACAAATAATTTTCCCGCATATTTTCGATTGCGGGTTCTCGTGATACTACTTTGCGGGAGATGCCGCGACCCGATTGCAATATCATTTCCAAGATATATGGTATTGATTAGGGGTCGTAGTACGGACAACTCAGTGGAAAGATCAACATCGTAGAAACAGATGATGTCTCCTGAAGCGAGCTTTGCGGCATCGCTGATCGCTCCGCCTTTTCCTCTGCGTGTCTCGCTGTAATTTAGTATGATACGTTTGTCAGTTTCTGCAAATTTTTTGGAGATTTCATAATTCCCATCACAACTTGCATCTTCGGCAATAATGATCTCAAATGGATGATGTAACGTATCCAGTACCATAATTGATGCCGGTAGTGCCTTGGCAAGTGCGGTGTGATCATTATAGACTGGGATGATTATGCTGAGTTTTTCCATGTTGAAATATCCGTTCTGTTTGTACCGGGTTATTGCGAGATGAACAGATTGATTCCCATATTTCTTCCCATATATTTGGTGTTGGCATTCAGCCAGTTGAGGGCATCACCCTCCGGGTTTGCGGCATAAATATCTGCGGTGACTACGTAGTACGCAGTTGTGTTCTCTCGTTTTTGTTCTATCTCTCTCAGTTCTTTCGCAGAGCTCGCCTGTACTTCGCGGGTGGCATCTGTTGTACTGTCATAATAGTAATTGAGTGGCAGTGTCATGTATCCGGGCATTACTACTACATAATCGCCATCCTGTGTTTCGGCAGTGAGATATTCGGAAAATCCCCTCCAGTCATTTTTGGAATAAGTGGTATAGTACGAGGTGAAGTAAGGGATGCTTACCAAACCTATCAGAATAATTGCAATTACAGCAATTTTTTTGGCATCAATGTCTTTTGGCAGAAAATTAAATGCAGCACCGATTGCAGTGAAGTAAAACGGCAGGACGAAGATGAGGTAGCGTGGACTCATTGGCATGATTGATGAGAAGAACACACTGGCAATAAACGGCAGAATGATCAACATAGCAAGTAGCAGTGCAAAACTTCTTTTGTCCTTGCCGAACATGAGATATCCTATCCCGATTGATGCCGCGATCAGGAAGAGTACGGTCAGGTACGGTTGACTTCCAGAGAACAGTACGATTGTTTGGGTGAGCACATCAAATCCGGAGATTCCCCATGTGGGGGCTGATGCGGTTCGCATGAAGTAGAGTTGTATCGTCCCATACAGGAGAGGGGAGGTGAGGAGAACAAATGAGAGAAGTCCGATTATGATTGGTTTTATTGATGCAATGTTTTTGAAAATCTCGTTTCTTTTTATGATGAAGGCATGAAGGAAAATAATTCCAATTCCTATGAATACGTAAAAATGAGACCAGAATGCCAGAGCACAGAATATGCCGAAGAGACACCAGTACGGTATTGAGTTTCGTTTCAGTGCAAGAAGGTAGAAAAGAACTGCCAAGGAAAAGAAGAACAGAACTGTAGTGTAAGCTCTTGCATCCTGAGAATAATATACATGAAATGTGGAAAAGGTCAGAAGTGCCGCCGCGATTATACCGGCAAGTCGTCCGCAGATTTCTCTCCCAAGAAAATACATCACAGGAATGGAAAACACACCGAGCAGTGCAGGTATGAACCGGAGAATTACTTCACTGTTTCCAAGTACGAGCATGAAGTGTTCTATTGCGTAGAATAGAGGTGGATTGACATCTCCGGTTTTTGTTGTTAGTTCCAGTATCCCGCCGAGTGATAGTTTGGCAAAGTCGTAGGTGCATGCTTCGTCAAGCCATAGGGAATTATATCCCAAGTTGTAAAACCGGAGGATTCCTCCCATGATCAGTAGAATGAGCAACATCTGGGCATAGTGATTGTACCGGATCACGTTTTTCAGATTGCTCCATGTTATATCGGTTAGTGAATCTATCCGGTACTTCTCAGTGTTGGGCTCTGCCTTATTTTGTCTATTGCGTCTCATGTTAACTTACATTATTGTAAGCTATTAACTTACATTAATGCTTTTGTTAGCTTGATTACTGTAATACACCTCTTCTGAAAAATAGAATAACTACCAATGGCGCGATCCAAACTCAATCCTTCTTCCTCTGTCACATTCCGCATGCCAAATCCCATCCTCAAAGAAATTGATCGGCTTGCTGAACAGAACACGCATGACAGAACCGCGGAGATCAACGGGGCATGCCGCCACTGGGTGGAGATAGGCGGTGTTGCCGGAACAGATGTTTCGACGCAGAAAGTCATAGCCGAACTGTCCGAGGAGATAACGAATCTCAAAGATCAGGTCGCCGCCATGATGCAGCAGATGGAGCAGGAGCGAACGCTCCTCCTCAAAATCATCGAAGGCAACGAACACACCATCAAGCGCCTGCTTGCAACTCTGCCGCAGAACGATATGGCAGAGGAAAAATATTCCGAGAAAAAATAATTTTTTTCAGGACCTGCGGAAGATTTTTTTTCTTCATCCGGTAGAAACGATCCATCACCACTTCTTTTTTGTTGTTATCTCTTCCGGGAACATTTCCCCGTCTCCACCGGAAACGAAAAAAAATCCGCCGGGCACACCCGTACTTCAAACCTCAGTATTCCTCTCCGTACAGTTCCCGCAATGCAATCCCGATCAGCTTATCCGTAGAATCCGCGAGAAACAGCGGGATGTTCAGCACATCCCCGTCCAGCTTCAAATTCGCCAAAGAGAACCTGACCCGTATCTTTACCTCATCCCCGTATTTTTCTTTAAATTTTTTCAGGCTGCGTCCCTCAACGTTTCCCTCCGACTTCACCTCAACCGGAATAACATCATTTTTCCGCTGAAGCAGAAAATCAACCTCATAGTCTGGATGATCCATTGCCCAGTACCGCAGGTCTGCGTCAAACTGCGGGGTCAGGGCTTGAAGAACATAATTTTCACTGAGCGATCCCTTGAACTCCGCAAAAAGTCTGTTCCTCTCACGGAATACGGAAGGGTCCAGCTGTGCCAGCCTTCGCAGCAGTCCCACATCCGCGAGGTAGAGTTTGAAAGCGGAAATATCATCATAGGCTGCCATCGGCAGTCTCGGCGTACTGTTACGGTACACCTTCACGAGAAGCTTCGCATCGCACAGCCACTGTAACGCATCCTCATACTCCCGCGCCCGTGCTCCCTCCTTTACCACGCGGTAGATGAATTTTTTATTCTCCTTTGCGAGCTGGGACGGAACCGAGTTCCAGATAAGCGTTGCCTTCGGGTAATCCTTCGGACTCATATGTTTTGCAAAGTCCCGTTCATATGCCGTGATGATATTGGCAAGCCGCTTCTGCACCTCATCCACATTCTGATCCTCCGCCCATGCCAGCACGACCTCCGGCAGGCCGCCGCAGATGAAATACATCTTCAGCTTCTCATACAGCGGATTGAAAAATGCATCCGGCAACGGTTCCACAGCATCCAGACTCTCCAGATAGGTGGTAAGATTCTCATCCCCGCAGGCAAGAAGAAACTCTGAAAAACTCATCGGATACATCTCCAGAAAATCCACTTTCCCTACCGGAAAGGAAGACGGTTTTGCCAGAGCAACACCCAGAAGCGAACCGGCACAGGCGATGTGATACTCCGGCGCATGTTCCGCGAAGTACTTCAGTGCGGTCAGCGCATCCGGTGCCTCTTGAATCTCATCAAAAATAATCAGTGTTGTTTCCGGCGTAATCGTCTGGCCGCTTGCCATCATCAGATTCTGCAAAATGCGGGACGGATCTTTTGTTGTTGCAAAAAACTCCCGGAACTCCGGCTGCTCCTCAAAGTTGAAGTACGCCGTATTGGTATAGTGACGTCTCCCGAACTCCTTCAGCAGCCAGGTTTTACCTACCTGCCTGATTCCGTTCACGATTAACGGTTTCCGGTACCGGGATGCCCTCCATTTTTCCAGCTCATGAATTGCGGTGCGTTCCATTTCGTGATCCTGATCACATTTTTCCATGAAATAAATGGCGTGTGATCACACTTTTACACAGAATGGGTTTTGCACGATAATAATATTATCCTAAAAAAAAGAAAACCGGAGAGATGCCTTAATGCTCCTCTCTCACCATCTCAATACACTTCTTCGGGCACTCGTTGGCACAAATCCCGCAGCCCTTACAGTACACCAGATCGATCTCCTCGTTGTCGGGATCGATCACCGCATCAGGACAGTACATCGCACAGATACCGCAGTGGTTACAGATCTCGCGGTTCACCACCGGACGAAACGTCCGCCAGGAACCCGTCTGCCCCATTGCCCCTTCTTTTGGGACACTGATCGTCATCTTCGGCATTGTCATTTCAGATCACCTCGTTGTATGCCTTCTTTGCAACCGTCACATTCCGGGCATCTGTAAACGTCTCCGTGATTGCCTTCGTGCCCGACTCCGGCGTAAAGAGACCCAGCTTTGCAAGCGCCCCAATCACCGGCGTATTCAGAATCGGACTTCCCGCAACAACCAGATTCTCCGACAGAGCAATGCCCGTCAGATCCGCCTTGTGCACCGTGAACTGATCGGGGAACTGCACATCCTCATGCGTGTTAATGAAGATCGCACCCCCCTCCTTCAGACCGTCCAGTACATTTACCGTGTCCATCACGGTCGGGTCAAGCACGATGATCATGTCCGGCTTTTTGATCTGCGAATAAATCCGCACAGGGTGATCATCAATCCGCACGAACGAAACGATCGGTGCGCCGCGGCGCTCCGCACCGTAGAACGGACATGCTGTCGCAAACTTTCCGTCCTTCACTGCCGCAGACGCCATCATACGGGCCGCGGTTACCCCGCCCTGACCACCGCGTGAATGAATCCGAATCTCGTACATTTACTGCTCCTCCTCAGGAATACCGAACCAGAACTCCGTACCGATCTTCCGCGTGCGGACGAGTTCCGCCATATCCTCATACGTCACTTCCTGGCCGCCGAGACCGGCGATAACTCTCGCAATCTTTGCCCCGGGATATCTCGCCTGAATCTCTCCGGCAACAACACCGCCGAATCCGAACGAATAATCACGGTCAATCACAACCAGTTCCTTACCCTCAATCTTCATATCGAGCGGGAACGGCCGCAGCCAGCGGATACGCATCACGCCTGCCTTGACACCTTCCTTGCGGAGCAGGTCTGCGGCAACCTCAGCCTCTTTACCGAGAGTTCCCATCGCAACGATCACCACATCCGCATCATCACAGAGATACTCCTCAACCGGTGCATAGCTTCTGCCGAACCGCTTCGCAAACTCAGCCTCAGTCTCGGCAATCACCGTACGGGCGCTCTTCATCGCCTTCTCCATATCATACCGGAACGTGAAGTGAATATCAGAGGGCGACATCGCGCCGTATCCCATCGGATTTTCCACATCGATCTTGTGCGGCAGATGGATCGGCGGAATGAAATCTCCCGGCTCCGTCATTTCAAACGGCTGCATAATGTGGGACAGCAGGAACCCGTCCATATTGATCATCACCGGCAGAAGCACACGGTTGTCCTCAGCAATTCTGAACGCCATCAGCGTCGCATCGTACGCCTCCTGCACGGTTGACACATACACCTGCAGCCATCCCGTATCGCGCTGCGACAGCGAATCCGAGTGCTCTGCCCAGATGTTCCATCCGGGTGCAAGCGTCCGGTTTACCTGCCCCATCACAATCGGCAGACGGGCACCTGCCGCCCAGTGCAGCATCTCGTGCATGTACAACAGTCCGTGTGAACTCGTTGCCGTAAACACACGGACACCTGTAATCGATGCACCGATACAGGCGGTCATCGCCGAATGCTCCGACTCGACCGGAATGTAGCGGGCATCCATTGCACCGCTCTCCACATAATCTGCAATCGACTCAATGATCTCGGTCTGCGGGGTGATCGGATATGCCGCGACCACCGTCGGCTTTGCCATCTTGACGGCTGCTGCCACGGCCTTGTTGCCGGTTGACATCACCAGTTTTTCGCTCATGCGTTCTCCTCCGAGTATGCAGCTTCCGCTGCAACCTTCTTCAGGTTCTTATCAACCTGTGCCTGAATCCGTGCAGCGGTTGCCTCATCCACTTTGCGGAATCTTCCCTGGGCTTTCAGGTAATCGATAACCGGTGCGGGCTTTTTCATCGCCGCCCGCGACGGGGCACTTATGGTGAATTTGTCATACTCCTTCTCCCAGAG
The DNA here is from genome assembly GCF_026891975.1 of Methanocorpusculum petauri. Classification (GTDB taxonomy): domain Archaea; phylum Halobacteriota; class Methanomicrobia; order Methanomicrobiales; family Methanocorpusculaceae; genus Methanocorpusculum; species Methanocorpusculum petauri. The sequence continues at coordinate 39,852 of NZ_JAPTGB010000002.1, read as the reverse complement.
CACCCAGATACCTGACTTCACTGCCATCTTGCCTATCTCCACCGTCTTCTCCGACGGCGTTCTCCAGCCCGGCGGGCAGGGTGCCAGGATGTGCATGAACTTCGGTCCGGGAATTGAAAGTGCCTTCTTCACTTTATTGTAGATGTCAGCAGGGTACGATGCACATGCGGTTGCCTGATACGGCAGATTGTGTGCCTCGATGATTCTGTCGAGATCTTTTTTGTTGACGGTCTTTCCGTTCGGCGTCGTTGTCGTAATTGCACCAAGCGGTGTGGCCCCCGACCGCTGCATACCGGTGTTCCCGTATGCCTCGTTGTCGTAGCAGATGTAAAGGAAATCCTCTCCCCGCTCCAGAGCCCCGGACAGTGCCTGAATACCGATATCGGCGGTTCCGCCGTCGCCTGCATAGACGATGACATTCGTCTTCTTCCCGACAGCTCGGAAGGCCTCACTCATTCCCGAAGCGCACGCGGCTGCTGCTGCAAACGCAATGTTGTACACCGGCACGGTATGCAGCATGTACGGGTACACGCCCTGAATTACACTGTTACAGCAGGCCGGGATCACGAGAACCGTATCCTTTCCCGCCGCTTTCAGAATATATCGGAGTGCCAGTAAAGATCCGCACCCGGCACAGGTGGACGGACATTTTAACAGCATTTCCTCTTTTGGAATTTCCGTCATGAAATGGGTACTTATTTGTCATGATTAATAATGAGGCTTTTTCTTGAGTACGGTTAACCGACGGATTTTCAACCGGCAAAATTATTTTATCTCTGTCCGCCAATTAACTGTTATTATGAGTGAAGACCCGAGTACGGGTGCAGACCCGAAAAAGATCGAGGAGCTGCAAAAGGAGGTGGAGCGCCTCAACCGCGAAAAGGCAGAGGCGGAAGCACAGGCAGCAGCGGAAGCCCATGCTGCCGCCGCTGCTGCTGAGGAGAAAGCTGCCGCCGAGTCAAAGATGAAGCTGGAGCTGGAGTCCCAGAAAGCAGCTGCCGATGCAAAGATGCAGGCGGAACTTGAATCCCAGCGGCTCGCAGCAGAGGAAGCGGAGCGCAAGAGACAGGAAAAACAGGCCAGGAGCAAGAGTCGCAGACGGAAAGTGATCGGCGGCATCATTCTTCTGATCGTTCTGGTGCTGATCGTTCTGGTCGCCTCAGCGGGAGTCTCAGTCCAGCCCGGTACCACAACGAACTATCCCTACATCACCACGTACAGCGTCTGGTTCCCGATTGGAGAAGAGGTTGACATCAGCGGTCACAAACTGATCGCTCTTGGCACCGGGGACGAAATGATGTTCTCCATTGATAAAGGTACACCCACCAAGCTGATCCGCGGTGAACCGATTGTGATCGGTGAACAGGCCGCAACACTGACCACCCTGTTCGGTAAAGTTCCAATCATGACGATCAACTACAAAGTCTCTCTTGAGTATCAGGGCAGGACCGCAGAAAACCAGGCCTACTTCAAGATGCTTATTCTGAGCGACAGATCCATTCCGGAGTTTGTCGTCAACTTCATGCTGCCGAAGAACGTTATTGCCCAGCCGGCATAACCCTCTTTTTTTATGACAACCAAAGCGTCCGTGCTCCGTATCCTGGAGGAAAACCGCGGCAGGTTTTTTTCCGGTGAGGAGATCGCATCAATGCTCGGTGTTTCCCGGTCTGCAGTGTGGAAGGCAGTGAAGTCACTTGAGGCGGAAGGTTACGCGGTGTCCGCGGTGACCAATAAAGGGTACTGCCTTGCCGCCGACACGGATATCCTGTCGCCGGAAGGAATCCGGCTGTATCTGTCTCCGGAATATTGCGACATTCCCATCACGATTCACAAAGTCACCGGCTCCACGAATGAGGATGCAAAGGCTCTTGCGGTTGCGGGCGCGGTACACGGGACAATGGTTCTTGCTGAGGAACAGACACAGGGCCGCGGACGCCTTGGCCGATCCTTTTACTCGCCGAAAAGTTCCGGTGTCTATATGAGTGTCGTGCTCCGGCCGAATCTTGCAATAACGGATGCAGTGCTGATCACCACCGCGGCCTCCGTCGCGGTTGCGCGGGCTGTCGAAGAGGTGTCGGATCAGACGCCCGAGATCAAATGGGTCAACGATGTGTTTGTGCAGAAAAAAAAGATCTGCGGTATTCTTACCGAGGCGGTCAGCGGCTTTGAGTCCGGCGTGGTTGAGTGTGTGGTCGTAGGTATTGGCATCAATGTGGTTGATCCGGGATTCCCCGATGAGATCAAACAGGTTGCAGGTTCGCTCTTCGGACAGCGGCCTGACTTTTCCCGTAACCGTCTTGCCGCACTCGTGGCAAATCATCTGCTTGAACTTTCCGCAGCACTGCCCGATCGATCCTTTCTTGATGAATACCGGAAACGATCCATGCTTCTGGGAAAACCAATCCGGTTTCTGGAAAACAATGTCTGGTGCGATGCCGTTGCGGTTGATGTGGACAACTCCGGCGGCCTTGTGATAGAAACCGCAGCCGGACGCCGGACGCTCTCCTCCGGAGAGGTCAGCGTCCGGCCCCGTGACTAATTTTTTGTATCACGCGGCTCCGGTCTTTTTCGGAACTCTCAAACCGTTTCTATTATCTTCATTGGTACGGTGAGCAGGATGAACCATTCATCATCGATTGGATGTACATATCCCAACGACAGCTGGGTTGTGGCATCGCTCTTCGACGGGAGGTTGATGTAGTTGAATCCTCCGCCTTCGTGTGCTATTGTGAGTACGTCGCGTCCTATGGATGCTCCGTAGATGTCGGTGATTCCCAGCAGATTTTCGGTTGACCAGGGATTCGGGTCGTGAACAAGGGAGTTTCCTGCGGAGTCATAGATGCTGAGCTCAATGTCGCTGCGGTAGTGGGATCCGTTATTGAGGGAGGCGAGGGCTGCTTCCCGTCCTTCTTTCTGAATGAATACTATTATCTCCCGGCCATACTGTATCATTTCCATCCGGGTATCCGGGGATATGATAGCACGGATCTCCGGATAGTACTCACCGGTCGTAATATACCAGGTCTCGTTGATCGGGAGGACGTAGCTGACTTTTAGTTGCGATTCCATATTGTCAGCCGGATTTTCATAGACCATGGTGACGTAACCGCCTCCCTGTTTTGCCCGGCCGGTAAACATTTTGACGGTGGATACTCCGTTGATGTCCACATACTCCGTCCGGTCTGCACCGAGAAGTCCCGGCCGGTAGGGATTTGCGAGCTGGGTGTTGTTTATGTCAAATGCGGCGACGTAGTACTCCTGCGTCGTGAAGTTTCCGTCCGGTTTGTTGAACTCTGCGAGGGCTGCTTTTGCTCCGGTTTTTTGAATAGAGAGGTAGGCGCTGAGGGCAAACTCTTCCAGTCTGAGGTTGGTGGTTCTGGTGGGGGTGTCCACCTGTATGGTGCTGTCGATGTCGGAGGTTACGACGACGATCGGGCTGGAGATACTTACGTCTGCCGGGACACGGGCAGAGTCCCATGCGGCAACCCGGTTGACGATTTTGAGTTTTCCGTAGCTGTAGGTGGAGTAGGTTTTCACGCCGGATTTTGTATTGAGAATTGCCTGCGTCAGTATATTCAGTTCCGTCTGGTTCGGCGCTGTCATCAGCAGGATACTATCTTCCCTCTGTGATCTTTCCGGGGTGTAGAGAATATTTCCGTTCTGTTCGATGATCCATGCGGAGTATCCGGTGGTCTCTTCAAAACTCTTTACGAGTTTTTCATAGATTATGGCCGGGTCGAATACGACGATGAGATATCCCGTGTATGTTCCGTCTTTGGTAATCAGCGGGAGGATGGAAACCAGGATTTCGTCACCCGTGCCAATTCCTACGGTTTTCATGGTTATGGCCGGAGAGTCTGCGGAGTAGGTGGTCTCCGGATTCTTAACCATGACACTGATGTACGGAGTGATGATCGGGTTTTCCGCGGGACATGCATCGATGATCTGTTTTTCGGGGTTTACGACGAGGAAGTATTTTACTGAAGTATGGGCGGTGTAGATGTCGGCAAACGTCTGATCCACCAGAGTTTCATTGGTCGGATCTTCTGCGATAATGCCTGCTGCTTCCCGGAGGGCCTGACTCCCGTTCACGACGTACGTTTCGACAATGGTCGTCAGATTTTTTGCTGCGGCAAGCTGGTCTGCATATTTTTCTTCCAGTGAGGGTTCCTGCACTGGCTGGCTGATGCATCCCGCCGAGGATACTGTGAGGATCAGCAGTGCCGCAAGAAGCAGTACAATCCCACACTTCCTTCCGATGTTCATCGCATCAATTTTTGACACTTGTTCCATCCCTTGTTTTCAGAAATAATTTTATTTCATTCGAAGTTGTCTGTTCTTCGCAAAAATATTTCAATTCAGATATTATATTGTATACTCATTGAGGTATTATCAAACTACCTCGCACCCCAATCGTAGTATTTAAAAAATTCTAAATGTAGTGCGTTGCACCTCACGATACGGCGCTGTCTTCAGAGTCAGTCCCGCAGAATATACACTCTCTCCCGGAGAATTCTCAGGGAAGGAGCGAGAAGAGATCTCCCTGAATGATCAGCAGGAGGAGAAGCAGCAGTGCCGAAAAAAGAATCGTTGTCTCTCTGAGTGTTCTGATAATGCAGCGTCCGCCTTTCTCCAGTGTTTGTTCGGGCGAGCCGATCGTGTACACGCCCGGTTTGTCAAACATCACGCCGCATCCTCCGGCAATCAGGCTCATGGGGATACCGCCGTTGAACCCCGGACGTTTTTTCCCGTCCGCCCGGAAAGCGGCAAAAGCTTTCCCTGCTCTTCCGCGGCAGGCAAACAGGATGAGCAGCAGGCCGCCGGTGATCCGTGCGGGAATCCAGGCAAGAACGTCGTCCATCCGTGCAGCAAACCAGCCGATACGGATACGATCATCTTTGTAGCCGAGCATCGCATCCATCGTATTCGCCGCCCGGAACAGTGCCGCTCCGACAATTCCCATTCCGAACAACAGTTCAAAGACAGCAAACCAGAAGAGGGGTGCAACGATACTGTCCACCAGATTTTCCGATGCCGATTCGTATGCTGCGGACCGCACCTGTTCGAAGGATAATTTTTCTGCATCACGACTGACCAGCATCTGGACTGCTGTTCTCCCTTCGGCTTCTCCCCGGGCAAGTGCCGTCTCGACAGCTGTCACATGTTCTTCCAGGGATCGCGATGCAAAGCAGAACGACAGCAGCACCACTGCAAGCGGAATCTGAATGAACCAGTACTGGTTTGGGATCAGGCATATCAGAAGGAACGGCAGGGTGAAGATCACAACGGTCAGCAGCCATCCGGCAATCCCGGTGAAGCGTTCCAGTTGTTTTGGGTAATAACCGGTTTTTCCCCACCACCCGATCACTGTTCCAAGAAGTACCACCGGGTGCCAGCGGGAACGGGGATCGCCGATCAGCCGATCGAGAATAACTGCAAAAAAAAGTATTACTGCACCGAACGCCATGCGATGATGACTCCGGCGAGCATAACAAGGTACACAATAATCGTCATGGCATGTCCGTCAATATTGAGGTAACCGAACTGCCACAGTGCAATGATGATCGCAGCGATGATCGGCATAATGAGAATCATCACCGCTTTTCCGGCACCCGCACCAACGGATGCTCTCTTTGGTTCGACGATCGGCTCTTCCGGGAAGATGATCGGTTCTGGTGCCGGAACCGGGCAGGACTTCAGTACATTGATTGTAAACGCCTCACGGCGCATGCCGTAACCGGTAATGACCTGCATGTCAAAACTCCCTGTTCCCGCATCCTCCTTCATCTTGATCTCAAGTTCCGATTCGCCTTCCACATAGATATTTTCGTACGTAAAATCCGTGTAGGCAGACGCCTCACAACGCAGCGTTGCGTGTGTCGGGGACCCGTGGTTCACAAACCGGATGTGCAGCGCGGTTCCCGCGCTCACATCCACGGCGTCGGTGGATAGTTCAAGGGAATTTATTCCCAGACGGTTCAGCTGAATTTCAACAATGGCCATGGTAGAGTACCTCAGTCCTCCTGATTCGGAAGAAGGTTTGCAATGCCGGAGGAGATCGGATACACCCGTTTGCAGGATGTGCAGGTCAGGAGTCCTTCGACAATATCTGTATCATTACCCTCCATCTCTGTAAGCATAAAGTTTCCCTTGCAGACAGGGCAGCAGATAATGTCGAGGACCCAGCGTTTCATAGTTTACAGCTCGGATCTGATATCGATGATCTGCGACTGTTCCGGACCGGTCGAGATAATGCCGACCGGACATCCGGTGTCGGATTCGATCTGTTCGAGGAACTCCCTGACCTTCGGTGTGAGTTTGCTGTACTCCTTAATGCCGAAGACATCCTTGTCGATGTGGTCAACACCGGTGATGGCGATTGCCGTGCAGCCGTTGATCATTGCCGAGTAGCGTGCCATCTTTCCGTCCCAGGTACCGATTCTCCGCTCGCGGTGTGTGACGGTGCCGAACTCCTGAATGCCCATCGCAATGGACTGGTCGTGGGTCAGCTCGGTCGGGAACGGTCCTTCGCCGACTCTGGTCGGGAATGCCTTGAAGACCACGACCACATCATCGATCTTGGTCGGGCCGACACCGACGTCTGCTGCCATCTGTGAGGCGGACGTATCCTTGCTGGTCACAAACGGATAGTTTCCGTAGTAGAGGGAGATGCCGAATCCCTGTGTTCCTTCAATGACCACGGACTCGCCTGCATCGATTGCATCGTTCACATTCTGGGCAACATCAGTAATATAGGGGGCAAGTTCCGGAACATCCTTTGCGAGGCGTGCCGTCCGCATTACACGATCGGAGTTTGCCGGACCACAGCCGGAACCGGTAGAACCGACCGTCTTGGAAAGGTGGTCGTCGTGCTTGTCCTTGTAGATGTGCTCCTCTTCGATGATTCCGCAGCGGCTGTCAACGAAGGTGCGGTCTCTGCATCCAAGCACTTCCAGCTCATGGGCAAAGACCCGCGGGTCAACCAGAACGCCGCTGCCGATCATGAGTTTTGCATGGGGATAGATAAAACCTGACGGCACCATCCGCACGCCATATTTTTTGTCTCCCACCTCTACGGTGTGGCCGGCGTTCGGCCCGACACCACCGCGTGCAATAATTGTTGCTTTATCCTGCTGGGCAATGTGGGCGACGATCTTTCCTTTTCCCTCGTCACCAAAAAAACCGCCGACAATGATCGTGCTTGGCATACTGTATCAATATCTATGGGCGGCTCAATCACATAAGGTCTTGGTTTGCATGGGTGTCATCCCCGAACGATCCGAGGACACTCAGGAACCCGTCGCACGGCCCGATAATCAGATGATCCAGCAGTTTGATCCCAAGAATATTCCCTGATTCCTGAATCGCTCTGGTCATGAGAATGTCTCTGGCACTCGGCGTGAGATTTCCCGACGGATGGTTGTGGACGAGGATTACTGCTGCTGCCCGGTCGGTTACCGCATCCGCAAACACTTCGCGGGGATGAATCTGACTCTGGTTGACGAGACCCCGTGTCACTACCCGGATATTGAGAATCTCATGTGCTCCGGACAGGGTTGCCGCTATCACGTTCTCCTGCTGATCGTAGCGGTACTGGCTGACGAACGGCAGAATGTCCTCGGCACATCGAATCTTTGCATTTTTTCTGTCCGGCGGAGGAAACCGCCGGGCGAGTTCAAGTGCTGCGAGAATCTGGCAGGCCTTTGCCGGTCCCATGCCGTCAACCGCGGCAACGTCCTGTATGGACGTTGCATATGTGTGCTTCATCAGAATATCCGCAATGGTTCTGCCAATCTTGAGGGCATCATTTTTTGCCGTCCCGCGGCCGATGATCGCCGCGATGAGCTCTGCGAGTGTCAGGCTCTGGGGCCCGTTTGCGATCAGTTTCTCCCGCGGTCGATCGATCTCAGCTGTGTTTTTCAGACTCATGCCGCTCTGATGAGTTATCGGAAAAGAAATTATATTAATGTGTCGCAGGGATTCACGGAATTTTTTTCAAAATGTTTGAGGATTTTTACCAGAGCTGGTACCCATCCCAAACCTTTATTCCTCAACTTTTGCAAATAATAGTACATGGACACTAAGACATGCATTGCAGATGCTTTTGCCGGTGAGTCACAGGCAAACCGTAAGTACAAATCCTTCTCCGAAGCAGCAGCAGACGAGGGATACGACCACGTTGCAAAGCTGTTCCGTGCAACCTCCGCAGCTGAGGAGATTCACGCACGCCGTCTTCTCCGTGTCGGCGGCTACATCGGAACGACCGTTGCAAACCTTGAAGCCGGCATGGCAGGCGAACTGCACGAGACCAATGAGATGTACCCCTCCTTCATCAAAGTTGCCGAGGCAGAGGGCCGTCAGGATGCACTCATCACCTTCGAACACGCAATGAAAGCGGAAGCAGTTCACGCCGACCTTTACAAGCAGGCACTTGAAGCAGTCAAGGCAGGCCGCGACTTCGAAGTCAAAACCGTCTACCTCTGCCCGGTCTGCGGCAACATTGAGATCAACAAGACCTCCGACCGCTGCCCGATCTGCGGTATTCCCGGCGCATCCTTCAAGATCGTTGAGTAAATTTTTATCAACCCCCATTTCCAACTTTTTTGTATCAATCCACACGGTCTTTATCACTCTCCAGGGCTGATTACTACTCAATGAATTTCAGTGCCTTTGCACGGGACAATCTCAGCCTGATCATTATTGCTGCCGTTGCTCTGCTGACGCTTTTTCTCGCACGCGACTATCTGTTCATCGCCGTTTTCGCCCTGTCCATTGCAGTCGTCTGCATGCCGCTGCATCGCAGACTGATTCAAAAAATGCCTGCATGGATTTCTGCCGGTACGATTACCACCATAATTACCGGTGCAGTGGTCGGTATCGGCATTGCAGTTGTGGTTGTTCTGCTTTCCGATATTGAGTATCTGCTTTCCATCCTTCGTGTAATGGCAGATACCGGCTTTCGGATCCTCGGAAGTTCGGGCGGCGATGCCGCTGCCGGAGATCTTGTATCTTCTCTTGGATCGATGATCACCGCCGCATTTCCCAAACTTGTCATCACCCTTGCCGAACTCGTCCCGGCGCTCATCATCGACATCATCCTGTTCTATGCTCTCCTCTACAGCTTCATTGTTCTCGGTGACCGTATCTGGGGAGACATCTGGTCTGTTCTTCCGGAGAGTTCCCGGGAGAATGTCGCTTTGATGGCGTCCAAAACCAAGGACATTCTCTATTCCCTCTATATTGTGCATGTGTTCATCTCGATTCTTACCTTCTTTCTGGCCTACGGCTTTTTCCTCATGCTCGGCTACGGTCACGAGATGTTTTATGCGATGCTGTGTGCGGTGTTTGCCCTGATTCCGTTCCTCGGCCCGATTCTGATTTTGATCTTCGTGGGATTGTATGCCCTGTGTATCGGTGACTGGCGTGGCGTTGTTCTGATCTGCACGGTAGGCTACTTCCTCATCTGCGTGGTGACGGATATTATTCTCCGACCGAAACTCACCGGGAAACGGGTACAGATTCGTCCGATGCTGATGTTCGTCGGATTTTTCGGCGGTGCGATGACTATGGGGCTGCTCGGTTTTGTTCTTGGTCCGGTTCTGCTGGTTCTGGGAATTACCGGCTATGAAATCTTTTTCAAAGAGATGCGGCGGATGAAAACTTCCAAACCCGCCGATGCATCATAACCGGAACGGGCGGTGCCTCTATCCCACCTTTTTAATTTTCCCGCACCAAAAGTTGGAGTATGACTGTTCCTGATATTACCGTGTACTCCACCAAACAGTGCCCGCACTGTAATAATCTGAAGGCATGGCTTGCGCAGAATAATATTCCCTATCACGCGATCGATGTGGGGGAGGATGCAGATGCCGCCCGCGAGATGATCGATCTTACCGGCCAGCGGGGCGTGCCGGTGATCATTATCGACGGCGAAGTGATCGTGGGATTCGATCGTCCGCGGATCGAGGCACGGCTCAGCATCGACAAAGGCAAAGAGATCTCCGCGGATCACGAGCTGATCATTATTGGCTCGGGTGCCGCGGGACTTGCGGCTGCAATGTATGCAGGCCGCAAAGGTCTTGAGACACTGGTTATCGGTGGTGCCCGCGGCGGCATGATCACACGAAGTTCTGAGATTGAAAACTATCCGGGTTTTTACCGGATATCGGGTGAGTCCCTGATGCGCCTGTTTGCGGATCAGGCCGAAGTGGCAGGTGCTGTTATCTTTGATGATGTGGTAACGGATTTTTCTGTGCGAAACGGGACGTTCTTCGTTAAGACGCTTTCCGGTCGTGAGTTCACTGCAAAGGCTGTGATAGCTGCGTCCGGCAGAACTCCGAAACTCAGCGGAGTTCCGGGCGAGGCGGAGTTGTTCGGAAAAGGGGTCTCTGTCTGTACAACCTGTGATGGTCCGCTTTTCAAAGGAAAGCGGGTTGCGGTGTACGGAGGCGGCAATACTGCCGCAGATATGGCGCTTGAGATGAGCAGCATTGCATCGGTTGTGTATCTGATCTCCCGCAGCCCCCTGAAAGCGGATGCGATCACCATTGACCGCCTTAAAGAGAAGAAGAACGTGGTCATCGAGACCGGGGTTGTGATTACCGGTCTTCACGGCGACGGAGCGCTTGCTGCCATCGATATCGCGCCGCGCCCGGACCCGGCTAACACGAACCGTCTTGAGATTGACGGGCTGTTTCTCGGACTCGGCCTTACACCGAACACTGCGGTGTTTACGGGCATTGTCGGTATGAATGCCTTTGGCGAGATTCTTGTTGACGAAAACTGCAGAACTGATGTTCCGGGACTGTTTGCTGCAGGCGATGCAACCTCTGTTGAGAGCAAACAGATCGGTATCGCAGCGGGAGACGGGATCAAAGCCTCGCTTGCCGCGTATGCGTACCTGAGAAAATAGATCCCGTTACCCGGGGACATGTTCTTATACCGTACGCACATAACAATACAAAACGAGGTTTGTCCAAGTTATGCCCCCACATCGCATCCGGTTTAATCAGGATCAGTATGCGCGGCTTCGCCGCGGTTCTGAGTTGATGGACTTTACGGAGTGGAACAGCTGGTATGCGGAGTATCTCGCGGACAATCTCTTTCTCCGCAGTACGGACATATATGGCGCACATCTTGCGGGTGCGGATCTCGCCTACTGGTATCTGGAGGGTGCGGATCTCCGGTTTGCCCAGCTGCAGGGTGCGGATCTCTCCTACTCGTATCTGAAGCATGCGAATCTGGCGAATGCAAATCTTGCCGGAACCAATCTCTGGCGGGCGTTTCTTGCAGGTGCAGAACTTTCCGGTGCAAATCCGGATGCGGCAGTGTACGATCCGGCAGACCGGATCAAGTTTGATCCAGATCACGCATCCCGGCTTCGGGAAGCGGCGGAGTCAGGAAATATCGGGGCATGGAATGAGTGGTATAAGACGGAGCTTTCCAAAGCGGACGGTGATGTACGGCTGTACGGGGCATACCTTGAGGAGGCGTCATTGCGTAATCTGGATCTGTCGGGCGCAGTACTCTGCTATGCGCATCTGGAAGGTGCGGATCTCCGGCATGTGAATCTTTCCGGGGCGAATCTTTCGCATGTGCATCTGGAAGGTGCGGATCTCTGGCAGGCGGATCTTACGGGTGCAGACCTCCGGCACGCAGAGCTTGGCGGTGCGAATCTTGCGGGTGCGAAAAAGGAAAAGGCACTGTTTTAATCGGGGACCGCATCTGTGATCGGAGTTACTCCGGTCTTTTTGTTTATCCCGTAGTGGTAGAGAATGACATCTTTTCCCTGACCATGCCAGACAAGATAAACGTCTGAGAGTGTCTGTTCGCTTTGGAGATACTCTCCGCTCCTCCATACCGTCCAGTCCTTTTTCCCGTTTACCAGTGTCCGGCGGGTTATATCATTATCCAGATTATAGACGGTGATGGTATTGCGGTACAGAGTGTCGCCTCCTGCATGATAGAGAAAGTGTTTGCTTTCCGCTGATGTCTGAATCCGGGCATCGGGCGCGTTTGATTCTTCTGCATCCATCTGCTGAAACACGATGATTCCTATTGCCGTACAGCATCCGGCAACCATGAGAAGCAGGAGAACCGAAGCCACCACGGGAGTGAGTGCATCGTTATGCGTGAATAATTTCTGCCGGTCCTGTAACATAGACTGCCTCGCGGAGGATTACCTCGGAGAGTGTTGTGTTCGTTTTCGTTTCAAGCCGGAGGGTAAGAGGATCGGTTTGTCTGATGGTGAGAAGAGGGATTTCATTTTTTGTTTGAACCACGATGGTGGATGAATCAGGACGACGCATTCTGACGTCAGGTCCTATCACAATCCGTTCCTTTGTTTCAAAGAACACGGCCTCCCACAGTTTTCGTTGTTCCGCGTCAGGACTCTGGAACTGTATTGTTGCATTGTCCTTCCAGTACAGCGTTCTTGCGGCGGACTCCTGAAGCATCATCGTTACCGGCAGATGGCCGTTGCCGCTGATCTCCGCATTCTCTGTAAATGAAATGATGCCGATCTCAATTCGTGCCGCGGCTGGTTCACCCGGCGATATCTGCAGCAGTGCGGGAGTTGTCCATGCAGGATTTCCGTCTCCGGTTCTGATGTGAATCCCTCCGGATTCATACGTCACCACCGATCGCTCTCCGGAAAAACCGGCGGCTTCTGCGGAAACTCTTCCGATCCGAACGGTTGTGCTGTTGCCGAGGTCATCATCGGTGACGATACTGAGTTTCCCTCCGGTGTCGGGGACGACGCGGAAGGTGAGGCCCTGCGTCTGTGGCAAAATGATCCCGACAGCTGCATCATAGTTGCCCTGGATTCTGAGTGTGTCGGCTGCAAGTTTGTACTGGAGAAACGATCTCTGCAGTTCCCGGAACGTTTGTTCATCCTGCTCTTTCATCTGTGCAGGAAGTCCAACCACTGTCCAGATACCGAGAACTGCAGCGGCAAGTACCAGCAGCAGTACAAACCCTATCACAATTGAGGATGCAGTATCCGGTTCCTGCATCCTTTTCCAGAAGGATAGTCTCATTGTGCCAACGTGATAGTATCTTCTCTGACATTATTTCAATCTATTAATCCAAAATTAGGTTTTCCTCGCAAATAACTTCAATGAGCAGATGCCGTGTGGGAACTTCCAGAATATTTCCGTCATGAAAATTTAATGCCATTCTGATTTCGATCCCAAAAATATTCCCAAAATCATTGTTCTTTTTTCGTACTGATGATTCGTGGGATGTTGAATCCTTCTGGAAGAGGATTTCAGTCTTGAAAAAAAGTAGTTCAGTGTCTGAAAGAGATCAGACAGCCTGCTGCAACCAGCACTCCGGCAAAGATCGGAACAATACCTGCCGCAGCTTTTGTCGGTGCGGCCGGGGCTGCCGGCGCAGGATTCAGTACTGCTGTCTGGGTGACACCATCTCCCGCGGCGACCGTGAGTGTTGTCTGCCATGTCATATAGCCGTCACGGCTTACGAGCACACTGTAACTTCCCGGAGCCAGTCCTGAGATCGTCAGCGGCGTGTAGCCGCGGAACTCATTGTTCAGCGAAACTGACGCCCCGGACGGTGTTGAATCAAGCGTAACCGATGCGGTCGTTGTCGATCCTGTTGCAGTCGGTGTGGGTGTTGCGGTTGCAATCGGAATCAGCCGGACATTGGTCAGATATGTTGCATAGCCCGCCGGAGTGTTGTAGTCCGTTACCGTGTAGGGTTTGTAACCGTCCTTCTCCAGCCGTATCGTATGCAGACCGGGGGAAAGGTCTACAATCTGGAGTCCTCCGTAATGGGTCGTCCCGGAATAGACATCATCCACATACACCGCTGCATCCCCGGGAGTACTGTCCACCACGAGACCGGCACGTGTTTCTGATTTTTGCAGATTCGCGGACATCGGAACTGTATTCGCACTCGGGCCTCCCGGAACATACACGTTTTCCGCCACATACTCATGGTAGCCCGCCTTCACCACACGAACCGTATGGTACCCCTCAGGAATGTTCACAAACGCATTGTTCGTCTGGCCGACGTAGGTGTTGCTTACATACACATCAGCAGGCTGCGGCGAAGATATGACGGAAACTGCACCTGTCTGTCCTGCTGCCGCCGATACCGGCAGGCAGAACAACAGGATCAGCAGCAGACACACACCTGCAGTCAATGATAATCTCATAGCAGACTATACTGCGTATATGCGCATATATTTTCTGCTGACGGCAACATCGTGCGGAAAGAAAATGCTCTTTATCTTTGATGTCCCAATTGTATACTATCACTAAAAACTGGTGAACATATGGAATTCAACGGTGTTATTCTCGAAGACACATATGCAGAAGGCTTCCCGGTGTGGGTTGCCCGTGTCGTAATTACTGCAGTAACGAAGGAATGGGCCTACAAGGCAGCAACCGAAGCAACCGGATTTGCAACCTCCACCATCGGATGCCCGTGTGAAGCAGGTATTGAGAAGTTCCTGCCGCCGGCAGAGACCCCTGACAACCGCCCCGGATTCTCCATTCTGATCTGCTGCGGCAAGAAAGCACTCAAGGAACAGGTTCTTGAGCGTGTATCCGAGTGTGTTCTTACTGCTCCGACCACTGCAGTCTTCAATGGAAAGGCAGGTTCTGAAGAGATCATCCCCATCAAGCTCCACTTCTTCGGCGACGGCTATGAGTCCAAGGTCGAGGTCGGCGGCATTCAGTGCTGGTCTATCCCGATTATGGGCGGCGACTTCATTGTTGAGGAGGAGATCGGTGCAGTCAAAGGTGTTGCAGGCGGCAACTTCCTGATCATGGGCGACTCCCAGATGTCCGCACTCATTGCAGCAGAAGCCGCAGTCGATGCAATCAAGGGCGTCCCGGGTACAATCACTCCGTTCCCCGGAGGCGTTGTTTCGTCCGGTTCCAAGGTCGGTTCCAAGAAGTACAAGTTCATGGGTGCATCCACCAACGAGAAGTTCTGCCCGACCATCCGCGAGAAGGTCGAAGACACCGAAATTCCGGAGAATGTCAAGGCAGTCTACGAGATCGTTATCGACGGTGTCGATGAGGCAAGCGTGAAGGCAGCCATGAAGGCAGGCGTTCAGGCAGCATGCAGAGTTCCGGGTGTCGTCAAGATCACCGCAGGAAACTACGGCGGCAACCTCGGCCCGTTCAAGTTCCACCTCAAGGACTGCATCTAACTTTTTTTCCCTTTTTTTCGCGTGTGTTATCCACAAAACCAATGTTTATCCCTTTTCAGCACTGACGTGTACATCACGTATGACCGATGAAGTGCTCCTCCTGCTGGGATGCCCGCAAATACCGGTCCAGTCTCCTCTTGTTCTTTACGTGGCTGATTTTCTGAAGGATCTCGGGAAAATTCCGGTGGTCGCGGCAAACCCCTCGGCCAAACAGCTGATTGCGGCAAGTGATCCCAAGAAGCATTACGTAGCAGAGTACCGGGACGTGGATCGGACGATTGCCGATCTTGCCGACGGCAAAGTGACGTATCCCCTGATTATCTCCTTCATTCACAATGATGCGGGACTGACCTATACTGCAACGGCTGCGGCCCTTGCCCCGGAATCGCTTCTGGTTACCATTCTTTTCGGGGAACATGCATATGATATTGCCGGAGAGATTGCGTTTCCGGCAGAAAAAATTGTGGCGCCGGTTACACACAACACCCGGCCGCTGCTTGCGAAGATCGATGAGGTGATGGAATGGGCTGTCTTGAAAATATGAACTACGAAATTCTCGCCAAGAACTGTAGTTTCAAAGAGGCGAGAGAGATCATCCGGGAGAATAGTGCGGAAAAGTATGAGGTGCCGCCGGGATTCAAACTGCTGGAAAAACCTCTGCTTGGTGTCCCGCCGATTCTTGTCGGCGTGAAAGATGAGAAACTGGTGTACGGGTACACGAAGCCCTGCCACGGAACGTTTGTGGTGGTGGTTGAGGATCCGGAAGGCGTGGATCATGTGAGGAAGAACGGCAAGCCGGTCTGGTAGTTTTTTCATGGTGGCGTCTCTGATTCCCGCTTTTTTTATTGCGGTCGGTCTTGCAATGGATGCGTTTTCCGTTTCGCTTGCGGGCGGTGCGGTGCTGAAGAACAATATTCTCCGGACAGCGCTTATTGCAGGTCTTCTGTTCGGATTTTTCCAGTTTGCAATGCCGCTGATCGGCTACGTGATCGGGGTGCCGATCACCGATCTCATCACGCCGTACGGGTACTGGATCGTCTTTTTCCTGTTCCTGTTTGTCGGCGGGAAGATGATCTATGATGCAGTCTTCGGGAGTGACGAGTGCGGGATCGATCTGACCGGCTGGAAGGTTCTCCTGCTCCTCGCGATAGCTACAAGCATCGATGCACTGGCGGTCGGCGTGAGTTATGCCCTGCTGGGTGAGGAGATTTTTCTTTCCGCCGTCATTATCGGTGTGGTGGCGTTTGCCTTTTCTGCAGCGGGGGTTTTTGCCGGCAGTAAACTCGGCTGCGTGCTCGGCAATAAAATGGAGATCCTCGGCGGAGTCATTCTTGTTCTGATCGGTTGCAGGTTTCTGCTGGAAAATATTTTGTGAGCGGGCACGAAGAAACGGCCCGGAAAAAGAAAGGAATGGTCACCGCCGCAGGTGCAGCAGTGCGGCACCCGCCAGAGCAATTACTCCCGCAAACGGTATGAGTGGTGACTGCTGCGGAGCGGTTGGTACGGTCGGAGATGCCGTCGCCTCTGTAGGCGGCGGTGTCACAATTTCAACCGTTGCGGTGGGGGTCGGGGGAAAGACCTCCGCCGGAAGCTTTGTCACGTTTTCGGCAAACCCTACCGCATAATAGGAGAATCCCGGCGACTTTGCGGCATACCAGTCCATACCCGCCTGCTGGCCGGTTCCTTCCCAGACGTACGAGGTTTCCAGTTTTTCCCATGCATCAGTATAGCGGAGAAGTTCAATATCGTAGCGCGGATCAAATCCCGCATCAGTCACCACGCCGACCGGCACGCCGAAGAGGAAGTCAACCTGCTCGATTGCGTTAACCGGAATGTTTTCGACCTTCATGTCGTAGAGTGCGGTGTACGGCTGGGACGGAGTTGGAACCGGGTTTGCGGAGCGCTGCGGTACGAGTACAATTCTTGCGTTCTGCGGAATCTCCGTGCCGTCCGTTGTTACCGAGATCACCCGGATGTAGGGGGCATCATAGGGATTTCCGAAACTGAAGAGTCCTTTGGTCTTTCCTTCCTGCAGAACGGGGTACGTATCAGAGAAGATCAGCGTATACCGGTTCGGATATTTTGCGTAGACGGAGTCAGTGTATGAGTCTCCGCCCACGTCACCGACGTTGAGGTTCAGGGTGATGGTTTTCGGTGCGCCGTTGATGTAATAGACTGCTGGTACGTTATAGGTGACGGAGTACAGTCCCTGTACATTGCCGAAGTTCAGCTGGATGATCTCTTTCCATGAGGGTTTCATCGGATAGAGGTTTGGAACGGTGATCTCCCAGGTGCCGCCCGGGTACTGGGTTGCCCCTATCCAGACGGTACTGCCGTACGGGATGACGACGGTCGATCCGTTCGCGTAGCTTTCTGCGGGGGATGAATCGGCATATCCGTCAAAGGAGACGGTCAGTGTGTCATCATACGGGACAGCCGCTGCCGGTACTGCGAGCAGCAGGACTGCCAGCATGAGGAGAAGGTATCGGTGATGCATAGTAGTCCATGTGCGATGGAATTATATTAAGTTCCTGATAGGTTCAATAATCCGCCCAGCCGGTCGAGCGACTCCTGCATGCGGGTGAATGCCCCGTCCCAGTCAATGTCGCTGATGGTGGTGTTTTTGTCCCGGTTGGTCAGGGGCATGTTGAAGACCTCATCCATGAAGGAGGTGAGATTCGATCCCGCATCGTTGGCATCCGGAGTTATGAGGCCGGAACTGTTGATGAAGGACATATTCAGCCCGCCGTTTGTATCCAGAATCCCGGCACTGATGGTATCAGCTTCAGCACGGGTGATGCCGTCCTTGGAAAAGACCATGCCGAAGAGCTCCAGCTTCACGTTGAATTTTTCCTCCAGTGAACTGTTGGAAAACATATTTTCGTACACCGGTGTTATGGTGATTTTGCCGATGCTCTGGTTGCCGAGCATAATGTCGGTGGTCTGATCCCCGATACATCCTGCGGAAAGTATCGTGAGGATGAGAATTGCAAGAACACCTGCGGCAACCGGAATTTTCATGCAGATGATCTTCGCCGTGGGAGGGAATAAAGATTTGGCGGACGGACGCCGAAAAAAATTTCAAAAAAAAATATTTTTTATTTGGCCATGATGTCCATCACAATCTTACCGTAGGCCGGTCTTGTGATGAGGACACCAATCAGGATACCCAGGATGCTGATGATGGCAAAACCCTTGAGGGTGGAAAGGTCCATGACGATCAGCGGGAACATGGCGATGATCACGGTTGCCGCCGAGGTCATGATGATGGCAAGCGCCCGCGTGAGACGCTTGAGATACAGCGTCGGTGAGGGCACCTTTCCTTCATGCACCACCTCGTCGGTGATGATCACCAGCTGATCGATACCGGTTCCAAGCACCGCTATCAATGCCGCAATTGCTGCAATGTCGAGCTGCTGGATGAAGACCGCAATTCCAAGCAGGATGATGATCTCGGCCATGTTGGTTGCAATCATCGGCAGCACAATTTCGGCAACCCGGTACCGGAGATAGACCATGACGGCGACCGCGGCAAGTGCTGCAATACCTGCGATCAGACAGACGATCTTGAAGTACTCGCCAAGGGCTGCGGAAGTTGAACCGGATCCGGCAATTTCCACCTGTACCGGCAGTGCACCGGCGCGCAGGTGGATTTCAAGCTCCTGAGCCTGCTGGTGTCCTTCTTCGCCTGAACCGGTTCCGGCATACAGACTGTTGACGGTGTGCGTTGCAATCTGAATCGCGAGATCATTGGAAAGCGGGGCACTGTACACCTCAACGCCGTCCAGATACATGTTCAGGTTGTGTGCCTGCGGGTTTGTGGTTGCACCGTACTGAATACATGCCTGCTGTAAGGCTTTTGCGCCGTCATTGTTCAGATTGAATCCGACACCCCAGTTATTGGAGCCCGCCGGATTCTGCGTCGGGTTCTGGACGGATGCAACCGAGTCGCCGTAGAGCACGTGGGCTGTTTCGTTGCCGGTCGTGACAATCCGGATCTCAAAAAGACCCTGCTTTCCGACGATTTCCTGAGCGGTCTGCATGTCAACGCCGGCCATCTCGACACGGACGTACTGTGCGACGCCGTTGGGGTTGGTTAAGGTGTTGACTTTGACGTCGTTTGTTCCCAGGCTGTTGACTTTGGATTCCAGAATCCGTTTGACGGTCTCGGCAGTGGTCGTGCCCACACCGTTTTCATAGCTGATGAAGGTTGCACCGGCTGCGGTGACTGCGGCACGGAGTTCTTCTTCGGTTGCTTTCGTCTGGACTTCCAGATGATACTGATCGATGGGAACAACGGTGCAGTCAAGGGCTTCTCCCATTTTGGCCGCAACATCGTTTACATCTGCACCGGCGCCGATGGTAACAACTTCTGCCTGGAACTCAAGCTGAATCCAGGAGCCTCCGTCGAGGTCAAGGCCGAACTGGAGGTTGGTCATGGAGTCTCCGCGGTCACCCATCGGTACAAAGATTGCGGCAAGTGCGATGATTACGAGAACGATGACCAGCAGGACACGGAGGTCTTTGATGGTGGCAAGCCATCCGGATGTTTTCTTTTCGCTCATGATTTTGTCCCCTTAATCTTTGGTTTATTGTTTGCGGGCTGTTTCTTTCCTTCCTCTTTTTCCATGTAGAGGCGGAGCACGCCTGCGTTGAATGCCCAGGTGAAGATCATATCACAGATGAGGCCGATGACGAGCACGGCGGCGATGTTGTAGAGGGTCGGGACCTGGCCGATGAGGGCAACTACCAGCATGGCAACGATTGCGGCGAGCGTGGTTGTGGTCATGATGAATCCGGTGTGGAATGCGCCGGCCATTTTGTCGGTAAGTTTTCCCTGACGTTTGAGCACTTTGCTGGTCAGGAGAATGTTGCTGTCGACCGAGTATCCGATGAGCATGAGGAGTGCTGCGGTTGTTGCGAGCGAGAGTTCGATGCCCAGGACATTCATGACTCCTGCGGTGATGGTGATGTCGGCGATTCCTGCGAAGACGACGGTGGCTGCCGGTACGAGTTTACGGAATGCGATAAAGACGACGACTGCCATGCCGATGAATGCGAAGAGGAGGGCTATCAGTGCCTGGGACTGGAGCGTTGCGCCAAAGCTCGCGCCGATCTGGTCGATGCTTGCGTCTGGGTATTTGGCGATGGTCTCTTCGTTGAATTTCATCATCTCTTCGTTGGACATCGGGCCGAATTTGATGTAGTATCCGGCGCTGCCGACTCCTTCGTCGATGGAGGTCAGGGGGTATCCTGTGTAGAATGCCTGAATTTGTTCTTTGGTATCGGTGGTGTGGATTGTGACCGCGGTCCCTCCGGCGAAGTCAATGCCGGGGGTGACGGGCATGCCGGTGTTCACGAAGGTGAATCCTACGATGGCCGCGGCAACAAGGAAGATCAGGAACGGGATGAGCATCATCCGTTTCGGATCGTATTTGTTGATATCATACCGGGGAAGTTCCATGGTTTATTTATATTGATTTTCAAAGGATATAATAAGCCATGCCTGTCCGGAGGGCCGGGCCGGAAAAAAGGGTTTATTCGTTGTGCAGGTCTTCGCCTGCGCCTTTCTGGGCTTTCATGTCGGCGGCGGTTACGTTGGGGTGGTGGTATCTGGGCCGCTCGTCGGTTTTGCCGCCGCAGGAGATGGCTTCAACCGGGCAGAACTGCAGGCAGGCAAGGCAGCCTTCGCAGTGGTTGAGCCATTCCTTTTTTCCTTTGGGGAGTTCCCGGATGTTGTTGACGGGACAGACATCGACACAGAGCATGCAGCCGTTGCAGTTTGCGCCGACGACGAATTTTTTGCTGAAATTGGGGCGTCCCCATTTGCTGAAGCCTTTGTACATTATCAGTCTGAGGAGTTTTCCGGTTATGGTGAGGTCGATGTGCCGGGGTGAGCGTCTGCTTACTGATTCAACAAGGACGGCCACTTTTCTGAGTGCGTCTTCGCGGATGGTTTTCTGCTCGGGTTTTGCGGGCGGGGCGGACAGGGGGATGTAGTTGTTCGGCATCTGGATCCACCATGCGGCATTGAGGTCGTGTCCGCTCTGTTGTGTGAGGGCTGCGATCTGTTTGGTGGGGGAGCCGTAGGTTCCTCCTTCGGTGACGACGGAGAATACGTAGCCGGCACTGGTGAGGTCGAGGATGTCAAAGAACCGGACGACGATGTTCGGCAGGCCCATGGCGTAGAGCGGATAGACGATACCGATGTTGGCGTCTTCGGGGGCACGGATTTTGTCTCCTTTGAGGAGGAGCATGGGGATGGGGATGAGTTCGGTGTCCGGCAGCCGTTCGGCTATGGCGCGGGCGACGGCGAGGCTGTTGCCTGTTCCGGTGAAGTAGTAGAGTATTGTTTTCATGGTGGTGATCTGCCGGTCTTTTGGTATTGTATAGAGTCCGGCGTTTCTCCTGTGTATATATTTGTCGGATGGGGGGTTATAGATTGTGATGGGGGAAAAATTTCATTTATCGAAAAAGGAGTTATTGGATTTTTGTTGCTCTCAGAACGCCCCTGCGGAGATATGGTGGTCGGCCTTCGAAGAATACTATCATATATCTCAGAGAGGGTATTGTTGTGAATCCATGTTCTCTCAATAATGCACCAACTATTTCCTCATCTTCTGCTTTATGATAGATGCACGCTACAACTTTTTTGAGATCGTTTGATGAGAGAATTTTTTTCGTACCGAGAAGTAAACGCTCTTCGTATCCTTCCACATCAAGTTTGAGGAAGTTTGGATATTCTTTGTCTGAGAAGTAATCATCCAATGTGGTGTTTATTTCGTCTGTCGTGTCGGAGAGATATTTCTGGACGATGACTACCTTGTCTTTCCACGGAGCAAATGTTGCTTTGAGTGGTTCCATCCATCTTTCTTCTGGTTCGAATAGATAGAGTTTTTTGCATTTTTCTACGATGCTGAGACCAAAGTTTCCTTCGGCAACACCGCAGTCTACAACAATGCTGTTTTCATCAACAGAGAATTCATCGGTGAGGTAGCGATGAGGGGACTGGGGATGTTGTTCAATTTCTTGAAGACCAAAATAGTATTGCCTAATATAATTAACGCCCCAATTACGGGGAAAATATATGCGTTTTCCCTCAAGAAGTGTATAATGTAAATTTAAATCTGCGTCATTATATACATCTACTTTTGAAAATTTCTCCCTTACCTCTGAATTTGTCATATCTGCCCATACATAAGGAGGACTTACAAATCCATGTTTGTCTAAGTATAGCATGATTTCAGAAATTTCTGGATCATTACTATGGGAGTAGCTTGATCTTAGGAGGTGGAGCTCCTTCTTATGTAATATTCTCCGTATTGTTGGGTAAAATCTTAGTGGAACTATTTTCCGTCCGATAGCCATCATATTATGGTTCAAATATCTCACCTTTTCAAAAGACAATTATTCTCAATTAGTATTTCAATGAATTACATTGAATCATTTAGCGTTGCCACACTTAATAATTTCCTCCGACCTGTAATACGTATATGACCCGTTCCCTTCGGTCAGGAGAAAAACCCGAACAGATCAGCATGCGAATGCCCAAAGATCTGGTCGCCAAAGTTGATGTCCTCAAAGAAAAAGAAGGAGTCGACCGCTCGGCCATCATCAACAAAGCCGTGCGGTACTGGACGGAAATCGAAGGAAACATCACCACCGACCACCAGATACTCAGCCGCCTCGACACCATTGAGACCAACACCACCGAACTTCGCGGAGAGATCGACAAAGTCATACAGGACTTCCGCAAAGAAAAGGATCAGCTGCAGGAACTTCTCGGCAAACAGCAGAACACTATTGACACCCTGCTTGCCATGCTCGCCAAAAAATAGATCTTCCTCCTTCTCTTCTTCCTGTACTGTACTTATTAGTACAGTACAGAGTAGTAATAGTAGTAAGAGAAAAAAATCCGGAGGGGCGGTCGTGTTACCGATGGGGTCGGTAACAAAATGGACTCACTTTCGCGACTTAATTCTTATTTAGCTCGGTTTACATGGATTTCATTTTTTTGTTACCGGTGTTTTGCCATTGTGCTCCTGTATCTGAAAGAAACTCTTACCACAGTACTCATTTTGCGGTAACAGAGGTAACAGATTTTCAAAAATCCTTGAATCAGTCTTCAAATCTCTTTTCAGGAAATATTTTGGGATATTTTTGTTACCTCCCTATCGGTAACAAACACCCGTCGTACCACAGTTTCCCCGCGTCAGCAGAACCGCATTCACCACCACACTCCCCAGCAGTGCCCCCATCCCGATCCCCACATTAAACGACACCGGCGAAATCGAAGACGCAAGATTCACCGCATCCGGGTGGCCTGCATTAAACACTCGGATCGGAGATCTATTCTTCCCGGAACTTCAGCAGCTCAAACAGTCTGGTGTTCACATAAATCCGCTCTTTTCCGATCCGCACCGACGCAAGAATCCCGATATCCTCCAGAGCCTTCAGATACTTCATCGCCGTCTGCCGGTTTCCGATGCCGGCATCAACCAGATAGGCAGGCTTGCAGTACGGCTGGAGAAATATCTCTTCGACTAAGTCATAGGAATATATCTTCGGCAGCTTTTCTTTACATGCCGCAATCGTTTCATCCAGAAGAGATTTAATCGCCTGAATCCGGTCATACGTCCAGTCCGCGGTTTCCCGGACCGCATTCAGCATGAAAACAATCCACTCCTCCCACTCCTCATTCTCGGTAACTCTCCGGAGACGCGAGTAGTACTCGGATTTATGCTGGATGATGTAGCGGCTGAGATAAAGTATCGGAATATCAAGAAGATCCTGATCAATCAGATAAAGAATATTCAGGATTCTGCCGGTTCTCCCGTTCGCATCACCAAACGGATGTATTGCTTCAAACTGATAATGAATCAGCGCCAGACGGATCAGTGGATCGGGTTCTCTGCCGCCGTTTATGTAGTCTTCCAGCTGGTGTATCAGATTCTCCACAACAATCGGATCATCCGGCGGCGTATACACGCAACCCTCCGGGCCTTTGATGTAGGTCCCTGCGTTTGGACTCCGGCGATCCGTCTCCTGATCCAAAAGAACAGAACAGATACGGGTAAGCAGAATCTCTCCGGGTTTTCTCCCGGACTTTAACTCGCCGACTCCGACGGAGAGAGCCTCCCGATACCGGAGAACCTCCTTTGTTGCCGGATCGATCCTCTCCTCCGGAACCGAGAGGGCCGTGTAGAGGGCATTGCTGGTGGTGAAGATATTCTCAATCCGGGAACTCGCGGTTGCCTCCAGCAGCGGGATGGAACTGATGAGAATTCCCTGATTTGGGATGAGTTTGCCTGCTTCCCGCATCCGGGCGAGCGATGTTTTTGCCTCGGCACAGGCTCTCCATATCCGGACAGTCTCAATATCTGCCTTCGGGGGCAGGTGCGGCATGGTATTGTAGGGGATATTTGGATCCGTATGTGCCATAGTTTCTGAGAGTAGTTTGTCTGCTACCCATATCTATCTGTCGAAGAAATGGGAAAATTTCGACACGAGATGTTTGATGTGTTCACGGCGTATACATATCTGCATGAACCTGTCGAAGAAATGGGAAAATTTCGACACGATATGTTTGATGTGTTCACGGCATATACAGATGTGCATGTACTCTCTCCACAGAGTCCCTCCCGGTATGATGAACATCGATGTGCAGTTATTCTTCGCCATTACTACCTGCTGCGGTGGAATAAACGCAAGGTAGAAAACCTGAAGGAATGGGACAGAACGTGTATGAGAATATCGGTGTAAAAGCGATTGATCTTTAGCCTGAGACCCTTCCGTTTTGGGGGGCATATCTTCCCATATCCGAACGGATGAAAGACCCGGAGCAGATTAAAGCCCGGCTCGATGCTATATGTGCGGAATTTATGCAACCTGCATCACCAATCCCATTTTTTGACCCGTATATTTTGTGTTTAAGGCTGTTTTGCAGTGGGGGTAAGGTGGTTTGTAGGTCGGGATTTTGGAAGTAACGGAAAATCTATCTTATCAGAAGGACATAGATATGAGTATGCAGACCATTGAGGTATCGGATGCAGTATATAATGAAATAATGTCCCGCCGCGTTGGTCGCGAGGCAATCTCAAAAACGATCCAGAGAGAACTCAAGCCGGTGAGAAAATGCGCTATTCGGAGTGAGTTGGAACAGTTACAACAAGAACCGACTGTATCTCGTTCTGAATTTGAAAAAAGGATAGGGCTTTAACAAGCCTTTATCCAATTATGATATTCTTTTTCTGTCATTATTTTTACAATATGTGCGTATCTGGTCGGTTTCGTTCCTTCGATTACGTATATCACAACATGATCATGTGGAACGTGCAGACGCCAAAAACCTTCACAGTTTCCTTTCAGCTCGTGCTTATTGCAGGTGTTGACACTCTGAAACAAGTAATCTTCGAGGCATTTTCTGAGTTTCAGCGCAATATCCTTATTAATGTAGTTACATTTCTCAAGATATGCTGATACTTTCTTGCTCATTATATATTGTACCATATCGACCTCGGTCTCTTATTCTCATTACGCCACCAATAAAGTTAGAGGTGTGCCTGCCGGGTTCTCTTCCGGTGGCTCCGGCTCTTGATCGTCTTCGCTGCTGCTGCCTTACGGGGTTCCTCTTCTCCAAACCCCTGCCGCGCCTATGATCGGGTTCTGGGATCACATCAGCACAATTGTCTGACGATTGGTTCATAGGCACCGTGTATCACATCGTCCCGAGAGGTGATAAACCAAGAGCCGCGCGGTGTGTAAGTGCCTGTTAACCACTTTTCAACACCGTTCCGGTCCCGGAACCCGGTATTACTAGGGCATACCGCCCAAAGACAAACGGGACACGGTGTCCGGACCGGAGAAAAAAACATGCGCAAAGGAAAAATGCGCAACAAACGATAATCCAGAAGATTAGAAAAAGTGCTGCGAGAGGGATCCGAACCCCCGACTTCCAGATTATGAGTCTGGCGCCCTAACCAGCTAGGCCACCGCAGCAAGAAGTGCATTATAAGAAGGATGTATCAAAATATATACGTTACTGATTTCATCCCGGAAAAGGGAGGAAACATTACTGTTTCCCTTTCGTCTGCTTTGCAGCCGCTGCCGCCATATATGCATTCACCGCGGCCGTTACTGCAATCGTCTTCTCCTTGCCCTTCCCCAGGGAATCCGCAAGCTGGTGCATCCGTGTCTCGCTCTCCCGCATGTACCGCGGCAGGTGTTTCTTGACCGCCGGCTCCTCAAGGAAATGCGTGTGCGTATTTCCTGCAATATACTCCGGGTTGTTCATAATCGCATAATGCAGCGGCAGTGTCGTCTTCACGCCGAGGATAACATACTCCATCAGCGCACGACGCATCCGGGCAATCGTCTCCTCACGGGTCATCGCACGGGCGCAGAGCTTTGCGATCATCGAATCATACAACGGTGGAATCGCGTAGCCGACGTGAATACAGCTGTCGATACGGATACCGGGACCTCCCGGCGACCGGTACCGGGTAATCTTCCCCGCATCGGCCGCAAAGTTGTTCATCGGATCCTCCGCATTTACCCGGCACTCGATTGCATGACCGCGGCAGATAATCTGATCCTGCGCATACGGCAGAGGCTCGCCTGCCGCCACCTTGATCTGCATCCGCACCATGTCCATACCGGTGATGAGTTCCGTCACCGTATGCTCCACCTGCAGACGGGTGTTCATCTCCATGAAGTAGTAGTTCCCGTTATCATAGAGGAACTCTACCGTTCCGGCATTCTCATAGTTACAGGTTTTCGCAACCGTGATTGCCGACTGGGTCATCCGTTCGCGAAGCTCCGGCGTCATGATCGGACACGGCGCTTCCTCGATCAGTTTCTGGTGACGGCGCTGAATCGAACACTCGCGTTCAAACATGTGCACCACATCGCCCTGCGAGTCCGCGAACACCTGCACCTCAATGTGGCGGGGATTCTCCAGATACTTCTCAATGAACACCGTCGGATCGCCGAAAGCGGACGCCGCTGTCCGCATCGACTTCTCAATTGCCTCGTCCATCTCCGCAGAACTGCGGACGATCGTCATACCGATACCGCCGCCGCCGGCGGACGCCTTCACAATCACCGGATATCCGATGGACTCCGCAAACGCCTTCGCCTCATCATGCTCCGTACTCCGCGTCCACGGCAGCACCGGAACTCCGGCATCCGACATCGCCTGTTTTGAGCCGATCTTCGACCCCATCATCGCGATGGTCTCTTCCGACGGGCCGATAAAGGTAAACCCGGCCTTCTTTACTGCGCCGGAAAATGCCGCTTTTTCGGCAAGGAAACCGTATCCCGGGTGAATCGCATCCGCTCCCGCCATATCCGCGACCTCCAGGATACGCTCCATATTCAGGTAACTCTTCGTCGGATGCGCCGCACCGATTAAAAACGCCTCATCCGCATACTTCACATGCAGGGCATCCGCGTCCGCTTCCGAGTACACCGCCACGGTTTCAATACCCATCTCCCGGCACGCCCGCATCACACGGATGGCGATCTCTCCGCGGTTGGCGACCAGAACTTTGTCGAAGTAGCGGTCTTTGTTCATTTCACCACCACAAGCACGTCGCCGCTCTGGACAACCGCACCGTTCTCCACAAAGATCTCCGTAACCGTTCCGTCAACCGGGCTGACCACCGGATTTTCCATCTTCATGGCTTCCAGTACCAGCAGGGTGTCGCCTGCGGCAACCTTCTGACCCATCTGTACCTTAATATCGAGCACCATTCCCTGAATGCTGCTCTTCACACCGCCCGGCACATCGCCGTGCGGTGTCTGACGCTTGCCGGGTTCGGAGCTTCCTGCGGCAACCGATTCTCCCTCAACGGAAAGAATCCGGACCATGAACACCTCGCCGTCAACCTCAACCTCCATGGATCGGGGAATGTCGATGTCAACCGGCGCTGCTGCCGCAGCTCCTGCGGGGACAGTTTCCGGCAGGGGTTCTGCCTTCTTCTCACCCTTCAGGAATGCCGGGGCAATTGCCGGGTAGAGGATGTACGTCAGGACATCCTCCTCCTTCCTGATCAGATCCTGACCCTCGGCATCGGTTTTCATCTTGTCGTATATGGGTGAGAGCGTATCTGCCGGACGACAGGTGATCCGCTCCTCGTCACCGATGATCGAGGCAACCAGTGCTTCATCCAGCGGTGCGGGAGATTTGCCGTACATGCCTTTCAGATAATCACGAACTTCGTTTGTGACCGTCTTGTAGCGACCGCCCATCAGAACATTGAGAACCGCCTGGGTTCCGACGATCTGTGAGGTCGGCGTCACGAGCGGCGGGTAGCCGAGATCCTTTCTGACCACCGGAATCTCCGTGAGCACCTCATCCATCTTATCAAGGGCGCCCTGCTCTTTCAGCTGGGAGACGAGGTTGGAGATCATACCTCCCGGCAGCTGATAGATCAGTACGTCACTGTCGATCCGGACCGAGATCGGATCGATCAGACAGTCATACTTGCAGCGGACGGTGGATGCGGCATTTTTGATGTCGCGGAGCGTGGTCAGTTTGATTCCCGTATCGCGTTTCGTACCGGCGAGAGATGCAACAATGCTCTCCGTTGCCGGCTGGGAGGTGCCGCCGGCAAACGGCGACATGGCGGTATCGAGAATGTCAACGCCCGCTTCAATTGCTGCCTGATAACTCATCGGGGCAATGCCGCTGGTTGAGTGGGTATGGAGACAGACCGGAATATCTATCCGCTTCTTAATGCCGGTGATTAAGGCACGGGTAGCCTCGGGCATAATGAGACCCGCCATATCCTTAATGCAGATCGAGTTGCAGCCAAGGCTGTACAGCTCCTCGGCCATCGCGATAAACCCTTCCGTACTGTGGACCGGGCTTGTTGTGTAGCTGATCGTCCCCTGCAGATGCTTCCCCTCATTCAGCACGGCAGTCATTGAGCGCTTCATATTGCGGATATCGTTGAGCGCATCAAATACACGGAAGACATCAACCCCGTTTGCGGCGGCGGCTCCGATGAACTTGTCAACCACATCATCCGGATAATGTTTGTAGCCGACAAGGTTCTGACCGCGGAGCAGCATCTGGATCGGTGTCCTGACAAAGATCGTCTTGAGATCCCGCAGGCGTTCCCATGGATCGTCGTTCAGATACCGAATACAGGTGTCAAACGTTGCTCCTCCCCATGCTTCAACGGACCAGAAGCCCGCCTTCTCCATCGCGGATGCGAGTTCGAGCATATCTTCGGTACGCATCCGTGTTGCGGCAAGCGACTGGTGTGCATCCCGAAGGGTTGTATCAGTAATATTCAGCTTTGTCATGGTTGTCTCCCGGTCTGCATCATGAGTGCAGCTTATCTAAACCTATACTGTTTTGGAATGAAAAGATAAAAAAGTAGTCCTGATTGATCCGACCGGTTTTGTCGGTTCCAGAAAAGTATTATAGCATATGGTGCTACGCGGGGATTGCCGCAAGGAAACCGGCCGCAGCACAAATCCCTGCGGTGCAAAGTATCACAAGATCGGTGCCGGATCGGGCGAAGGCCGGGACATAGGTTCCCCCGGTGCGGTATCCTCTGCGTGCGAGATGTGCGCCGACATGGTTTGCCCGGGTAAGTGAGAGGAGAAGCAGTCCTGCTGCAAGCGGCGGCAGGGTTGCGACGGAGAGTTTCTGTCCTTTGATCCGCAGGGCCTGTTTCATGTGGGTGAGGTCATCGGTGATGCCTGCGAGAAACTGCAGGGAGAGTTCTGCGGCAAGACCGAGATCGAATCCGGTTTTTCTGCCGAGTGCCCAGACACCGAGGTCAAGAAACTCGCCGGGTTTTTGTACGGCACCAAACCAGAATGCAAACGCGAGAATGACGAAAATCTTTGCGGCATACATCCCTCCCTCACCTCCGGTGAGGGAGAGGATGAGTCCCGGAAATCCTGCGGCAAGGACAGTCACCGGAACGAAAAGTTTCCACGAAACGCGGACAAACGTTTCCTTTGCACAGAAAAGGATCCAGCAGGCCGCAGAAAGGAGCGTGCCCGTTCCTCCGGTGAATGCGGCGAGGGACAGAAGGATTACGACCGCAAGACGGATGCGTACGTCACGCATGATGCAGTTCCCCGTTTTTGATTGTCCAGTGTTCTGTCGATGCCGGAACGAACCCGGTTTCATGCGAGAAGACGAGGGTGATGCCGGAACGCTGTTCCAGAAGTCTGGTGAGAACCGGCTTTGCGCACCGGTCCAGCGAGGCATATGGTTCGTCGAGTATCAGGAGATCACTTTCGCGTGCGAGGATGCAGGCGAGTTCCAGCCGCCGCAGTTCTCCGCGGGATAAGGTGAAAGGATCGCGATCGGAAGGTGTGACGTTCAGAAGTCTAAACGGTTCTTCGTTTCCGGTGACATTCCAGGAGGCGATCTCCCCGGTCACGGTGGTGCCGGTTATCTGGTACTCAGGAAACTGCATGAGAAGAAGCGGTGTTCCTTTGACTTCCTCATACCGAAGCTCCCCCGCGTCCGGGGAACAAAGTCCCGCGGCGGCGAGTGCGAGCGTGGACTTGCCGGTACCGATCCTCCCTGAGATGAGATGGACTCCGCGGGAAAACACCGCATCAGCGGCGAGAGTGAATGCATCCCGCCGGAACCGGACTGTATCGAAGACGAGGTTCATGGCTGCTCCACCTTCCCGCATGCAAGCGAAAGTATCTGATCCGCCTGTTCCCATATTCTGCGGGAGTGCGTGCTCCACACCACATGCGGACAGCCGGAGTCCCGGATTTTTCGGAGCAGTTCGCCTGTGGTCTGCGGATCAAGATGCGAGTCCGGCTCATCCAGAACGAGCAGCACCGGGTGTGCTGCGAGTGCTGTTGCGACTCCGACGAGCATCTTTTCACCGCCGGACAATGTCCGGCATTCCCGGTCCAGCAGATGCGTGATGCCGAACTGCTCCGCAGTTTCGGCGATACCTGCATCGATCTCATCGGGTCCCCGGTAGGCGAACCGCAGAGGCGATGCGATCTCATCATGCACCACCGGAAAGATCAGATGCCGGTCGGGGAACTCGGAGACACAGCCTACTTCACACTCGCGGGGAGTTGCACCGTCGATGGTGATCGTTCCGGATTCCGGCAGATTCATGCCTGCAAGAACGCGAAGCAGGGTACTCTTTCCCGCTCCGTTGTCTCCGGTCACCGCCGTGATTCCCTCCGGTATGGTGAGATGCGGAATATCCAGAATCCCGCATCTGAGACCGGTAACGGATATCATAGGAGTTCTGTTCCGCTTCTGCGCAGCCGGAGAACGATTGCTTCGATGACCGCGGATTTGATGACGTCGCCTATCACAAACGGAACAACGCAGGTGATAACTGCGGCAGCGGGTGTTGCTCCGGTTGAGAGGATGAACCATCCTGTTGCAAAGGCATAGGCTCCGATTCCGAACACTGCAAGCGCGAGGATGTCAAACTGTACGGATTGTTTTTCGAACAGCAGTCCTGCAATGCCTGCCATTACCACAAACCCGATCAGAAACCCTCCCGTCGGCCCGAGAAGAATGCCGATTCCTGCTGTTCCGTTGTGGAAGATTGGCAGTCCGAGTGTTCCCAGCAGTACATACAGCCCGACCGGAATCACCGCATACCGCTTCATTACGGCGGCGGCAAGCAGCATGAAAAAATTCTGCATCGTAAACGGAATCATCAGAACCGGAATGGAAATCCATCCGCCCACTGCAATGAGGGCAACAAAGATCGCTGATGCGGCGAGTAGTCGCGCCCGTTTTTCATCCCCATACATGATTGTAAACTATTTATTTTAAAATGGTGAACAATAAGGGTGCCGGTTGGAAATGGATCTGATTACGAGATGCAAAGATAACGTCCTCAAAGGCGCAATGCTGACGCGGGACGAGGCACTGCTTCTTGCAGAGGAGGATACGAATGCACTTGCTGCGGCGGCAGATGAGATACGGAACTATTTCTGCGGGGACCTGTTTGATCTCTGCACCATCATCAATGGAAAAACCGGCGGATGCACTGAGGACTGCATCTACTGTGCCCAGTCGGTCTGTCACTCTGCCGCAGTTGTTTCTTCTCCTGTTGCGGACATCAGCCGCCATCTCCCGCTGATCGCTGAAAATTATTCTGCCGGGGCAGTCCGCTGCGGGATTGTCACCGCCGGGAGAACGCTGACCGGCGAGGAACTCGCCGGTCTGCTGAAACAGTACCGTCTGCTTCACCAGACCTGCGGTATCTCGTTATGCGCTTCCCACGGCCTTCTGACGGAGCAGCAGCTTTTACGTCTCAAAGATGCAGGTGTTGTCCGGTATCATGCGAATCTGGAAACATCCCGCAGATATTTTCCGCAGATCTGTACGACCCACACCTACGATGATAAGATTGCGGTGATCAAAGCGGCGCAGCGTGCCGGGCTTGAGGTTTGCAGCGGCGGCATCTTCGGTATCGGCGAAACCGTTGAGGATCGCGTCGATCTGGCGCTTGAACTCCGGGCGCTTGGGATTCGTTCGGTTCCGATCAACATCCTTACTCCTATCCCCGGGACACCGCTGGAACATGCCCGCCCTCTTTCCCTTTCCGAGGTGAAAAGGATCGTTGCTCTCTTCCGGTTTCTTCTGCCGTATGCGGCCGTCCGGCTTGCGGGCGGACGGGGGCGGCTGCCTGACCGGGGACGGGAGCTGTTTTTGTCCGGGGCAAATGCGGCAATCTCCGGTGATATGCTGACAACTGCGGGTGTTTCGCTGAGGGATGATCAGGAGATGATCCGTGACCTCGGTTTTGCCACAGAGAAAAAGAGGATGTGTGCGGGTGAGGAGTGGTTGGGCAAAATGGAAAAAATGTGATTAGAGCATGAAGCAGTCGCCCGCAATCACGCGTTCGACCTCGCCGCCGTCGCGGTGCACCAGCAGTGCTCCGTGCTCGTCAATATCGATTGCCTCGCCTTCGAAGCTTTCTTTCATCGTCCGGATACGGACGCGGCGGTGGAGTGTGTAGGACAGACTGCGCCATTCGCGGAACAAGGGTTCTGTCTCACCCATCAGTACCATCTGATACCGGCGTTCAAACTCTTTGAGGAATTTGGCGAAGAACTGCGCCCGTTCCACTTCGTGACCGAGTTCGTCGGAGATGGAGGTGACAAGTTTTGAGATGTTCGGCATTGTCCGTTCGACCGAGACGTTCACGTCAATGCCGATACCGATCAGACAGTAGCGGAGAATGTCTTCATCCGCTGCAAGTTCAATCGTCATGCCCGCAACTTTTTTGTCGCCGATGAATACATCGTTCGGCCATTTGATCAGAGCGGAGAGTCCGAATTCGTGGCGGATTGCCCGGGCGAGGGCAAGGGATCCTGCCATCATGATGCTGAACGTCTGATCGACGTTGAGCTTTGGCATGACTACAATCGTTGCCCAGATGCCGCCTTCGGGGCTCATCCAGACGCGGTTCATTCTGCCGATACCGCCGGTCTGCTGTTCGGCTATCAGCACTGTTCCCGGCTGCACTTCGTCGCCGACTTCGTGCAGCATCTGGCGGGCGAGAGCGTTTGTTGAGGGAACCTGCTCAAAATGGTGCATTTCCTGGCCGATGATCTGCGTCTTGAGGAACCGCTTGACTTCGTAGGGGAGCAGAAGCCAGGTCCGTTTCTGGAGGGCGTACCCAGTCTTCGGCGATGCGTCAATGCAGTATCCGACCTCGCGGAGCAGGTTCACATATTTCCATACGGCGGTGCGGGTAATCCCAAGGCGTTCGCTGATAACCTCCCCTGGCACCGGTTTGCCGATGCCTGCATCATCAAGGATTCGCAGAACATCAAATATTGTCTGTGTCATGACCACTCCGTCCCGGTTTTTTTGTTCGGAACATCTATACCTTCAATCTTCGGCATAGATCATGAAGAAGATTTCGCTCAATGAAAAAAGTCAGAACCGGATCTCCGCATCAGCGGCACCGAACTGTTTCAGAAAAGTATCGGACGGATACTCATGCGTGCTTGCCAGAAGAAGCGTCCCTTTTCCGACGGAACACTCAACAAACACCGGAAAACCGTTTTCTGCAACTGCGATTGGTTTTCCCGGATAGTTCACAAACCAGCCGTCGGTTGCGAACTTTTCCGTGTCATATCCGTCGAAGAGCGATTTCCAGGGAGAACTCTGATCAATTTTTAGTGTGTGTTCGGCAAACCCGAAGTGATATTCAACGTTTACCGGAAGCCAGTCATACGGGTTGCCGGTCTTTGCCGGATCGGCTGCCCCGTACACAAACAGTCTGCCGCCATCCTCAAGATACTCCTCAATGCGATCGGAGACGGCACGGAGTGCCGGAAGCAGCTTTGAGTACTGGAGATTCCCAAAACCGGTCGGAATGATAACTCCGGTGTAGCGGCCTTTGTAAAACGGCGCAGCAAGCATCAGGGGCGTTACCGCCTCGCAGTAGCCGCATGCATCCTCAACCAGACGGTGGAACATCATCTTGTTGTCCCAGAATACCGAGATATGATTGTGTGCTCCGGTCATCCTTTGATCACTCCGAGAGGCCGGAACCGTGCAACAATGCGGGAAATGCCCGCGTCATGCACGACCTGCACCACTTCACTGCTGGGTTTGTACACGTCGGGCGCTTCTTCTGCAATTGCTGCGGCATTGGGGGCGCGGACAATAATGCCGCGTTTTGCAAGCTCCTCAGCGACAGCTGCTCCCGTCAGGCTCCGCTTTGCCGCCGATCTGCTCTGCACCCGTCCTGCTCCGTGACAGGTACTGCCGAACGTCCGCTCCATTGCAGTTGTCGTTCCTGCGAGGAGATACGATGAGGTTCCCATGCTGCCCGGAATGATCACCGGCTGTCCGGCGTGCCGGTACTCCTGTACTATTTCGGAACGCCCCGGGCCGAAGGCGCGGGTCGCTCCTTTGCGGTGTACGCAGACGCGGCGGCGGCCCGCTGCCGCGTCTGCGATCTCATGTTCCTCCCACTTTGCGACATTGTGTGCCACGTCATAGACCAGCGGCATCTCTTCATAGGCGATGCCGAACCTTTTCACAAACAGTTCGCGAACCAGATGCGTGATTATCTGCCGGTTTGCCCAGGCATAGTTTGCTGCGGCTGCCATTGCTCCGAAGTATGCCTCGCCTTCCGGTGCATGCAGCGGGGCGCAGGCGAGCTGCCGGTCAGGCAGATCGATATTGTATTTTTTTACCGCCTCTTCCAGTACCTTCAGGTGGTCCGTACAGACCTGATGACCGAGACCCCGCGATCCGCAGTGGATCATCACACAGATCTGGCCTTCGGCAACCCCAAAGATCTTTGCCGTTTCCGGATCGGCGATCTCATCAATCGCCTGCACCTCAAGGAAATGGTTGCCGGAACCGAGCGTTCCGCACTGGGGAATGCCACGTGCCCGGGCTTTTTTGCTGACGAACTCCAGTTCCGCTCCGGGCATTGCGCCGTTCTCTTCACACCGGCGCACGTCACTTTCCATGCCGTATCCCGTTTCCACCGCGTTTGCCGCGCCGTCCGTCAGCATGTTGGACAGATCGTTCTGGCTGAGCCGCACCGGACTTTTTGAGCCGACTCCGGTCGGAACCGTTGCAAACAGTTCCTCGATGAGTCCTTTCATATCGGGAATGTCTGCGGTTGTCAGCGGCGTGGTAATCATCCGGACCCCGCAGTTGATGTCGAATCCGACACCACCCGGAGAGATTACTCCTTCGTCCTCGTCAAATGCGGCAACTCCGCCGATGGGAAATCCGTAGCCCCAGTGAATGTCAGGCATACCAAGTGAACAGCGGAGAATGCCGGGCAGTGTTGCAACGTTTGCAAGCTGGGTCAGTGCTCCCTCTTCCAGTCCTTCGGCAAGCCGGCGGGAGAGGAAAAATGTTCCCGGAACCCGCATGCCGGGGACAAATCCTCTGGGGATTTCCCATTCGGTATCTGAAATATTTTGTATCTGATCGTTCATGGTTTAGATATCAAAGATGATGATGAGTTCGTAGCCTGCGGCAGTTTTTGTCAGAGAGATGCCTGAGTAGGAGATGCCTTTCACGCCGATGCCGCCTGCGTGTTTGGTGCGGTCGAACAAAACACCTGACACGGTTCCGCAGACGGCGTTGCCGTCTGCGGCAAGATCGAAGGAGACCGGAACCAGATATTCTGTTTCGGTGAGGAACAGCAGTTCCGAGAGAAAATTTACGATTCCTTCCTCGGCATCCTTTCCCCCGGCTTCGATGGGGAAGGATACGGTTGCCGGCTCCCGCTGATACCCGCCGTACAACGTTTCTGCAAGTGCAAATCCGCTTTCGGCATACAGTTCCGGGAGTGTTGGTGCGATAATTTTCATCCGCACGTCGGCGGTGTGTTCAAGTTCCTCAAAGGTCATCGTTTTCGGTGTACAGAATCCGTGGAACAAGCCGCATATTGATCTCGGTAATCCAGGGAAGCTGATACTGGGAGACGTAGATCAGATGGCTGCCTGCTTTGATGGGGATGTCGCTTTGTTTTGCCGGTTTGACTTTGACCGGCATCAGAACCGGACCACTGCACGAGGTGCTGATCCGGAAATCCCCGCCGCGTTTGTCCATGTAGGCAATTACGTCGTCAGTGACCGTGACGGGAGAGAGAGGACGGGGACCGTCCTGTTGCATATCCATTCCTTATTCATTGGGGCTTGCCCCGCAAAAAAGTTAAGGGAAGGCTAGACCGCTGTCGCGATCGCCTGCTTAATTACATCAACATACTGTTCTTTGACTTCGTATACCCCAATTGTTCCGTCGGGGCTGCGGCGTGTAGAGAGAATTCCGAGTTTTGAGGCGATTGTGCCGACCATTGATGCGATCGAATGGTAGCTGACACTGAATTTTTCCGCCAGTTTCTCGTGAATCTGCGCGACCGTCAGTGACTTTGCACGGACAAACAGGCTGAGCAGCTCTTTGCGGATTCCTGATTTGTCGCGGGCAAGATACTTTCGAAGCCGGTTCTCTATCTCTTTTCGCAGGTCAGAAGGAGATAGCATATTTCTTAATTTATTTTGAATATATAAATAGGTATCGTTAAATCCGAAAATTATCCGGAAAAAGAGCGGATTCATATGTTCTGAAATGCAAAAGGTGTACAAAGATGTTTTATCCGCTGTATGAGTATCTGGTCCGGCGGAAACTGGATGCGGGTCTGTTTCCGAAGGAGCTCTGTTTCATGATAAGCGAAGCGGATCTTCTTGCGGATTCGGGGCGGGTGGAGATGGTTGTGGGGTGGTGTATGGAGTTTTCCGCAATCAGACGAATTATTGTTCATATTGCATCACGAGATCCGTCAGCACTTGAGGGAATGATGCCGTCTTTTCGGTCTCTTGCAGGTAGGGCTTCGGTGCGTCTGAGTATGCCGTCGGGTGAGGTTACGTTTGGTGCGGGGGCTCAGGAAATTCTGATTGTGCTCGGGCGCAGCGGGCGCGAGGAGGTTACGGAGGCGATTGCTGCGATCGCGAGGGAGGGTGTTGATCCGGAGATGATTACGGAGGAGACGATCGAGTCGCATCTTTTGTATCAGGTGAATCCTGATTTTGTGATCAAGACGGGGGGGAGTCATCTGACGGATTTTTTGATCTGGCAGTCGGTGTATTCCGAGCTGTTTTTTACGGATGTGAACTGGTGCCGGTTCCGGCGGCTGGATCTGCTGCGGGCACTCCGCGATTATCAGTCGCGGGTCCGCCGCTATGGGACGTAGCTGATGATTGTTTCGGCTTCACGGCGTACGGATATTCCGGCCTGTTTTCCGGAGTGGTTCTGCAACCGCGTCAGGGAGGGGTTCTGTTATGTCCGGAATCCGTATTCGCAGAGGATTACGCGTGTTTCTCTGGCGCGTGAGGATGCGGATGTGATTGTGTTCTGGACAAAGAATGCGAAACCGATGATGGAGAGGCTTTCTGCGATTGATGCGTCCGGTATTCCGTACTATTTTCAGTACACTGTGACGCCGTACGGTCCGGATGTGGAGCCGTGGCGGGAGAAGTGCGGATGTATCGAGACGTTTCTTGAGTTGTCGGAGGTTCTGGGAAAGGATCGTGTGTTGTGGCGCTATGATCCTGTTCTGATCACGGAGCAATATCCGGTGGAGTTTCATGCGGATGCATTCGCAGGTCTGTGTGATATATTTTCGGCGGCGACTGGGCGGTGTACGATCAGTTTTGTGGATGCGTACCGGACTTCGCCGTTTCGTTTGTGTACGTCTGGTGAGATGGAGCGTCTTGCGGATATTTTTTCCCGGACGGCGAGACGGTTCGGGCTGCCGCTTGTTTCCTGTGCGGAGGAGGTCGATCTGCGCCGGTTCGGGATTGGTCCTGCGTCGTGCGTGGATAAAGGGGTGTGTGAGCGTCTCTGTGAACGGTCTCTTCCGGTCCGGCGGGATCGGTACCAGCGTGCGGCCTGCGGTTGTGCGGAGAGTGTTGATGTGGGGGCGTACGGGACCTGTGAAAACGGCTGCCGGTACTGTTATGCCTGCGGCGGCCGGGCCGGTGCGGCGCATGATCCTGCGTCTCCGCTGATTGCCGGCTGGCCGAAGGAAAATGAGCCGGTGTTTTCCCGAGAGAGCGGTCAGACAACGCTGTTTATATGAGGAGGGATATGACTGCATCCGGGAGGCTGAATCCGAGGAGTGCGAGGATGTAGCCGAGGGTGATCGGGATCATGAAGGGGACGCCGTAGGTGATCCAGATGCTGCCGCAACGCTGGTAGAGTTCCAGTTCTCTGGTAAATTTTTCGGGGGATTCGCGGAGGTTGCGGATTGAGAGGGCGGAGTTTTTCTTTAGTGCACGAATGGAGCTTGCGGCGGGTAGGAAGGTTCGGGTGATCGGGTCGCC
The DNA here is from genome assembly GCF_026891975.1 of Methanocorpusculum petauri. Classification (GTDB taxonomy): domain Archaea; phylum Halobacteriota; class Methanomicrobia; order Methanomicrobiales; family Methanocorpusculaceae; genus Methanocorpusculum; species Methanocorpusculum petauri. Next base: position 836 of record NZ_JAPTGB010000002.1, on the reverse strand, counting down.
GTCTGTAATTTCTTCTGCGATGAAGCCGAAGTGCCGGGTGAGCGTTTCTCCCGGAACCGGCATGCCGGAGCATTTGAGCCAGAAGGGTGCTTGTTCTTTGCGGATGGTGTTTCGGGTCAGGAGGGCGGCGGGGACGATGAGGGCGATGATGCCGGCGTTGACGAGGGTTGCGAGGGCGAGTGAGGGGAATATCCATGCGGCGAAGGGGGTGACGGGGACGGTTGCGGCGAGAAGGATCATGGCTTTTGCGTCCGCCCAGCCGAACATTCCGGCTTTTGCGAATCCTCCCATCATGATGCAGACGATTAGGGAGATTGCAAGGATGCTGATGGTGATTGCGGTCGGCTGCTGGAACTGCCGGTACCAGAAGTAGAGGACTGCGATGCCGCCGATGGCTGCGGCGGGGTACCAGGTGATGGTTAGGACGGTGCGGGTTCTGAGGTCCTGCCAGGATGCGTAGAGGAATGTTATGAGAACCGCGGTTGCGGAGACGGCAAGCGGCAGGAGATCATGCATGGTATGTGGTAGGATGGAGAAGGTGATGAAATTTTGGCAGCGGGTGTTGTATTTTTGTGAGCGATCTGTGCGTTCGGGGGTCAAAAATATCTGGAGAAAAAGTATTTGGGTTTCGCTTTGGGTATTCATGTGTGGTGTGGTTTTTCGGGAGGTTTTGGTGTGTGGTTTTGCTTGGAGTAACCACGGAAAACACGGAATATGCGGAATTCCACGGAAAAAACACGGAATACCGCTTCGCTTACGGAACAACACGGAAAGAATCTGTGTACTGGAATCTGTGTGATACCACAAACTGATTTAGCAGGTATTTTTTCTGGAAG
>NZ_JAPTGB010000029.1 GCF_026891975.1 Methanocorpusculum petauri | reverse complement strand
GATCGTTTGCAAGGGCGCGTGCGATTGCCACCCGCTGCTGCTGACCGCCGGACAGTTCAAACGGCGTGTGCATCATTTTTGCTTCATCAATTCCCACACTTGCAAGCAGTTCTTTAGGCCGGCCGGTATCATCACGTTTGCCGTACTTGAGAATCATCGGATATTCGACGTTCTCATATGCGGTCAGAAGACCGATTAAGTTGAACTTCTGGAAGATGAACCCGATACGGTCGCGGCGGTGAATCGTCAGTTCGTCGTCGGTCATCTCCCTGACACTCCGGCCGTCGATGTACATTTCCCCTGCTGTCGGGACATCCAGACATCCAATCATGTTCATGAGTGTGGATTTGCCCGAACCTGACGGGCCCATGATGGCCACAAACTCGCCCTGCATCACTGAAAATGTGACACCGTTTAAGGCATGCACGTCGCCTGCAGGCATGTGATAGACCTTATAGACGTCAACCAGTTCAACAACCGGAACCTCGGACATGGTTTACTTCTTCCTTATGTCGTCAAGGAGTCCGCGCCGCCATGCAACCGCTGCACATCCTGCAATCAGAAGAATGATCACTGCGGCAACGATGATGCCGAGGGGTGAACCTTCGTTTGCAGAGGATCCGTTTCCGGAAACAACAGCACCCTGAAGCGTCACCTGAACGGTGGTGTCGTAGGGGTTGCCGTCTGCATCTTTGTAGGTGACCACAAGGTCTACGACATTGGATTCAGGATTGGTGAAGGTCACATCGAACTCGGCAATTCCATCCGGTTCCAGGGATCCTACCACGTAGGTTTCCATCGGTGCGGTCGGTGTTGCTTTGGCGGTTGTGACCATGATGGATTTTGCGTCTTCAAGTCCTGCGTTGTTGACGTCGCCCGTGACCTGATAATAGGTTCCTTTGTTGGCAACCACGATGTTGTTCAGGACCATCTCGGCACGGACTTTACGTTCGCCGAGTTCGACAGGAATCTGAACCGAATTGGTGTGCAGGTTCTGGCCGTTACGGTAGCTTACGTCAAAGGAGATATCGGTTGGTTTATCCACGACGACGGTCAGGTTTGCATCGACATACTGATCGGGATCAAGTTTTCCCACAAAGTAGGTGGTCTGTTTTGAGGAGACACCGTCACCGGTGACAGTGATCTGAATTCCGTTCAGACTGTTGGCACGCGGGTTTCCGACACGGATGGTGACTTTTTCGTTCCGGCTCTGGCCGAATGCGTCCGGCTGATCGATCAGGGCGACCGAGAGCTGGGTGTCGTCAACCTGTACGGCAAAGGTGTACTTGAGGCTGGTCAGTCCTGCGTCGAGGAAGTCAAGGTAGAGCATCGGGTAGAAAGTACCGACTGCGCCGCGGGAAGTAACCGGGAAGGTGAAGGTCATCTCGTCACCGGGACCAAGCATGCCGACACTGTTGTAGGCTTTGTCTTCGGAGGAGTACACTTCGTTTACTCCCATTATCAGCGCGCGACCAATAGAGACGGAGGTTGTTCCGGAGTTTTTAATGACGGCGGTCACGATTGCGGTATCGCCCGGCATGAGAACTTCGGGGTCCATGGTCAGGCTGGTCACCGAGATCTGTCCGGTGACCTCGGCTGCGGCGGGAGCAGCAGCTCCAACACACAGCAGGGTGAGAATAAGTGCTCCAATCAGGAAGGTATGGGGAATCTTCATTATTGGCTTACCTATTTTTGTGCAATTGTATAACCTCTTTCCTCTTCTCGGGGAGATTTTTTGATCCTGTCTGATAAACATTTGATATACATCAGATCAATTTATCGTTTTTCGATAAATAATTATTGTTATTGAGGATGTGCCGACCCCTTCCCCGACAATCCTAATAGTGAGCAGGACAAATAGTTTCAGTATGAATTCCTGTACTTCTCGTGTTACCGGATCGCTGCTTGGCGGGGCGATCGGCGATGCACTCGGCTATCCGGTAAAGTTCACGAGCCTCGATGATATTGAGAGAAAGTACGGAACTGCCGGTCTTCCGGCATGTCTTGTGCCAAATCCGCATACAGGGTTTGCATGTTTTTCGGATGCAACACAGCTGACGTTGTTTACTGCGGAGGGTCTGATTCATGCGGCAAAAACCGGAGCTGATCCGGTGAAGTCGGTGTATCGGTCGTATCTGCGGTGGCTGTACACCCAGGACGGAGGTCTGGCCCAGAGTGCCTCAACGGGACTTCTTGCCCATGCGGAGATGTATGTTACCCGTGCACCTGCGGCGACGACGCTTGCGGCGCTTCACTCAGGTGCAATGGGAAGTGTGGAGATGCGGATCAATACGAGCAGAGCAGCGGATGCGATGATGCGTACGGCGCCGGCGGGATATGTTGCAGGACCCCGGGAAGCGCAGATTCTCGGCGAGAGGATTGCTGCTCTGACGCATGGTCATCCGGACGGATACCGTGCAGCCGGTGCGTTTTCGGCGTTGATCTCTTTGTTGGTTGACGGGACGGCTCTTCCTGATGCCGCAGCGGTAGTATTGGAGGAGACAGGGGGGCTTGCCTGGGGAACAGAGACCGCAACAAAACTTTCCGACGCGATTGTACTTGCGGAGGGGGATGTTCCGGATACGGAAGCGGTTGCTCAGCTTGGTACCGGAAAGACGGCAGAGCGGGCGCTTGCAATCGGGGTGTTCTGTGCGCTCCGGCATGAGGGCAGCTTTCCGGATACGGTTCGTGCGGCAGCAAATCACGGCGGGGATTCGAGTGTGACCGCGTCGGTTGCGGGACAGATTGCGGGAGCTTCCCTCGGACGCGCGGCTGTTCCGGAGGAGTGGATGCGGCTGCTTGAACTTTCGGAGATGATCGATGCGTACGGGATGCGCATCGGGTCTTTGCGGGGGATGCTATGACCACGGCAGATGAGTTTTTTCAGAAAGGGATGCAGGCGTATCTTGCCCGGAATTTTGTGGAGAGCGCCGGGTGGTTTACGAAGGCACTTGCCGAGAATCCGGAAAATGTGAACTACTACTATTACCGCGGGACGTCGTTTCAGGAGCTGGAGCGGTATGCTGAGGCGGTGGCAGATTATACGGCGGCACTTGATCGGTTTTCCGGGTGTGTGCCGATCCGCTACAACCGTGCGGACATCTGCCGGAAACTTGGTCATGCTGACCGTGCGGCAGAGGATCTGACGTATATTATTGTCCATGCCGACCGGGCGAAGGGTGAGGGACACTGGCTGGCGCTGGCGTATCTGAACCGAGGGCTGGCGAGGATTGACTGCGGTGATCTGGAGATGGGGCTTGTCGATTTCGGGAAGGCTGAGGCTCTTGCGAAGGAACTGGGGGATAAGATTCTCCTTGCACAGATTGCCGATGAGCTTGAAAAAAGCGGGCTGTAAGTGTCTATTTTTTTCAAAAAAAAGATTATTCAGAGACAGATTCTGCCGATTCTTCCCCCTCGTCCTCTTCCTTTGCCGTGCTGGAAAGAGCCGCCGTGTCAAGGTTGTAGTAATAGTACTCGCCCGCTGCTTTCTGCTCGCGATCGAGATACGAACCCGGTTTATTGATCCGCGGACGTCCCGTCTTGTCGCGACGGAAGGTGATGCCCAGGAGACCAAGGAATGTATTCATTCCTTCCTTCATCTCAAAGGGTCCGGTGGCAAGACCGTTTGCGCCCGGTACGCCGTCGAAGACCAGTAGCCGCTCACTGATCATATCGATCGTGTACATATCATGATCGATCACCATGATGCCTGCGCCTTTGTCCTCTGCCGCACGCTTGATCACTTTCGTGGTCACGAGCCTCTGTTCCACATCCAGATGGGCACTCGGTTCATCCAGAATATACAGGTCAGCATCCCGCGACAGGCACAGGGCAATGGCGACACGCTGGAGTTCTCCGCCGGACAGGTGATTCACTTCGGACTGTAACAGCGGCATTAAGCCGAGCGGCTCTAAGATTTCGTGCTGGTAGTAGGAGGAATCGAACCGCCGGGTTGCCTGCCGCAGCAGGAACTCCACGGTGTCCGTGGTCGTTGCTGTTACATACTGGGGTTTATAGGAGACCGTCACGGTGTCGAACTTTTTGCCGTCATCCGGCGTTTCAACGCCTGCAAGCAGTTTGGCAAAGGTGGATTTTCCAATACCGTTTGCTCCGACGATACCCAGAACCTCGCCGCGCCGTACTTCTCCGCCTGTAACCTTCAAGGTGAATCCGGGGAAGGTCTTGGTCATCGCGGGAATCTCCATTAAGATTTCGCGTTCCACATCGCTTTCGTGACCGCGGGTCTCAAACACTACCGGATAGTCGCGGATGCGGACGTTTTCTTCTGCGACGAATCCTTCCAGATACTGGTTCACGCCGATGCGGACGCCTTTGGGCCGCGTAATAATACCAAAAGCCGCGGGTTTTCCGTAGGCAATGTGGACGGTTTCTGCAACCATGTCCAGAATGGCAATGTCGTGTTCGACTAAAATCACCGGATGCGACTCTGCCAGTTCGCGGATCAGTTTTGCCGCGATCATTCTCTGGTAAATGTCCAGGAACGGGGTGACCTCGTCAAGGAAGTAGAAGTCAGCTTCTTTGGACAGTGCAACCGTGAGGGCGACGCGCTGGAGTTCTCCTCCGGAAAGCGTGGAGAGGTCTTTGTCGAGAATGGTGTCCAGGGCCAGTTCTCTGATGAGGTGATCCAGCTGTTTTCGTTCGTCGTTTGCTTTGAGCAGGTCCCCTACCTTTCCTTTGAACACTTTGGGGATAAAGTCGATGTACTGCGGTTTGATGGAGGCGCGGATTGTTTTCTTCGCCACCTGCTGCAGGTAGTCCAGCAGTTCAGTACCCGCATAATATTTGAGAATTTCTTCCCAGGGTACTTCGCGCTCAAAGATCCCGAGGTTCGGCTTGACCTGACCGGAAAGGATTTTCACGGCGGTTGATTTTCCGATACCGTTCGGGCCGAGGACACCGGTTACTTTGCCTGCCACCGGTTGGGGAAGGCCGTAGAGGACGAATGCATTCGGTCCGTAGCGATGCACCGGGGTGTCCAGTTCTTCGGGGAGCTGGATGATGTCCAGCGCCTCAAACGGACATTTTTTGATGCAGATACCGCAGCCGACACACAGTTCTTCGGAGATTTCAGCACGGCCGTTTTCGCCGATCTGAATGGTTTCGTCTCCGGTCCGTACCCGCGGGCAGTAGGCTATGCATTCCTGTCCGCATTTCCGGGAGTGACACCGGTCTTTGTGAACGATGGCAATCCTCATGGTATTACTCAGCCAGGAGCGAGGTGCTCAGAATGATTGTCCAGGAAAGATACCACATGGCGAAAGTCATGAATGCCTGGTAGAACCAGTCCTTCTTGCCGAGTTTGGCGGTGTCGATCCTGATGAGGATGAAGATGGTTCGCTGCAGAACAATTGCGACCAGCAGAATCAGGATGCCGATGAAGGGATCTGCCTGGGTGCCGGTTTCAGGGTTCGGGGTTCCTGCAATGAAGTAGGAGGCGATACCGGCAATCATACCAAGAACACAGGCGATAAGTGTTCTGATGACACGTTCGCTGTGCTCAGCCTTTTTGCGGACGACTTTTTCCTCAGGAGTTTCCTTTTTTCTGGGAGGTGCGGTCTGTTTCGGAGCGTCCGCAGCAGGTGCCGGGGTTGCGGCGGTGTCTGCGGGCTGGACTTCTGTTGCGGGGACCAGGTTTTCGTCAACCGGGTCGGGAATTGTGATCATTTCGATTGCTTTTTCGGGGCAGATGCGGACACATTTTGCGCATCCGTTGCAAAGCTCTTCGTTCACGGTTGCTTTTTTATTTCTCCCGATGTAGATCACCGGCTGATCTTTTCGGGATACGGGACAGAACCGGATGCAGCGGTTACAGTCCGCCGTGCTGCATTTTTCTTTTTTGACTCGTGCTACCTGCATATCTGGTATTCTCCGGAGGGGAAGATCTGTCGCCGCAGCGATGCTGCGACATAGATGCTTTATTTTTTTAGTTCTCAGGTCTTATCTATTCTTGGTATTATCAATGGCAACACTTGCGGGAATGAGCGGGACGGATGTGACGGCAATGACGGCGGAGCTGTCTTCTCTTCTGCCGCTCTGGATAGGGAAAATATACCAATACGATAATGCGGCGTTTGGGATCCGTCTGAACGGCGAGGATAAGGCACGCCATCTTTTGTATATTGTGAAGGGTGTCCGTGCGCATCTGGTGAGTTCGCTTCCCGATGCGCCGAAAAATCCGTCGGGTTTTTCGATGTATCTGCGCAAGTTCATCGATGGCGGGAAGGTTCTTGCGATTGAGCAGAAGACGATTGAGCGGGTGCTGATTTTTACGATTGGGAAGGGGCCGAAGGAGTTCCGGCTGATAATTGAGCTGTTTGATGAGGGGAATCTGATTCTTACTAATGGGAATTATGTAATCCAGAATGCGCTCGTCCAGAAGCGGTTCCGCGAGCGGGATATTGTGGGAGGGGCGGTGTATTCCATGGAAGGGCAGGATCCGTCTCTTCTGTCCTATGAGGCGTTTGCAGAGCAGGTTGTGACGGATGAGGCGGATATTGTGCGGGTGCTTGCAACGCGGATGCAGCTTGGGGGTCCGGTGTCTGAGGAGGTGTGTGCTCTTTCGGGGGTGTCGAAGTCGATGCCTGCGAGGTTTGCGACGGAGGCGCAGCTCCGGCCTGTTTATGAAGCTATGGTTTCGTATCTTTTCCGGCTGCGGAGCGAGTCAGATCCGGTGATTGACGGAAAGGGGGCGTTTCCGCTACCGTCAGCTCTGCGGGAGCCGAAGGAGCATTTCCCGACGTTTTCTGCGGCGCTTGAGGCATGGTTCCCGAAGCCGGTTGCCGAGGCGGTTGTGGAGGCGAAGGTGAAGCTGTCGCGGGAGGAACGTATCCGTAAGCAGCAGGAGGAGGCACTGGTGAAGTTTGAAAGGAAGATTTCCGAGGCTATGGAGATTTCGGAGATCATTTATTCACATTACGGTGAGGTGCAGGAGACGATTGATGTGCTGGCACAGGCTTCCGCGAAGATGTCGTGGCAGGATATTGCGCGGGTTCTGAAGGGCGCGGATACTCCTGCGACGAAGCGGATTGTGTCGGTGAATCCTGCGGATGCGTCGGTTGTGCTGGATCTGGGGGAGAAGTACAACGTGACGGTTTTTGTGCATGAGAGTCTTGAGGCGAATGTGGGGCGGTATTATCAGGTGGCGAAGAGGTTCCGTGCGAAGAGGGAGGGGGCGCTTCGGGCGATGGAGCGGGCTGTTGTGCATCCGGTAAAACCGAAGAGTCATGGCCCGGGGAAGATGAAGGCGAAGTGGTATCACCGGTTCCGGTGGATGGAGACGTCGGACGGGGTGCTTGTGATCGGGGGACGGAATGCGGATCAGAATGAGGAGCTGGTGAAGAAGTATATGGAGGGCGGCGATATGTTTCTGCATGCGGATGTGTTTGGTGCGTCGGTGGTTGTGGTGAAGGGGAAGACGGAGCGAATGGATGAGGCGGTGCAGTTCGCGGTGTCGTATTCGCGTTTGTGGGGGTCGGGTGCTGCGGCGGGTGATGTGATTGCTGCTGCACCGTCCCAGGTGAGTAAGACGGCGGAGTCTGGCGAGTTTGTTGCGCATGGTTCGTTTGTGATCCGAGGGGAGCGGACGTTTTTCCGGAATGTGCCGATGGAGGTTGCGATCGGGGTGCAGATGGAGCCGTCTCTTGCGGTTCTGGGGGGGACGCCGTCTGCTGTTGAGCCGCGCTGTCGGGTATCGGTTCGTCTGCGACCGGGGGAGTTTGAGGGGAATGATGTGGCGAAGAAGGTTTTGCGGAGGCTGAAGGAGGAGATTCCTGAGTCGGATCAGAAGATGCTGAAGGCGGTTCTGCATACCGAGGCGGTTGCGGCGTTTGTGCCGCCGGGCGGGTCGGATCTGGTGGAGTCATGAAGGCGACGGTTGCGGAGCCGCTGAAACGCGACGGGTTTGGGGAGTATAAGCTGATTCCGGAGAGTCTGGATGATCTGTGGCATTTGTCGCATCTGATTTCGTGGGGGAATACGGTGTTTGCGGTGACGCTCAGGACGATGGATGGTCCAAGTGATAAGCTGCGGGCAGAGAAGCTGGAGAAACGGCCGGTACGTATCGGGGTGAAGTGTGAGAAGGTGGAGTTTCTGCCGGCTGCTGCGCGTCTGCGGGTGTTCGGGGTGATTGTGTTCGGCCCGGATGCGAGTCAGCATCATACGCTGAATATTGAGCCGGGGTATGAGATTAGTGTGGTGCGGCAGTGGAAGCCGGTGGATCTGGAGCGGCTGGAGCGGGCGGTTGCGGCGTCGGTGCATGGAGTGGTGCATATTGCGGCGGTTGAGGACGGGGAGGCGGAGTTGTACCGTATTCGTCAGTACGGGCCGGAGCGGGTCGTTACGCTGACGATCGGGAGCGGGAAGACGGCGGAGATTGATTCGCGGCAGCGTTTGTTTGAGGAGCTGCTGAGGGCGCTTGAGATGGTGACGGGGCCTGTTGTGGTTGCGGGCCCGGGGTTTGTGAAGGAGGATTTTGTGAAGTTTGCGCGGACGAAATCTCCGGAGGTTGCGGGGCGGATGCTGCTTGCAGATACACGGCGGTCGGGGTGCGGGGCGGTGCAGGAGGCTATTGGGAACGGAGTTCTGGCGCGGGTTGCGGAGGATTTGCAGCTGGCACGGGAGGTGCAGGTGATGGATGAGGTGTTTTTGCGGATCGGGCAGAATGGTGCGGTGGCGTACGGTGCGGGGGAGGTGAGGGATGCGATTGATTATGGTGCGGCGGAGATGGTGGTGGTTGCGGATACGGAGATTCGGGAGAGCCGTACCGCCCGGATGATTGAGGATGCGGAACGGCTGGGTGCGGGGGTTGTGGTGCTTTCAACGGAGTTTGAGCCGGGGATGCGGCTGGTGGGGCTGGGAGGGATTGCGGCGCTGCTGCGGTATAAGGTTCAGTGAGGGGTTTTGTTTTCAGTCTGCCCATCCATTACCACCTGCATTTTCCTGAAAAAATGTCTGTGATATCTTTTTTCTGTGTCAAAAAAAAGGGTTTCCGGGACTAACCCTTCCGGCTCTCTTTTTTTATCCCTGTCCCCGAATCCTCCCGTATCTCAGAATACCGTCCCGCACATTTACACCCGCACCACCTGTACCACAATCCCGCTCTCCTCCGCAAACAACCGTGCCCGCAGCTCCACCCGGTCCAGCATACCCCCGCAGGTCAGAATCAGCGTATCCTCACCCCTCATCGCCGACAACAGACACTTATCCACCACCCCGTATGTATAATCCGGCAGATACCCCGCATCATGACAGAACCGCTTCGCCCGCGTCCCCATCGCACCTGTCCGCCGTTCCGGACATCCGGCACACAACTCATCAAGCCCCTCCCGTGTAAGCCTGTCCGTATCCGCCAGAAACACCGTCCCAACACTCCGTCCCGTCGCAGGCGCACCCTCAATTAACTGTGTCATCTCCGGAATCCCCTTTGGCGGCACGGCCCCCGCAACCAGACCCCGGCGTGACAACTCCAGATACAAATCCAGCAAAACCGGCGGCGTCAGCCGCGCTTCCCGCATCAAATCCCGATCCGTAAACACCGCCGCCGGCGTCCCCTGATGCAAAAGCTCGCCCCCGCCCAGCAGAATCACCTCATCCGCCCACCGGTACGCAAGCTCCACATCATGCGTCGACAACACAATCGTCGTCCCCTCCTCATGCAACTCATCCAGCAGATCCATAATCTCCACCGCCGTCGCCGGATCCAGCGACGCTGTCGGCTCATCCGCCACCAGAATCTCCGGTCGCATCGCCAGAATCCCTGCAATCGCCACACGCTTCCGCTCCCCCCCCGACAAATGATGCGGCGGCCGCCTCTCATACCCCGTCAGCCCCACCGCAAACAGCGCATCCGAAACCCTCGTCCGGATCTCCTCCTCCGAAAGCCGCAGATTCGCCGGACCAAACGCCACATCCGCATACACACTCGGCGCAAACACCTGTGCATCCGAATTCTGAAACACCAGCCCAACCGCAGTCCGCACCCGCCGGAGAGCCGCCCGGTCATACACAATTTCCTCCCCGTCCACACGGACACAACCCCTCTCCGGCACCAGTGTCCCATTACACATCAAAAGAAGCGTCGTCTTCCCGGCACCATTCGGCCCGACAACAGCCACCTTCTTCCCGCGCTCAATCGCAAACGAAATCCCCCTCAGTGACGGCGGGCGGTTCGGATACGAATACCAGATATCATCAAATTCCAAAACATTATCGCTCATAATAATCTCCATTCACAAATCAGCAGACCAACCGCCGCAGAAAGAAACACCACAACCGACACCGCCGCAAGCGGTGTCGCATGACTCTCCTCCTCCGGCAGAACCATACACCCGTCATAACAGCGGGAATCCATCGACAGAAAAATCGCCTCTCCCCGATCCCAGGTCCGGATAAACAACATCGACGCCAGCATCGAGAAAGAACTGATCCAGCTCTGAAACGAATGATAACCTCCCCGCATCACCTGTGCATTATGGATACTGATAGCCTCCCCGATAAACACAAAAATATACCGGTAAATCAGCATCGCCAGATCCACAAACTCCTGCGGAAACCGCAGACGCTGCAAAACATCAAACAACGACGTCATCGGCGTTGTAAGCGCCAGGAAATACAAACTGCACATACCGGCGAACGTCCGGGACAACACCAGAACCGCAAGCGATACCGACTCCGTCGTTACCGCAAGATGCATCGGCCCAATCCTCGCAATATCCAGCAGCACCTCCCCGCCGCCCGTAATCAGCAGAATCACCAGCGCCCCCGTTCCCGCAAACATCACCGGAATCATCAGAAGCGACCCATACAAATGCAGGCTCACCCGCGCCAGAACAAACGCCGCACACATCATCACCCCCGCCACAAACAGCGGCACATACGGCAGCGGCGACATCACCGCAATCACAATCGCCGCCGCGCACAGCACCAGCTTCAGCCATGCCGGAACATACCGCAAAGGACTCGACATCGCCGCATCATCCAGAATATGCTCATCAAAAATCGTATGCTTCTGCTGCACACACCGCCCGTCCCCGCACCTCATCCGGCGAAGCCAGTACAGACACACCACCACAACCGCCGCACCGACCCCCGCCTGCAACGCAAACAGCCGCCCGTGCATATCCTCCGAAAACAACTCCCCCGCCGCAAACCACGGCGTAACCCCCGCCCCCGCAAGCGTTCCCGCAACAATATCATCCGTACCCGGCTGCGTCCCGTACACCGCAAAACAGAACGCAAGCAGCGCAACCACCAGCACCACAACAACACCCGGCACAACCCACCGCGAAAGAGAAAGCACCCCCGCCTCCGCATCACGCACACCGCCGAGCAACCTCGTCTCCTGCTTACTCAGAATACCAAGACTCACAAAAATCTCCGGCTTCAGCGTAATCACCAGCCGCATCAGAAGCACAATCGCAATACCCTCCACAATCGCAAGCGGAACCTGTGTAATCCCAAAAATCCCAATATAAACAACAAACGTTGCAAAAATACCCCCATCCGCCGCAGGATACGCGAGAGCCAGCTGCAGCGACGTCATCACATACGTCGCAAGATCCGCCGCCGTCGCCGCACAAAACAACGTCACCGCAAAACTCCGCACCGAAAACTCAGGCGTCACCAGATGACCAAACCGGAACATCAGACACGCAACAAACGGACCCGCAACACCCATCGCAACAATATTCGCCCCAAGCGTCGTAAGACCACCGTGTGCAAGAAACAGCGCCTGAAACACCAGCACAATCGTACAAAACACCGACGTAATCGCAGGCCCGAACAACACCGACCCGAACCCCGTACCGGTCGGATGCGACGATGACCCTACAGACGGTATTTTAAGTGATGAAAGAATAAACACAAATGCACCGGCAAGACCGAGAAGAGGAAGCGCCTCGGGACGTCTGCGTACCAGTCTGGTGAAATCCGCAATACCCGCAAAAACGCAGATTACTGCAACAATCGTCCAGAACTGCCACCAGGGACCCGGAAGAAAACCCTCCATAATATGCATGGGAATAAACACCAATTTATTTGCCGTAGCAAAATATAATTATAATAATTTCCGACCACTACAATTTAAGGTAACCGATCATGAAGGAAGACGCAGGCTATAATTTTCTGAACGTGACAAAGTATCCGACGGATCAGCGACCCGATGCAACACTCGGCATACCGGCTCCGGAGTTCGTAACATCCCCCCAAAATAGCGCGGAGATCATCTCTCTCCCGCATCCCGCCGACACTCTCCTCCCGCCGCTGGACCTCCGCGACGCAATTGCATCCCGGCGAACCATCCGCTCCTTCACTCACGACCCGATCCCGCTCGCCACCCTCTCCTATCTCCTGTGGGCATGTTCCGGCATAACCGGTAACAACCCCATGTACCGGGCCGCCCCCTCAGCGGGCGCCCTGCATCCGATAGACACCTACCTTGCAGTCCAGCAGATTGAAGGACTCGCAACCGGTGTATGGCGATACCACCCCGGCCAGCACGCACTCGAACTCACCGCCGCAGGAACCGCGTCCGTCGCCGCCCTGGGCCGTGCCTGCATGATGCAACCCGCCGTCCTGCGTGCCCCGGCCATCTTCCTCTGGGTAGCAACACCCTACCGCACCGTCTGGAAATACGGCCTTCGCGGCTACCGTGACATCTTCCTTGACGCCGGCCACATCTGCCAGAACTGTTACCTTGCAGCTGAACAGTGCGGACTCGGCCTCTGTGCTATCGGTGCCTTCTATGACAACGAAGCCGCCGCCGCACTGAATCTTTCCGCGGATCAGCATCTCCTTTACGCAGCAGCCTGCGGTGTTCCCCGGGAGGACTCCGCATGAACATTCCGCGCATCGTCATTGCCGGAACACACAGCGGCTGCGGAAAAACCACCACCGCCTCGGGCATCATGACAGCACTCGTCGCCCGTGGACTGACAGTCCAGCCGTTCAAAGTCGGCCCTGACTTCATCGATCCCTCCCACCACACCATCGTCTGTGGCAGGGAATCACGGAATCTGGATCCGTTCATGATGGGAGACGACGGTGTCCGCGACTGCTTTGTCCGCGCCTGCAAAGGCGCAGACATCGCCGTCATCGAAGGTGTCATGGGGCTTTATGACGGCGTTGACGGATCGGACTGCTCCAGCACCGCACACGTCGCCCGGCTGCTGGACGCACCGATCATCCTTGTTGCCGACATTAAAGGCATGTCGCGCAGTGTTGCCGCCCTCATCAAAGGCTACACCGAATATGACCCGCGTCTCCGGTTTGCAGGCATCATCATGACAAAAGGCGGCTCTGACCGGCACAAAGTCATGACAACAGGCGAACTCACGACCCCTCTGCTTGGCTGGATGCCGAGATCCGACGCCCTTGCCGTTGAAAGCCGCCATCTCGGCCTCCTCATGGGCGAAGAAGACTCCCGTATGCAGCTGATCGGAACATTTATCGAAGAACACTGCGACCTTGACGCCATCCTTACTGCCGCAGGAACCGCCTCCCCCGTTCCCGATGCAGCCCGTCTCTCCCACAGCAGAGACCCGCATACAACAATTGCCGTTGCCATGGACGCTGCCTTCTGCTTCTATTACCGCGACAACTTCGACTATCTGCGCGCTGCCGGAGCAGAACTGATCTTCTTTTCCCCGATCGCCGACCCTCTCCCGCAGGCGGACGCTTACTACTTCGGCGGCGGTTACCCCGAAATACATGCCAAAGCCCTTGCAGCATCACCATGCAAACCCGGCCTTCTCCGCGCAGCAGAAACCGATCTTCCCATCTTTGGCGAATGCGGCGGACTCATGTGGCTGTCCCGCAGCATCACCACCGCAGACGGTATTACCCATCCGATGACCGGACTCCTGGACGCAGATGCCGTGATGGAAAAACGCTTTGTCGCACTCAACTACGTGATCGGAACAACAACCGCGGACTCACCCGTCTTTCCCTCCGAAATGCACTTCCGCGGTCACGAGTTCCATTACTCACGAACGATCCCGGATTCTGACATCCGGTATCTTTACTCGCTTCAACGCGGCACAGGTATCGCGAACGGTCAGGACGGCATCTGTGCCGGCTCCGTCCTCGGCGGCTACACACACATCTACTTCGGCAAAACAGCCGCTGACGCATTCTGCAAACAACTTACACGACAGTAAAAAAGAAAATTATGCGGCGAGCTTCCTTCCAAGCTCCTTTGCCGCCGCAATTGCCTCCGGTTTCAGATCATCTGCTGAGTGCAGATCACCCACAATCAGCGGCGTCTCAATTGCAGCCCCGCAGTACCGGAACCCTGCCGTCAGAATGTTTGCACAACTCTCATACGTCTTCAGATCCGGCACACCCTGGGTAATAACCGCCACAGCCTTCTTACCCGTCGTCATCTTGGACCCGTCCGGACCGAGAAACGCGTACATCCGGTCAACGAAGCATTTAATCTGCCCGGTATTCTCCCCGAAATAGATGGGGGAACCAACAATGACCGCATCCGCCGCATTGATCTTCTCATACAGCGGAGTCATATCATCTCTCTGTACACAAAATTTCGCCTGATCCTTTTTACAGACAAGACATCCCTTGCAGCCGTGAATATCCATCTTCGCAGCATCGATGAACTCAACCTCAGCTCCCGCTGCCTTTGCCGCATCAAGTGCCGTCTCAATAAGTTTCTTCGTGCTGCTTTTCGGCGCAGCAGATCCACAAACACCCAGAATTTTCGTCATATACCATTATTTTCTCCCAGACAGTAATTAGTTTGTGCATTCTGCCAACCCTCTTAGCACATGTAAACTTAATATATTTTATTTCTTAAATTAGTTACTGCAATTTATTTATATCTATCTGGACGAATAATAACCGACGATAACCTGTCATAAAAACCGGAATCAGTGGTGTACTGAACGGCTTTGATGAATGGTATGGCCCAAACCTCCATACCCCGGTGTCGGACGGGCAGCGGCCGGACCGCATTTGCCCGACATCATTTTGCGAATCGAGGGATTCATACATGGCAATGAGTACAATGTATCCAAAATACTCCAAAAAAACCGAAGGAGATACTGTAATTATGGAACAGAAACTCCTCAAAAAAGTCTCTCATCTTCGGTTGAACACCACGAAATGCAGCGGCTGTGGTGTCTGTTCCGAGGTGTGCCCAAAAGAGGCGATCATTCTCGGACTCGTCGGAGCTGTTCTTCGCGGTGCCGTCAAAGGAGGATCACCCATCTCCGTTAACCCGGCGGAATGCTCTTACTGTGGCGTCTGTACCATCATGTGCCCGTTTGGTGCACTTGAATTGGAAGTTGACGGTGAACCAAGCCTTCCCATCCGGGAGCAGAACGGTTTCCCCCAGTATAGCATAACCGCCGAAATTGACAACAGCAAATGCATCTGCTGTACCACCTGCAGCGATGTCTGCCCGCAGAACGCCATCATCCGCGACGTTCCAATCTATGAAGGGGATTCTCCCGACGGTGAAAAACGCCAGAATGCGCTTGATACCGAGATATCCTTTGAGGTTGATACCGACAAATGTACCGTCTGCGGCATCTGTGCAACACTCTGTCCGGCACTGCATATCGAACGCATTCCGTTCAGTGCCTGTGATCCGATATCAGCAGGTGAAGTTGTCTGGGACAACATCCTTTGTAACGCCTGCCGCGTCTGCTCCGATGCCTGCCCCCATAACGCAATTACCGTCAGGCGGCTTCCCGCACCCGGCGGAAACAAACTACCCGGAAACGTTACCATAAATCAGGACCTCTGCATCACCTGTACCTGGTGTGAACAGGTCTGTCCGACCGAGGCTGTCACGATTAAAAAGTTTTTTGAAGGAGAAATCATCTTCAACGCCGACAAATGCCCCGGCGGTTGTTCCACCTGCGTTGACATCTGCCCGTGCAGTGCCATCTACCTGCCGACTCCCATTCCTGCAATGTTTCTGAAGCGCGACAGCATTGAACCAAATATTGCGGTCAACAAAGATCTCTGTATTCTTTGTGGTGCCTGCGTCAACTCCTGCCCTTCTGAGGACGCAATCATCATCAAACGTTCCGGCATCCACATCAAAGGTCCGGAAACCGATCTGTATAAAAGCGTTGCTGACCGGCTTTTTGTTCCCCGTACTTCCCGTCTGAAAGAGGACACCTTTGGTCAGGTTGAATTAAAACCCCTGGAGTAAAAAGAATGGCAAGTGC
>NZ_JAPTGB010000028.1 GCF_026891975.1 Methanocorpusculum petauri | reverse complement strand
AACCAACTCTGATACACACACAACTGAAAAAACTCAGCTGTGTCTCACATACAGACCATCGGGCTGTGAGATAACAACATAGGATGAAACAACATATCAATCCACCGGAAAAATTCAGAGAGACGCAATAGTCACCCTCATAATACCCTGATACCAACCTAATAAGAACTCATGAATAGGGAGGGAGAAAAATCACCCGAACCGAGAAATCCAGGGAAAAAACACCCGGAAATTGTCTATCGGATGATCAGAAGCTGGAATGAAGCAGAGATTATTGATCTCTACCGCGCTGGCGGATGGTGGGAAATGGGCTGGAGTCCCTCAGGCATCACGCCCCTGATACGCGGCAGTTTCCTTTTCATTATTGCTCTTGATACCACCACAGATCAGGCTGTCGGAATGGGCAGAATCATCGCCGATGGATCATCCGACGGTTATATTCAGGATGTTGCCGTCCTCCACAATTATCGCGAACGCGGGATCGGAACAACGATTGCAACCCTGCTTCACAGCCTCGGCGCAGCACTTGGCCTTTCCTGGATCGGCCTTATTTCAGCTCCTGGAAAGGAAAACATCTACAAACGCGCGGGCTTCTCCCCCATGGAAAACTATACCCCGATGAACCTTGACGAAGAACGACCAAACAGATATCATGACACTCAGTAAATCCGATTATCATCCAGTAACACTTGAGAATAAGCCGATTTTCGACAAAATACTCCGGAATCACCCACAGATTCATTCCGAATGCTCATTTGTGACGATGATATGCTGGCAGAACTATGCTCACTATTCGTTTGCGGTTGTTGACGACCGGCTGCTTATTTCATGTACGGTGGATGGACAGACAACATTCCGCGCGCCGATTGGTGATCCTGCGCCGGATCTTTTTGAGGAAGTGCTGGCGCTTGCAAAAGAAGAAGGAGGAAAGATGGCAATGGACTTCTATGATGAGGCAGACGTCTGGTACATGAAAAACGCTCATCCTGAAACACCGGTCTATAACAGTCGCGGATTCTCAGAGTATTATTATCGTGCAGAAGAACTTGCCGAACTCCATGGGAAGAAGTACCTGAATCTCCGCGGGCAGATAAACAAGTTCAACGCCGAGTACACATACACAACCGAGAGAATAACAGAACCGATTATCCCCGAAGTACAGGAAATGATCAAAGAATGGAGTATCTCAAAACACTGCGAAGCAAACCGGATTATGAAAGAAGAAGTAAACGCGGTGCGTTTTGTGCTGGATCATTGGCAGGAGTTGGGGTGCGAAGGGCTTGCAATCCGTATCCAGCCGGAAGAAACTATCGGAGCAATCGCCATCTGGGAAGAATTGAACGAATCCACCGCGCTGGTTCACTTTGAAAAAGGTTTTGTTCGCTACGAGGGCATTTACAAAATTATCAACCAGGAAACAGCAAAAGTGCTCCGCAGGAAATATACATGGATCAACCGTGAATCCGATATGGATGTGCCGGGACTTCGTGAGGCAAAGCTCCGGTATCATCCGGAACACTGTGCGAAGGCATGGTATATTAAAAAGAAGGAGATTGTACTCTGAGAGATTTTATCAGGGCGACCACAAAATATACCGGGCACACGGATCTTCACAGAAACCAATACAGGAGAATTGCAACCGGGGACACGAATTTCCCCCCCCCCGGTTTTTCCGTGCCTTTCGGGATCGCTCCAAGTGAAACCACACACCCCTATTTATATCACATAAATGTACCAAACAACACTCACAAAACAGAACACGGAGTGAACAAAGCCTACCACATGCTATTAGTAAGTCAACGGCATATCTATAGAGCGGATGAATCTGTTGTTTGAACTCTCCGGAGAAAATCCGGTATTGGCTACAGCCGAGATAGGCTGTGTGGGAACTGTTACCCGCACCGCAACCGGTATCGCTCTTGCCGAGATTCCTGATCCGGAGATGACGACACGGCTCGCACAGACCCATGTAATCATGGAACTGATTGGAGAATGTGATGGAACGAGTGCCGCGCTCGCAGAGCTTCTGGCACAACTTGATATAACCGCCGATCGCCCGTTTGCCTGCAGAGTCCGAAAGATTCACCCAGCAACGGTTGATGCGTCCCAGTTGGACCTGGAACGCATGATGGGGAAGAGCATCCACGGAAAAGTTTCCCTTCAGTCCCCTGAGATGGAGTTCCGTGCACTCTTCACCGATAACCGATGCTTCCTTGGTCGAGTGCTGTACACAATTGACCGAGGTTCCTATGCATACCGAAACCCGCAGAGGCGGGCATTTTTCCACCCAGGTGTGATGATGCCGTTGATGGCGCGGACAATGGTAAACCTGACACATGTACGGCCGGGAGAACTATTGTGCGATCCGTTCTGCGGCACAGGAGGTATGCTGCTTGAGACAGAACTGATGGGTGTCCGATCCATCGGAAGTGACTATGATCCGGAGATGCTTGCAGGGTGCCGGAAAAACCTACCGGACGGCGCATATGTCCGGGCGGACGCGACACAAATGCCGTACCCCGACAGCTGTTTTGACGCGGTTGCAACAGATCTTCCGTATGGGCAGTCAACGACAATCGGGGCGGATTCTCTTGATTATCTCTATGTTGAATCACTCAAAGAAATCCGCCGTATTCTGAAAAAAGGAGGTAAAGCGGTTGTGGTGACACATCGCGACATAAGGCATCTGGCAGAGGATCTTTTTGAGATCTCCGGTTATTACGAACAGCGGGTACATAAGAGTCTGACGCGAAGGATTCTGGTACTGAGCTGAACAGGTTTAGACGTTAAATATGAAGTACATGCAAAAGGAGCTTTGATGCTCCAGTGGATTACCGAGCAATTTACCCGCTATCATCCTGACCGGGCAACAGCAGTGCGGGCAATGCGGCATATGCGTCCAGCAGAGCGGAAAAATCTGTTTTCGGAGGATATTATGCTGATGCGAACAGCTGAGGGATACTGGTTTGAATCCCTGATTTATGAGCAGCTGCTGAAGATTGCATCGCAGACAAATACGATTAAGAAGATTGTGCGAAAAGGTGCGGATGTACCGAAACATAAGACGAAAATTACTCTTGGCACGAATGGATTGTATTCTGCGGAAAAAGGAGATATCCGGGTTCGCGGGAATGGTCAGGACCTGGCAGAGGTGGATCTGCTGCTGTTTGATAATGAAAACAAGGTAGTATTCTGTGAAATCGTGACCTCACCTGCAGATCTGAAAGATCTCGAAGCAGAGATTATTTACAAGAAGCATCTGTTCGGCTATATGTTCGGGCAGGAGCATGTGGGATTCATCCTGTTTTCTGCGGTGGATATTTCAAACACACAGGTGGTGAGGCGGCTGGTTGCGGATCCGGATAATGCGTATGTAGGGACGAAACCGTGCGAGGTGATGAAAGCAGTACTGAAACCGCTACGGCTGACGACACTTCCGACACAACCGGTGAAAAATCCGAAATTGGTGTCATGCGAGTCCCTGCGTACCAGGGGATTCGATTATAAGAAGCTGCACGATGAGGCACTTTCAAGGTTGTATTTTGCGATAGATCATCATTTTTCAGCGGAGCAGTACTTTTCGGATCCATGCGTATCGCCGATTGTGAAAAAGGTGATCTGCGGAGGTCTGTATCCATCGGCGTTAAAGGGCCTGGTTACTGAGTATGGTCTGCGGGTGAAGTTGGATGTTCTGGATTATACGAAGCTATCACAGAATTATTCAAAGGTTGTACTGGCGGTGGATTTTCCGGAGATGTCACCGGTTGTTTATCTGAAACCCCGTAAACAGCGGACATATTTTAAGATGATACCGTTGAAGGCAGGCGGGTTTAAGTATGAACGGCCGACACCGTCACGGGTCGGGTTCTATTTGTGGCTGGAATCGGTGAAACCGACACTGGGGATCGAACGGACACGGGATGTGCTGAAGTTTTGTGAGAGTACAAAATAGCCCCCTTCCCCAATCTCCACATCTATATACTCATCCGGCAAACAAAGATTCATGACTGAAGAACTCGATAATGAAACAATCCAGCATGAACTCAAGCGACTCGAAGGAATGATTCTCATTCTCGAAAAAGAAAACACTGAGCTGCGCAGCCGCATCTCCTCACTTGAGCTCCAGACTGGCCAGCTCACGGACCGCGTACTGCGCATCGGCGGTAACTGCTCATCATGTGGAATCTAACTGCCCAACCACCATGACCGGCCGCAATGCCCACGCCGGAACCCCGGCTGTATTAATCGTAAACGCTTTAATTCTGGCATTCACGTCCCCGTGTGCCCCTATATCAACCCAGGAACCCCCCGCTGCATCATGCAGATAACTCTCCCCCGCCTCCGATGACGAATAAGAAAAAATTCCCTCTGCCCGATCCATCAGGTCCAGCGGCAGTGATAATCCCGCATTTCCAAAAAAATCAATTGTATCCGACGGCGCAGACATCATCACGGTAACCGAAAACACCTGACCCGGCCGCAAAAGCAGATCATTTTCCAGCACAACTGTATGATATCCGCAGAACTGCTCAGTGCCGTTTTGCACCCGCTGCAACGTATTTCCAATTCCCATATCTCCCGTCGAGACAAACACCGTATAAGACACATTTTCATTGAACGTGAAAAACGACACCGCAGACAAACGTTCCCACCCCTCCGAGACAAAAACATTCGCCGCAGACACAGTAATTTCTGCATCTCCAGCACCTGCAGTTATCGGCATCGATGTTGGCAGAATCCCGCCATCATACTGATAATTATAATCATAATCATCCGATGGAACCACATCATAAAACACCGCGCTGTCCAGCGAAGTATCATAATACGAAATCCAGATACAACCCTCATCCCCAAACGCTGTACCCCAGCTGTTCTTCACAAGCCATGCACCATCCCCGGGCGGAACAACCAAGAAATTGTTCCGCGAAAAATTGTCATCCCAGCCGATCAGACTCACCGAATGTGTACTCTTTGTTTCATTTCCACAATAATACGAAAACGTATCACCGCGATAATACATATCATCCGAAAAATACCCGACCGACGCAGCACCGCACTCCATCAGCATCCGCTTTATCAGATCCTGCTCATCAAAATCCAGCCACCACGAGTTTGCAAGATGATAACTGTCTGCCGTGTATGCAAGTGACGGAGCCGGTACCGGAGCTAGCCTCGGGGCATACGGTACAACCGACTCATTCACGAACCCGAGCCAGGATGCAAGAGCAAACGTCGCAAATATTTCATTCCCTCCTGCTTCAAGATAGGTAGCATTTTCCAGTCGCACATAATCACCGCGAAGTCCTGCAAGCCCCGGAATAACCACGTCAATGCTGATCGGATCCCGGTTGTACGTAAAATAAGATAGATGCATCTCGGAAAGGTTCGCAGTCTCCGCATCCGCATACCCTTTCAGAATGATGTTCGACTCCGCAGCACTTACTACCCCAAACGCCCAGCAGGTATTCACATCACCCTGAGACTTTGCCGGAGTCACTGCATGTACATCACGCAGATCAAAAGAAGCGGGAAGCATCCCGGCAACCGGGACCGTGATCATGCAGAAAAAAAGAACGAAGCAAACCATACGATGAATCATGAAACCACCGGTACCGGATTGTCTTCCTCATCAAAGACAAATACCTCTTCAATCGGGAGCCCGAAGATGACTGCAATCTTATGGGCCAGCAGAACCGAAGGATTGTACTGTCCTTTTTCCAGAGAAATAATGGTCCGGGAGGATACTGAGACCGCATCAGCAAGCTCCTGCTGGGTCATGCCGCAGGCAGCCCGCAGTTCCCGGATTCTGTTATCCATATACTCACCTTATTATTCGGGTCGGAAAGAAAATAGCCTTACTGTCTTTTGAATCCCGGAAACTATTTCTCCACTCCATCAGAATCACAGCCTCTTCTCATAGTACAGGTTCATCACAAGAAGCGTTCCGGCCATTACCCCGATACCAGTCCAGAGTGCAGCACCCGCCGCAAGGAAAGAGGATTCCTTTGTC
The DNA here is from genome assembly GCF_026891975.1 of Methanocorpusculum petauri. Classification (GTDB taxonomy): domain Archaea; phylum Halobacteriota; class Methanomicrobia; order Methanomicrobiales; family Methanocorpusculaceae; genus Methanocorpusculum; species Methanocorpusculum petauri. The sequence goes on along the minus strand of NZ_JAPTGB010000028.1, from coordinate 11,932 downwards.
ACACCAAACAGACAGACAAGAACGAAACCTGCGGTAAAGAAAAGAAAATTCAGAATTTTCAGGCTCGCAGTCGCACTTTTCATCGCAACAAATCTGTCGCGTTCGTCAGCATACTGCTCAATCATTTCGGCGGATGATGTCCCCCGAAATGCCGAGTAAAAACCGACAATCGCAAGGAGACACAAGAGAATGCCTCCAATCACAAACCGCATTTCTCCGGCAGTCACACCACAGACGAAAACACACACGGCAAGGATCGCAAGAACACTGCTGAAAGCAAATTTTTCAAGACGCAGTATTTTCATCGGGATCACACCTTCCGTTCAAACCAAGAATGGGCAATCAGATAGACGAGGGCCAGAACAACGAGCAGTCCCATCAAAAGCACCTGCACCGCAGAAACAACCGACGATGGAATATCGCCCGTAAGAAGACCAAGAATCGGCCCCGCATTCAGTGCCGCAAACAGCAGAGCAATAACTGCAACCTCCTGCATTATCCAAGATGTCTTTAGAATAACAAGCACGTCACGTTCATCAACTTTTGGAAATAGCGTAGTTCCGGCAGCATAAGTTTGATCTTTCCGATGCTTCAGGACATACCCTGCCGCAGCAGCACCCGCAACAAGGAACAAAACTGCCGAATAGGGAAAATCCCGAAGAGAATCAGCAAACGAAAAGAGCAGACTTACAGCTCCGCAGACGAAAAACACGGCAGCAAGAACAGTGTAGCGCTCAAAATAATATAGAGACATCGTGAATCAGAACCTCGCAGAACAGTATATGAAGTTTATTTCATATGAAGTTATCTTCACTAAAACTCATTCGGAAATCTCATCTCAGATGAAGAATCACCGGATACAAAACAAAATATTTTCCCTCACAACGTACCTACCAAGAGTTTTTTACCGATTACTCGCATAAAAAACACCACCAAAAGAATCATCTCTCGGTATTTTCCTTCGTAATGACAGAATACACAACACAGAAAACATCACAACATCGTTCTGTTTTGCGCATTCTCTCATTAATAGTGAAAACCCAAAATGTTTGGGGGGATTACAAGTGGAAACAGAAGCGGAACTTATCATGTCGGTAGTGGTCGTGCTCGCGTGCGCCATTGCTGTTCTCTTCGTTGGCAGACGGTTACGCATGCCGTTCATTATCGGGTATTTCATCACCGGTATCATCGTCGGCCCTGCGTGTCTTGGGCTCGTAACTGAAGAGCAGGTATCATTGTTGGCAGAGCTGGGAGTCATTCTCCTGATGTTTACCATCGGACTGGAGATGTCACTCAAGAGTCTTCTGTCGATGAAAAAGATCGTTCTGATAGGCGGAACACTGCAGCTCGTCATAACAACCGCCGCCGTCTGGGCAATCATGGTTGCCGTCGGATTTAACTCAAATGTCGCGCTTTTTATCGGTTTCCTCGTCGCGCATTCCTCCACTGCAGTCATCATGAACCTGTACCAGAATAGCGGAGAGATCGATACCCAGCACGGAAAAATAGCACTTGGTCTTTTAATTTTCCAGGACTTAAATGTCATCCCCATGATGCTCATGGTACCAATTCTCGCCGGAAACGCCGAAACAAATCTCGTCAGTGAACTCATAAACTTCGGCGTCGGTATGGTAGTTCTCGTGATTGTACTGGTAGCCGCAATCTTCCTGGTACCGCGGTTCCTCACCCGGGTTGCCCTCACGCGTAGCAAAGAACTGTTCATCATTTCCATTGTCGCTATCTGTTTTGGTATCGCCTGGCTGATGTCCTTAAACGGCGTGTCCCTTGCGCTCGGTGCATTCCTTGCAGGCATTGCGATTTCCGAATCCGACTACAGTCACGAAGTTATCGGTCAGATTTTGCCGTTCCGTGATCTGTTGACGAGTTTTTTCTTTGTTTCAATTGGTATGATGCTCAACCTCGTGTACGTATGGGAACATCTTGTCCTGATCATCGCAGTTGCAATCCTCCTGCTGTTCGGAAAAACCCTCATCAACTTTGTCAGCGTAAAGACCATCGGTATTGCCAGCGGAGCTGCACTCCTCTCGGCTATTGGTCTATCACAGGTTGGAGAGTTCTCATTCATTCTCGGATCGACCGGACTTGAAGCAGGAATTCTCACACAGGATATCTATCAGGTTTTCCTTGCAATTACCATCGTAACCATGGCAGTGACACCATTTGCAGTCAATGCAGGGCCGGCACTTGCCAAGAAACTGATTAAACCCAAAGTACCGGGAGGAAACATATTCGATAACGATACCGAATCCTGTGATGTCCAGCCAAAGGAACATGTGATCATTGTAGGATACGGGCTGGCAGGTCAGTATGTTGCAAAGGCGCTGAAACGGGTGGACATTCCCTACATCATTCTTGAACTCAATGCCGAGACAGTGAACCGCGAGAAGAAACGGGGAGAACGGATTGTGTATGGGGATGCAACCCGGGACTCGATCCTTGAGTATGCAGGTCTGATGAAGGCACGGACGATTGTGATCAGCATTCCGGACATGGAAGCAATTAAGGCGATTATCTGTACCGCGCGAGGAATGAACCCGAGGATCAACATCATTACCCGTTCAAGATTTATCTCCGAAACCGAAGAACTGTACCGCCTCGGAGCAGACGAAGTTATCGTGGATGAAAGAGAAGCAGCGATTCAGATCTTCCGGAGAATTCTGGCAAATGAACAGGTGCCGCAGCAGGATCTGGATCAGTATGTGAAACAGATCAGAAATGACCTCTATGATCAGTACATCGATGCGAAGATGGCGCCGCACGCACGGGAAACGGAAGGAAGCGGATGGTTCGATACAATCCGTCTGAAAGCAAAGAGTATCGATGACAAAACCGCGACTAGCCGTGCCTCGGTTGAGCAGATTCATGTCTGTAAAAACTGTGAAGTTGCAGGTAGGAGACTGTCAGATATTCATCTGCGGGCAAACTATGGCGTATCGGTTATTGCAGTCCGTCGCGGGGAAGAAGGAGGAGATTCCGTTGTTGCTCCGGATGGAAATACCGTGCTTGAGGAAGGAGACACCGCAGTTGTGATCGGACATCGTGGTGCAATTACGGAAATACTTCCATTATTTACTGAGCATTCCGAGGAAAAGGAGAACTAACCTATTTTTTTCCAGCGGACGAGGATGTCCGCCGGAAAATATTTGTATTGAAGGCAGTCGGGGGTGTGGAATAACTGCTTCACGTGAGATATTATTGGGGAATAATATGCTGGATGAAATTATGGCCGGTTTGCGTGTGTGGTAACGTGTGTCCTGATGTGTTGTTGAGAGACCGGCATCTCGGGTGAGAATTACATGCTGCTCTTTTTTGTATCTGTCTTGCGGCATCACCATCCGGATAGTTTTTTTTCGCTGCAACTCGTTCAGAGTTGATTACTAATAGTAAGTGATAACAACATATAATCTTTTTTAAACAGATGTTTGACCAGAAAGGATGCAGCAGTGATGCCATCATAGATATCTGAAACCAGAATTCTGACAAAAATACAGAACAGAGGAAACAGACGTGAAAAATCAAAATGAATAGCGGAGTAGAGTTCACGGAACGGAACACGAATACGGGAAGATGAATGTACAGATATTTCTGTAATCCTTTACCGAGGGTGTATCTCACAGGATGAGACTATAATTACTTGTTTTTTCCCGGGACACTTGCAAATATGAGTTGCAACTCAAAAATAATGAGAGATGGCTTTGAGAATAAACCATATAGTGATATACGAAAAATAATGAACGACAAACAGGAATCGATGTCAAATGAACTGTGACACCCACGGAAAAGACAAAAGAACATAAGGATGGTGTGAGAGCATTTCAGTGTAATTTCTCTCAGGAAAACCAAGTAAATCTTTTTTGCGTCATCACATTGTTGTAAAACCTAATAATCGGGAAAAACCAATAGTACCCCCGCAAATGACTCCGTCAGATGAAATCAGCGGAGCGGCACAACGTCGCCCCTATATCGACGAAACGTTTCAGCAGCGGATTCGCCCCTACATAGAAATACTGAATGACGACGAAGCAGAGAAGTACTTCGCCGAAGCGGAAACAGCTGTGGAACAGCTGGCCTCCATCGGGAAAGATCCTAAAGAAGTACTGCAGATCATGGAAAACATCGGCCTGTACCTCTCGGAAAACTCCGGCGAGAACTTCACCGCCGACTATCAGAAAATCCAGCTTTCCGAAGGCCGTGAACTCTGGTCCATCCAGCTTCCCGGCGGAGGAAACATTAACCTCTTCCGAACGCCGGACGGCGACATGGTGCTCGATACCGGATACGGTTGCTGCTATTATGACGTCGAAAGGATGCTGCATACCCTTGGAATCGATGGATTCGCCCATGTCAAAAAAGTCATCTGTACCCATGCCGATGCTGATCACTGTGGAGCTGCCGGATTTTTGCCGGTGACCCCTCTCATGCACCCGGTCACCAAACAAATCCTGGATGCAGGAACACGGGGATTTGGATCCAGCACCAACAACGAAGATCTGGAACGGGCCTATACCACAACCATCAATACCTTTTCCAAAATGAACATCCCGGAACAGGTTGATCTTTGCAAAACAGAACGAAAACAGATGCATGGTCTCTTCCCGGTAATTGATGAGGTTGAGTTTGGCGGCATGCACTTCGAGATCTGGGAAAGCCTCGGTGGCCATATCGCGGGACAACTGTTTCTGTACGAAAAAAATGAGGGACTGCTTTTCACCAGCGATGCACTGATCAACTTCGCCAGTATGACAAAAGTCCGTAAAAATTATTGTTCCATTGCCGACTATCTCGTCACCAGCGTAAACGTCAACAGTGATATCGCTCGCATCGAACGCCACGAGCTGATGCGCATCGCAAAAGAAATTGATGCTGAACTCAAAGAAAAAGGAAAACGACTTCTGCTCTGCTGCGGCCACGGTGCAGTGTCCATGCTTGATGATACGGGAAACATGATCTCCGCCTGCGAACCCATACACTATACCGCACAGTAATGATTATCAGGGAAACGGCGGACCACTTTTTTTTGAACTGAATTTTTTGAAAACAGAAATGATTGCGTGCGGGTACAGTTTACTCGGTATAGATTTTTCAGAAAAAATTCGCACAGAAGTGTCACCAGCAAAGCACATCCCGAAAACAGAGAATGAACTTCTCCGCAGTTTATCATCAAAAAAACCCAAAAATACCCTTACGTACCGGAACCGGCATCCCTAAGTAGCCGGACCGAAAAACAACTATCAAAGAATCATGCAGAAACCTCTCCTTGAACCTGCCTATGCCGCAGTCCTTTTTGATATGGACAACACACTCTTTGACTTCATCGCCGCGATGAAGCGCGGAGCAGCAGCGGCAGCAGAGTATATCGGCGAGGGAACAGGAGATCAGCTGCTCTCTTACTATCTGCGGTGGAAATACCACATTGAAGATCATGCAAATCTGCAGGATTTCATGATGGATCATCACAAATTTACCGTGGACGGCTACCTTACCGCCGTAAAAGTATTCGAGGATGCAAAGTTTGCAGGCCTCACCCCGTATCCCGGCATCCCCAATCTCCTTGCATCTCTGAAAGAAAAAGGGTACCAGCTCGGTATTGTAACAGACGCCTATGAATATGCGGCAACCGAGCGTCTCAAACACACGGGCCTTGACAGATACTTTGACACTCTCGTCGCCTACGATGCAACCGGCTATAAAAAGCCGCACCATGCACCCTTTGAGTACGCCATGAACCTGTTGGAAACACAGCCGCATGAAACGGTATATGTTGGCGACTCCATCCGGCGTGATATTGAACCCGCAAAAGCCCTTGGAATTGCCGCAATTTATGCCGCATACGGAGATCGAAACTTTTTCGAGCAGAACAGATGTTGCCCGCCGCGGGTCATCGTAGCACACAGTCCGGACGAGATCGGAAAAATTCTCTTATAAAAAAAATTAGTCATCATGCGGTACATCACCGCGGGAGATGACCTGGGCAAACATCTGGCCCAGACAGGTCAGATGGATAGCAATGTTTCTGCCGTACTTGGTTTTCACAATAAAACCGCCGGCCTCAAGCTTTGAAAGATGGTGAGACAGTCTGCTTCTTTCGCTGCGGAACCGTTTCGAGTTTTTGTCGATTTCCGGAAACATCAGATAGATCAGTGAATCAAGTGATTCCACACCATCGCCGATACGTGAGATCAGCAGCTGCTGTTCTGCACCCGGATATCCGATCGGCAGTACCGGGATTTCGACAATTTCCGTTGCACCAACGATGGCACCTTCATCGCTGTAGTGAGGGAGAGCCGAAACAACCCGTGCTCTGCTCATACTGGCTGCAATGTAGGCGCTCATAGAGAGCGGCTGCAGTGCACCAGCAACATTCAGAAGAACCTCATTACCAAGCGTACGCTCCGCATTGATGATGGAGAGGATCTGATTTGCAGCATCCATAACAGATGACTTGTTCACTTCAACGACCGTTACCGGCCAGAAAATTCCAAGATCTCGGGCCAGAGACTTGGTAGTCTTCTGGACCAGCGCTTCGCCCGAGAACTTCGGATCATTTCCCGTTACCAGAACGATACGGGAAAAGCCCACTTCCCGGAGGAGTGAGATCGAACCCATCAGGAAATCCCGCTCGGGTCCGACAAAAACTACGTGTGTTGTTGGCATGTTTTTGTTCCAGTTCATATTTGCATTGAATATTATATTATGTTGTTGGCAGTACAACTCGATGTACAGCGCATCTGAATTTATTTTCCGGAAAAAAGAGTTTAAGTTAAGCGGTCTGAATCTTTGCGACTTCTTCCAGACCAAGCTCAGCGATGGAGATCTTCTGCATTTCTCCTTTCTGGATTTTACCGGTGACGGTCATCGGGAACGAGTCCACAAACTTGTAGTACCGGGGGACCTTGTGACGGGCGATCTTGCCGCTACAGAACCCCTTGATCTCATCCTCGGTAAGCGTCTGTCCCGGCTCAACCTTGACCCACGCCATCAGTTCCTCGCCGTATTTGACATCCGGAACACCGATAACATACACATCCGAGATTTTCGGGTGAAGGTGCAGAAACTCCTCAATCTCACGTGGATAGAGATTTTCTCCGCCGCGAATGACCATTTCCTTTAACCGACCGACCATCTTGATGTAGCCTTCGGCGTCCATGGTACCAAGATCGCCTGAGTGCAGCCATCCGTTACGATCAATAACCTGAGCCGTTGCGGACGGGTTGTTGTAGTAGCACTTCATCTTCATGTAGCCGCGGGCACAGATTTCTCCGGTCTCACCGATGGGAACAACACGACCGGTCTTCGGGTCCATGATAACAAGTTCGGTATGCGGGAACACACGACCGACAGTGGTGACACGCCGTTCAAGACTGTCATCGGTGGTGGACATCGTGATTCCCGGTGCAGTCTCGGTCAGACCATAGACGATGACAATTTCCTTCATATTCATCTTCTCGCTGACTTCCCGCATCCGCTCAATCGGACAGGGAGAACCGGCCATGATGCCGGTGCGGAGGCTGGAAAAGTCATAGCGGGAGAAGTTCGGGTGCTCAAGTTCTGCGATGAACATGGTTGGAACACCGTGCACCGCCGTACAGCGCTCATCCTGAATGGCTTTCATGACCGACTCCGGGTCAAAAAACGGTGCCGGAATCACCATCGTGGTTCCATGTGTCATGCATGCCATGTTAGAGAGCACCATACCGAAGCAGTGATAAAACGGAACCGGAATGCAGAGTTTGTCCTTTTCGGTAAACTTCATGCCGTCACCGATGATCATGCCGTTGTTGAGTACGGAGTGGTGCGAGAGCACCACTCCTTTTGGATAACCGGTGGTACCGCTCGTGTACTGGATGTTTAAGGGATCGTCAAACTCGACGGATTCTTCCCGTTCGGCAAGTTCCTGATCCGAAATCTGGCGGCCTGCGTCGATGAGTTCACTCCAGCGGTACATGCCGTTGTAGGGAATTTCTCCCATGAAAACGATGTTTCGCAGATACGGGAACTTCTCGGATCTCAGGCGTCCGGGTTTTGCTTCAAATGCTTCGGGACAGGCTTCATAAAACATGCCAACATAGTCGGAGGTCTTGAACCGGCCCTGCAGAATCAGCGTGTCAACCTCAGACTGCTTTAATGCATATTCAAGTTCAAATGTCCGGTATGCCGGGTTGATGTTCACCATGACAGCGCCGATTTTTGCGGTGGCAAACTGCACAAGTACCCACTCGGCATAGTTCATGGCCCAGATGGCAACCCGCATGCCGCGTTCAACACCCAGCATCATGAGACCTTTTGCTACGGTATTGGTGGCATCTAGAAACTCCGTCCAGGTGTAACGGAGGTTCTGTTCAACGGAGACGAGGGCGTCATTGTCCGGGTACTTCGCTGCAATGCTGTTGAATACTTGTCCTACGGTTTTTCCAAGAAGCGGTTTCATGGATACACCGCATGCGTAGCTTTCGGCCATACTCCCTAAATGTTGGGGTTTGGAATATAAAAAACGTGGGCGGCGGGGACTTTGCTGCAAACCGACCGGATTCAAATTTTGTTGGTCGGGAGTCTGCGGTACGTGGTTTGTGTGGAGTTCCCACGAAAAACCAATGATAAAGAAACAAAAAAAAGAATGCAATAAAATTAGTTTTTCTGAATTGTGATCATGATATCGTCAACCATGATCACATCAACCGCTTCACCGGAGACGGAGTAGACAAAGGACGTTGTCCATGCACCCTCGGGAACAGCAGTCTCCTCGCCGTCCACAAGGATCGTTGCCGGCGGTGTAATCTTGTCCGCATCGGACAGGGCGTTCACCGCTGCCATGAATGCGCCGGCTTTGCCGCGGAGCGTCTTGCCGACGATACCCTTGTTGAACACGACATCTCCGACTTTCTTTTCAAGAGCAGGTTCTTCGGCTTTCCAGACGACCGTGCCGTTGACGGTTCGTCCGAGGTCGCCGGCATCGTCCACATTGTGTGACGGCGTGTAAATGGTGATCTCACCAAGCGGGGAGTTTAAGGCAAGGCCCGCGTCGTGCTTGTACTTGCGGAGCACACCAACGATCCTGACTATAAGATCACCGTCGCGTACTGCATCGGCATCGGTATAGGAGAAGTCCACCCACGGGTGATCGATAATTCTCTTGCCGCCGGAGAGGTGGTGGTAACATTCCTGCGCAAAGAACGGAATGTAGGGAGAGAGCATCGTACAGAGCGCGTCCATCGTTGTGCGGAGCGTGTAAACCGCACCGGCACGATCCGGTTCGGTGCTGTAGAGTCTTCCTTTGACCAGTTCAAGATACTCATCGGCAAGCACGTTCCAGGCAAAGTCACGGATGAGTTTGAGACCTTTGTCGAAGAGATAGTTTTCCATTGCGTCCGTTACTTCTGCGATTGTGTGCGACAGGTTTGCAAGCATCCAGCGATCGAGAAGTGTGGACGGGGCATTCGTCTCCGGTACCGGGCTTTCTTTATTGATCTGCATTAAGGAGAACCGGACGATGTTCCACATCTTGGTCTGGAAGCGGGACGCGGCAATGACGTCGTTCCAGTTGAACTGGATGTCCTGACCAGTGGACGAGCCTGCGGCTGCCCACTGGCGGAGCGCATCCACACCGTAGGGTCCCATGACGTCTTCGGGTCCGATGACGTTGCCGCGCGATTTGGACATCTTGAATCCGTCTTCACCGAGCACCATGCCGTTGATGAGAATGCCGTCCCAGGGTTTCTCACCGAGGAGTGCCATGCTGCGGAGGATGGTGTAGAACGCCCAGGTCCGGATAATGTCGTGTCCCTGCGGACGAATCTGTGCCGGGAAGAAGGGCGGCATGCCGGATCCGTTCCAGCCGGTGACGTGCAGGTCAGTGATGGAGGAGTCCATCCACGTGTCAAGCACATCCGTCTCGCCGGTGAACGAGGTTCCGCCGCACTTCGGGCAGGCATGTTTCGGTTTGTCGATGGTCGGGTCAATCGGGAGGTCTGCTTCGTCCGGGAGAATCATCTCGCCGCATTTATCACAGAACCAGACCGGAATCGGGGTGGCAAACAGCCGCTGGCGGGAGATGCACCAGTCCCACTCCATCTGTTCAGCCCAGTTTTCGAGGCGCTGAAGCATGTGCTCAGGATACCATTTTATGTCACGGGCAGCTTTGACGATCTCGTCGCCTTTGACTCTGACGAACCACTGACGCTCGGAGAGGATTTCAATCGGAGTCTTGCATCTCCAGCAGCCACCAACCCGCTGATCGATCTGTTTCTGGTTTTTGAGGATGCCGAGTGCTTTCATGTCGGCAAGGATTGCGGCGCGGCAGTCTTTTGTGGTCATGCCTTCGTATTTGCCGCAGATGGCGGTCATGGTTCCTTTGGTGGAGAGCGCTTTCCGGAGAGGGAGGTGGTGTTTCTTCCACCAGAACACATCGGTCTTGTCACCGAACGTGCAGATCATCACCGCACCCGAGCCGAAGTTCATGTCAACGGCGTCGTCGGCGATGATGGTGACTTCGTGGCCGAAGATCGGCACGCGAAGTATTTTACCGACGATTTCCTTGTAGCGGTCGTCATCTGGGTGAACAGCTACGGCAACGCAGGCGGCAAGGAGTTCGGGACGCGTGGTTGCAATCTCCAGTCCGTCGAAGTCGAAGAAGTTGAGGAGCGTGGTTCCTTCGTAGTAGGATACTTCGGCAAAGGCGATTGCGGTCTCGCAGCGGGTACAGTAGTTGACCGGGTGTTCATCCTGATAGATGTAGCCGTCTTTGAGCATCCGCAGGAAAGAGAGCTGCGTTTTTGCGTAGTAGTACGGCTCCATGGTGATGTATTCGTTGCTCCAGTCAACGGAGAAGCCCATGGTACGCAGGGACTGCCGCATCTTTTCGATGTTTTCGACGGTAAGTTCGCGGCACATGCGGCGGAATTCTTCACGGGAGACATCGTTTTTGGTGATGTTGTGGGTCTCTTCGACTTTGACTTCAGTCGGTAGTCCGTGACAGTCCCAGCCCTGTGGGAACATGACGTTAAAACCGGTCATGCGCTTGTACCGGGCGATGATATCCATGTAAACCCAGTTTAAGGCGTGGCCTATGTGGAGTTTGCCGGTCGGGTACGGCGGAGGGGTGTCTATGATGTATTGGGGTTTTTTGGAGTGCGTATCGAAGTAGAAATCGGTATCATTCCATTCGGCAAGCCACCGTTTTTCGACGGCGGCAAAGTCGTATGTTTTGGGAAGCTCCTCTGGGAGTGACATCTGCAGTAGTTTTTGTTTTTCTTTGCATTTGATTGTTATTGAGAGAAAAAAGAGCAGGGGACAAATGCGGGGAGCAGTCCCGGGAGGATAAACCGGGAGAGAGGTATGTGCAATAACCAGTATAATGCCGGACCGCGGAAGCGATAAACACGATACAGAAGTGCCGTGCACGTTGCGAATCATATGGAGTAGCGGCTCCCCGCATCAACGATGTTGTTCTTTGAGTGGTAACGATTGCCCGCGGATCTGCTCCTGTCCGGATCCGTTTTTTGCAAACGCTACAGAGATAGTATTGGTTGCAGTATTATTAAATATATTTGTTTAAAAAACATGATAAATATATTAAATAACATTTACAAAAATGCGGGAAGATTCCCGGGGGTATTTTCCGGGATGAAGGGCTTGGTGGCAAGGTTTGTTTGCAGGATACCTGATTGTATTACGAAGAACATGTGATTCGGAGGTTTGTTTTAGCTCTTCCCGCACCCAGTCTGTGCAATAATAACGATCTGATCTGTCCTGCCCTGAGGATCAGGTCGCTACATGCTATTATATGTTCCAGACATATTAAATATTTTTGTTAAAAAAATAGATTGATAAAATAAAAATAATGAACTAATAGATTACAGACCTCTTCTCTTTCTTTCTGCTGCAATGGGGCTTGGTCCGATCTCTTTTACAGTGT
>NZ_JAPTGB010000027.1 GCF_026891975.1 Methanocorpusculum petauri | reverse complement strand
CGTCGTCGGTCATCTCTTTGACGCTCTTGCCGTCGATGTACATCTCACCCGCGGTAGGAACATCCAGGCATCCGATCATATTCATGAGGGTGGATTTTCCCGATCCGGACGGACCCATGATGGCCACAAATTCACCCGGCATCACCGAGAAGGTGACGCCGTTTAAGGCGTGCACATCGCCTGCCGGCATCTGATAGATTTTATAGACATCCCGCAGTTCAACTACGGGAACCGCTTCGCTCATGCGATTCATCTCCGGAGATCTTTGAGCAGACCTTTTTTCCAGGCATAGGCCGCACAGCCGGCAACGGCAATCACGGCAAGCACGGCGATGATGGTGCCGGCCATGTCATTTCCGCCGCTTCGTGCAGGCTGGGCGGTGTTGGCACTGTTCTGCATCTGGACGGAGGCAGAACCGATGTTTACCTCGACACTCTCCTGATAGAGGTTGCCGTCGGAGTCTTTGTAGTCCGCAACAAGTGTTACGGTGTCGGACTGCGGGTTGGTAAACGTCACTTCAAACTCTGCAAGGCCGTCCGGTTCAAGCGATCCGACCACGTAAGACTTCATCGGTTCCGACGGTGTTGCATGTTCTGTGGTAACCGTAATCGACTTTGCATCCTCAAGGCCCGCGTTGTTCACATCGCCGGTGACTGTATAGTAACTGCCAGAATTTTTCACTTCAAGGTTGTTAAGAACCAGTTCTGCCCGGATTTTCCGTTCACCAAGTTCTACCGGAATCTCCACCGAGTTGCTGTGCAGATTCTGACCGTTGCGATAGGTTACATCAAAGGAGAGGTCTGTCGGCTGATCCACAATAACGGTCAGTTCCGCGTCCACATACTCATCGGGTTCAAGTTTTCCGACAAAGTAGGCAGTCTGCTTGGAAGAGACACCATTGCCGGAGACGCTGATCTCAATACCGTTTAAGGTGTTGGCACGGGGGTTGCCGATGCGAAGCGTGACCTCTTCATTTCTGCTCTCACCGAATGCATCCGGCTGGTCGATCAAAGCTACGGAAAGCTGGGTGTCGTCAACCTGCACGGCAAAGGTGTACTTCAGACTGGTGAGGCCGGAATCCAGAAAATCAAGGTAGAGCATCGGATAAAAGGTTCCTGTTGCACCGCGGGAAGTGATCGGGAACGTAAAGGTCATTTCGTCTCCTGGCCCGAGCATTCCTACACTGTTGTAGGCTTTGTCTTCGGGGGAATAGATCTCATTGACGCCCATGATGAGGACACGGCCGATGGAGACAGAGGTGGTTCCGGAGTTTTTGATGACGGCGGTGACAATGGCGGTATCTCCGGGCATGAGGACTTCGGGATCGATCGTGAGGCTGGTTACAGATACCTGGCCGGTTGCGGTGTCGTCGGCTGAGACCGCCGAGGTTCCCGCTCCAAGGACGAGAATACAGAGAAGAAGACTGTATATCAGGAACTTTGATTTCATACAGTATCTGATTTGCGTTTATCATATTTAACTTATTGTAAAATAAGCATTACATTATGTTTTCAAACATTACCTAAATGTACATTTGATGAAACATAGTGGTTCTTTCAGGAGTTTTTGCAAAGATCTGCAGATATAATATCCCGAAGCGCGAAGTTAGAGACATGAAAAGAACACTGTTGCCTGTTGTTGCCGCGATTTTCTGTATTCTCTGTGCGGCGGCAGCAGGGTGCATTACCATCAACGTACCGCCGGATACCAATCACCCCCCGGCTCCGACTGGACCCGGCCCGGCAACGAACGTGGTGCCGGGCGAGTGGGAAGGTGTGCTGGTAAATGAGGACGGTACGCAGGTTGAGTATAAGATAGACTGCGCATACGGCGGTTCGGCAAAGCTTGAGATCGATGCACGGATGGGCGTCATGGATAAGGAACGAACCTACTATGGTACGTGGACGGAGACGAAAACCGCATCCTATAATCTCGTGTTCGACACAGCCGGAACCTATACATTTGTGATGAACAACGACGGAACCGGTACCCTGACAACACCGGAGAGTAAGACGGTGACACTTTTGCCGGATGCGGACAACGCGGTGATGTATGATCCGGTAGCAGGCGAATGGGACGGAGTACTTACCAAGAGTGACGGAACACGGGTGGAGTATAAGCTTGAGTTCCTGCGTTCCGGTACTGTTGAAATCGAGGTTGAGACAACCGCTCCGCTGTCATATGGGACGGAGGTGAAGTTCTACGGCACGTGGACGAAGACCGCGGACAATGTGTATGCCGTTGCGGTTCCAAACGAAGCAGGATATACCATGACGCTGTCCTCGAACAGTGCGGCAACGCTTTCGACGCCTGACAACGGTACGGTCAGTCTCATCCGCGACTACTGAGATGTGCGGAAAGGCGCAATGCCGCTTTGCGGCATGCGGTTTCCGCTGTGTTCATTATTTTTCAGTACCCATTACTTATCCATGAAGTCCTCTCCGTTTCTTGCACCGGTGCCGTTTTACTGGTGCGATCACTGCCATGTTCCGGTCATGGGCAAGTTGTGCGCCTGCGGCGCGAAAACCCGCCCGGTCTCGGTGACGCCGCCGGGCGATGTGCGGCCCGCGTTTGAACGCGACCGGAATCTGGTCAACCGTTTGTTCACGGAACAGTTCGGTGTCCCGCTGATTCCGGAGGGACATCTTGCACTGCTGAACAAAGTGCCGGATGAGGATAGGATGGAGGAGGTCATTCTCGGAGGTGCGGTGGTGTGTGCAATCCGGTTTATTCCCGCAGAGGATCGATGGGAGGTTCTTCCCCGCGAGGCGGCAGCACTGATTGTGCAGCCGACAAAACGGGTGATTCGTGTGACAGATGAGGCGGGAGAGTACATCAAGGAGGGAAAGAGTGTTCTTATGCCGGGTGTGGTGTCGGTGTCGCCGGAGATTGCGATTGGAGACAGTGTGTTTGTGATGGCGGAGAGCGGTGAGTGTGTTGCGGTCGGCCGGGCGAAGATGTCGTATGCGGAGACGAGAGGCGCGACCCGCGGGCAGCTGGTGCGTACCCGCCGGACGCAGAAGCCGGTGATCGATGCTGCGCCGTCAACATGGGAGGATGCAATCCGGGCGAATAATGATATTCTGGATCTGTATGAAGGGAAGTCGATTGAGTTTATCCGCGATGTGATTGCGAAAAATCCGGGTATCCAGCCGACGGTTTCCTACTCCGGCGGGAAGGACAGTCTGGTGACGCTGCTCATTACTCTCAAGGCGGCAGGCAAACTGCCGATTATTTTTGCGGATACGGGTCTTGAGTTTCCGGAGACGATTGAGAATGTGCGAAAGGTCCGGGATTTGTACGGGCTTGAACTTATCGAACGGTCCGGCAATGCAGGGTTCTGGGAAGGGTTTGAGACGAACGGTCCTCCGGCGGTGGATTTCCGCTGGTGCTGCAAGGCATGCAAGCTGATGCCGGTGAAAGAACTTATTGAGGAGACCTGGGGTGAGGCGCTGTCGCTTATCGGGCAGCGGAAGTATGAGTCGGCGAAGCGGATGCAGAGTCCGCGGGTGTGGCGGAACAAAAATGTTCCCTGCCAGTTGTCGGCTGCACCGATTCAGCACTGGACGGCAATGCATGACTGGCTGTATCTGTTCCGGGAGAAGGCGCCGTATAACCCGCTGTATGAGTTAGGCCTTGACCGTATCGGCTGCTTTATGTGCCCGTCTTCGGATATTTCGTGTATGAAAGATATTGCAGCGATGTATCCGGAGATGTGGGCCGACTGGGAGAAAAAACTCGCGGACTGGGGCAGCCGGAACAACAAGCCGCCGGAGTGGGCGGCGAAAGGTCTGTGGCGTGTGCGCGAGTCGGCTGAGGAGGACGGAGATCATGACAGCCACTTCTAAGATTGCGGTGATTGATTACGGTCTGGGAAATCTCCGGAGTGTGGTGCGGGGTCTTGCGGCTGCGGGCTGCTGTCCGGTGGTTACGGCGGATCCGGAGCTGATCGCATCCGCCGACGGAATTGTGCTGCCGGGTGTGGGAGCGTTTGCGGAGGGAATGGAGAAGCTTGCGCCGGTCCGCCGGGTTGTGGAGGAGGCGGTCCGGGAAAAGCCGCTGCTCGGTATCTGTCTTGGGATGCAGATGCTGCTTGAACGAAGCGAGGAGCACGGGATGCATGCGGGGCTTGGGATGATTCCCGGAACAGTACGGCGCTTTCCTCGCATGCCCGGGATGAAGGTTCCGCAGATGGGATGGAATACGATCACGCCGTCGGATCATCCGCTGTTTGCGGATGTTCCTGACGGGACGTTTGTGTACTTTGTGCACTCCTATTATGCGGATACGACGCCTGATGCAACGATTGCGAAAACTGAGTACATTGTGCCGTATGCATCGGCGGTGGCACGCGGAAATGCCATGGGCGTGCAGTTCCATCCGGAGAAGAGCGGACCTTCGGGTCTGGGGATTCTGCGAAACTTTGTGGCGATGACGGAATGATTTCTCCGGTTCTATTTTTTCAGATGGGTTCCGGAACGCAGGGTATATCCAGTACTGCGGTATACTACCCGTAAGAGGTGTTTCGGATTGATACGATGCTCCAGAGGAGATGAATCCGCGGTTTCTCCGGTTATCGTAAAGGGGCAAACATCGTATTCCGTTAAATCCCTCCAATTATCATCAGGTACTCGGCAGGTAACAATCACCAGAGAAAACGTACGTATCTTCGATGGCATGATGACCTTCTGACGGCATCCATGATACATCACCGCCGTAACTTTTTTCAAAAAAATAGTTGCAGAAAAAAAAATAATTCACCGCTGTGCCCACGCACCTTCTGAACCGTCGCGGTACAGACTTACCACCTCGCCAATCACAATAATTGCGGGAGGCTTCACCCCGACGCGGGCCGCAACCTCACCGATATCTGCGAGGGTTGCACAGGTCACCCGCTGATCCTTCCGGAACCCGCGTTCAATCACCGCAATCTTCGTCTCCGGTGCCTTACCATTTTCGATCAAAAGCTCCGCGATCACCGGGAGATTTTTCACGCCCATAAAGATCACAATCGTTCCCGGGCTTCCCGCGAGCCACTTCCAGTCGATTGAGGACACCTCCTTCTCAGGATCCTCGTGCCCGGTGACAAACGTCACCTGACTTGCCCACGAGCGGTGCGTCACCGGAATACCGACGCACTCGGGAACCGCAATCCCGCTTGTTACACCCGGCACCACCTCAACGGCAATACCGTGCTCGCGGAGCGTCTCCATCTCCTCACCGCCGCGACCGAACAGAAACGGATCGCCGCCCTTCAGCCGCACAACATTTCCGCCGGCCTTTGCCTTTACAACCAGCAGCGCCTCAATATCCGCCTGCTTCATCGTGTGACATCCGCCGTACTTGCCGACATCAATCTTCTCAGCTGTTGCCGGAAGCGTGGATAACACCTCCTCGCCCGGCAGCTGATCATACAGAATCACATCCGCAGAATCGATAACCTCACGCGCCTTTGCCGTCAGAAGTCCGAGGCCTCCCGGCCCGGACCCCACTAAAAACACTTTACCTGTCATGATTTCAACCCAAGGACAGTCCTTGCCTCCTCAATAAGTTCGGACGCAATTTCGCGGAACTGTATGCCAATCTCTGTTGCCTCCTCAAAGCTTGTGACCTTCTCCACAATCCGGTCACTGCGGCTTCCGTCCAGCGACAAAACCTCCGCGATCAGGTGGCCATCCCGGCAGAAAATACCCTGCGGCGTAAAACAGCCGCCGCCCACCTGCTCCATTACCAGACGCTCCACACCCGTATCAAACGCCGTTTGGGCATCATTCAACGGTGCAAACACCTCCCGGAGCTCCGGCGTATCGCGGCAGACCACCGCAACCGTCCCCTGATTCGGCGACGGCACAAACTGATCCACCGGCAGCCGCACCCCGTTTACATGATAGCCAAGCCGCACCAGACCGGCCTCCGCAAGCACAATCGCATCATAAAGACCGTCGTTCAGCTTCGCAAGCCGGGTGTCCACATTACCCCGCAGCGGTTCAACCCGCACCTGCGGCATGCACTGGTAATACCGGAGAAGCTGTGCACGCCGCCGCGTACTTGACGTCCCCACCGAATAGATCTCCTCCACCGGCCGGTTAAACACAAAGAAATCAAACGGCGGATCGCGGGGAAGAATCGCCGCCGTGATCAGCCCGTCCGGCCGTTCGGCCGGAATATCCTTCATGCTGTGCACCGCCGCGTCAATTTCTCCGCGCAGAATCGCATTGTCCAGCTCGCGGACAAACACGCCCTGCCCGCCGATCTGATGCAGACCCCGGTCAAGCACCGCATCGCCGGAGGTGGTAATTATCTGCGACTCGGCAGGAACACCAGCGTTTGCGAGAAGCCCGAGCACAGTATTGGTCTGCGCAAGCGCCAGCTTGCTGCCGCGGGTACCGATCCGCACGTTCAGCATTGCCCGTACACCCGCACCAGTTTCGTCATCTCCGCCTCACCATGTGCGGTTGACAGGAAGTTCGTCTCAAACTGCGACGGCGGCAGAAACACACCGGCGGAGAGTGCTTTTTCCCAGAAAGTGCGGAACGCATCCGTATCGCACTGCTTCGCCTCCGTATAGTTCCGGGGCGCGGAAGATCGGAAGAAGTACTTGAACATCGAACCCATCCGCACAAACGTTCCGGACGCCTGCGGCGGAACGGACTCCTCAAGTATCCGTGTTTTATCCTCCAGTTTCGGATAGATGTCCTCGTGCATATGCAGATACTTGTTCATCGCAATTCCCGCCGCCATTGTTGCCGGATTTGCATTGAACGTTCCTGCGTTGTACACCGGTCCTGCGGGAGAGATCATCTCCATGATCTCCCGCCGTCCGCCGAACACTCCGATCGGCAGACCGCCGCCCGCAATCTTTCCAAGCGTGGTCAGGTCAGGCCGGATGTCGAACTTCACCTGCGCACCGCCGATACCGAGCCGGTATCCGGTGATCACCTCATCGAAGATGAGGAGGACATCGTGCGCCGCCGTAATCTCGCGAACGTCTTTCAGGTATCCGTCGTCGGGAAGGATCGGGCCGATGTTTCCCATCACTGGCTCGATGATGAACGCCGCGATGGTATCGTTCTTCGACAACAGCGCCTCAAGGGCTTCGGGGTCATTGTAGGGAACCTGTCGCGTGTGCGCCGCAAAATCAGGAAGCACGCCTGCCGAGTCGGGCGTGCCGTGCGTCGTTGCGCCCGAACCTGCGGCAATCAGCACCGCGTCGTGAGCACCGTGGAAACCGCCTTCCACCTTGACAATATCCGTCTTACCGGTGAATCCGCGTGCGAGCCGGAGAGCTGCCATTGTGGCCTCCGTCCCGGTTGAAACGAACCGGAGCATATCCATCGCCGGGTGGTCACCGCAAATCCGTTTCGCAAGATCGATCTCCAGCTCCGTCGGTGTGCCGTACAGCCAGCCGTTGTCCAGCTGCGAGAAGATTGCCGCTTTAATCACCGAGTTGGCATGTCCGAGGATCAGCGGGCCGTAGCCGAGACAGCAGTCAACAAGATTCGTGTCTTCGACGGTTGTCAGTACCGCGCCCTTTGCACTCTTCACATAGAACGGATACGGTTTGATTGCCCGCACCGGACTGGAGACCCCGCCCGGCAGGAGAGTTTTTGCCTCGTCAAACAGCGTCTCGCTGTTGCTCATGCCAGCCACCTCGCAACGTCCTGCGCATAGTAGGTGATGATCAGATCCGCACCCGCACGTTTGATACTTATCAGAGACTCCATCACAATCCGTTTTTCATCAATCCATCCGTTTTGTGCTGCGGCTTTGATCATCGAGTACTCGCCTGACACCTGATATGCAGCGGTAGGAAGACCGAGTTCTTTGACCTGTGCAAGCACGTCCAGATAAAAGCCCGCAGGTTTGACCATCAGAATGTCCGCACCCTCTTCTGTGTCCAGCAGTGATTCACGAAACGCTTCACGGCCGTTGGCAGGGTTCATCTGATACGTAGACCGGTCGCCGAAGGAAAAGCCGGAATCCGCCGCCTCACGGAACGGGCCGTAGAGTGCGGATGCAAACTTGGTCGAGTAGGACATGATAGGAAGATATTCGTATCCCGCAGCATCCAGTGCCTCGCGGATGGCCATCACCATGCCGTCCAGCATGCAGGACGGCGCAACCATATCGGCTCCCGCCGCCGCCTGACTGACGGCGATTTTCTGCATCAACTCAAGCGATGCATCGTTGTCCAGATCCGGGCCGTCGCAGGATTCGTGAATAATGCCGCAGTGGCCGTGATCGGTGTACTCGCAGGCGCAGAGATCGGTGATCACCACCATCTCCGGAACTGCGGCCTTGATGGCGCGGGTCGCCTCCTGAATAACGCCGTCGGCGGCAAAGGCGGAACTGGCGACAGCATCCTTGGTTTTCGGGATGCCGAAGAGGATCACTGCTTTGATGCCGTCGGCGGCAAGATCTTTTGCAACATCCGCGGCGGCAGAAAGCGGCCAGCGGAACTGACCGGGCATGGAGGTGATAGGAACTTTTTCTGTTGCCCCTTCCACAAAGAACAGGGGCATTATGAGATCATTACGCGTCACTTGGGTTTCGGTAAACAGAGGACGCAGGCTCTGTCTTCTCAGTCGTCTTAATCGTGTTTGAGGAAACATACTTGTTCACCATGGGTAATTGCATCAACCAGTTTCCGGGCTGTTGTGATATCGGTACACTCGGCACTCGCCCGGATTGAGAGAGTGGCGTCGGCGAGGAGTTTTTTGGTCAGTACACGGGTCAGATCGTCGATCACGGCAAGTGTCCGGGGATTGGAGCAGTCCAGTTTTCCGAGCGCTTTATCACGTTCTCGTACACGGATTGACTCTGCCCAAGTATAAAGTCCTGCGATCAGATCGCCCGCGGCGGTGCGGTTGTAGAGCCGGATAAACTCAGGAAGATAGTTTTCGATGAGTTCACCGGCATGGGCGGCCTCGTCTTTGCGGTGTTCCATGTTCTTTTCCGAGACGGAACGCAGGTCGTCGATGGTAAAGAGATGGACGCCCGGGATGCTGCGGCAGGAGTCTTCGGTGTCGCGGGGCTGGGCGATGTCGATGAGGATCAGTTTTCGCGGGGTCGGATCGAGCGGCCAGAACCGCTCGTTCATAGTGGCGGCAAGCGGTTCTCCGGCGATGATAGCGTGCGGGGCTGCGGTGCAGGAGATGACGACGTCGGATAAGGCGATGCAGGGGTAGAGCTGATCCATGCGCATGGCCCGACCGCCGATCTCCCGGGCAAGTTCGACGGCATGGTCGTAGGTGCGGTTGGTGACGTAGATTGCCCGCAGCTTCTTTTCCGCGAGTGCCTGGGTAACAAGTTTTCCCATCTCGCCGCCGCCGACGACGAGGATGTTGCGGTCGTCAAGGCTGCCGAGCAGTTCTTCGGCAAGCTGGACGGCGGCCGAGCCGATGGAAACCGCGCCGCGGTTGATGTGGGTTGCGGCACGGATATCAACGCCTGCATGGATTGCAGTGTTGATACAGATGTCGGTGACGGGGTCGGTTGTACCGCATTCGTTTGCGAGCAGGAGGGCGCGTTTGAGCTGGCCGAGAATCTGGTCTTCGCCGATGATCATGGATTTGGTTCCGGCGGCAAGTGCGAGGAGATGGCGCAGAGCGGCATCTCCTTCGTAGAGGGTAAAGCCGGTACGTCCGAGGCTGTGAAGGTAGTCGGAGAGCGCAGCTCCGGTGCCGTGCACCAGAATTTCAACGCGGTTGCAGGTCTGTAAAAGGATGGCGCCCTTGAAGTGCTCCCGGGCACCGGCAAGGAAGGATGCTTCGTCTTCGAACCGGTATCCGGCAAGCTGGGTCTGATCGAGGGAGGTGTGATCAACTCCGGCGACCGCGACCGGCGTGAGAAGGTCAGTGTCCGGCATCAGAGGTGTCCTGCGACAAGGTCGTCTGCGTTCCTGTTTTCCCGGCATCTCTGCCGGATGGTTTCATCGTGAAGAATGCTCCTGAGGATTTCTGCACGTTTTTCCTGTTCGGGAACAGTTTCCTTAAGTTGTTCCCGCAGGGCGGCAAGCAGCCGTATCATGTTGTCAAGGCCCTGATACCGTTCTTCAAGGTCTTCGCGGATGAACCGGGGAACGACGGGGGCACGGCCTGAGGTGGAGATGGTGATGGTGTATTCCTCCCCCTGAACGGTTGAAGGAATGAGGAAGTTTGCGTCGCCGCCGGTCGCGCTGTTGTACCATTTGCCGGCGGTTTTTGCGAAGCGGATGATACGTTCGTTCTGTCCGGCGTCGGAGAGTGCAGCGATGATAATGTCGTGTTTTTCGATGAGATTTACAAGGTCGTCGTCCTCAGCATCTGCAACGTCCATCTGTTTGATGGAGGTCTGGGGAAGGGCAAAGACGTCCGGGGAGATGCTGCGGGAGACGAAGGTCATCCGGCAGCCGGTAAAATGGCGGGCTTTGCGAACACCGACCGCTCCTGCACCAAAGATGAGGATGCGCTTTGCGGAGAGATCAAGCATCAGCGGAATCATTGGTAGTTATGTGGGTTTGCGTGTTACTTTAAGGTGCTGTATTTCATACTTGCAGGGAGACGGTGCCTGCTTTTCTCTGGAAAAATTTTTGTTCATCCTGTCTGTTCGGATTATTCGGAATTCTTTCGTTTTGGTTTTGCTTGGAGTAACCAAAGTCAAAGTATTTTTTATTCAGATATTTTTGATCCTGCAATTCGAGACTTTTCAGACTTGAGAGTAACGTCTATGAGAACAACACCTCTTTATGGACGTTGCGCCTAAATTCGTTGATTGCCTATGAATGATCGTCATCGATCAAATTTCAGCCCACGATTCACACGGGTCTGCCGTGTGGATCGTGGGATGCTCAGGAATAACGGTGCAACGTCCCTTTATGAGGAGATTTTATAATCTGGAACCGCAAATAGAATAAGGCATTAAGTCATGGGCTTGTGGCTTAGCCAGGATATAGCGTCGGGCTTCTAACCCGAATGTCGGGGGTTCGAATCCCTCCAGGCCCGTTTTTCTTCGATTTTATCTCCCGGGAGACCGATACTTTTATTTACTCTTAAGTTGATTTATGAATGTAAGCAGTTTACGGAGGTGAACTGCAAAAAAACGTGATCAAGCTGCAAGGGTTGTACGGGACCACATCTGCGTGGTGAAGTTTGTATCGTCCGCTGAATAATCGAGTTTCTTCTGTTGTGTATTTCATTTATCTGTTTTCGACTGCATACTATAGGGTATCCAATGCCGAACGACACTCCTGTTGACACGCTTATCACAACTGCAGAGACGTCCCTTGACGCCGCCTCAAACGCTCTTCTCCATGGTGACACAGACGCTGCCGCCGACCATCTTGCAGCCGCGGTATCCGACCTTCTCTGTGCGGGCTCCTCACTTCTCACCGCAGTTCACACCACTGATATTGCTGTGCTTGAAAGCAGCATTGCCCGCATCCTTCGTGCGCTTGCAGAGCGGTTCGGCATCCTGCCCGAAAACTATCAGCCGGTTCTCGCCCTCCTGCCGAAGTCCGTAGATATCCTTGACATCTCCACGAAAACCGCAGCAGAAACGCACCTTCCTGTATCCGGTGTACGGAATGTCGTGCGATCGGTATATGAATCTGAAGAAACCGAAACTCCGGAACTTTCCGAAGAGGAAACCGACACGTACATTTCGGCAGGCAGACTCTTAATCGACCTTCTCTCCGGTCAGCGGACACTTACAGACGCAGTCTTTGCCAGAGACGGAGCCTATGACGCATTTTCCGACGTTGCCGCTCCGTATCTCATCAGCGGGGTTGCATTTGTGGGAGGCGGGGAAAATGCCGAATCCTACGAAGAAATGATCCCCGAAATGCTTGCAGGACCAATCAGGCGTCTTGTCGAACTGCTTGTTGCGCTTCTGACCTCCGCATTTATGTCCGGTCTTCTTTTGCTGATAATCCGTCGTGTTCTTGCTGTCCGCACGATCCGCCCGGGCACCATAGACAACCTCATCTTTGCAGGATCGGTGGCATCACTCGTCGCTGCAAACCTCCCGATGTTTGTGGACGGTGCAAGACAGGTCGCAGCCGAACTGCGCAACCTGCATGAGATCATCGAAAGAACCGACGGCGGTGTGGAAATTCCGATCACGTAAAAAAAGAGAAAAAATATTTTTTTAGAGTTTGGTGACGATCGTCACGATATCGCCGTCTTCCACTTTGTGCTGCAGACCGACCTTTGCTGCATCATGCTTCACCGATGTTCCCCAGATCTTTGCGTACCGGAACTGATCTACAAAATCGCGGTGCAGCCTGCGACAGATATCTTCGATCGTACTGCCTTTCCGCATAATCATCGGCTCCTCCATATCCGCATCTTCTCCGTACGGTTTCATGTAAATACGCACAAATCCGAGATGCTCATAGATAGCATCCTGCAGCTTATCGATGTTGTAGCCTGCATGCGCCGAGATCATAATCGGATCAACACCATACTTTTCCCGCATCTCATGCTCAACCTCCTGCCGCTCCGTCTCGGTCACGAGATCCACCTTGTTGATGGCAATAAATGCCGGAATGTACATCCGGTTACCCATCATCGCATCAATAATATCATCCTGTGTCACATTGCTGCCGCGGACCAGCACATCCGCGTTCATGATCTTGCTCTCCGCAAGAATTGCCCGTACTTCCTCAATATCAATATCCACCGCACCAACGGTGTTCAGGCGGACACCGCCGAACCCCGTCTTCTTGATGGTGATGTCCGGTCTCGGTTTGTTGATGCGGATTCCTGCATCATACAGTTCATGCATCAGCACATCCACATGCACGCCGTTGAAGACATCACCCAAAATTACGATCAGGTCCGCGGTACGAACAACAGCGATAACCTCTTTGCCGCGTCCCTTGCCCATTGCTGCACCGGCGATAAGGCCAGGAATATCCAGAATCTGAATCTTCGCGCCCTTGTACTCCATAAGGCCCGGAACAACTGTCAGCGTAGTGAACGCATATGCGCCCGTCTCACTTTCCGCACCGGTCAGCTTGTTCAAGAGTGTTGATTTACCCACCGACGGAAACCCGACCAGAACAATCGTTCCGTCACCGGACTTTTTGACCGAATATCCCTCGCCGCTGCCGGCAGACTTCATTGCGCGAGTGACGGCATCGTCCTTAATTTTGGCGAGTTTTGCTTTTAACCGCCCGATGTGCTGTGAAGTTGCCTTGTTGTATTTGGTATTTCTGATCTCGTCCTCAATGGCTTTGATCTCATCTTCAAGGCTCATATTGTCTATACCTATACGTTTTGGTATTAGATGAACATATGGGGGAATCTACTCAGTTACATCGTCATCTATAAATATTTCATACGGTAACATTAGTTACGCAAGTTCTCTTGCTGATATAGTGTAGTGGCCAATCATGTCGGCCTCTCACGCCGACGACTGGGGTTCGAATCCCCATATCAGCACTCACCCTTTTTGTTTATTTTCTCTGACTGACAACATCTCTGTAGCTTTTCCATGTACGACGTCATCATCGCAGGAGCAGGCCCTACCGGTTCCGCCGCCGCACGATTCTGTGCTGAAGCAGGACTCCGCACACTGGTACTTGAAGAACACGCCACGATCGGATACCCTGTGCAGTGTGCGGGACTTCTCTCAAACTCTGCGTTTGCTGAATGCGCGGTATCGGCGGCACCGGTTCTGAACAGGGTGTACGGCGCCCGCATCTGTGGTTCTGCCGGGCATGAGCTTTCCTTTGCAGCGGAGGAGACAAAGGCGTATGTGGTGGATCGCGGACGACTGGATCATGAGATGGCAGCCCGTGCAGCGGATGCAGGCGCAGAATTTTCACTGAAGACCTCTGTAACCCGGATCAATCCGGAGAAAAAGACGATTCAGACAACCGGTATTTCCGGGAAACAGGAGTTCCCCTACACCATTCTGATCGCAGCCGACGGATCGCGCAGTGTTGTCGCCCGGGGACTCGGTGTTCCCCCGTCGCGCCATATCTATGCAGGAATTCAGGCAGAAATATCCTGGAACGGAAGCTCCGACCAGGTGGAACTGTACCCAAACGCGTCTCCTGATTTTTTTGCCTGGGTGATTCCACTCTCCGCCTCCCGCGCACGGATCGGTCTCTGCGGCATGCGGGATGTGTCCGAACGGTTCGCCGCGTTTGCAAAACAGTTCTCTCCTTCAAACGTCCATGAGGTAACGGGAACCATCCCAATCGGCATCCGCCGCCGCACCTACGGCTCAGGCTGCATGATCGCAGGAGATGCCGCAGGATTTCCCAAACCCACCTCCGGCGGCGGAGTATATACCGGCGTGCGCTCAGCCCGCCATGCGGCATCCGTTGCTGTTACCGCCTGTGAGTCCGGCGACAGCTCCGACACCATGCTTTCCGCCTATGAAAAATACTGGCGTGCGGACTTCGGCAGGGAACTTGAGCTGGGATTTAAAGCGCTCACCCTGCGCCGCACACTTACAGCAGAGGAGATCGATACAGCAATTGACGCCCTGAACACGCCTGAGACGCTTGAACTGATCACAAAAGCCGGTGATATGGATCGCCCCTCGTCCCTCCTCCTCAAACTAATGAAAAAACCTGAACTTATCAGTACCTTTGGCGCTCTTGGAATAAAATCAATGATACGAAGTATGATTATTTGAAGTTCCAAAATATATTAGTAATACTTATTAGTGATTGCGTGTTATTGTAACCTGTAAGTGATGTAACATGCATATCCCTGATTTTCTGTTTGGCTACAGCTCCCTGGGTGTCCCCCTCGGCATTCTTTTCTGGATTATAGCACTGGTATTCGTCGTACTCGCAATCAAATGGGCACGGAACAATCTTGATGAATCAAAAATTCCCATCCTCGCAGTGATTGCCGCGGGTATCTTTGCCCTGCAGGCGTTCAACCTCCCGACCGGATTCGGGGTGAGTGGCCATCTCGTTGGTGGTGCCCTTGCTGCAATCGTACTTGGCTCACCGTTTGCCGCAGTGTTTGTTCTGGCAATCGTCCTGGTGATTCAGGCACTGGTCTTTGGAGACGGCGGTGTTCTCGCGCTTGGTGCAAACATCATCAATATGGGTGTGATTGCAGGATTTGTCGGATTCTACTCGTTTTCCGCATTAAAAAGCAGAGTGGGCGTTCCGATCTCCGCCGCAGTCGCAGGATGGCTTGCCTGCGTAATTGCTGCGAGTGTCTGTGCCGTTGAGATCGCTATTATCGGCGCGGTTCCGATTGGTGTCGGTCTTCCGACGATGTTCATCTACCATGCACTCATTGGTATTATTGAAGCAATTATCACCGGTATCGTGGTTGTTCTTATCTTCAATGTGCGGCCGGAACTTACCGGGAATACTGAGAAGAAAGCAATGCCGGTCAACAAGTTTCTGGCTATCGGTCTGGTAATTGCACTCATCGTCGGCGGTTGTGCTGTCTTCCTTGCCTCTGGTGATCCGGACGGACTTGACAGTACACTTCTTGTAAGCGGCGGTGCAAAGGATATTTTCGCTCCGGCCCACGGTGAGATTGAAGAAGCACATGACCCTGTCGGCTGGGAATCCCCGATGCCGGATTATGTTCTCGGCGGTGAGGATGCCGGTGCCGTTGGAGGACTCATAGCATTAGTCATCGGTATTTTCGCGGCACTGGTGGTAATTCTTCTTGCAGCACGGATTGTGTATGCGGCATCGGGCAGGAAGTCTTCGTAACACAGACCACCACCTCTTTATCTTTTTTTCACCTATGGAAACGTAACAATGCACCTCATCGAAACCCGCAGTCTCTGCCACGCCTACAGCACCTCAACTGAGGATGCGCTGAAAAATATTCATTTCGTCGCGGATGAACGGCAGCGGATTGCGGTGCTCGGGCCGAATGGTGCGGGAAAGAGTACGCTGTTCCGCCACTTCAACGGCATCCTCATGCCGAAATCCGGTGAGGTGCTGATCAGAGGAGAACCGATTACCAAAGCGAATCTTGCGGAGGTGCGGAGATTTGTGGGACTGGTGTTTCAGAATCCGGATGATCAGGTTTTCTCACCAACGGTGGAGCAGGATATTGCGTTCGGCCCGTACAATCTGGGGCTGGATGCAGACTGTGTCGCGGACCGGGTTGATCGCGTCTGCGGTATGCTGGGCCTTGAGGATCTGCGCAGCCGTGCTCCCCATCATCTTTCCGGCGGGGAAAAGAAGCGTGTGGCAATTGCCGGAGTGCTTGCAATGGAGCCGCAGGTGATGGTGCTGGATGAGCCGACGGCAGGTCTTGATCCCCAGGGCGTCAAAGAGCTGTTTGGTTTTCTGAATGATTTGCCGGACTCCTGCGGCGTCACGGTTATTTACTCGACACATCAGGTGGAGCTGGTACCGGAGATGGCGGATCTGGTATATGTGATGGAAAAGGGGGAGATTACGGGTGCAGGAACACCGGAAGAGATATTTTTGCAGGAGGATCTGCTTTCCCGCGCGCATCTTGAACTCCCTGCCCTCCCCCGCCTGATAAAATCCCTGCGCGATCACGGAGTAGCAATTGATCCCGCCTACACGTACCGGGATGCGGAACAGTCGTTTCTGAAAGCGTTTGGGAAACTATGAGCCTGATCGATGAGCTGTTTGATATCGAGCGGGAGGCATACCGCAACAGTCCGATTCACGCGCTTGATTCCCGTGTCAAGCTGATTCTCTGTCTGCTCGGGCTTCTGGTGACCGTTCTCCTGCCCTACGGAACGGCGGAGCTTTTTGCGTTCATGGTTATCTATATGCTGTTTTGGGGACTGTATATCCTGTCCGGTTCGTCACTGCGGTATTATCTGGTGCGGCTGCTGTTGATTATGCCGTTTGGTCTGTTTTTTATTATTCTGCAGCCGTTCTTCCCCAATCCCTACTATGCGGTGTATCATGTTGCAGTAACTCTGCCGTTCGGGGTTCACATGTACTGGGAGTCGATCATCTTTGGTTTGTCTCTGTTTGCGAAGTTTGTGATCTCGTTGTCGTTTATTATTCTCCTGTCGGCAACGACGACGATGCAGGCAATGCTGGAGGGAGCGGCGCGGCTGCGGATTCCACGGCTCTTTATCGTAGTGATGGGGCTTACTATCCGGTATCTGTACGTGTTTGCACTGGTGTATCAGAAGATTCAGAGTGCATTTGCGGCGCGGTGTTTCAACGGATTTGACCGGCGGCTGCCGCTGCGCTACCGGCTGAATGTAATCGGAAATGCCGCAGGTTCGTTGTTTGTCCGGGCGCTGGATCAGGGGGAGCGGACGTATGCGGCAATGTGCTGCCGCGGTTATTCGGCGAACTCCGCGGTATTTTATGCGGCAAAACCTCTGCATGCGGCAGAATGGGTGTTTTTTCTGTTCGGAGCGGGATACCTGATTGTGTTTCCGGTGCTGGTGTACTGGATCTTTTAAAAAGAGTTATTCGGATATTTTGGAAAGTTCTGCTGCAACTTTTCCTGCAATCCTCTGCACGAATGGATTTTCATCCTCCAGCATGCGGACAATCTCAGGCAGGGCGCGGGAGTCGCCGAAGGTCCCCAGTCCTTTTACTGCCATATACCGGACATGATCGCGGGGGTCGGCGAGTGTTTTCAGGAGCACCGGAAAGGCTTCCGGTTGTTTTGTCATCCCGATGATCTCGCATGCACGGTAGCGGACAATCCATGACGCATCCGACAAAAGCGGGAGTGCCGCCGCAAATCCTTCGGCTCCCCGGCTGCCCAGTTCTATCGCTGCGGCGTTGCGTACCGATTTGTCCGTGTCGTAGAGCAGGCGTACTAAATCTGCGGAATTTTTTTCTGCATCACTCATACTACAACATACGAATGCAGAGGTATTTCATACTATGGTTTCATTCCGGTTTGTTCGGCTTTGCTCCAGAT
Source organism: Methanocorpusculum petauri (assembly GCF_026891975.1). Taxonomy (GTDB): domain Archaea; phylum Halobacteriota; class Methanomicrobia; order Methanomicrobiales; family Methanocorpusculaceae; genus Methanocorpusculum; species Methanocorpusculum petauri. Next base: position 2,258 of record NZ_JAPTGB010000027.1, on the reverse strand, counting down.
GTGGGAAATGTCTTGAGTTGCAGGATCAAAAGTAACTGAATTAACAATACTTTGATTTTGGTTTTTCCGGAGTAACCACGGAATACAGGGAACGCGGGCCGAAGGCCATGTGTTCTGTGGTTATTCTCTGCAAAACCAAAGTGGACGAGTCCCGATTTAGCGAGTCAAAGTCTGATCAGACATTTGGAACACGTTTCGACTTATTTAATTCTGATTTTTTGAAAAAAAAATCTCCGGAATATTTCCGAAAAAGGGATGAGTGAGATTATCTTGCCCGCGGGCAGCTGCATTCGGCAATTTCGACGGTGAGAACACGGCAGTATTCGTGCTCCAGAACTTTCCGGATGTGGGATGTACAGGCGAATTTCACCTGCAGGCGCACCGAGAGGCGTTCGCGCTCTTCGTAGTAAACGCCCGGTACTGCGCTTGAGATCCGCTGCATGGTAACCGATGCGGCGGTGACTGTTGCGACGATGCCTATGTCTCCTGTGGCGAGGTCTTCATGCGGTACGGTTGAGATGAAGATTGGGTCGCCGACGCTGACGGTGGAGGCTGAGATGACATTCTGGGCATTGATGAACTCGATGGTTCGTGCCCGTCCTTTTTTCAGTTCGGCAATGACCTCCGGGGCAATTCCTGCAATTCCTACCATCTGCATTGCAATCATCCGTACATCACCTGTTCTGCGGCAGAGAATGGTTTCTGTTCGGCGTTTTCCTGTTCCTGTACGTCGGTTGCCAGCTGGTGCATCATGGCTTCGACCTGATCGGCCTGTTCCATGAGGGGCTGGGTGTCAACGTCAAATCCGTAGCGGGTGTTGAGTATTTTTAGTGCTTCGATTGCTGCACGCGGGTCTACGTTGAAGTTTGTTTCAACCAGAAATCCGGTGGCGGGGATGCCGCGCAGCTGTGCTTCGATGATCATGCTTCCGGAGATGCCGGTGATGCTTAATGCGGGAAGGATGATTGCCTGGTCTTTGATCTTTTCGAGACCTTCGGGGGTTGTTGCAACGCCGAAGACGCGTTCACCTTCGCTGCCGGTTGTGACGCCGCCGATGACGATCAGGTCGTCTATTGTGGTTTTGCCGGAGAACCATTCGATGAGTCCGGCGGAGATTTCGTAGGATATCTGCGGGGGGATGGGGACGTCTGCGAGGATTGCGATGATGTTGTCTTTTTCGTAGAGCCGGATGGGGGCCTGGGCGATGCCGTTTGTTGCGAGGGATATCTGGGGGAGGAATCGGCTGGTGATGTTGCCGAGATGGGTGAATTCTGCGTTTTCTACCAGATATTGTAATGCGATGCTGCCCACCAGTCCGGAGCCGGGGAATCCGGTCAGGAGGGTGATTTTTTTTGCGGCGGGAGCGGGAGATTCTACACGCACCGCGTCTGTGATGTTCATATGGTTAGGTGTGTGCCTGTGCCAATAAATGTTCTGATTGTGATGATGTTGTACTTTATTCCTGAGTATACTATGATTTGCACGGCAGAGCCGTGCGAATCGTGGGCTGATGTTTGATCGATGGCGATCATGCACAGGCAATCACTGAATTTAGGTGCAACGCCGATTGTGATGGTTTTTCGAATTGACAAGTACTTAAATTCAGGCGTCCCATAGATCTGTAGTAGTTATGCAGGAGTATGAAGTTAAGCGCGGAATGACGAAGGATCTTTCTGATCGGATTGCTGCCGGGTTTACCGATATCTTTGAGACTGAGCCGAAGACAGAGGGTGGACACTTTGCAATTTCGTACGGGAGTATGTCGCGTCTGGAGGTCTGGGCCGGAGAGAAGAATAAGACGGTGATTGTTGATACGGAGACGAACACGGAGGTTCTTGCTATGCCGGATGCGGAGGCTGATGCGATTATTCTGGATACGAATAAGCGGTTCCGGCAGTATCTGGATCTGGTTACCGGCTTTACGACAAAAGAGCGGGTTAAGCGGGCAAAGAAAGCTGCTGAGAAGGATAATTAATTCTTTTTTTACGGTTTGTGCGGGACGGGGGTGTTCTGCAACCGATCCATGGTATGTTGTTGATGGATATGGTTCGAAGATTGTTTGGTGGTATTTTTCGTCCTGCCCGATGTGAGGTACTCTGAGTCGTTTTCGATTAATCCGGTTTCGGCAGGCATCTTTTGCTTTGGTTTTGCTTGGAGTAACCACGGAAAACACAGACCAAACGGAATTCCACGGAAAAAAAAACACGGAATACCGCCGCTTCGCGGCTTACGGAATATCACAGAAAGAATCTGTGTAT
>NZ_JAPTGB010000026.1 GCF_026891975.1 Methanocorpusculum petauri | reverse complement strand
CCCGAAAAACCACATCGCCACAGGCGGATACTGCCGCCAGATTCCAGTACTCAGATTCTTTCCATGTATTCCGTGGTTACTCCAAACAAAACCAAAGCAAAAACCTCCCGAAAAACCACATCACACATGGACATCCAAAAACCACACGCAAAAAAGCCCCCGAAAACATTTTCCACACGGGGGTACCCAGAAAGAGAACCCGCAAGACACCAAAGAAAACCATTGTCCGAAAGACGCAACACCAGCACCTCCGGAGGAATCAGGGATGTGAACACACCCGGCAGAAAATAACCAAACAGAAAAAAAGGAACAGCCTGCACCGGTGTCCACCACCGCCGCAGGAGCACAGCCCACCTTAACACAGGCACCCGCGCCCCTTTGCGGCGCACTCTTCGGACTCCTCACAGCAGGTGTCCATCTCAGAAGAAGAGAGTAACCCTCTCTTCCGCTTTTTTTCTGCATTGCAGGCGGCAGAAGGCATCCTTGGCAAAACCCCCACACAACGATTGAACGAAAAAAAGAGAACACCCGTTCCCGCCACCACAGGATACTCTCTGGCTGGGGAACCACCCATCCTGTTTCGAATATATAAAACAAAATCCTAAACGCATGAAACGTTCAATCGTCAACACACACACTTTTGCCGGAGTGCCTGCCGAAACCGGCACAAAATCCGATCTCTCATCGTGCACTCCTGAATCAGCAACACCGGAAAAATGATTAGTCTTTCATAAGATCAAGATCAGCATAGCGGGCGGCTAACTCGGCGTGTCCAATCCTGCAGGAAACCATATCGATAAATTCAGACTTTGACAGGTGAAGCTGTTCAGCCATACGGGACAGCAGCTCATCCCCTATCTCCTGACCATTGTGACTCATGTGGGTTTTCACATTAACCATACGTCCATCAGTACAGAAGACGAAACGACAATGATCCGTCCTGCCCGGCTTTACGAGAAAACCCTTCTTTTTCAGGGAACCCTGTACCTTATCCGCTTTCAGAACTGCCAAAATGTCACATCCACACACTATCTTTCAGCAGTTTACCATACGCAGCAGCAGAAGGAAACATCGGCGTATCCGGATCAGTGAATATGTCGTAATCATCCGCAAACATCAGACGGGCCTTTTCCAGACCTTCAGAGAGAGTCCCGCAGGTTATCAGAAAAGAATACTCATCATTCGTTAAAATTAATGATTCATCCTCCTGAATCGTGATTTTCAGCGGCATGGGCCGCTTCAGCTTTTTTAACTCATCGCGGACATAAACCGTATTCAGGAAGACAACACCCCCCTCCTCTCCTGTCTCGCCGATATCAAGCACGTCCAGCATCTGCTCAAGAACATCATCATACGTCTGATTTCCGCGTTTTTTGGAACAGACACGCTCTTTAATGTGTGCCGAGACGGTGATACTCGTTTTTTGTGGCCTCTGATCCATCGCCTGCATGATTATCTGATAATGGGGGTGATGAGATAATAGATTTTATTGTCACGGCGGCTTTGCTCAAAAATCCTCAAAAGCCCCAGACATTCGGAATAAAATCCGCGAAAAAAACATCTGTTGCTCTCTATGCCCGCGATCACTCAATCTCCAGACTCACATCAGCACACCGCACCGAATGCGTCAGCGCCCCCATACTGATCCGATCCACATCAATCCCCGCCCACAAATGAAGCGTCTCCGGCGTAATCCCGCCCGACACCTCAAGCACCAGCCGCTTACGCAGACCCCGTGCCGCAAGGGCCGCAATCGCCCCGTGCACCGCAGACGGCGTCATATTATCAAACATCAGAACATCAGCACCCGCCTCCGCCGCCGCAACCGCATCGATCAGATTCTCCACCTCACACTCCACCTTACGATACAACGAAAACTCCTTCGCCCGCCGGACAGCATCCGCCACCGGCAGCAGGGCACGGTGCGTATCCTTAATCAGAAACGCATCCGACAACGAATCACGGTGCGGATCCCCGCCGCCGATACGGATCGCCTTCTTATCAAAATACCGCAGACCGGGCGCCGTCTTCCGCGTACCCGCAACCCTCACATGATCATTCACCTGGGCTGCAAACTCCTGCGCAACAGCAGTAGCCGTAGCAATCCCGCTCATCCTCCCCAGAAGATTCAGCGCAGTCCGCTCAATCGCAAGAATCGCATGAACCGAACCGGCAAGCGCCAGAATCTTTGTTCCGGCAGCAACCTGCTCGCCGTCCTCCGCCTCCGCCATCACCGAAACCCCAAAATGCTCAAACAACCAGATGCACTCCTCAACACCCGCAAGAATCATCTCCTCCCGCGCCTCAATCCGGGCGGAAACAACCTTATCGGGAATCAGGGCAACTGTCGTAATATCGCCTGCGGGAACATCCTCCGCAAAAAAAGAAAGCAGCTGATCTGTCGGCGTCGTCATTTCGACACCTCAATCATCCGCTCAATCGCCGCACGGGCCCGGCTCGCAATCGGATCCGCAACCTGTACCGGATACACCCCGTCGCGGAGCGTCACAAACAGATCCGGCAACGCAATCAGCTTCATATTCGGACACACCGCCGAATCCATCACATGAAACACCGTATCCGGATACCGCTTCCGCAGTGGATGGGCAATCCCTTCCTCCGTCAGAATCACCCACTCGTCCGCACTCCCGCAGTTCCGCACCATATACCCCGTCGAACCCACCAGATCGCACGCCTGCTGCACCTCCGCACTACACTCCGGATGACAGATGACCGTCGCATTCGGATACTCGCGGCGGGCAGCCCCCACATCACGAACCGTAAAATTATGATGCGTCGGACATCCGCCGTCCGCTGGAACAGGAACGATCTCCTTGTCCGGCAGCTGGCGCTGCACCCATCCGGCAAGATTTGCATCCGGACCGAAGAGAATTTTTTTCTGCGGCAGCGACGCCGCAACCGTGGCAGCGTTCGCCGACGTACACGTAATATCGCACTCCGCCTTCGTCGCCGCATTCGAGTTCACATACACCACAAACGGCGACCCCGGATACGCAGCCTTCGCCTGACGCACCGCATCAGGCGTCAGCTGATCCGCAAGCGGACATCCCGCATCGGGACGCGGAATCAGAACCGTCTTCTCCGGTGAAAGAATCTTCGCCGTCTCCGCCATAAAGTACACACCACAGAGAACAAGCGTTGACTCCTTCGCCTCCTTCGCAAGCCGGGCAAGTTCCAGCGAATCACCGCAGATATCGGCAACATCCTGAATCTCCGGCGGCTGATAGTTGTGGGCAAGGATCACCGCATTTTTTTCTGCGGCAAGTTTTCGGATCTGCTGCTCATAGTTCATGCGCCAATCACCAGCGGGTTATCAAGATTTTTCAGAAGGGTAAGAATTGACAGAGCAGCAAGATAGCTGGTTGCCGGATTATCAGGCGAAGGGAGGTTTCTGATTCTGATATACGCCTCGCCGAACTCTCCTTCAAAGAATATCTCGTGCATATTGCGATCCTCCTCGGGATCCATCCACAACTCCACATCAACATCGCGGCCACAGGCAATCGACAGCGACTCGGCAACATTCGTGTTCTTCGGATACTGCCGGACACAATCATGCGCCTTTCCGGCAAACAACTGCGTACGCTCGGTCGCCTCGCGAGAAAGCGACTTCGGGTTCTTGGTCGTGCGCAGAACGAATTTATCGACACGGCTTATCTGGCCGATACGGATATTGTCAAGTCCCATCACCGCACCGGACGGAATATGGATCTTTCGTTTCAGTTCGCGGGCAGTCTCCACCAGATGGGCCCGGAACTCCTTATCCGCAAGCGCCCCGACACTCATGATAACAATATCCTTACCCGACTCCAGCACCTCCTGTGCGTGTTCGGTGGCAGCAACAACAGACGCTGCCTCAACAATAATATCGGTTGGTTCGGCGAGGAAGGCAGAAAAATCCGAAAACGGTTTTGCATCGAACTCGCGAGCAAACTCCTCCACACGCGCCGGAACTACATCATACACAGCCGTTATTTTGAAGTTTTCCTGACCTGCAGCAATGACGCGGCCGATATTTCCGCATCCAAGCAGACCGACGGTGATCATACTACTAAATATCAGAGTGTACGTAGTTAAGGATTATGTCGGTACCGGATTTCAGATACTTTGATCACACTTGATTTAATGCAGAACGACCGAAGGTATCATGATCATGTCATCCAAACCTGCGGCGGTTCTCCTGATAGTTCTGCTCGGAACTTTTGCGTTTGTGTTGCTGTGTGTTCCGGCAGAACTGCCGCAAGCGCCGGCGCCGCAGGCGATCAACTCCTCCATTCCGATCTCCTACGGAGAAACGTGGGAAGAGGCGCAGGTCCACAGCGGGAATGAATCCTACTATGCCCAGATACGGGAGTGGATGGAAAACAACGCAGATGACTTCCGTACGGTGGCAGAGATGTACTACTCTGCACAACACGGGACGGGAAGTCCGGTATACGGCATACAACTCGGTCGGGCAGTAACCGTTCTGGTACCTTCCGGAACCACCATTGCAGAGATCGATCGCATCTACGGCTGGATGAATGAATCGATGGCAAAAGCAGGACTGTATAATGTTGCGGTACAGTTCAGAGGCAGCGATCTCATTATCAGGCCGGAACCGGTTGTGACGCGGACACCAGAACAGGCAGTGAAAACCTACGGCGATACCTGGGAGGAAATATGGGAACGGGAGGGAGAGGAGTACAACTATACCCGTCTCTGGAACTGGTACGAGGAGAACCGGTACGCGGGTGACGTGTGGGAGAAGGCAAACGCCTACTATGGATCTGCCGCGGACAATCCGATAAACCGGATTGAGTACGGCTGGACGATCACCATTCTGACCGATCCCCTGTCCGTTACAGAGATGGATCGTATCTACGGCTGGGTGAACGAGTCAATGGAAGCCGCCGGTCTCCGGGGGATTCCGGTGCAGTTCCGGTACGGCGGCGTATTTACCGTCAGCGGGCTCACGCTCACAGCAGAGAAGGATTCCGTGATCCACGGACCCCCACAGCCGAATTATCTTCGATCCGTTCTCCTCATACTCTGCATCGCAGGCGTTGCCACTCTCGGATTTTCGCGGATGCTTGAACTCCCCGAAGACCCCGCATCACGACCGCAGAGAATTGCGGCCTTCATCGCGGAACATCCCGGATGCTCCCAGAAAGAGATCGCAGACGCAACAGGATTCTCCCGCGGATCGATTCTCTATCATCTCAAACGGCTTGAACAGAAAAAGATCGTGCGGCAGGCAGCATACGTTGGAAGCATCCGCTACTTCCCAAAAAAAGATGATGACTCCGTAATGGAACGAACACTCCGTACCGTACTTGCGCAGGAAAAACCCGCACGGGTTATCCGCGAGATAACAAAGTCTCCCGGAATTGGAAGAAAAGAGCTGGCAAAACGGATCGGGATCACCGAAACCACACTTGTCTGGCATCTCGAACGACTGCATGATGCGGGAATTATCGACCGGTATGACGAAGGTTGTACGCTCTCGTCCGAAGCCGCAGCTGTGTGGGAACTGCTGGACACGTGATTACTCTTTGATCACATTTGATTTAATAGAGAAGAACGGAACTCTATCATATGTCATCAACGCAGACGGCAGTTCTTCTCCTTCTTTTGTGCAGTATATTTACTGCTGTTCTGCTCTTCGTTCCGGCGGAGATAACGGTACAGCAAAAGACCGCACCCGTCGCAAATCCTGCCGTGATTCCCGCACCGGTACCGGTTCTGGAGAATGCAACCGTAATGAGGGTAATCATGATGTGGGATGACAAACGGGACTATCGCGGATCGATTCTTGCCTCCTACGGAGCAGCGCCGCTCGAAGTATGGGAGTGGGCGGGAAAGGGTTCTGACGAAAAAACGGCACAGGACTGGCTCCATGGAGTGATGAACGAGGAAGGAGAGTTCTGGAAAAATATTGAAACATATTATGGAAGCATCGAGGACGGGCCGGTCAACCTCATTGAGTTCGGCGGGGCGAAGATCACGATCCATGTCGGAGACAATACAACACGGGAAGAAATTGACCGCATTTACACATGGTGGAATGCCTCAATGGCTGATGCAGGAATACCGGCACTTCCTACCGAATTCCGGTACGGCGGATCGGTATATCTGACCGGAACCACCACCGACAGTGCAACGATCATCATAATCGGAGAACCCCAGACAGAACCATATTTCCCGCCGCAGAAACATCCGAACTATCTCCGATCCGTTCTCCTGTTACTCTGCACCGGAGGAGTTGCGGCGATCGGATTTTCGCGGATGCTTGAACTTCCACAGGATCCCGCATCACGACCGCAGAGAATTGCGGTCTTCATCGCGGAACATCCCGGATGCTCCCAGAAAGAGATCGCAGACGCGACTGGATTCTCCCGCGGATCGATTCTCTATCATCTCAAACGATTGGAACGAAAAAAGATTGTGCGGCAGGCAGCATACTTCAGAAGCATCCGTTACTTTCCGGTAAATGATGATGGATCAGTGATGGAAAGAATCCTCCGCACCGTACTCACCCGGGAACGGCCTGCGCAGATACTTCGCGGGATCGCGGAGACGCCGGGGATCGGAAAGGAGGAACTTGCAAAAAAAATCGGGATTGCAAAAACAACACTCGCCTGGCATCTCCGCAGATTTGCAAAGTCGGGCATCCTCATCAAAAACGGCGAGGGCTGGACGCTCACACCGGAAGCTGCGGAGGCATGGAAACGACTGTGAATCCGTGAAAAAATTTCGTAGACCTTCATAATAAAACAGCAAACCCCGCAGTACCAGGAATTGATCACACTTGATTTAACAGAGAAATACAGATGCTATCATACGTATGGGATCAAAGCAGACGACAGTACTTCTCCTTCTCCTCATCGCCATACTTTCTCTCGTTCTGCTGCTTCCCCCAACAGAAACAACCCAGCAGCCGGAAACCCCAGACCATACCCTGCACTATGGAATATCGTGGGAGAAACGGTGGGAACAGGAAGGGACCGCATATGACTATAACCTGTCCCGGAACTGGCTCTCACACAGCGGGGACGTCTGGAAAAATATCGAAACCTCCTATGGAACCATAGCAGCAAGCCCGGTAATCAGCATACACTTCGGGCAGTCCGTTGTGGTGTATGTGAAACACGGCACATCCATCGAAGAAATGAATCGTATCTACACCTGGATCGATGCCGCAGCACAAAAAGCAGGAGTTCCCGACATCCCCGTCGAATTCAACAGCTGCGGGAAACTGCTCACCTTCACAAAAACCGGAGTGTACACCTTCTATGAATGCTCCGGGCTTACCGGCGGCACCGCCACCGAAATACCCGGAGGACAGATCCGATCCCTTCTCCTTGTCCTCTGCATCGCAGGAGTTGCCGTTCTCGGATTTTCACGGATGCTTGAACTCCCCAAAGACCCCGCATCACGACCGCAGAGAATTGCAGACTTCATCGCAGAACATCCCGGATGTTCCCAAAAAGAGATCATGGACACAACAGAATTTTCCCGTGGCTCTGTCCTCTACAACCTGGTACTCCTCAAACGAAACCAGATTATCCGTGAGGTCTCCTACTACGGAAATCTTCACTACTTCCCCAGAAAAGATGATGATTCCGCGATGGAGAGAACACTTCGTGCCGCACGCGCACAGAAAACAACGGCAGACGTTCTTCGCGAGATAGCGGAGTCCCCCGGAATCGGAGCAAAAGAACTTGCAAAAAGAATCGGGATTGCAAAAACAACACTCGCCTGGCATCTCAGACGACTCAGTAAAGCGAAAATTATTACCAGAACCTCCAGTGGCTGGGCACTCACACCCGAAGCTGCGGAAGTGTGGGATCAGCTGAACACCTGATCAGGACCCCTCATCCGGCTGGTACTCCAGAATATCCCCCGGCTGACAGTTGAGAGCTTTGCATATCGCTTCCAGGGTGGAAAACCGGATCGCACTGATCTTGCCGGTCTTGATCTTGGAGAGATTAACATTGGTCACGCCGACCTTCTCGGAGAGTTCGTTTAACGACATCTTCCGGTCGGCCATGACGCGATCAAGTCGGAGAATGATAGGCATAATATCTCAGAGAGTTTCATCAGCCTGCTGCTGCAGGAGAACACCGTATTCAAATATATGTGCAAGGCAGTATAAAACTGCGGCGGCGAGCAGAAGTTCAAGACTAAGCGGCAGCGGGTCAACCTGAACGTTCAGAACAGCATTGCCTGCAACGCCGATCAGACACGGAACAACACTCAGCAGCGCCATATAGATGGACGCCTTCTTCATCCGCTGTGCATTGGCAGTGGTAAACGGAAGCAGAGTCTGCCGGATCTCGGAAAATATCTTTCCCATGGACCGGAGCATCGCCGCAAGCAGCACCAGATACGAAATGGTGGATGCACAAAACACCGCAGCAGCACGCAGGAACATCTCAAACGGAGAAACACCGTCCGGGAGAATCATCGAACCAAAAACTTCCAGAACATTTTCCGTGGTGATAAACACGGAAAAACCGTCCGGCCCTTCAACACAGTAGATGAGGATCGTCAGAAAAAATACGCCGGCAAGGATTACGATCACTAGCCACAGAAGAACCCATACAATCTTTATGGCAATATCCGCAATTCTTGCACTCTTCTCAATATTTGCCTGAACAGTATCCATCAAAGCACCACGTCACTGTGTACTATGTAGGTCGTTGCCCTATACCAAATTATCGTAAAACGATAAAAAACAGAACGGACAGAGATGTCCGTTCCGGAAGGAAACCATTTAACCCGCCCTATTTCAGATCCGCTCTCCGGAACACACCGCAGGCAGCAGCAGTCATCAGCAGAATAAATCCGACACAGATGCCCGCAGCCCGCAGAAGATCGATCGGGAGTACACCGGACACAAGAACAGTACTTGGCAGGGTAAACGGCAGCCAGGAAAGAACAGTGCCGATCCACGGAACGAACTGACCAATACTGCTGAAAAGGGTGACAGCGAGGAACAGCACAATCAGACTCAGGGCAGTCACCGCAGAACTCCGTTTCAAAGCAAATGCAAACGGCACACAGATGGAAAGACTTGCCGCATAGACAAGAATCATCACCACAAACACGGCTGCCATGTGCACAAGGATCTCTGGTGTAAACACCATACCGAACTCCGGCAGGAACAGAAGAGCCGCTACAGTGATGATCGCAGCCGGAAGCAGAAGAACCGCAAGTGCGAAGAAGTACACCAGAGTTTTCGCAGCAATAACGGAAAAACGGCTGTATCCAGAGGATATGGCCGCCTGGAGGGTTTTGTTCTCAAAGTCACTGCAGAGAAAAATTCCGGCAAGAACAGATCCCGCAAGTACCATGACAATAGTGTCGCCAAGCGCAGCATAGTACAGATTGATACCCGAAAACACATCCGGCATGCCAAGGGCAGCCCAGAAGTCACGGGTAGCGGACGCAACAGCGATGGTCAGAAGAGCGTTGACTGCCATCAGAACAAACAAAATTTTGAACGTCCGGAGTTTTTGCAGATAGAACAGTTCACATTTGACAAGATCAGCAAACATTATTTTTGCCTCCGACAATGGATACGTAGTATTCCTCCAGACTCTCTCCCGAAACGGAAAGATCGGTTACGACAACACCGTTTGCAAAGAGAAGTTTTGCAACCGTCTCCTGATCCGGATACTCATAGAGATTGACCGAACCATCGGGAAGAACACGACACCGGGCGGTCGGCAGATGTTCTGCGAATACCTGCATCATTCTCTCCGGTTGATCGGAGTTTACATGGAGATAATGCCTGCAGCGTTCCCGCAGTTCCGCAAGGGTGAACGTCTGTTTGATCCTGCCGTAGTGGATAATGAGGTAATCGGTTGCGGTCTGGTACAGCTCCGGCAGGTTATGGCTGGAGAGAAAGATGGTAACATGCCGCTCAACGCAGAGATTGATCAAAAGATTCCGCATCTCAACGATGCCTACCGGGTCAAGACCGTTCAGCGGCTCGTCAAGGATGAGGAGATCCGGATCTCCGATGAGTGTTACGGCAATGCCGAGACGCTGCTTCATGCCAAACGAAAAGTCCTGAACTTTTTTGTCGCCGGCATCCCGGAGGCCGACAAGAGCGAGAAGATCGTCTTCGACACGTTCATCTCTGACGCCGCGCATCAGACGATAGAACCGGAGGTTTTCTTTTGCGGTCATGCGGGGAACAAGAGCCGGCTCTTCGATCATGCAGCCGATTCTCTGGCGTTCGTGTTCGAGATTTTTTTCACCGGAGACGCCGAACAGTTCAAGCGTTCCTTCCGAGGCATAGGACAGGCCGGCGATGATCCGCATAAGTGTGGTTTTGCCCGCACCGTTCTGACCGATAAGGCCGTAAATTTTCCCGGGTTCAAGCGTGAGTGAGACAGCGTTCAGAACTTTTTTTCTGCCGTACACTTTGGTAAGCCCGGTTATTTTGCATACAGATTCGTTCATGATATTCTGATTTTTGAGTGAATGGTGATCATCCAGAGGAGGAGGAACACGGCACCGGATGCGGGAACAATAACCGCTGCGACGGTAAAAAATACCGATGCCGGAAGAAGAACGGCGCCGGAAAGTATCATCCATCCAAGGACAATGAGAACTGCGGCGGATGCCGCCGCAGTTATGGCGGCTGCAAGATTCAGTCGATAAAGATAATGGAGGTGGAGTCTGCCTGCCGCTGTCATGGGAATGTCTCAGTTTGTGGAGGGATGTGGAGTGATTCGGGGATCACGCAAGATCAATTTTGATACCACCGGAGATCCCTGCAACAATGTTGTAGATAACGGCGGTGATCGCACCGATGATGAACCCGGTTATCGTAGTGACAACAGCAAAGAACAGAACACTGACGATCAGTGCGGTGGTTCCTATGGAGGTAGTGAAGATGGAAGAAAGAAGTTCCCCTGCGCCAAGGCCGAAGTACGCGAATACGAAAGGGAGGATTGCGGTGAGGAGAGAGGACAAGAGACCAAAGACGGCACCGAATTTTGCGACGGAGAATATCCCTACGCTCCGGACTTCACGGATCTCCATCAGAAGTCCCCCCGAAGATGAGTGTTCGATCTGCTCAACAGGCCGCCCGCAATACGGGGCAGCTGATTCTGGTTTTTGGAAGATGCATTCATGCTGAAAGTCATCACTTACCCATGTGTCGCAATACGTTAATAAATTATCGTTTATCGATAAATATTATCTGAAAAACATACAACTATTTCGGAGAGAATAGTTCATCTGCGAAGGGGCACAATATAATACCAGCGAAATGACCGAAAACCTGCATGTCGCTGCCATCGATCTCGGTGCGACGAATATCCGTACCGGCTTTATCCGTAAAGACGGAACTGTCGTCGCGTTCCGCGCCGAGGAAATGCCGAAGAACTCCTGTGCGGACGGGTCGGCAGTAACCGAAAAGATCGCCGCGATGATCACATCGATGGAAAAAGAGACAGGCACAACACCCGATGCAATCGGCATCAGTACTGCAGGTCCGGTCAATCAGAAGGCAGGATCGGTTGTCGGATCGCCGAACATGCACTGCTCGGAGATTTTTCTCCGCGATCCGCTCGCAAGTCTGTTCCATGTTCCGGCAGTCATGCTTTCGGACTGCAAAGCAGGAGTTATCGGTGAGTACTTTTACGGCGGTGCAGACTCCGCGCACACCGTTGTCTATCTCACCATCTCAACCGGTATTGGCGCAGGTGTCATCTCAAACGGATCACTTCTGACAGGTGCAGACGGAAACGCGGGCGAGATCGGACATATTGTTGTTGACACCAGCTACGATGTCCGCTGCGGCTGCGGAGGTGTCGGCCACTGGGAAGCGTATGCAAGCGGTACCGGAATTCCGAAGTTCTTCCATGCCTGGCATGCAAAAAAATGTGATGGACACTGCCCGGCAAAGGCAGATATCTCTGCCGGACAGATTTTACAGGCGGCAGAGATCGGCAGTCCTCTCTGCTGTGAGTTCGTCGAAGAACTGGCAAAAATCAACGGCCGGGGCCTTTCAGCGGTGATCAACGCATACAATCCGGACCTGATCATCCTCGACGGACCAGTCGTCAGAAACTATCCCTCGCTTGTCGCAGGAAAAATGACCGCATCAATTGATCGGTATCTGCGGATGCCGGAGATCCGGATCACCACACTGGACGGAAAAGCACCGCTGATCGGTGCTGCCGCTGCCGCGTTCCGGATCACGGGACAGTGATCCAGAACATCCTCACGCAGCGAACTGTTTTCAACATACCCGTTTGATCCCTGACAGCCTCGGTAGTTCGTTTTGTGAGAACAGATACTAAATATACTGAATTAATTTTTCAAAAAAAATTCCGGAAAAATATTTTCAAAAAAAATTATGCAGTGTCCTCGGCAAGGCCGCTGGAAATTTTCTTTTCCATCAGATGCGGGAACGCAATGCCGACGAGAATAACCAGCACACCGACCCACTGCAAACCGGACACCGCCTCAACCAGAACAACCGCAGCCGCAAGCACCTCAACAGGCAGCTCCGCCGCATTCAGGATCGTTGCCATGCCCGTACTAATCCGCGGCGCACCGATGGCAAGCAGCAGGATCGGCAGCGCAACACCGAACAGACCAAGAGCCACACCATATATCAGCGACTCACCTGCGAAAATGCCGGCCGGAATTGCCGCAGGGGTATCAATGCAGGCAATCAGACCGCACACAAAGATAAAACCCGCAAGTGCAATGAAAAAACTCCGGTTCATCGGCGTCATTGACGGCTCAACCCGTCCGCTCAGGAACACAAACATCGCGTAGAAGAATGCCGCGAGCAGACCAAGCACCACACCGAACGGATTGATCTCCATACCAAAACCGGTTGTTCCTCCGGCAAGAATCGTACCGACAAAGATTACCACAACCGCAATCAGCTGATTCCGCGACGGCATCCGGCGGTTTGCAACCGCCTCGATCACCACACCCATCCATGAGAACTGGAACAGCAGAATCACCGCAACCGAAACCGGCAGATAACTCACCGAGTAGAAGTAGCAAACGGTTACCAGACACATCACAATGCCCGTGAAGAACAGAACCACCCCGCGTTTCCACGCAGGCATCGTACTCTTTACCGGCTTGTCCTTTCGCGGGAACAGGAAATGCACAAGAATTACCAAAACAAACAGAATAACCAGACCGTAAAAGAATTTGCCAACCAGAATAACCGGAATACCCACTCCGTTACCAAGGGCAATTTTTACGATAGTCGACAAAATACCGTAACAGCAGGCCGCGAGCAGCACAAGGAATGAGCACAACACAACTGAGCCGGACAACTTTTTCAGATCCATACCAATCTGAATCTATAGTGGGTGAAGAATCGTATAATAATTATGCATTCATTTGCGATAACTCAGAAATAATGGAGTGATTAACAACTAAAAATGTGAAAAACTACTTTAGTTTCGGGAAACACCTATTGTGTAGTATGGACTTTGCAGAAATTGAAACGATCACCCAGGGAGCGCTTGAGATCATGAACCCGATCTCCGAAGAAAAGCTTCTGCGGGCCGGGAAGATCGCAGGGCTTGCACCCGGCAAACGGGTTCTTGACATTGGATGCGGCAACGGAACCGCACTTTCCCTCTGGCACAAAGCCTTCGGCATCACCGGAACCGGCATAGAAGTTCGTCCTGCCTCCGCCGCCCGCGCCAGAAGTACCCTTGCCGGAACACCAATTGAGATCCGATGCGTTGATGCCTCCGTTCTTGTGCCCAAAGAACCCTATGACGTTGTTGCAGCTCTTGGAACATCCTTTATCTTCGGCGGTGCAGAAAAAGCACTTGCCCATCTCGCCGAGTATGCCGATGAGAACGGCAGTGCCGTTCTCATCGGCGACCGGTTCTGGAGAACCGATCGTGTCCCGCCGGAATTTGCCCGTGAATGGACAGAAATCCCGACCGCCTACGAACTTGCAGTAACCGCACGCGAACTCGGTTTCACTCTTTCCGGAATGATCACCGCATCACCTGACGAATGGGACACATATGAATCATCCATCTGGAACAGTGCCCTTGAGTACATCGATCTCCACGGAAACGAACCGGCTGCCGATGAAATTGCAGCATATCTCGAACAGATTCAGGACGAATATCTCGCTTACGGACGGGAATACATGGGCTGGGGACTGTTCGTATTCCGGCAGTAATCATTCAGGTGTACTGCTGATACCGTGATAATCGTACGTCAGGATCTCATTCCACTTCAGCGTCTGCCACGTACCATTCTCAAGAATCACCAGATCATAGGCAGGCTGTACATCACCGTTCTCATCAAACACCCGCGGGCCGCAGATACCCACGTGCCGGATGTGGTCCAGTGAATTCCGGATGCCTGCATACGTATATCCGCCGTCCTCAATACAGGTTGCAAGAAGCACAACCGCATCATATCCATAGGAGACCGGGAAGTTGATCGACGTTGTATTATACTCCTCATAATACCTATCCGCAAACGAGGGAACGGTCAGCTTGTGCGCCTGCGTAAACCCGATCATATTTTCTGCGTACGTACCGACCTGTGCCGGCACATCGCTTGAGGTCATCGTATCCGAACCGAACCAGATAGGCGCAAGTCCTGCAGCTTCTGCTGCACGCATGATCTCCACACCCTGTTCGGGATACACAATCAGAATCACCACATCCGGATCCTCTTCCGCCATCGTTTCCACAACCCACGTTACATTCATCGGCAGATCATCAGGGATCTCGATCTCTGTGATGTTCTCAACATCGATCAGATAGTTCTCTATCTCATGTTCAAACGAGTGCATCAGACTCAGACCGTACTGATTGTCCAGATACACCACCACGACCGAATCCACGTCCTCAATGCCGCCGACGATCTTTGCCATACCGCCTCCCTGATATACATCAGAGGCAACCGTCCGGTACACGCCCGGATACAGAGACAGCGCCCCGGTTGTTGAAGCGGGGGACAGCATCACAATATCAAACGTTTCGGCATACGGGGCAATTGCAAGAGAATTTTCACTGCCGATTGCCCCGATCACCACCGGAATACCCGCATCACGCACCGCATTCATTGCCTTCACCGACATATCCGGATCGCTCTTATCATCAAAGTACTCAATCCGCAGCGGAACACCGCGAATACCACCGGCCGCATTGATATCCCGGGTTGCCATCTCCATTCCCAGGTTGTAGCCGATACCAAAGTTTGCAAGAGACCCTTCCATCGGAAGAATGGCTGCGATCACCACCTCATCCTCCGGAAACGGTTCAGAAAGCTGGGTTCCGAACGGATGGAATGCCACCACAAAAAGTACGCAGACTGCAGCAACAATCAGCACATCGATCAGCGTTGTCCATTTCGTACGGGGTGAATGGTCGTGGTTATCTGACATGTTTCTCCTCCTCATCCTCTGTCTTCTCTTCCGGAGGAGTGAGCAGCTGCCGGAGTTCCTCCTTCAGCTTCCCCATACTGAACGTATCTCCCGGGAGAAAAAGTGTCTCGCACCGCCGTACAATGTATGCGAAGATCAAAAGACCCGCGATGTTTACCATGCACATCGGCAGAATAGTAATCGAGATGATGTTCAGTACCGCAGCAGGTGTCATAACACCGGTCGGAATGGACAGCAGCGGAAAGATGACCAGCAGATGCAGACACTCAACGCCGATGGCAAGCAGCGTCACGCGAAGCAGAGTTATTTTTCCTTTCCAGCGGTGAATGGCATATCCGGCAAGAATACCCGCAGCAACGGTCGCAACAAAACAGGGAAGAGCCGTATCACCACCCTGCAGAAAACGATGGGCACCGCCCAGGAGACCGGCAACACCCCCGATCACAGGGCCGCCGACGAGCCCGGCAATCATGGGACCGACATCACGGAAGTTGATGATGACGCCCTCAACCGGGATTCCGCGGAAGGTACCGTACATTGAGATCGCACCAAAGAAAATCACGGTCCAGAATTTGTCGAGAATATCCGCCCTGCCGGAGATGAGCTTCTTAAACAGTTCGGTCTTGGAGAAGATGTAGAGAACAAACGCGACAACGAGCATTCTCTCGATTAACGGAACACCGTAGGTAAGAAACGCAGACTCGAGCAGGAGTGCAACGTAAATCGAGATTGCACTGCCAAGTCCCATGATCATCAACCACAGACGGTTACCCCGTGCGTACTTCGGGAGCTTCAAATCCAGATAAATGACGATGAACCCGAACACACCAAAGACAATTGCGGAGAATGCGGCAATTCTCCGGATAATGAGCATGGGGTCGCTGATAAGAAATGAGGAGATGATAATTCCCGAAAAGACGAGAAGCATGATCTGGTAGAGTTTGTGTTCGGACGGGAGTTTATGGCCTGACTCTTCGCCGATCTCGCGAACCACTTTGGCAACCGCACGGGCGCGACCGTCCATACCGACAACAACCGCGCCAAAGAAGATGAAGGTGACAATGACAAGAAATGCGTAGGCACCATAGGGCAGGGTTCCGACAATGTAGAGCACCTGGGTTATCAGAGTGTCAAGGCTGAGGGTCGCATCGTGTCCCATAAACGAAACAGCATAGCCGGAAAAGCCGAGGAACATAAAACCAATCGTGATGACAGCGACGAAAAAGAACCCTATCAGAACATCAAGATTGACACTGCGGATGTATTTGCGGAAGTTGGATTCGTTGAGGAGAGTACAGGACTGCTCCATTTCGGAGTGACGGCGGGATTTTTCGTGCAGCCAGACAGAGTAGAGCATGAGATTGAGACCGGAACCGACAACGCCGATGATGGCAAGAATGACCATCTCGGAACCTGCGGGGATTTTGGGAACGAAACCGTCGACGAAGAGGTTAACGGGAATCGGAAACTCAAAAAGACAGAAGACAATGGCAAGAGCAAGGATGCCGACCAGCACAGCGACGATCAGTTCAAGAATGTGATAGGAGTCGGTACGCAACAGCGCAAGACAGATAAACAGAAGGAACAGTGCGATGAGTACGACGCTATAGACACCCGGCAGGAGGTAATCGAGAAAGATCGCAGCAAACATCAGCATTGCGCCAATAGCAAGCATTTCAATCAGATAGACGATGATGATGAGTGCCGAACCCCAGTACTTGGGACCCGGAATGCGGCCCAGGGCATCGAATATGGTGTGACCGGTTGCAAGCGTGTAGCGGGCAATGCCGTTGGTGAATGCATATTTGAAGATAAGAGTAAACAGAACCGCCCATATGAGAGTCATACCATGATGGGCACCGATCTCGATTGCTTCAGTGACGCCCGCTTCACCTGCTGCAGTGATGGCAAGAAGCAAACCGGGACCGAAGAAAACGAAGGTTTCGCGAAACCATCTTCTCAATTTTTGTAGAGCTGATGTTTCCTCACTCATGAACCGACCGCCAGAATATTTTAACTATAGGATACGACAAGATATATAATCTTGGAGAAAATGATGAAAGGATTCTGGAAGATATGCGGAGTTCTGCTGCTGATCATACTCATCTGTGCGGCGGGATGTGTTGTGCCCGATACGGATAAGAAATCCGCGGGACTTGTGGTTGATATCAGAAATGCGGAGGATTCGTTTAATGCACAGGCAGTTGCCGGACTGAACCGGTCCGCAGAGGAAGGAGTGGCGGTCGCTCTTGTGTATGTGGCAAACAATGACAGCGACGCAGCTGCAGCGTTTGCCGATCTGGAGAGCAAAAGACCTGCAGTGATTCTCTCCACCGGGAACAGTCTGACGGAATATTTTGCCGAGTCAGCACGGAAAAATCCGGATCTGCATTATGCCACGTTTGACGGGACGTTCAATGCAGATTCCGGAATGCCTGGGAATATGATGAACGTGCTGTTCCGATCAGAGGAGCCAAGTTATCTTGCAGGGTATCTGGCAGGGATGATGACGAAGACGCAAACGATCGGGTTCATTGGCGGAATGGAGATTCCTGCGGTGGATCGGTTCTACTATGGGTATCGTGCCGGTGCTGAGCTGGCAGCAGAGGAACGGGGACAAAACATTTCGGTGGAGAAAGCCGTCGTCGGCAACTTCTATGATCGGGAGACGGCAAAGCTGCTTGCGGACAAAATGTATGACGGAGGAGCGGATGTGATTATACAGGCGGCAGGCGATGCAGGGCTCGGGGTGATTGAAGCGGCGAAGGAAAGGGAAAAGTATGTGATCGGGGTGGATATGGATCAGCGTGATCGTGCACCGGAAAATGTACTGACGAGTGTTACGAAGAATCTGGAAGAGGCGGTGTATCAGACGATCACAGCGTACGTGAACGGAGAGGAGTATGACGGAGAAGAGATCTGGCTCGGTCTTGCGGACAATGCAGTGGGACTTGCACCTCTGCATCCTGCAGTCCCGGATGCAGTTGTGAAAAGAATTGCGGAACTGTCGCAGATGATCAAAGAGGAAAAGATCGATCCCCCGGCAACAGCAGGGGAGTACGCAAGGAAATAATTTTCACCGGAATTTTTTTTAAATTTTTTTCAGATAATTTTCCGCCGGAACAGCAGCCACAGAAGGACTGCGGAGATGCTGAGCGATCCGGTGATGAGAAGAAGAAATGCGAGCGGATTCTCAGAGAGAAATTCGGGGATGATGACGTTCATACCGAAGAAGCTTGCGATCATCGTCGGGATGGTCAAGAGAATGGTGACGACCGTGAACAGCTTCATGATGCTGTTGACGTTGTTGTTGATGATGGAAGCGCAGGTGTCCATGATATGGCCGAGAGTGCTGCTGTAGGTCTGCGCCATTTCGAGTGCCTGCCGGTTTTCGATGATAGTGTCTTCGAGAAGATCTTCATCCTCTTCATACATGCGGACCTCCGGCGTGGGAAACCGGTACAATTTTTCCAGTACCGCTTCGTTCGCCTTCAAAGCGGTTGTCATATAGACAAGAGACTTTGAAATGCGGAGCATTTCAAAGAGTTCCTCGTTTTTGGTGGCTTTATAGAGTGTGTGTTCGATTGTGTTGGTCAGATTGTCGATCTGCCGGAGGTGCTGTATGAAGAGTCTGGCATTACGATACAGAAATTGAAGAAGGAACCTGGTTTTTTTCACCGTGGAAAAGTTCTTTACCTTGCCGTCGATGAAGGTCTGGAGAACCGGATTTTTCCGAAGAGAGACGGTGACGATGGTGTCCTGCATGACGATAAAGCCGGATGGAACAGTTGTGTAGCTCGTGATGCCGGTGGTTTTTGCGGGATATGATGTGGCAGGGTCTGTATCATCATCAATGTCCACGTACGGCGTGTCCACGATAATGAGGGTCCGGCCGTCGTCGTGTTCAATGCGGGGGCTTTCTTCATCATCAAGCAGGGTGATGATGTCGTCTCTGGGAATGGATAGTGTGGTACAGACGTAGGTGATCTCGTCTTCGGTGGGCTGGATCATGCGAATCCAGCTGCCGCTTTCGATGGTGTCGATTTTGGACGGGCCATGCGAGGCGTCGGCGGATCGGTAGATTTCCAGCATTCGGATCTCCTTGGCACTATTTGTGCTGATGCTGCTTGATTGATTTGTATGGAGAATATATAGAGTATCGGAAAGTACTGAAATTTCCGGAAAAATAGTGATATGGGATCAGGTATGATCCTGCGGGAAGAGCTGCATGCCGCGGCCGGAACGGGCTACGGAGATGAGATCATTTTTTTCAAGCCGCCGGAGATGCCAGGTAAGGGTTCCCGAGGTGATGCCGGTACGTGCGGCAAGGACGGTGCCGGAGATGCCCGGTTCTTTTTCGATGATATCGAGAATTTTTTCGGTGGTGGAGTTCCGGCACAGAGTGATGCGGATGGTGTCGGCACGGGTGAGGGAAGAGCCGTTCGGGAAGTAGTAATAGATGTGACCCGCACTGCGGGAAATGATCCGCTTTTCCTTTTCGAGAACCGCAAGATGATACCTGAGTGTTGCATAGTGGATGCCGGTTTTTTTCCGGAGATCAGCGGCGGAACTGCCGGGCGCATCAGTGATGGCTGCAAGAACGCCATCACGGACGGGGCTTGGGGATACTTCGCGGCTTCTGCCGATCATGACCGGCAGAAACTGAACGGCGGCAAAGGCGAGAACAGCGAGACCGGAGATTCCGGCTGCCGCGAGAATCCATGCGGGAACTTCGGACGCATCGCGGGCGGAGTCGGCACGGTTGCTGTCCGAGAAGCCGCCGGGGTAGTCGGACCGTGGTTCATTGACGGTGTAGCCGCCTTCTTCCGGGGTTTTGATACCGAGACCGTTGGTGATCCAGGAGGGAACATCGGCAAAACTTCGGGGAATCTCACCGGGTACGGTGATGCCGTCATCGGCAGCTGCTGCGGGGATGAGGCAGAGGCAGACAAGGAGGGCTGCAGCGAGCAGATTAAATGGTGTAGTTCTGTACTCCATGGATGTTCACTCCTTTCACGCAGTACCACCATTCACCATCTGCAACACCGTCCGGGCGGGAGATGTAGGTGTAAATCTGCATTTTCTGCGGGTTGCTGTAAAGCGGTTCGGCTTCGGTGAAGGGGCCGAAGACACATCTGTCCGGCGAGTAGATGGTGATGCTGAGATTGTTTTGGATGTTGGCAGGATTTTCCCATTGGAGGTCAACGGCAAGCCGGGTCACGTTTGTGGTGACGTTTTTGGAAAACCATTGGGTTTCTCCTTCGGTGATGGATGCACCGCCGCGGACGCCGGTATCCGGGCCGCGCTGGGCACGTACCATGCTGCTGAGCATTTTGCGTGTTTCTTCGGAGATATCCAGATAGAGTTCCGGCTGAGTTATTGCCTGGTACTCACCTTCAGTGATCTCCAGTTTTTCAATGGCATCCATGAGAGCGAACCGCTCCCTGCCAACTGCTTCATTGATGGTGAGGCCGAAGCCGGTGCCGTGATCCGTCCGGTCAAGATCGTTGAACTCCCAGATATGCGTGAAGTTTGCAAGTTTTTCTTTGTGTTCGGAAGAGACTTTTGCATACACCTGCGGCCAGACGGATTCCAGATATTCGGCTGTGGTCATCTCAGTTCCGGTATACTGCTCCATCAGGGCAAGGCTCTTTTGGATCTGCAGATAATTTTCTTCCGCAGGGTTCTCCGCGAGGGAGGGAACTGCCAGCAGCAGAAACAGAGTGCCTGCAAGAAGAAGAATTCGGGAAACTTTTTTGATCTATAACACCTCCTTTGTTCGATATGCTTTCATTCGCAGGAAGAGGTATATAACATCTCTGGCAGTTGTATCAAAATGAAGGTGGGGAAAATCTGAAAAAATTATTTCTCTCTCCAGAGAACTGCAAACACACAGGCAAGAACGAATGCAAGCAGACCAATGGTCAGAGTGAGCGGGGAACCGGCCTGAGTAGGTTGTGGGGGAGGAGTCTGTTCTACTGCTGAAGATACGATAGTCGCTTGGGCAATCGGAGGGAGATCAACTTCAACAAGTTTCACCGTGATTACGCCGGTTCCTTCGTCCCATTGAGACTGAAGGGCATAGGGGGGATACACCTGAGATGGGTGGATTCCATCCGGAAGGATCAAAATCTCCGTTTCCATGGTTTTCAGGTTGAGCATACGGCGTTCTGGCGGATCAGGGTACGCATTGTCTGCAAGACTGAATAACTCATAGACGATGGTGTCTCCCCAGATATTACAGAGATACTGGCTATATCCTTCTTCCTTGGGAAGAGTAGTCGTTTCCTCTGACGAGATGTTATATGCATGGAGATATCGTTTAGACGGATCTGCTACAAGCATTCCAGAATCATCATACACAAAATAATCTCCGGAAAGAAACATCGGGCCGTTTGGATCGGGATAGCCTCCGGGATAGATCTGTTTCTGTTCCCCGGTCTGGAGATTATACTGCATAAAGGTGAGGTCACGTGGCCAGTAGTCACTGCGCATTGTGATAAAATACTGCCCGTCTGTAACAAAACTATTACCTCCCGAACTACGGGGAATATCAAGCTTAACCGGTGTGTTGGTTTCAGGAATATACGAGTAGAAGCCATCATTTCCAATAAAATAAATTACTCCATTTGCCACAACTACTTTAGAATCAGCAGCAGAAAGAGAACCCGGAACAGTTGAAAGAAAGCGTTGGGACAGATCATAAAGATATACTCTCCCTGTTTTATCCATCTTTAAATGGAATTCGGGCATGACAATATACCTATCATCGGATACGGAAAGACGCACAAAATAATCCGGTGCTGATTCATGAATGATCTGTGGCTCACCGATCATTTTCGCATCAAGAGCCGACGCCGGAAAAATACAGCAGGATACAACAACACAAAACAAAAACACGTACACACATCTGTTC
>NZ_JAPTGB010000025.1 GCF_026891975.1 Methanocorpusculum petauri | reverse complement strand
GGCAGAGCCGCCGCGGTAATCTCTCCCTCATCATCCAAAACTAATCTCTGACAACCCCGGCTTGCGCCGCCCCCAATCTTGGGGGCTCAAATGGGATAGTGCACCTGCAAGGGAGAAACTCAATCAAACTCCCAATTCACAACGGAAACAGACTTTACCGCCTCAAAAATTGCCTGCCTACATTTTTCTTCTGTACCTGAAAAATCACAAAAGAGCTCTGGACAGATTGACATGCTGCGCAAAATCTCCCGCTGACATTCAACCACCAAATACAGCCGAAACGCATCATCAACAACCATATCATATTCTTTGCCGGTTCTCTTACAATAATTCTTAATAATTTCATGTTTTGACATGTTTTTACCTTCATTTTCATATTATTCTAAAATCCATACACCAAAACCAAAATCTACTATTTTTCACCACCATAACGAGAATCCCAATCTTCCAAGTACTCATCTCGTTTTCGATCAATCTGCTTCTGTAATTCTGAAACAATTTTCTCCTGACTCTGACTCTCTTTCATAATACTTAAATCAAAGTCATTTTCTGAAATTTCCCCAGATTTCAAAAGTTCGTTAAATTCCAATAATTTTCCCTGAACAAAACCCCACTGCCGCAATTCTGCAATTTCTTGCCGAGTTTGTAATAAAGCTATTCGATACTCGGATAACTGAGAATTCAGTTCTTCTTTTTGAGACTGCATATCCTTTACCAAAGAAACAATCACCGCGTTTTGTTCATTCAGAGCCTGCTTTGTTTCCCCTTGCAGCTCTGCATAAGTTGCCGGTGCTTCTATGCAAAGATAGGGTTCAACCGCTTTGTAGGCTTCCCGCAACTGTTCAGCAGTATATCTCCGGTAATGTTTGGATAAGCCCTCATCATGACCTATGAGAGCATTGACTATATTTTCCGGCTGATGAAGTTTGGAGGTTGACTCCATCCATTTTCTAAAAGCGTGAAACGTAATTGTTCCCCGCTTTCCCTCTTCGTCATACTCATAAAGTTTAGCTGCTTCAAGAATCCGCCGAAGCTTCTTACCCGCAGTTGCAGAAGTCATACCAAAAAGGGACGTGTTTTCATATGTGCGGGAGATGTTCTTTGCCCGCGTAACACTTTGCAGCAAATACACATCCCGAATCTTAACCCACTCTGCAATAGCCGCCGCAGCTTCAGCAGAGAAAAAATATGTGTGACGGACACGCGCCTTCATTTTCCGACCGGAGAAACTCACTTCGGAGGGTTCACCAATCACAATATCAGCCTGATGTATGCCGAGAGCCTCATTTATTCTCATACCAGACGACGACAGAAGCAAAATAAGCGCCTTCATCTGTATGTCGGAATGGTGTAAGATAACCCGGATTGTCTCGCGGCTAATTTCCGCCTCCTTGTGTACGAGAACACGACGAGGAAGCATAGCCTTCAAAGGCTGAATCTCTCTATCTTCAAGATAATAACCATTCCATTTCAACCACAAGGAGACAGTCTGAAAAGCATTATGCACGGTCAAAGGTGAATAATGACCTTTCTCACAGTTATCATTCAAAAATTGAACATAATCACGCAAAACACAAAATAAATCAGGGTTAGAGTTAAGCCACTGTAAAGAAGCATTATTCTCTTCACCTTTTTCACAGGAAGTAATGAAGCGAATAAAGCCGGATAAATGAGTAAAAACCGCAACCTGTGTATTCTTCGAACGTTTCGTGTTTACGTATTCATTGAGTCCAACAAATTCCATAAACCAACGTTGAACAACGCACTATATAAGCGGTATAGCTGATTTTTTTCAAAAAAATATTCGCCTGCATGTGTATCAGGAGCACTTTCACACCGCACGGTCCCTCCTTTATCCCTTCACCCCGCAAACCACTCTCTGACAACATCACAGAGGTAAACCACACATGACACACACCTATCGCCCGGC
Source organism: Methanocorpusculum petauri (assembly GCF_026891975.1). GTDB lineage: Archaea > Halobacteriota > Methanomicrobia > Methanomicrobiales > Methanocorpusculaceae > Methanocorpusculum > Methanocorpusculum petauri. The sequence continues at coordinate 21,226 of NZ_JAPTGB010000025.1, read as the reverse complement.
ACGGACCCGCTCCCGCAGAATCAGAAAAACCCAGCTCCCCCGCAGCATCTACCTCCTCCCCGACGGCAGAATCATGTACCTCCGGTACAACAAAAACCCCATCGCAAACAGTGCCCGTCCCTACATCACCGCAGATGACGGAAAAAACCACCCCGCCTACATACCCCCGCTGCCGGAACAGATCTGGCGGAAACACCCCGTCCTGAACCCGGCCCGCACCCGGCGGGCCGCCGCCGTCCAGATCGAACTTGCAAAACTCCTCCGGCTCCCGAAAACCGGCGCAAAACCAACCGCCCGGACGCAGCTCGCCGAACTCGCCGACTGGCTTGCCGTCATGTACCGGCTCACGGAAACCACATCCGCACCCCCCGACAGGCAGCATACCGCCCCGCAGCCCGAACCCCTGCGGTCTGCCCGCCTGCTCTCCTGACAAAATACCGCAACCGCACTATAATAATAGACCCGGGAAACTCCGCGCCGGACCCGGGACACCCCGCAACATTTTCCAAAAAACCGATCAATCCTGCCGGAAGAGTAGTAACTCTTTTTACTCAAAACAACATCATCACTAAACTACTATTCACAGGTCGCAGAAAAAATGGTCTCTGAAAACGATGTTCTCCATATCGCAGAACTTGCCGACATCGGTATTGCCACCTCAGAACTCGGCAAATTCACCGAACAGTTCAACGCAATTCTCGAATACTTCGATATCCTCGACACCCTGGCCGCAGACGACGAACTCGACCGTCCGCTGGTCAACGTATTCCGCGAAGACGAGGTCACACCCTCCCTCCCGCAGGAAGAAGCACTTGCAAACTCCCATAACCCTGAGGACGGCTACATCCGCGCTCCCAAGGTGATCTAAATGTCCGACGCATACAACGCATTCCTCTCCGACATCGAAATCCCCTCCGAAACAGCTGGACCACTTACCGGTGTCCGGATCGCCGTCAAAGACAACATCTCCACCAAAAATATCCCCACCACTTGCGCCTCCAAAATCCTCCTCGGCTACATCCCGCCCTACGACGCTCATGCAGTCGAACTGCTCAAAGCAGCAGGCGCAACCATCGCCGGAAAAACCAACATGGACGAGTTCGGCATGGGTACCACCACCGAAAACAGCGCATTCGGCCCCGCCTTAAACCCTCGTGACACCACCCGTGTTACCGGCGGCTCCTCCGGCGGCTCCGCCGCCGCCGTCGCCGCGGGCCTCGTCCCCATGGCGCTCGGCTCCGACACCGGCGGCTCAATCCGCTGCCCCGCATCCTACTGCGGTATCGTCGGCCTCAAACCCTCCTACGGTCGCGTCAGCCGCTACGGCTTAATCGCCTACGCGAACTCCTTCGAACAGATCGGCCCGATGGCCGCAAACGTCACCGACACCGCCAGACTCTTCAGCGTAATCGCCGGCGGCGACCGCCGCGACTCAACCTCGGTCGACAAACCCTACGACATTACCGGCCTCCGCGCAGACATCAAAGGAAAAATCATCGGCGTCCCCAAAGAATACTTCGGCGAAGGCGTGGACACCGGCGTAGCCGAAACCGTTGAAACATCCATCGGCAGACTCGAAGAGCTCGGCGCAACCATCCGCGAAGTCTCCCTCCCCTCCATCCGGTATGCCCTTGCCGCCTACTACGTCACCTGTACCTGCGAAGCAAGCTCCAACCTGGACCGCTTCGACGGCGTCCGTTACGGCCCGGAACCCGAAATGAACCTCCCGTGGCACGACGCCTACACCAAAGTCCGTCAGGCAGGATTCGGCCCCGAAGTCCGCCGGAGAATTCTCCTCGGAACCTTCGCCCTCTCCGCCGGATACTACGGCAAATACTACGTCAAGGCACAGCACGCCAAACAGCTCATCCGCCGCGACTTCCAGCGGGTCCTGACCGAATGCGACCTCCTCGCAGGCCCGACCATGCCCAACATCGCCCCCAGACTCGGCGAACTCACCGCCGACCCCCTGCGGATGTATCAGACCGACATCCTCACCGTCCCGGTCAACATCGCAGGAATCCCTGCAATCTCGCTTCCCTGCGGAACCGCCCACGGCATGCCCGTCGGACTCCAGCTCATGGGAAGAATGTTCGGTGAAGAAGCACTGCTCAACGCAGCACTTGCATTCGAGGAGGTGGCATAAATGGCCGACGAAGAAATGAAAGTCATCATCGGTCTTGAAGTCCACTGCCAGCTTGACACCGCCTCAAAATTATTCTGCGGCTGCTCCGCAGACTTCCGGGCCGACGCCCCCAACACCCATGTCTGCCCCGTCTGTCTCGGACTGCCCGGCGCACTCCCCGTCCTCAACAAAAAAGCAATCGAATACGCCCTCAAAGTCGCAAAAGCACTCAACTGCACCATCCCCGAAGAAGGCGAATTCTGCCGGAAGAACTACTTCTACCCTGACCTCGTCAAAGCCTACCAGATCACCATGGGCGACAACCCGCTTGCCCTCGGCGGCTACATTGAGATAGAAGACGACGCAGGCAACCCGAAAACCGTCAACCTCACCCGTATCCACGTCGAGGAAGACCCCGGCAGACTCGTGCACATGGGCAACAAAGAACGCGGACACTACACCCTCGTTGACTATAACAGATCCGGCATCCCCTTAATCGAAATGGTCACCGAACCCGAACTCTCCTCCCCCAAAGAAGCCCGCCGTCTCTTAAACAAACTGCGGGCCACCCTCGAATACCTCGACGTATTCGATCCGGAGAAGGAAGGTTCCATCCGTGTTGACGCAAACATCTCCATCAAAGGTCACGAACGCGTTGAGATCAAAAACATCTCCTCCTACAAAGGCGTGGAAAAAGCACTGACCTTCGAGATCACCCGGCAGAAAAACCTCATCCGCCGCGGCGGAACCATCGCCCGCGAAACCCGCCACTTCCAGGAAGGAAAAGGAACCACCACCAGCGCACGGTCCAAAGAAACCGCAACCGACTACCGCTACTTCCCCGAACCCGACCTGCCGGTCATCCGCGTCGCATCCTGGGTCAAAGACATCGTCCTCCCGGAACTGCCCGACGCCCGCCGCGACCGGTTCATGCAGCAGTACGGCATCGCCGTAAACCACGCCCGAACCCTCACCGGCGACCTCCGGCTTGCCGAGTTCTATGAAGACGTCGCAGACGTCGGTGCGGCAATCGCCGCATCCTGGATTGCGGACATCCTGATAGGAGAACTCAACTACCGCGACATGGGACTCAGCGAAGCTGCGGCCCACACCCCGGAGTTCAAAGACCTCCTCACCCTCGTCCGCGACAAAAAGATCACCGACAAAGCAGGCGTTGACGTCCTGCGTGTCTGGCTGGACGACCTCCATGCAGGAGAAAAGAAGGAAACCCCGGCACAGATCGTCGAACGGCTCGGACTTGCCCGCGAATCCGGCGAATCCTTCCGCGGTATCGTCGAACAGATCCTCGCCGCCAACCCGCAGGCAGTCGCCGACCACAAAGCCGGAAAGAAAGGCGCTCTTAACTTCATCGTCGGACAGGTCATGAAAGAGACCAAAGGCAAATCCGACCCGCGTGAAATTCACGCCATGATTGCAGAGCTTGTGGGAGAATAACCAATGCACCTCATCATCGCCGAAAAGAACATCGTCGCAGAACGCATCGCCGCATTTCTGGCAGGAAAACAGAAAGTGCACACCAAACGCGACGGCGCCGCAACCGAGTACACCTTTGGCGATACCGTAGTCATGGGTCTTCGCGGTCACGTGGTGGAACTTGACTTCACCAAAGGCTACAGCAACTGGCGAAGTGAAGAACACCCGCCGCGCTCCCTCATCAACGCCGGGATCGAAAAACATCCGACCGAAAAGAAGATCGTCGCCCTCATGCAGAAACATGCGCGGAAGGCCGACCGCGTCACCATCGCAACCGATTACGATACCGAAGGAGAACTCATCGGCATGGAAGCCTATGAGCTCGTCCGCGCCGTCAACCAGAAAGTAACCGTTGACCGCGCCCGGTTCTCGGCAATTACCAAAGACGAAATCACCAAAGCAATCGCCGAAGCGCAGGAGATCGACTTCAACCTCGCCGCAGCCGGAGAAACCCGTCAGGTCATTGACCTCGTCTGGGGAGCATCCTTAACCCGGTTCCTCTCCATCGCCGCCCACCGCGGTTCAGACAGCATTCTCTCCGTCGGGAGGGTGCAGAGCCCGACGCTCGCCATGATCGTTGACCGCGAAAAAGAGATCGAAAAGTTCGTGCCGGAGAAGTACTGGATGCTTACCCTCACCGCAAAGATCGCCGGCGAAGAAGTAACCGCCCGCCACGTGCACGGACGGTTCACCGTCAAAACCGAAGCCGACACAGCCTTTGCCGGAACACGCGACCCGGTCACCGTAAAAGAGGTCATCACCGGTAAAAAAACCGACAAAGCCCCGACCCCGCTTGACACCACCGCGTTAATCGTCGGTGCAGGGCGGCTCGGTCTCTCCGCCGCATCCGCGATGAACAAAGCAGAAGACCTCTACATGCGGGGATTCATCTCCTACCCCCGTACCGACAACACCGCGTATCCCAAAAGCCTCAACCTCCGCCAGCACCTCAAAATGTTTGCCGGCGGCGAGTTCGAACGCGATGCAAACCATGTACTGGCAAACATGCGGGCCGCACCGACCCGCGGCAAGAAAGAGACCACCGACCACCCGCCAATCTATCCGACCTCCAAAGGCACCCGTGCCGAGATCGGTGACGACGTCACCTGGAAACTCTATGAATTCATCGTCCGCAGATTCTTTGCAACGCTTTCTCCGGATGCTGAGTGGAAGACCCTCAAGGTCAACCTGACCGCAGACACCGAGCCGTACACCATCACCGGCGGACGACTGGTTGTGCCCGGCTGGCGTGCGGTGTACCCCTACAGCAAGGCCGAAGAAGCCATCCTGCCGGAGTTTGCGGTAGGTGACCGGCTCACGCTCACCGATAAAAACTGTGAGGAAAAAGAGACCCAGCCACCGGCACGCTACTCGCAGAGCAGACTCATCCAGAGAATGGAAGAGCTGGGTCTTGGCACCAAAAGTACGCGGCACGAAGTGATCAGCAAACTGATCGGCAGAAAATACATCGAAGGAAACCCGATGAAACCGACCATCGTCGGTCGTGCGGTTACCGAATCGCTGGAAAAGTTTGCGGACACCATCACCGCCCCCACCATGACCAAGACCCTCGAAGAGTCAATGGAAAACATCGCTGCCGGAACAAAGACCATGGACGCGGTTCTGACCGAGTCGAAGACTATGCTTTCCTCCATCTTCGATGATCTGGAAGAGAACAAAGAAGCGATCGGCCAGGACCTCATGGACCGCACGCGGGAGGAACAAACCGTTGGTCAGTGTCCGGTCTGCGGTGCCCCGCTCCGTATCCGGCGTGCCGGAAACTCCCAGTTCATCGGCTGTTCCGGCTACCCGAAGTGTACCTTCAACACCAGCCTTCCGCCGGCAACATGGGGGAATGCAGTCAGAATGAACGAAATCTGTCCCATTCACCAGCTCAACCATGTGCAGCTGCTCCGCAAAGGTGCTCCGGCCTGGAAGATCGGGTGTCCGCTCTGCTCTCATATCAAAACAAACGCCGAAGCGTTTAAGATGCTGCCCGGCATGACCGATGCAGGAATTGAGAAACTGAACAGTGTACACATCTATGCAATCTCCGAGCTTGCCGGAATATCCCCAGACGATCTGATGATCCGGCTCAATATCTCCCGGCCTGAAGCGGATAAAATGATTCGGGATGCTGAAACGGTTCTGGGGCTGCTGCGCAAGAGAACCGAACTCAAGAAGTTCATCTCCTCGCATGTTGCGCCCCGCCGCGGACGCGGTCACTCCAAGGTCAGTGCCGCCTTCATCAGCAAGGGAATTGTGGACATTGCAGGTCTTGCCGGTGCAAAAAAGAGTGATGTGATGGAGGCCGGCCTCTCCGAGGCCGAGGCCGACACGCTTCTCACCGAGGCAGCACGCGTTATCCACATCGCAGAGATGAAACAGTACGGCATTCCAACAATTACCCTCAAAAAATATGTTGCCGCCGGATACGAAGACCCGGCGGCCTTTGTTGCGGCGCATCCCGCAGGTCTTTCCCTTGCAACCGGTGCATCGGTGACAACCATCTGCAAGCATCAGAAAATGGTGGCAGAACAGATCGGCACAGAACCGCCAAAGTCGCTCAGCAAAGCAGCATTTGACACTGGCATTGCAAGCCTGACCCCGCTTGAAATTGAACCGGAACACCTGACCGCTCTTGCATTTGCGGGCGTATACAGCTGTGCACTTCTGAAAGGCACCGCTGTACAGACACTCGCGCGCCAGACCGGCATCACCAAGGAACAGCTGACCGAATACAAAAACAAAGCTAAAAAGGTGTGTGGAAAATGACAAACTGGAAAGAATGGAGACATATCACGAAACTCGATCCCGATAAAGTGCTGGGTGACGGTGCGGTTGCAGAGATTGCAGCAAGCGGAACAGATGTTCTGATGCTGTCGGGAACACTGGATGTAACGCCGGAAAAACTCGCGGACCTCTACGATCAGGTCCGCGACTCCGGTCTGCCGGTTGTGGTGGAACCGGCAGATCCGACCGGCGCCCGGTTCGAGGGGATGGATCTGGTGTTTGTGCCGACGGTCTTTAACGCCGCACATCCGATGTTTGTAACGGGTCTTCATAAAGAGTGGGTGCAGCACTTCCCGATTGCCTGGGACAAGGTGATTGGTGAGGCCTACGTGGTACTGAACCCTGCATCCTCGGTCGGAAAACTGACGCATGCAAAATGCGATCTCACACCGGAAGAGGTCGCCGCCTATGCGGTTGTTGCAGAGAAGTACTACCGCATGCCGGTCTTCTACATCGAATACAGCGGAACGTACGGAGACCCTGCGGTCACAAAAGCGGTTCATGAGGCAGTGGATGACATTGTAGTCTTCTACGGCGGCGGCATCAACAGCGCCGAAAAGGCCGCGGAGATGGGACAGTATGCAGATGCAATTGTGGTCGGAAACGCGGTATATGATGCAGGACCGGCGGTTCTCAAAGAGACGGTGAAGGCGGTCAGACGGTAAATGCCGCAGATCGATATCGTGCTCGTTGAGCCGCTGTATGAGGGAAACATCGGGTTTGCCGCCCGGGTAATGAAGAACTTCGGGTTTCACCACATGGTTCTGGTGAATCCACCGAAGATGACCGTGGAGGCAACTGCACGGGCATCACATGCGAAGGATGTTCTTGAATCAGCGGAGATTCTGACACTTGATGAGGTGTTTGCCCGCAGCAATCTTGCGGTTGCAACCACCGGCGGTCTGGCAAAATCGGTGTCAAACCCGATGCGGATGCCCTACTACTCTCCGGCAGAACTGCGGGAGATGGTTAAGGATGTGGATGGCCGTATCTCGATTCTGTTCGGGCGGGAGAACTGGGGATTAAACAACGATGAGATTCGCCGCTGCGATATTGTGGCAACGATCCCGACCTCACCTGAGTATCCGATTATGAACATCTCGCATGCGATCGGTGTGGTCTGTTATGAACTTGCACATCTGCCCCGGGGCGAGTATATGCTCGCCAGCCGGGTTGAGATGGATGCACTCTACGCGCACTTCGAACGGTTTCTGGAAGGCATCGGGCATCCGGTGGAAAAGCGGGAAACCACCCTTCTTCTTGCTAAGCGGGTTCTTGGGAGAACGAACCTGACGGTCCGCGAGGCGAGTACGATTCACGGCATCCTCCGCCGGACCGAGTGGCATCTGAAGCATCCGGGCGTGGCCTATGATGATAAGGGCCGTGAGTACTGGGACGGGGATGCGTGAGTACTCCCTTTTTTGAAAAGACCAAAACCTCAGTGTAGTTCACGGCCCATCGTTATCGAGATTCAGGGGGTTTCCCCTGACCGGCGTGCCTGAGGAAAACCGCAGGGGAGAACGGGTTCTGCGGCGGATACTATCCTCTGTTTACCGGTTCACTCCTTGGGATGCAGATATCCGCCGGTATAGGTTGCGTCCAGTGCTGCATCCGAATTCTTTTTTGTCAGAAGACTTGCAGTCACCATTGCCGCAATCGAAAACATCAGTGCATAGAAGGAGAAGTGCATCGGCAGTTTCTCCACAAACTGATCATAATAGCCAAAGCACAGTGCAGTAACCAGTCCCGCTGCCATACTGGCAATTGCCCCGGCGGTTGTAGCCCTGCGCCAGTACATCCCCGCAATCAGCGGCACCGCAAAGGATGCAAGAATCAGGCCGATGGCAAGAAATATCAGAAACACCAGAACCTCCGGTGGATTAACGGCAAGAAGGAGGGAAATGATCACCGCAGCAAGCATGGTAACCTGACTCACACGGATAACCTGTTTCTCCGTTGCTTTCGGCCGCAGAATCACCTTGAAGATGTTCCACGAAAACTGCGTACCAACGGTGAGCATCAGCCGGTCGGTTGTGGACATGACCGCGGCAAGAATCATCACCGCAAACAGCCCCATCGCCAGTACTCCTCCGGCCGCTGCACTGATACCGTAAACAAACGAATAGTCGGCAGCATTGGCAGCGTCCGGCAGGACGACCACTCCTTCCTCAACCAGCGTACGAACCCCCATCCCGGAGAACCGGACCAGCAGGGAAATCGTCAGATACACCGCAAACGCAATCAGCGGCGCCCAGCGGAAGAAACGGGCATCTTTGACTGCAAGAACATTGGATACCACATGGGGGGCACAGGCAAGGCCAACTACCAGCAGAACACCGAACGAAAAAATGATCTCCGGCGTGATGTAGGCATAGGCGGCGTAACGTTCCGGAAACGCCGGCATCACAAAGTTCGGATCGATTGCGGCAAGAACGGTGTTGATGTGCTCAAGCCCGCCGGCATACATCACAATCATCGGCGCGAAGATGAGCATGCCGAAGATGAGAATCAGACCCTGCACCATTCCGGTCCACGACACCGCATACAGACCGCCGAGAACTGTATAGGTGGTGATGATTGCCGCGGCAATCAACAGTGCCTGCCAGTGCTCCATCCCGAACAGCCAGACGAGTACAATACTGATAGCAGTGTACTGACCCACAAGATAGACCAGGGAGACGAGAATGCCGATGACCGCCGACAGGGTTCGGAGCTCGCGGTTATTTTCATATCTGAGGGAAAAGTAGTCTTCCAGCGTAACGATGCCCTGTTTCTTTCCGATCAGATTCAGTTTCGATCCAAAAAACACGATGCAGAACACCGCAGACAGCGGCACGAAGATCTGATCCCAGATGCTTGGCCAGCCGTAGGTGAACCCCATACCGCTGCCGCCGATAAGGGTCACTCCGCTGCAGATCGAGGTGATCAGCAGCAGGACAAATATCCAGAACCCGAGGCTTCGTCCGGCGAGAATATAGTCCTCGGAATTTTTGATTCTCTTTGCTGCCCAGACACCGATGCCAAGAAGAAGGGCAAAGTACATCACAATCAAAAAGAGGGCAATCCATGTGTCAGCTGTCCAGTTCATAGCAGTCCCATTCATCGGAGAGTTTGTGAACGAAATTTTCGTTACCGAATTTATCGGTTGTATTGGTATAAGAGTGTAATGGTTTTGTGGGCTTTGTTTCAAACGTAGGAATTTTTGCGGAGTACATGATGGGATTATCCCCTGTGGGGATGTTTTCAGGATTTTTTTGGCATGAGGTTTCACAGAGAGTCATCACGGAATACACGAAACGCATGCCTTCGGTCTGCTTACCGCTTCGCGGTTCCTCCCAGCAAAACCACGGCAAAAGAATCCCGAACATTCCGGACAAGTTTAGACATTTGGTACAAAACCGGTTTTGTGAGAATTTAATGCCGGAGACGCACATATATACTGGTATGACTCTGAAAGGCCGCAGCATTGCCAAAGGAACAGGAACCGGCGAGCTTCTCTATACCGATACGCCCATCTCCTTCCTTGGCGGCGTTGACGCTGCAACCGGCATCATCATCGACGAAAAGCACCCGCTGCACGGACAGTCCGTCGCAGGAAAAGTTCTCGCCTTCCCGTACGGCAAAGGATCCACCGTCGGCTCATACGTAATGTACGGCCTCGCCCGGAACAAAGTGGCGCCCGCCGCAATCATCAACACCGAATGCGAGACCATCATCGCAATCGGTGCAATCATCTCCGGCATCCCGATGGTTGACCGGCTGGACGGTGACGTATCCGGTCTTTCCGGTATGATCACCGTCAACGGCAGTACCGGTGAGGTCTCCACCGCAGAATGAGAGCAGTCTGGCGCTACATCCCTGCGGCACGAAACAGTTACGCTGCATTGTATGCGGCGTGCGAGGTATACGGATTCATACTTGAACCGGCGGACGCTCCGGAAGGGGACGTCGTCTGTTACAGTCTCAACAGTGTTGAGTTCCCGCGGTACAGAGATGAGATAGCCGCTGCTGATCAGATCACGATCGCCGGCGGTCCGCACGCCTCGGCAGCCTGGGAAGAGGTGGCCGGGGTCGCTGACTATGTGGTGATCGGCGAAGGGGAACGTACGCTTCCCCGGCTTTTATCCGCGCTTGCAGCCGGAAAGTCCGGGGCATCGATTCCCGGAGTTGCAACCCGTACCGGCGGCAGAAACAGAATCGATCACTCCGTACGGCTGGACGGGTTCCCCTGTTTCACCCGGATGAAGGGGTATATGGAGATCTCCCGCGGCTGTCCCTTCCACTGCGGCTACTGCCAGACCCCGCGGCTGCACGGAACGAGGATGCACCACCGGTCACGTGAAGCAATTGTGGAAGCGGCACGTCACTACCGGGACGCCCGTTTCGTTACCCCGAACGCCTTTGCCTACGGTTCATCCGACGGAAAAACACCTGACGTGGAAAAACTGGAACGGCTGCTTGCCTCCATGCCGGACAATAATCTCTACTTCGGGACGTTCCCCTGTGAGGTGCGGCCTGAGTTTGTCACGCAGGAGACCGCGGACCTCGTGGTGCAGTACTGTGCCAACACCAGACTGCACTTCGGTGCACAGTCGGGGTCTGATACGGTTCTCGCAAAAATGGGACGCGGGCATACCCTTGGGGATGTGTATGCGGCGCTGGATGTCTGCCGTGCCGCCGGACTTGAGCCGGTGGTGGATGTCATCTTCGGATTTCCGTTTGAAACGGATGAGGACGAAGAAGCAACCCTCGCACTCGTGAAAGACGTGGTCCGGTCCGGCAAAGTGCATGTCCATTCTCTGATGCCGCTGCCGGGAACACCGCTCGCAGACGCTGTTCCCCGCGAGGTTATTCCGGCAGTGGACCGGGCGCTTGGGAAACTTGCTCTCAGCGGGCGTGTTACCGGTGCGTGGCATAATAAATTCTGAAACGATGTGGTATCGGCAGGTACATCCTCCAAAAGACTCTGCCGGTTGAACTCCGGTAGATTTGGGTGATATCCTTTTGTAATGGGTGAGATGACATTCGGATGTATCTTGTACCGTCACATTTTTTCAGAAAAAAAGGAAAGGGTTACTTTCTTCTTCTCAGGATTCCTGCTGCTGCAAGTCCGATGAGAAGACCTGCAATGGGTGCTGGAGCCTCCTTTAAGGTGGAAGAGGCAGTCGGCGTAACCGTGGTGTCCGGGGTGATTCCCCCAGAGCCGGTTACTGCTGTCTGTGTTGGTGTTGCTTCCGTTGCGTAGTTGTTCGTATGAGTTTTTGCAGCGGTTGGTTCTGTTGTTGTCTGCAGTACTGATACCGCCCCGTCTTTTTTGTAGACGATGGCGAACGTTCCTGTTCCGGTACTCACCGATGCTGTGTACATTGCTGCCCCGCGTTCCTCTTTGAGATACGAGGTGGGCAGTTGTGTCCATATCCCGCCGATATATCGATAGAGGGCAATGTCATGGACGCTCAGGCCGTTATCTGTGAGCGTTGCGGAGGGAACCGAGAACGTAATCCCGACAGTGCCGTCTGTTTTTGGAGAGGTAAGGGTTGTTGTGACGTATGATTTTTCTTCGGCTGGTCCGGACACCGTTGCCGGTGAGGTAACGATTACGTATCCGTTTGTGCCACTGGGGAATTGAACGCCGGTGATACCGGTTCCTCCCATGTTTGCGACCCCGTTTCTGTCAATCGGATATGAGTTGTCAGATGAGGAATCGCTACCGCTGCCGGTATTCGGCTGCGGGACAGATTGTGCGCTGACAACAATCGTCGTGGTTTTGGTAAGGATACTGCCATCTGCAAGCGGGACTTCTGTCGTGATGGTGTACGTTCCTGATATCGATGGAGTAAAGGAAACAGGGTTGCCGGTTGTACTGGATATGATTTCTTCGAAACCATTTGGACCAGTGATTTTGGTACTTGCCGGAATTCCGGTAAATGATGTTCCTGTTGAACTCTGGGCCGAGATCGTGATCTGAACCGGTTTGCCGGGGTTCGGGGATGCCGGTGAACTACCAATACCGACCGCCTGTAATTCTTCGTCGGTAACTTTCAGCTGAAGGGTCTGTTGCATTGAGGCCAGCGCTGATGAGGTGGCGGTGAGGGTGACCTCACCTTGACTGCTTCCAATAAGTATACTGGAGGCAGGGGTGGTGGATTTGATGGATGCGGCTGTACCGGACGCTGACCACGCGACGTTTTCTTCCGGAAGCAGCATGCTTCCGTTATATACTTGGGCAACGATAGTGATGTTTCCGTTTTTCGGCAGGGTTACCGGTGCGGGAAGATCATTGCCCGCCGCGTCAACGAAGGTCACTTTATCCGGAACCGGGGCACGATATGATGCACCTCCGGTTGCTGTTCCTGTACCTGCATCACTTTCAAATTCAATTTTCCAGGCGTATGCTTTTCCCGGTTTCAGTCCCGAAATCGGGGCATTATACGTTTTTCCGGCTGGGAAAATACCCGTTAATTTCTTTGTAATGGGATCTCCTCCTCCCTCAGGGGTGAGGGTGATCGTTACTGATGTTGGTGCGGGTCCTTTTCCCGATCCAATGGTGAACGTAACATTTCCGCACGTCGAGTTGTAGGGGGAGAGGGAAACGTTCTGGGGAACGAGTGGTGTTCCCTGAAGGATGAGGTTTCCGTCACTTACTCTTAACGACCAGCCGGCATCGTGTAACACAGGAGCCAGGCCAAACTTTGCCGAAAGTGAGGAGGCGGTTACACTACTACCGGTTGCTGCGATAACCACTTTGTCGGCGATTGGCTTTGAAACAGTGATATTCGGTACGCTGCCGGTGAGTGCGGCGGGAACAGTGATCTTTACAGTATTTTCCAGATAGACATCATTCTCCTGACTGATTGTGGCAGTGCCTGACAACGCAAAGTCTTTTTGTGCATGAATTGCCTGGCCACCATTGTCCCACGGATAATCCTGCATTTTTCCCGTATAGGTGTTCCCGGATAGGGTACCCCCTGACATCGAGAACGTTCCGGACTTAATGTACACGCCGCCGCCTCCGGCAGAGAAATATTCACCAATCCCTTTTGCAGTATTTCCAGAGATGACAACATTGCCGGACAGGGTGCACGTACCGGACTCTGTATATATTCCCCCTCCGTTCTTCTGAGCAACGTTTGTGGAAATTTCACAATTCGTAATGGTGAGTGTTTTGCTGCCCATTAATCTGATACCTCCTCCATTACTATCAGCTGCCGTATTTCCGGAAATTTTTCCTCCCTCAATACTCGATGTGCCGGTTCCCACCAAACAGATACCTCCTCCTCCATTGGTTCCCCTGGCAGTGTTTCCCGAAATGATACCAGCCGTCATCTCCATGGTTCCAGCATTTACAACAGCGATTCCGCCGCCATAGGTACCTGCGGCATTTCCGGAAATCGTTCCGCCAGTAATCGTAAGTTTCCCGCCCTTCACCACAATTCCTCCGCCATACCAGTTGGCAACGTTGTTCGTAATGTTGCCGCCGGAGATCGTGGCAGTCCCGCGGTTGATGCACAAAGCCCCTCCCTCGGCATTCGGGCTTTCCGACGGGGGTGCAGTCATGAAGTTTGCGTTGTTGTTGGTCAGGGTTACGCCATCAGTCAGGTAAAATTCACCACCGTTTACCAGGATGAGACTGTCGGTTCCCGTACTCATGCCACCATCCAGAATAATATGACCCGGATTAGTGACCCAGTCAAGAACATTGTTTCCTTCTCTATCAGTGTATGTTGTCAGATGAAGCTTACCACCGGAGACAATTTCGAACATCGGACCGGAGAATCCTGCTTCACGGCTAATGGTGTGTGTTTCTCCCTCAGGGATCACGAGTTTAATGGTTCCGGCGATTTTGAGGGTTTTCGTAAGTGCAATATCGTTTGTAATGTAGATGTACGTTTTGGGAGTATACGCATCATAATAGTTGTCCGTAAAATCATCATCAGGTACCTCTGCATTGTCCATATTCTCTACGGCAACGGCGGACATATCGGCGTTCCACCCCGTGAGAGCAGACTCCATATCCTCAGCATCATTAATCGTGAGAGAGTCTCCCGCCACCGTGCCGCACACGGCCGTACAGAAAATCAACAGCAATACTACCAAAAAAAGACTTTTTGATACATTTTCTCTTTTCAAATGCCAGATGGTTTTCTTTCCACTTTGTTTTGTAAGGTCCATATCATACCACCAGAATTGCCATCAGCCCAACAGTTCAGAAGTACCAATTGTCAGGCAGATTGCAATCCTTATCACAGAGGATATAACCCGCACCAAAAAATGAGACGAAGAATTGAGGTATTTTGTAATTTTTTTCAGAAAAAAGAAGAAGAAAATTTATTTTAAAAATTCATAAAAACGGGTTTGACAGCGTTCTCATAAAAATCAGATCCGAAAACAATCTTAAATAATGAGTTATTCTGAAAAGTAGTTACTCTGTGGTCGGTAATAGTATCTCTATATATGTTACATGATCTAATATCCTATGTGATAAGGACGTAATCTGTTCTTAATTTAAAAATTTTAATTTTTTTATTTTCCGATCATGTTGTCATTCATACGCGGTTTTTTCCTCGAAAAATTTGCAACATCTCGTATTACCTGATCAAAAATTATCTGAATAAAAAAAAACACTCTCATTGGTTTATAAGAAATACATTCGGCACAATATTCCGACCAGTTCTTCCCCGGAAAAAGAATTCGCCTGATGTCAGTGAACAGCCGGAGAAGTGAACCAATACCACATTTTTATTGAATCAACCTTCCTAACTATATGGCATGACACTTGAACCAAAGGATGCCTTAACCCAATACCATTTTGCCGAGCGCTTAAAGCTCGACATCATGATGATCGCGCATCAGTATCTCACCATCCCCTCCCTCAAAAAAGAGGAGAAAGCCGGTGCAAAGCGCGTCCTTATCAATATCACCGAAGCCCTCGCCGCTGACAGCCGTGCCGCCGCCGCATTCACTGGTTGTGACGAGTTCAATAAAGCCTGCGACGTTCTGGACGAGGTAATGAACCTCGCCGAGTCCAACCAGTTCGGCCTCGCCTCCGAAAAAGCCGGAGAAGCAATGATCCCTATCACCACCGCAGCCGCAGCCGCCTGGGAAGTGCTCCACAGCCATGGACTCCTCTGAATTTCTGCACTTTCTTGCAACCCGCGTCTCGGTTCGCGAGTATGAAGCGGGCTGCATCACCGAAGACGACGCCCGGTATCTCCTGACCGCCGCATCCAAAGCCCCGTCCGCCGGAAACCTGGAGGCATGGGACGTCGTGATCGTCACCGACCCGGGCCAGCTGGAGATGCTTGCAGACGCCGCCGGCAACCAGCACCAGATCAAAGACGCGGGCTGTGTGTTCTGCGTCTGCGCAAACTACGTCCGCGCCATGTCGCGGTACGGTGACCGCGGCATCATGTTCGCCGTTGAAGACGCAACCATTGCCGCAACCTACATGATGCTCGCCGCCCACGTCCGCAGACTGCACACCTGCTGGGTTGGTGCATTCGACGACGGCGAGGTCAAAGGCATCCTGGATCTCCCTGCACACATCCGCCCCGTAGCACTTCTCTGCATCGGTCGCGGCGAAGCTCCGTCCCGCGGACCGGAACGCATGGACCCCGAAGATCATGCTCACTATGATATCTGGTAGACACCAATACTACAAATAAGATATATGCCGGACTATCGTGTGACACTGGAAGCTGCATGGACAGTAAAGGACGTGGCAACAACACAGGATGCCATCGGGATTGCCGTAAGCGAAGCAGGCAAACGCCTGCACCCGTCGGCCAAATTCGTGGACGTTGACGTCATGGGTATGCCCTGCCCCTACTGCGGTGACGAAATCAACAGCGCACTGGTCATTGCCCGGACCGGCATCGTCGGACTGCTGCTGTCCATGAAGGTGTTCAACGCCGAGGGTGAGGACCACGCCGAACGCATCGCAAAATCGGTAATTGGCCGGGCGGTCCGCGACATCCCGCTTGCAACCTACAGCATCACCCCCTGCGAAGCCGGGGAGGACCCAGAGTGAACGATCCGGTCATCACCGTCTGCGGTCACCTCTGCAACGACTACATCCTTGCAGTGGAAGAGTATCCGGAGGTTGGGACCTCCTGCAAAGTAATCGACCGGCAGAACTACTACGGCGGGGGAGCAGCAAACATCGCCGTAGGTATCGCCAAGCTCGGCGGATGCGCCGAGCTGATTGCAGCGGTAGGCAGGGATTACCCGGGCAGTTCCTACGAGCGCCACCTCAAAGACGCAGGGGTTGTAACCCGCCTCCTGCACACCAGCGCGGAAAACTGTTCCACCGCATTCATGGTGAACAATGCGGCAGGCGATCAGATAACCTACTTTGAGTGGGGAGCAGGCGCACTCTTCGAGACCGCCGACGCTCCGGCACTTCCGTTTGTCCACATGGCAACGGGTGATGCGAACTTCAACACAAAAATTGCCCGGCAGGCAGAGTTTGCAACCTTCGACCCGGGACAGGACGTCAAGTACTATGACGCTGCGCATCTGCGGGAAATTTTTGCGCACATTGACATGCTCATCTGCAACAACTTCGAGTCCCGGATCATGTGCGAAAAACTCGGCTGGACGGAAGAGGAGCTGATTGCATCCGTTCCGGTTGCGATTCTCACGAAGGGAAAGGACGGGAGTGTACTCTACGAAAACGGTGATGCCATCGAGATTCCCGCATGTCCGGTGACGCTGGTGGACCCGACCGGTGCAGGGGACGCCTACCGTGCGGGACTGCTTACCGCATACCGGCGCGGTTACCCGCTGCCGGTATGCGGTAAAATCGGTGCGGTGACCTCATCGTTTGTCGTGGAAAAGGTCGGCACCCAGACAAATCTTGCCGACTGGGAACAGATGCGTGAACGCTACGCCGACCAGTTCGGCACGCTGAAAAAGAGCGAATAAATGACCTGGGCCGCATTGACATCCGGAGGAAAAGATTCCATTCTTGCCCTGCAAAAGGCACTTGACGCAGGAATGGATGTGTCGTATATGGTGACTGTTGTCCCGGAAAATCCCGACTCCTATATGTTTCATGCGGCAAATCTGGCGGCGGTTCCGGTAATTGCGGAGCGTTGCGGCATGACCTATGTGGGGATTCCGACACCCGGAGAAAAGGAGGAGGAGCTGCGGGATCTGGAAAGGGGTCTTGCTGCCCTGCCGATCGAGGGAGTGATCGCCGGCGCAATTGAATCGGAGTACCAGCGTTCCCGCATCGCCGCGCTCTGTGACCGGCTGGGGATACAGCTTTTTGCGCCGCTCTGGCACATGGACCCGCTGGCGCTGCTGCGTGAGGTTGCGGAACGCATGGATGTCCGGATCGTTGTGACCGCCGCAGATGGTCTGGGAGAAAATGTGCTGGGGAAACGGATCGATGCTGATCTGATCGATCTGCTCTGCCGCATTTCGGCAAAACGGCGAATCCACATCGCCGGAGAAGGGGGAGAGTATGAATCTCTGACGCTGGATGCTCCGTGTTTTTCTGCACCCGTGCAGAGCGACGGGTGGCATACGGAGTTTTCCTGCGGGCGGGGGGTTGTGGTAATTGAGAAGTTCTGGTGAGATGTGTAATGGCTACTGAAGCAAAAACGGAAAATCTTTCAAAATATCTGTTCTCGGCGCCGGTCTGGTGGCAGTCGCTGATTCTTATGATCGGGCTGGGCATCCTCGTGGATGCTGTCGTGTACGTGGTGTCCGGGACAGCCGGGTCGATGATGTACGGCGTAGCGTTTGCCGCGGCAGCGGTTGCAGCGCTGGTCCTGACGAAACCGCTCGTGGACCTGCTCGGCGCAGAAAAGCTGACCTGGAACCGGTCGGCACTGGTGGCGCTTGCGTGTATGATCTTCTCGCTGTTCTGGATGGCGATCGGGTTTGTGCTGGATGCAGCGCTTGCATATGTGTTTGGTCTCGGTTTTATTCTTGCCATCCGGCTGCTGGTCCTTACGGCTATTGCCGACTACCGGATTGTGCGGATGTATCTGCCCGCGGCGGTGCAGACGATTGCAGGCGTGATTCTCGGGGTGTATCTGTTCGGGACCGGCTATCTGGTTCCGGCGATTCTGTCAATTCTGATCTTTTCGATCGGGATCATCAGTTTCCTGCTGCTCTTCGACCGGCCATTGCGCAAGGCACACGGAATTTCCGCGATGCAGTTTATCAATGCGTTTCTTGCACATCTGACGGATGGTTCCAAAGGTCTTGAGGATTATTTCCGGACGATCGGCGAGGCAGTGACGGTGCCGGAGACAAGTTTCTTTTTCCGGCGTGCAGGGAAAAAAGATGTGCTGTTTGTGGTGCCGAATCTGCATCCCGGACCTTTGTCCGAGGTCGGCGGCGGCAACTATCCAAAGCATCTGCACGATGAATTTTCGGAACAGGAAACGGTGTTCATCTCGCACGGATGTGCGACCCATGACTTCAATCTTGTTTCGGAGAGCGAGTGCGAAAAAATTGCGGCGGCAATTGACGGGACACGTGCGGAACTTTCGTATGAATCACGTGCAGGTCTCCCCCTGCGGAGCAGGTTCGGGACGGTTTCGGTTCTGTCCCAGCGGTTTGGCAACTCTATTCTGCTGGTGACGACACGGTCGCCGGAGATGACGGAGGACCTCGACTATGCGGTCGGGGCAATTGTGATGGCCGAGGGACACCGCTGGTATGAAAATGTCGGGTTTGTGGATGCGCACAACTGCATGGTCGAGGTGACCTCGGTGGTGCTGCCTGCATCACATACCGGCAGTGAGTACATTACTGCATCCCGGCAGGCCATGGAACATCAGGCGGCTGCGGAACTAACAGATTTTTCCATCGGTGTTGCCCAGAGGGTTCTGCCGTTTTCCCGCGAACAGGGGTTCGGCGATATGGGGGTGCTGGTGCTGGTGACGGAGGTTGCCGGAATGAAGACAGCGTATGTGCTCTTCGACGGGAACAATGTGCATATGGGAGTACGCGAGGTCCTGCGGAATGCAGTGCTTGCGGCAGGTGTTTCCGAAGCAGAGATTATGACAACCGATTCGCATGTAGTGAACACCATCTCGGGCAGAAATCCGGTCGGTATGGCAGTTTCCGCCGAGGAGATTCTGCCGCATCTGCTTGCTGCGGTTTCCGAGGCAGTTGAGGATTTGTCCCCGGCAGAAGTTGCGTCTGCAACCGGTATGTGCCGCGATGTAGAGGTGTTCGGCCCGAGCAGGACGGTGCAGCTGTCTGCGACGGTGAATGCAATGGTGACGAATCTTCTGCCGTTGTCGGTTCTTCTGCTGCTGGTTTCCTTCCTGATTACGCTGCTGATTTTTATGGTCTGCATCTGATCTTTGGTACAAAACTTTTCCTTATCTTCTTTTACAGCAGAGGTAAGAGGGATGAAATATCTCTCAATTCTTTTTGCTGCTGTCTGTGCCTGTTGTCTGGTTGCTGCGGCAGGCTGCATCGGCACCGACAAAGCCCCCAATGATCTTACAGAGAATCCCTGGATTCTCGATTATTTTGTGGGCGGAAATATTGCCGAGCATCCGGCTGAAGGGAGTATGATCACGCTTGCGTTTTCACAAGATCGTTCCTATTCCGGCAATGGCGGTATCAACAGCTATCAGGGGACGTATACCGTGTCCGGAAAGAATCTGACGCTTGGAAAACCGTCATCAACAAAAATGGGAGGGAGCGCTGCACTTACTGCGCAGGAGAATCAGTATCTGTCAAATCTTGAGGCTGTTGCTTCCTACACGGTGACTGACAGGAAACTGACGGTCTATGATACAGCGGGAAATACGATTATGATCTTCGAGGAATATCTCGTCTGATCTTTTTCTTTTTTAGTCGCGGCGGACTTCGATTGCGCAGCTGCTGCGGCGTACCTTTGGCAGGATTGCAAGTTTGTTTTCGTAGTTTTCGCAGGTAAATCCTTCTTTGGGCATGGGGTCAGGTGTGGCAAGGCCGCGGGTACAGGTTACGTGATATTCGTAGAGGCCGGTTGCCTGATTGATTGTATATTCGTGTTTGTCCAGTGCGGTGCAGGTCAGACAGGGAACTACCATGATCAATATGATGTACCGCGGAGGGTATGAAGGTAACGAAGTGTGTGGCGTTGCACCTGAATTTGTTTATTGACTACGCGTGATCTCGTTGATCGAATTTCAGCCCGTGATTCACACGGCAGAGCCGTTCCCGCCGCTCCGCGGAAGATACGAAACGCATGCGTTTGGTGTATTCTGTGGTTACGCCACGTAAAATCCTGTGCCGATGTGTGCTGACGATTGAACGTTTCATGCGTTTACGATTTTGTTGTATATATTCGAAACAGGATGGGTGGCTCCCCAGCCAGAGAGTATCCTGTGGAGGCGGAAACGGGTGTTCCCTTTTTTTGGTTCAATCGTTGTGGGTTTTGCCAAATTACTCTTTCCGTGATATTTCGTGTGGAAAATGTTTTCGGGGGCTTTTTTGCGTGTGGTTTTGCTTGGAGTAAGCAAGGAATACACGAAAAGAATCTGAGTACTGGAATCTGCTGTGGCGATGTGTACTGGTGTCTTTTGCGGTGGTTTTACTTGGAGTAACCACGGAAAACACGGAATACACGGAATTCCACGGAAAAAAAAACACGGAATACCGCCGCTTCGCGGCTTACGGAAAACACGGAAAGAATCTGTGTATTAATTGAGTGGAGATACCCGCACCCTTACCCTTTCCGTGATATTCCGTGGTTGCTCCAAGCGAAACCACCGCGAAAGCCTCCCGAAAAGATTTCCACAGGTGTTTCCCGCTTCCTTATTCTTTCCGTGTTGTTCCGTAAGCGAAGCGGTA
>NZ_JAPTGB010000024.1 GCF_026891975.1 Methanocorpusculum petauri | reverse complement strand
CCCCCCCCCCCCCCCCCCCCCCCCCCCCCCCCCCCCCCCCCCCCCCCCCCCCCACGCCCACAGGTCCTTAACCATCGAATCCGGAATCTTCTTGTCATCCTTACGGAGCGGATACACATCATCCGGGAAATCCTGCGGCAGGAAAAACCGGTGCGCAGCAGAAGGAAGACCCTCAATAGTGATACCGAGATACTCCGTCTTCTCCCGCTCCGTAAACGCCGCACCCTCCAGAAGGTCCGTGATCGTCGGAAGACGGGGATCAGCCTTCGGCACATCCAGCGAAAAGATCACCATACACTCTGACGCAGCAACGCCCCCGTAGATCGAAAAGATGTACTGGACCCGCAGATCGGGAGAGTCCGCACCCTTATCATACCCTGCAATACAGGAAAGATGCGGATACCAGATCTGCATCAGCGCCGCAACCGCAGCATGCACCGCATCGCGCCGGATGGTAATCCAGATATTGGTGTTCTCCCGTTTCTCCTTACCCTCCGCTCTGATCTGAATGCGGGAATCAATCACCGCATCCCCGAGCGCCTCCGTCAGTCGTCCGGCCACCGCAGCCGCCGGAAGAATATCATCCGTCATTATTTCGCACCTCCTTCGAGTCTTTCAAGTTTCGCAATCGCGGTCACCACACCCTGAATGATCGCCTCCGGTCGCGGAGCACAGCCCGGAACATACACGTCCACCGGAATAATCTGATCAACCGGACCTGCAAGATTGTAGGACGTACTGAACACACCGCCTGACTGACCGCAGGTACCAACCACCATCACCACCTTCGGCCCCGGCATCTGGGCATACACCCGCCGCAGCCGGTCGGCCATCTGATTCGTAACAGGACCCGTCACCAGCAGAACATCCGCATGCCGCGGAGAACCCACCAGCTTCACACCAAACCGTTCCGGATCATAACGGGGCGTAAGGGTTGCCACAATCTCAATATCACATCCGTTACACGATCCGCTGTTGAAATGGAACACCCACAGCGAACGATTCAGCGACCGTGTCAGCTTCATACAAGAATCACCACCACGAAGAGAACCACGACGCCTATCAGGAACCAGGAAACATAATCGTTCACAATTCCCGAATGCAGCGGAATCAGGCGGCTGTAGTATGCCTTAAGCGCCGCCGTAAATCCCCAGTACATATTGCCGGCACGGATATGGACATCGCCTTTCTCCGGCTCGGCATTTCCGGACAGATACGGAGTTGTCTGTTCAGTGTTCTCCTCATAATCCGCCTCGCCGCATCTCCACAGAAGCCAGGAGAACAACAGCGCAACCGCAATAACAATAACCCAGATCAGAGGATTCCATACCCCGAACCCGGTCATCAGTGTTCCAATCATAATCCGCCTCCAAGAACCGACAGAACATACTGCCCCTGATGCAGCAGAGCATCCGCCGCAGGGGTAATCAGCGTATCAACCACAAGGTCCGGCACAAGACCAAACGCAACAACAAACACCGCAAGAATCGCCATACCGGCAAGCATCCGCTTCGGCACCTCTCGCACGCCCGCATACTCCGGAAGTTCCGGCCCCATAAAGACCGAATGGAACACCTTCATGAACGAAGCAAGCGTCAGGACACTCACGACCATCGCAATAATCGCGACTGCCGGATTAAACGCAAACGTTGACTCATAGATCATCAGCTTCGAAGCAAATCCGTTAAACGGCGGAATGCCTGCGATCGCCAGAGCACCGATTAAGAAAAAGATCATCGTCCACTTCATTTTGTGGCCGAGACCTCCCATCTCATTTAAGTTCCACACGCCGGTACGGTAAATCACCGCACCGACCGCGAGGAACAGCAGTCCCTTGTACATCGCGTGGTTAATGATATGGAAAAGACCTCCCTCCATTGCCATCTGACCAAACGCATTCGTCAGCGTCACGTCACCGAGCACCGCAAGCGCAACACCCACACCAAGCAGCATATAACCGGTCTGTGAAACCGCATGGTAAGACAGCAGCCGCTTGATATCCTTCTGCGGAATTGCCATAGTTACCCCGATGAACATCGAAAGAACACCAAGGACGATCACAATCCAGCCCACGGTAGCCGACGTGAAAACGCCGCCGTACACCGAGAACAGAATCCGGAACATCCCGTAGAGACCTGCCTGACTCGCCACAATCATCAGAGCCGTCACGCCTGACGGCGCGACCGAGTAGGCATCAGGCGTTGCAAAGTGGAACGGCACCGCTCCGGCTTTGGTTGCAAGTCCTGCAATGAAGAGAACAAGAGCAAGCAGATTCAGCGTTGTCAGGGAAAGCTGGTTTGCAATGACCGCCATATTGAGCGAGTTGTACTGCGCATACAAAAGACCGATCGCAAACAGAATCATCAGACTGCCGACGGTATTAACGATTAAATACTTCAGTGCACCCTCCGCAGCAAGACCGCCGTTCCGGTGATAGGCGATTAATGCCGAAGCCGCAAGCGAATTGATCTCAAGGAAGACGAAGAAGTTGAACATATCCCCCGTTGAGACCATGCCGAAAACCCCTGCGACCAGCAAAAGGTAAAGGGCATAGAACTCGGAACGGGAACTACGTCTGCTCTGCGAAACCGTGAGGTAGAGAATCACCGCAAAGGAAACAATCGCAGCGGATACGAGCATGAACGCCCCGAACCCGTCGATGTTGAAGAGAATACGGATCGGAATTCCGCCCGAATCAACCGGCACTGCTCCCGTTCCGGGAGCAGCACCGAACACATAGACGATTGCACCCTGTGCATATACCTTTGCCGCGAGCAGCAGCGCAACCGCTGACGAAACAAAGGAGGCAAAAATCACCCATGCATCCCGGACCTTCGGCAGGAACCTGCCGAAGACCGGCGTCAGGAATGCGCCGAACAAAGGCACTGCTATCAGCAGTGCCGGAAGGTTGGCGAAAAGAACATCTGCGTTCATTCCTTAAGCCTCCGCATCTCATTCGCATTCACGGTACCGTACTTCTTGTAAATGAGCATCACAAAGACCAGCATCAGCGCGGTTGTCGCAACGCCGATAACAATGTTCGTCAAAGTCAGTGCCTGAACGGTCGGCATCACCATAGCGGCATCTGCCGGCGCACCCGTAAAGATCGGCGCAATACCGTCTTCACGGTACCCGAGGCTGACCAGGAAAAGGTTTACCGCCCCTTCCAGAATCCCAAGCCCCATGATCATCTTGATCATATTGCGCTTCAGAAGAATCATCGCAAACGCGATACCGATCAGAAGCGCAACCGCGATAAACGGAAGATTTGCGATCATGGCAGCTCCTCCGTCTGGGCAAACTCGTGCGGTTCGGCATCATCCTCTTCCTTCGTCGTCTCTTTGAGACCGGCAAACATGTAGAGCAGAACAACCGACAGACCGCCGAAGACCTCAATACCGACAGCAAAGTTCAGTACCGGAATAATGCCTGCGGTAAAGAGATCGCCTGCGTTCACACCGTACGAAACCGCATTACCGAACAGACCTCCGCTGGCGTTGAGCCAGTTGAAGAAGAACGAAGAGGCAAGCACAAGACCGGCAAGTGCAGTACAGATGAAGAGGATAAGACCTGCCGACTCGATGAGTTTGAAGTTCTTTGCCTCGATGAAATGCTCCATGCACTCGCGGTAGTAGTAACAGACAAGAACAAGGGCCACACCGGTTGCGATCACCGCCCCGCCCTGGAATCCCCCGCCGGGCGAGAGGTGGCCGTGGGCTACGATGTAGAAGCCGAAGATAAAGATGAACGGAACAAGCAGGCGTCCTGCGGTTCGTCCGATAAGTCCGGTAACCATTTAATGTGTCCTCCTGAAAAGCATGGCAACACCAAGAACCGCGATGAACAGCACGGTTGCTTCACCGAGCGTATCAAATCCGCGGAAATCAAACACGATTGCGGTTACAACGTTGTTGGAACCGGTCTGTTCCTGCGAGTGGTCGAGATAATACTGATCAGTACCCGACGCAGCCGGATGGCCGAACGAGAGGCCGAACGCCGGCAGGAGCAGGATAAGGGTGACAGCGATGATCAAAAAGATCGCAAGCTTGGGCGGAACCGAGCATCGTGCCATCTTACTCTCCCTCCTCGCGGGTTGTTCCGCGAATAGCGATGATGAGAATGGCAGTGGAAATTCCTGCCCCGATTGCAGCCTCCGCAATTGCGACGTCCGGAGCCTGCAGGATGAAGAACTCAAGCGCCAGAAGGAAACTGAACGCGGCGAACGCAATTGCTGCGGCGATGAGATCCTTTAAGATGAAGACGGCAACCGCACAGAGAATCATAGCGGCAAGGAACAGGATGTGCAGAACCGCATAGTAGGACGGGAAAAGTTCAATCATTTGCGTGCCTCCTCCTGTGCCATCATCTTTGGTTCGTCCTCTTCCAGCGCGTCGATTACATGCACTTTCGGCGTGTTGCCGCTCCGATACGCACTGCGGGCAATAGCATGTGTTGAGGTGGTTGCGGTAACAACAACGACCACAAGTGCCAGAAGGACGTGTGCCCCGTAGTTGAACCAGGCTTCCTCTCCGGCGGCCCAGAGCGTGTACGCATACAGGAGTACGGCACATCCGGCAAACAGTACACCAAAACTTCCGACGAGTCCTGCGGCATGGATTCTGGTGTAAAAGTCCGGGAACCGGAACAGACCGATCACGCCGAGAATGCTGAAGAACAGTGACAGCAGAACAAAGATGATGATTACTGTTTCGATCATTCGAGATCACCTCTGATGAGCTTTGCAACGTAGAGTGTGCCGACAAAGGAGAGCAGGGCGTACACGATTGCAACATCGATGAACCCGGGCTGCGCAAACCGGATGGAAAGAATGATCATGATGATGACCACAAGAGCATTGATGACGTCAAGCGCAAGCATCCGATCGGCATTGGTCGGGCCAAGCCACATCCGCACTCCGCATGCAAAGATGAGGAGAACGAAGATGATGGCAGCTATCATGAAGATATCGATCATTCGGTGATCCTCCGGATCCATTTGGCGAGATCAATTCTGGCAAAGATTTTGCCGGGTTCTCTGCACTTCATGGGCGCATCACCGACATCAAGGCAGTGGATGTACATCTCGCGGGTTTTTTCGTTGATGTCAACGGTTGCGGTTCCCGGCTGAAACGTGATGGATGCCGAGAGCAGGAGCGCTCCGGCATCCGTCTTCAGGCCAGGCGTGAGTTTGACGATGCCCGGCCTGATATTTCTGCCGGTGATGATCTTCCATGCAACGGTCAGGTTTGCGATAATCAGTTCGATTACAAACGGAATGATATAGACGACAAGCAGCAGCCAGCGAAGGGGGTTAGCCATAGTGTAGCGTTTTCCCTGCCAGAGCTTGCGGCATAGCAGCCCGGTAATAATCGAAAGGATTAGTCCTATTATGAGTTCGGGTACTGACCAGAGGAGAATCGAGTTCGTTTCTCCGGCACTTCCAATGGATAATACCAGATAAATGATGAATGCGGCAACGGTTGCCGAGATGAAAGGGACGATGCTTTTCATCGGTGCTACCGTCCTTCTGTGGTTGTGTTCATCTGTTTGTTCATACACACCTCCCTACACGGTAGGGTTCCTGCGGGTCAGCTCCGGACCTGCATCTATTATAATAGTGTGTATGAGCAATTAAGGTGTGCGCTCAGAGGAGGAAGGAGAAGAAATTTCCGGACAGGTCCCTCCCCGGATAAGAAGAAGAATTCCGGCAAGGATACCTGCGGCTGCTGCGGCAAAGAAGAAAACGGGAACTGCCGCAACAGCAAAAGCAGGGATAGTCTCACCAACCGGACAGTCCGGAACCTGAAAGTAAAAGTACGTGAAAAGTATACCAAAGACCGGCGTGAGGATGCCAAGGATCTGCGGAATACGGGCAGGTTTATCCAGTCCCGGAATAGTGAACCATGCGGGAACGAAAAAGAGCATAAGCACAGGATAGAGGAAAGCGAGAAACAGGGTTGCACTGCTTATGATAGCGGATACCTTTCCCCCGGTAAGGAGAACGTAGATCAGGAAGAGGACAGAAAAAAAGACAGCAACAACAGCAATGAGAATTATTTTCCGTCGGGGACGACAGGTTTTGACATAAAGGCACGTTCCTGCTGCTGAGAGGATGGGGAGGATAACGATAGCAAGAAGGACCAGATAAATAAGGGCAGGCAGTTCCTGAAACGGTACAGAGTTCAGCATCAGAAGTACGGTAAGAACCGGCAGGAAATAAATCAGAGAAAGGAGGATTATGCTCAGTCTGGCAGTTTGTATTTTGTTCATAGAACTCACCACGTTACAATTATTCCATGCCGGTCGGGCAGACCACAGTTATTGTACGAGAAATATGTATCGCTGCCCGTAAGACAATAGGTGAGTGTCGACGGGAACGGTATATATGAATTGTGGACAAAGTTGCCCTGCTCCAAAAGTCTAAACTTGTTCAGAATGTTTGACGGGATTTTGATTGAATAATTCGGGACTCTTTCGCGGTGGTTGTACTGGGAGTAACCAAAGTCAAATATTTTTCTTCAGATATTTTTGATCCTGCAACTCGGGACACTTTTGAGGAAAGCCGGACAAAGTGTCGTCTGACCCATACTGTTTTGTTTGAATGATACCCCGAAAAGATTTCGCAGGTACTCTTCCGAAAAAAATACAGGAGATTTTGCTTTCCGCAGGAATCAGAGCACCACAAACGGAACCGCAAAAACCAAAAAAAATTACTCCTTCTTCGGTGCATTCAGCTCGCGCCAGCCGCTCACAAACCGCTGAACTGCCGTAACATGGCCGAACACCCCGAAGATCACCAGCAGCCAGCCGAGTGCCGGAAGCCCGAACAACAGCGGCACGGGAAACACCACCTCAACCGCACCGAACACCAGCAAAAGCACCAGCCGGTCCGCCCTGCCCAAAAGACCCCCGTAATTCCGCTTCAGACCAACCGCCTGCGCCTGCGTCCCCAGATACGACGACATCAGAACACCCGTCAGCGCAAACACCCCGATAGCCCAGGCCGGAACCTGACAGGTCCATGCAATCGTACCCCACGCAAAAATACCCGTAATAATAAAAATATCCGCATACCGGTCAAACACATGATCCAGATAATCCCCCGCAGGACTTGCAATACCTGTCAGACGGGCCACCGCTCCGTCAATCGCATCAAAAAATGCACTCACAAACACCAGAACAACCCCAAACAATGTCTCGCCAAGACCAAAGAACACACCCGCAGCTGCCGCTGCAAGCAGTGCCAGCACCGTACAGGCATTCGGCGTCAGATGCAGTGCCGCAACAGCCTTGGCAAGCGGGGTCACAATAAAAGCAACCTTTGAGCGGTAGGAATCAAGTGTCATAACATCGGGTCCAGAAACTCTGACCAGTCGATTGTTCCAAACGAAGCAGGAATCTCATCCGCCGCAAACGAAACAACCAGATCCGCCACAGAAACTACATCTCTATTTGTCGTATCTATTTCATATACTTGTTCCGAGGCAAACATATCCGCAGTCTCCGACAAAATCACATCCAGCGCCTCCGCAGAACAGTTCTCCGCAACCTTCGCCGCCGCATAACCGCGTGAAGAAAGACGGCCTTTCAGCACATCCGGCCTGCACCGGAGAACAACAATCTTATCGCACGCAAGAAAATGTGCAAGCGACCCTTCCACATATCCCTCCGTATCGGAAAACGCATCCGCCCACGCATCCACATCCACCTCATCCGCATCGCGGACAGCATCATGACCCACAATATAGGGGGCAACGGTCGTCTTCAGATCAACAACCGGAAAACCCCGGCAACGAAGTTCTGCCGCCACCGCAGACTTCCCCGTCCCCGGCGTCCCCGTAATTCCGATCATCACAGACCCTTCACCACCGTAAGGAACCGCTCATTCTCCCACACATCGCCGACCGACACACGGACAAATGTATCTCCAAGACCCGGGAAACTCGCACACGACCGGACAAGAACGCCCTCCTTTGCAAAAGCCTCCATCGCCTCATTACTCGTCATCGGGGCAACATCAAACAGCACAAAATTTGCTCCGCTCGCAAGAACCGGAAACGGAATTTCACGGACAAACGTCTCGCGCCATTTCCGCACATGGGAAATGAACGCATCGCGGTAGGCAGTATCCGCAACTGCCGCAACCGCCGCAGCCTCCGACACACGGTTCAGCGTAAACGGCGTCGCCGCAGCTCGATACGGACCTTCCAGCCACTCCGGAACAAATCCGTAGCCAACCCGCAGACCCGCAAGACCATACACCTTCGAAAGCGTCCTTCCGATAATGAGATTATCATACTTCTTCAGAAGCGGCAGATAATCCTCATCGCAGAACTCCACATACGCATTATCGAGGAACAGAACACCGGAAATCTCGGATAAAATCCGCTCAATATCCTCAGTACTGGTAACCGTTCCCGTCGGATTATTCGGCGTACACAAAAAGGAAAGCTTCGCATCCGCAGCCTCTGCAATAAACGCATCCACATCCACCGAAAAATCCGCAGCCCGCGAAACATTCACCAGCCGGGCAGACGCCGCCGCCGCATCAAGCCCGTACACCGAAAACGTCGGCGTG
Source organism: Methanocorpusculum petauri (assembly GCF_026891975.1). GTDB lineage: Archaea > Halobacteriota > Methanomicrobia > Methanomicrobiales > Methanocorpusculaceae > Methanocorpusculum > Methanocorpusculum petauri. Next base: position 19,688 of record NZ_JAPTGB010000024.1, on the reverse strand, counting down.
GAAACCACAACCTTCTCCCCCGGCGAAACAAGGGCACGGATAACGGTTTCAATCACGCCGTCCATCCCAAGCCCGGACGTCACCACGGGATGATCACAGACATACCGGCGAAGGGCAGCGACAAACTCCCCCGCCTTCGGATCGGGATACCGGTTCGCCGCCGCAAGTGCGGCAGCGGCAGCTTCCTGCACCGCCGGAGACGGCGGAAAGGGATTTTCATTACTGCCAAGCATCGCAACCTCGGCGAACCCCGACGCTGCCGCAATCTCAGCCGGAGACTTCGCAAAGACATAACCCGTCTTTGTGTAGAGCTCACGGCAGAGAACTTCTTTAGACGGATTCTGCTGCTTCATTGATGACTGCAATAGCGTAATCGATCTCGCGGTTCTGAATAACCAGCGGCGGCACAATTCTGATATTTTCGCCGCCGGCAACGTTGATTAACAATCCATGCTCACGGCAGTACTCCGCAATCGCCGGAGCTTTGGCCCCGGCAGTGAAACCGACCATCAGACCCCGCACCCGCGGGTTCAGGTTTGCCAGACCTTTTCTGAACCGCTCTCCTTTCGCCGCAACCTTCGGCACAACGGTCTTCAGCACATCAAACGTCGCGTTTCCTGCGGCGCAGGCAATCGGCCCTCCGGCAAACGTACTGCCGTGCTCTCCTTTCGTAAACTCCAGACCCTCGCGGGCGATAATTGCACCCATCGGAATACCGGACGCAACGCCTTTGGCGAGACTGATAATATCAGGCTGAACCCCGGTGTGCTGGAACGCGAACCATTTTCCGGTTCTGCCCATACCCGTCTGAACCTCGTCACAGATCATCAGAGCGCCCGTATCATCACAGATATCGCGGATGCCCGGAAGGAAATCATCCGGCGGAATAATGACACCGGTCTCCCCCTGAATCGGTTCAAAGATAACCGCAGCAGTTTTCTTCGTCACAAGTCCTTTCAGTGCTTCAATATCCCCGTACGGACTGAACTTACAGGGAATACCGAGCGGCTCAAACGGCTCGCGGATATCAGGTTTATGGGTACAGGCAAGTGAACCAACGGTTCTTCCGTGGAAATCATGCTCAAAGGACACGAACTCATGGCGGCCGGTTGCCCGGATGGCGAGCTTCATCGCCGCATCGTTTGCCTCGGCACCAGAGTTGCCGAAGAACACCTTGCCAAGACCGGAAGCCTTCGACAGTTTTGCCGCAAGTTCCGCCTGGCCCGGCACATAGTAGAGATTCGAACAGTGAATCAGCGTCTGTGCCTGTTTGCAGATAGCAGCGGTCACTGCCGGATGGCAGTGACCGGTACTGCACACCGCAATACCTGCGACTAAATCAAGATATTTCTTTCCGGTACTGTCCCATACATGACAGTCTTTGCCCCGGACAATCTCCATGTCCCGCCCGAACGCGGGCATATAGTATTTTGCATCAAGTTGTTTGGAAGTTGGCATAAGTATCACTCATATTCAATAGTTGCCGGAGGTTTGCTCGTGATATCGTAGAGGACACGGTTCACGTGGCGAACCTCGTTGATGATTCTGCCGGAAATTTTTTCCAGCACAGGATACGGAATCTGCGCCCAGTCGGCGGTCATGAAATCCGTCGTGGTAACCGCACGCAGTGCAACTGCATAGTCATAGGTACGTTCATCGCCCATGACACCGACACTGCGCATGTTGGTTAAGGCCGCAAAGTACTGATTAATCGCACGGCCAAGACCCGCGGCTGCAACCTCCTCGCGGAAGATCGCATCCGCATCACGGAGGATGTCGAGTTTGTCCTTCGTGATGTCACCGATAACGCGGATGGCAAGTCCCGGGCCCGGGAACGGCTGACGCCAGACAAGATTTTCCGGAATGCCGAGCTCCGCTCCCGCGGCACGCACCTCGTCCTTAAAGAGGATGCGCAGGGGTTCGATGATCTCCTTGAAATCCACATGATCCGGGAGACCGCCAACATTGTGGTGACTCTTGATGACCGCAGCATTTCCCGGTCCGGACTCAATAACATCCGGATAAATTGTTCCCTGCACCAGAAAATCAACCGTACCGATCTTTTTTGCCTCTTCTTCAAAGACGCGGATAAACTCTGCACCGATAATTTTGCGCTTCTGTTCCGGATCGGAAACACCGGCAAGTTTTGCGAGGAACCGATCTTCAGCATTCACGCGGATCAGATTGATATCGTACTGATTTCTGAAGACTTCTTCAACTTCATCGCCTTCATTCTTACGCAGCAGTCCGTGATCCACAAAGATGCAGGTCAGTTGTTTGCCGACGGCCTTGTGCACGAGAACAGCAGCGACCGATGAGTCCACACCACCGGAAAGTGCACAAAGTACTTTTTTGTCGCCGATCTTCTCCCGCAGGTGCATAACCATATTGTCCACGAACGAAGACATCTGCCACGTTCCTGTACAGCCGCAGACACCATACAGGAAGTTTCTGATCATCGCCATACCTTCGGGCGTGTGCAGTACTTCGGGATGGAACTGAACCGCGTAGATATCCCTCTCCGGATCTTCGAGTGCAGCAAACGGGCAGCCGGGCGTTGCCCCGGTAGCACAGAACCCTGCAGGAAGTTCGCTGATGTAGTCCCCATGACTCATCCAGCAGGACGTCTCCGCAGGAATTCCGGTAAAGAGTCTGCTTTCGGAAAGAGTCAGCGGTGTTTTGCCGTACTCGCGGGTCAGAGCCGTGGCCCCGGAAGAAACTTTGCCGCCGAGCGTGAACGCGGTCAGCTGTGCTCCGTAGCAGATACCAAGAATCGGAATGCCGAGCGAAAAAACACCTGCATCCACCCGGGGGGCGCCTTCCGCATACACCGAAGCAGGACCGCCGGTGAAGATGATACCCCGGTAGTTTCCGGCAATGATCTCATCAAGCGAAATCGTGCAGGGTTTCACCTCACAGTAAACGTTCGCCTCACGGACGCGGCGGGCGATCAGCTGATTGTACTGACCGCCGAAGTCAAGGACAAGAATGGATTCCATGATTTTACTCTTTCCGGGTATGGTTTGCAAGACCGGCCTTCACAAAGCCGACGAACGGTGCCGAGGGACGGGTCGGACGCGACCGGAACTCGGGGTGGAACTGGGTTGCAACAAAGTACGGATGACCGGAAAGCTCCAGAGCTTCCATGCGGCGTCCGTTCCGTCCCACGAACCGCAGACCTTTTGCCTCGATCTCGTCAATGTATTCGGGATTGACCTCGTAACGGTGACGGTGGCGTTCAACAATATCGGTTGCACCGTAAAGTTCAGCGAGCTTGGAATCAGCCGCAAGGTGCACTGGATAGTCGCCGAGCCGCATCGTACCGCCAAGGTCATCAACGCCTTCCTGTTCCGGCAGGAGGGCGATGACCGGCGTTCCGTCGCCCATCTCGGCACTGGTTGCATCACGGTACCCGACGACATTGCGGGCGAACTCGATAACCGAGAGCTGGAACCCGAGGCACAGACCGAGCAGCGGTTTGTTGTGTTCACGGGCGTACGTGATTGCTCCAATCATTCCTTCGATACCGCGGTTGCCGAATCCTCCGGGGATGAGAATACCATCAAGGTCGGCAAGGTCAGCGTTCGTGTACTGCTCGGCATCGAGCCATTCAATAATAACCTCGGTTGAGAGCTGGCGGCCCGCATGCTTGAGTGCCTCCTTGATGGAGATATAAACATCTTCAACACCGTATTTGGTGATAATACCGATTCTGACGCGGTTGGTGTACTCGCGGGAGACGAGGGAGTACCAGCTGTTGTCCGGCTTGCCGGGCGAGAGCTTTAAGAGCGGCAGGAGAATATCCGCCATTCCTTCCTTCTCCAGCTCCATCGGAACAAGATAGGTATCGGGAGCAGTTGTAGCGCTGATAACAGCAGAGACATCAACGTCGCAGAAAGAGGAGATCTTGCGTTTGGTGGAAAGTGAGACCGGCAGCGTACTGCGGCCTACGATGAGATCGGCTTCAAGTCCCAGTTCCCGCAGTGCTTTAACGGAGTGCTGCGTAGGTTTGGTTTTGAGATCGCCCATGGTGTCTGCCGGAAGGAGGGTTACGTGAACAAGAACGAAGTCACCGTTGCCGTACTCCCAGTGCATCTGACGGACAGCCTCCAGAAACGGCATGCTTTCAATGTCGCCGACCGTACCGCCGACCTCAACAATACAGATCTCTGCATGGTTGCCGTCTTTGTCGATCCAGCTCTCTGCGGCATGTTTGATTCTGTCTTTGATCTCATCGGTGATGTGCGGAATAATCTGGACGGTTGCCCCGAGGTAGTCACCGTGGCGTTCTTTCTGAATCACGGAGGAGTAGATCTTTCCGGTGGTCAGGTTGTGGTCACTGGTGAGTTCAATGTCAAGGAACCGTTCGTAGTTTCCCAGGTCCAGATCCGCCTCGCCGCCGTCCTTTAACACGAAGACTTCGCCGTGCTGGGCCGGGTTCATGAGGCCCGCATCAATGTTTAAGTACGGGTCGATCTTGACGGAGGTTACGTGGTAACCTCTGTTGATGAGAATTCGTCCGATGGACGCAGCGGTGATGCCTTTGCCAAGGCCGCTCATCACACCGCCGGTTACAACTACATACTTCACTCGTGTGTCCCCGCAGTTTCAAATTTAATAATGCTTCTTATATTGGAGGGCTGAGGTATTGAAACTGAGGGGTTGGCCGGTGATACCTCCTAAGCCGCCCCGCGTCGAAACACTCTTGCCGGTAAAAAACAACATACCACACAGGTATGGGATCAACTTCGGACAAAACAGAAGAGCTGGTATATGACATCAGGGACGGGCTGCCAGAAGAGCCGGACAATCCATACGAAAAAGTGTTCTTCTATCAATGCCTTCTGGAAGCATTAACAAAATTACAGGAGGAATACACGCATCGGCGGGAGAGAGAAATCCAAAAAATCCGGACGGAAAAGATCAAACATCCCGCATACCAGCTGGTGATTCCCGTACGAAAACGGCGCATTGTTGATGTTGCAAAACTCCGGGTTCTCTATCCGGAGATTTACGACGAGTTCGCATACATCAAACCCTACGATATCATAAAGATATTTGGAAGAAAATCCCTCCGGACAGCAGCAGTTCAGCTCATTGGCGAAGAAGAGACACGACAGTATGAGTCCGTGAATGTAACCGAGATTGCAGAAAAACTTACCGCAGACGAGCTGAAGTCCTGCGTCACTCTGACGGAAACGGAACAGACGCCGGTTGTCAAACAGAAAAGAAGGAGATATTAGAATACCCGCCGGACATACTCCGCAATTTTTTTCCGGACCGGATCGTCTTCTGTACCGAACTCCGCAAGACAGGATTGCATCTCCTCTTTTACCGCTAAAATATCGGTTCCGGATACGGAAAGGGAAAAGGAATCACCGCCGCCGAGATCGATAGTGCAGGAAAGCGTGATCGGAACAGGTACTGCATGCGGGACAGGTGAAGCGGCGACAGATTCGCCGAACGAAGCGAGGAAGGGACGCGGGTCAAGGAGAACGGATGAGTCAAAGAGGTTGTCTCCTGCAAACATGCGGAGAACAGCAGCGTCCGCATCAGTGGTCAACGGGACAGCAGCACGGATAACGGAGGCATCAAATCTTTTTGCAAGTACTGTCTGCACGATCTCTTCGGGATCGGAGAGTGCCCCGCCGGAGATGAGAAGTACAACGTTTCTGATGTCCGGTGCGGTGGTAAAGCTCTGTCCCGCAAGGTTTACGGCATGGGCAAGCGAGGAGAGGTAGCCGCCGGACGGCAGATCCGTCCACTCCACCTCGCCCGCAGGAACCGGTTCAGGACCGAGATGCCACATGGCAGTGTCAGAGTAGCGAAGGATACGGACCGGAAGATCAGCAGGCAGTTCTGCAATGAATTTTTTCACCGGCATGTTTGCGGCGGCAGTTCTGCCGCCCTCAAACGCGCCTGCACAGTCCACGAGAAGAGTAAGGACGGTCTTCATGAAATCATCTCCCGGACAGTTGCAGCAAGGGTATCGATCTCGCTTGCGGTATTGTAGAACGCAAGGCTTGCACGAATGGTTCCGTCAGGACAGCCAAGCTGACGCATCAGCGGTTCGGCACAGTGCATGCCGGACCGCACCATAATACCGCCTTCATCATCCAGATACGCGGCGGCCTCGTGCGGCGGGATGCCGTCAATCGTAAAGGAGACAACACCGATGCGCTGGTTCGGATCGGCGGGTGCATAGACCTGTACGCCGGAGATGGCGGAAAGTTTTTCGATCAGCCTGCTGCCGAGTTCCCGTTCCCGTGCTTCGATCTGCTCCATCCCGATCTCTTTGAGGAACGCGGCGGCCTCGCCAAGACCGATCCCGCCCGCGATGTTCGGCGTACCGGCTTCGTATCTGTGGAAGCCTTCCGCCGGAGTAAAACCGTCGTCGGTAACGTGTTCCACCATACCGCCGCCGAGGAACAGCGGCTCTAAGATCGGCTTTTTCATCCAGAGAACGCCGGTCCCGGTAGGGCCGCACATTTTATGACCGGAGAAGGAGAGGAAATCCGCACCAAGGGCACGGACATTGACCGGCATATGGGGAACAGACTGAGCGGCATCAACGGAAAGGAGCGCGCCATGCCTGCGGCAAAATCCGGCAATCTCTGCAACCGGCACAATAGTGCCGGTCACATTCGATGCCTGTGTTACGGCAACCAGCCGGACCGAGTCGTCCATCGCTGCTGCAAATGCATCCATGTCGAGCGTGAGGTCGGGGCGGAGACCAACGATCCGGAGTGTGACGCCGGATTTTTCCAGTGCACGCCACGGAAGGAGATTTGAGTGGTGCTCAAGAATAGTGGTTACAATTACATCGCCCGGCTGCCATTCAAGTCCACGGGCGATCATGGTGACGGCTTCAGTGGTGTTTTTCACAAATACCGTGGTGCCTTCTGCCCCGTTGATGAGGGAGGCAGCTTTTTCGTGGGCATGCCAGTACTTCTGGCTGGCAATTCTCGTCAGCCGGTGAACACCCCGGCCGACATTTGCCCGGTAACTGCGCTCAAACTGATCCATGGCGACAAGCACAGACTCCGGGGAAAAGGAGGTTGCAGCATTATCAAGGTAAATCAGATCGCCTATCATAGGGAACTGATTTCTCAGGGATTCCCAGTCCGGGACAGCGGAGGAGGTTTTGCCTTCGTCCCCAACATTCACAATGTCGCCTGCTTTGCCTTCCGGCATCAGATGGGCAACCGAGGAAGGAGTACTGCGCCGGACCGGTTTTTCGGAAAGATCAAGACCTGCATCCCGGACAAGTTCCTTCATCTTGGGCGGGAGTTCCTTCCACCGCCACAGTCCCCAGCTGATAAACTCGGGCGGGAGACCACGGTCGGCAGCCCAGCGGGTGAGGAAGTCGTCCCACCGTGCAGCCATGTCAGGATGCGTCTGATGCATGGTTGCAAGTTCTGATTCAAGCATGGCAGGGCAGAGATAACAGCCGATGCGTTCATACCCGCGTTCATACAGCGGGTTGTACGGAACTCCCCGCAGCCAGAGGTAGAGGAAAACATCAAGCGCCCGCCAGGAACGGATGGGGGAGAGGTTGATCTGCAGAGGATTGTTCGGGTTTTGGGAGACGGCATCAAGCGAGGCGCGGCTCCATGACTCATACCAGCGGTTGCCCTGAACCGTAACGCAGGGACCGGTTTCGGCGAGATGAATCTTCAGAGGATTGAGTTTGAGAAGTTTACAACACCAGCGGTGATCCTTTCCGGGAGGACCTGCTTTCTCGACTGCCTGCCAGAAGTCTCCGGCTTTCTGAATGAGGCGGACGTTCTGACTTTGGACAAACTCAATGGTTTCAGGAAACTCAAGACCAGTATCGATGAAGAATGCATCAGTCACGCCTGCTTTCTGAGCAATGTGCCAGACGGCGGTACTGTCTTTTCCGCCGGAGAAGGAACAGTTTGCAGTCGGTGCAAGACCGAGGTTTTGTTTGATCTCGCGTACAGCGGTGCGTTCCATGTTTTTGAGATGGAAGGCATTTTTCTCCACAACGTCAGCCCACGACGGGTTTGCCATGCCAAGTTTCGGCTGTACGCTGACAAGCTCTTTGATGCGGACTGCACCGTCTTTCAGGATGCCGGTGCCGTACTTGGATTTGTATTTGAGAATGACAACGCCGTCCGTCGCCTCCGGTGCAGTGACAGCGATTTTTTTCCCGCCGAGTCTGCCGGAGGGGAGGGAAGAAGCTGCGGACTCAAGGTCGATGATATTTTTATCGGCTTTTCCGATGAGGTAGGGGAGGGCTTCTGCTTCAATGTCGAGCCGGAAACTACGGGTAACGGGATCAAACCAGAGCCAGGCAAACCGGACACCGTTTGCGATAATGAGATCATTCCGGTCAAGACCGCCGGCTTTGTTGAAGATCATCACATGCGGGAGCGTTACGCGGGGGCCGAACCGGTCGCAGATGAGGGTCTGCAGGAGAGAGCGATCGGCTTTGAGAACCGGACGAATATCATAGGGCTGCTGAAGCGGTATTTTTGTAGTTTCGGTTCCACAGGAGCAGGTCTTTGCAACGAGCGGGACATTACAGTGCAAACACCAGTAAAGATGTTTGGTGAGATAGTCGTCACTGTCAGCAGCGACGTAGTAACCGGGCTTAATCTCTTTTCGCGGAACTTTTTCCGCAGATTTTTTGGTCTGCGGTTTTTTCCGCTGATGCGGATATTTTTTGTATTCGTGCGGCACAATGAGAATATATTGGTCAGGATTGCTATTTCTAATCAGAGGTTCATCCGTTCCGCCGCAGGCGAAACGGATGAGCCTCCGAGAAACACACAATCCCGCCCCGCCCGCCCCTCCGGGGCTGGGGTCACAGCGGTTGACGGGAGGAGGAGATGCAGGGGAAAACGATCAAAAGCGCATAAACGATCAGAGGAGGCACCCGTGATTATTCCTCCTCCGGTCACAGGCGGATGAACCGCACAGGAGATATCAGAAATTTCAGTTAGAAGAAATCAAATTCTTCATCATCGATCTCCTCGGGCAGGAAGGCCGTATCATAGACCTCGGAAAGGTACCTGATGAAGAACACCGTAATCGGCACAAGCGCAAAGATATAGAGAACATACAGTACCGCCATAACAACAAGATTGTTTGAAAACACCTGCGAAAGCGACACTACCACAAACGTCACCATCAGATAGAGAATACTCATAACCACCAGCGAAAGAATATAGTCGTACCAGCCGATCTTGCTGATAATCCCTGTGATCGTCTTCAGGTTCACCGCCTCACGAATAGAACCTGTCCGGCACAGATGTGTAATCCCGATAAACGCAAACAGAAGAACAATCAGTGTCGTAATAAACTGAACAGCAGCATAGGAAAAGACTGTTCCCACATAGATCATCCCTTCCATATCAAGGAAATCCGCGCTTGAGTACATCCCCGTATCCGGGAAGAAGTACATAAAGACCAGCATATAGATTACTGAGATGATGATCAGCGGAATTGCATAGATGATAACGGTAACGTTGATTCTCCAGCCGTTAAAGAACAGTCCCCAGAAGTTCCCTGTATCCGGCATAGAATCGCCGGAACGGAACAGACGGTAGCAGTACCCCTGCATCAGCGGAACAAAGAAAATGCAGGATAATCCCAGCAGCAGAGCAAGAAACTGCAAAAGACCCGAAAGAACCTCACGGGTAAACCCGAAGTCCGGGCCGACAAGGAGACTCACCAGAATCGGCAGAACAATCAGCTGCAGCGCAATCGTCGCCACAATGAATCCGACAATAATCGGGCCGACAATATAGAAAAACAGAATCACCCATCGTGGAAACTGTGTAATGCTGAAGAAAGCATTTTTCGTGAAGTTGTAGGCATTCGTAATGATCTCTGCGTGTTCCATTGTAGCTGTTCTCTCTTAGAATACTATTATGTGGTTTTCTTATAAGATAATTGGCACGATGACGTACCCGCTTTTTTAAGAGGACAGACGTTCAAGAAATACGTATGGGCATTTTAGGCCAGCTTGAACGGGCACTCGGCGTCTGGTATCCTGATCCCGATGCAGACCCGGACGACACAAATCCGGTTGTGGCCGTAGCGTTCCGCGAGTATGTCATGAACCGGCTGGGAGATGCTTACTCCGTTGCCGACCGTGAAGAGCGCGCAGCAGGTGAGCCGGATCTGGTCTGCGTCCGCAACGCAGACGAGGCGCGGTTTGATCTCATCACCTGCTACCGGAGCAGGATGTTCGTCGGCGAGGACAGAGAAGCATATCTGCCGTGGACAACTTCCGAGACCTATGCAGCGTACCGGACTTACGCGGAAACTGAGGAAAACCCCTGCCTTGTTATTATCGGTCTGCACGGATTTGCGGACGAACCGAAGTTTCTGTTCGCAGTCCCGCTCACAGAAGCCGTTCCCAACCTTCCGAGAACGGTTTTGCAAAAGTACGAAGTCAAAAAAGATGCAGAACTGTTCTGATTCATGAAACTTCAGGCCGTATTCCGCATGTCGCTGTTTTTGGGTGCATTTGCAGCTATGGCTCTCTCCAACGCAGTTGTGCCGGTCTTAAACAGCATCGCGCCCGAACCCGGAATGCAGGGGGCGGTGTACTCGGCCTACTTCCTCGGCGCGTTTCTCATGGTGTTCCCCGCCGGCTGGTTGTCGGACAGGGTCGGGAGAACACCGCTGGTGAGGATCGGTCTTTTCGGGACGCTTGTATCAGCGATTGTTCTGTGGGTCTCCTATCCTGATCCGACAGCGGCAGTGGCGCTTCGGTTTGCGGAAGGATTGTTCACGGGGATGTTTGTTTCTGCGGCAATGGCGTTCGTGAACTCGGCTGCGGATCACCGCAGACTCGCCGGCGGGTTTGTTGCGCTGATGAACGTGGGCATGGTTGCGGGACTTGTTGTGAGCGGCTGGCTTGCATCTGTTCAGGCCTACGCAGGTGTTCTGGTGTTTGGGATACTGGCGGGAGCAGCGGGACTGCTGAGTCTGGGACGTGAAGATGATGCACCCGCACTGCAGAGTGTTCTGCCGGTTGCGGCGGTGCGGGATATTGCGGTGTATCATAAATGGCTGTGGGCAGCTCTCTTTGTGTTCTGCGGAACGACCGGTGTGGTTATCTCCGCATACCCGGACCTTTCCGGTGCAACGGCTGACGTGAACGGTGTGGTAACGGCGCTGATGAGTGTTGCAACGGCAGTGTTTGTGTATGCGGCATCACGGATGCGGACCACTGACTCACTTTCGGTGGTGCGGGTTGCGGGCATTCTGCTCGCAGTTTCCATGCCGGTTGTGCTGGTGCATCCGGTGGGAATGATCTTTGTCGGTGCTGTGTTCGGCGTGATCACGGCGGCGGTGCTGAACTATCTTGCGGAAACGAAAAAACCGCAGGGGGTGATGAACGGGATGTTCAATATGACGCAGTATGCGGGAATGGCAGCGTTGCCGTTCGCCGCAGGGCTGCTGGTGCTGCCGATCGGGTATGCCGGCGTGTTTCTGATCGTCGCAGTGCTGAATGCGGCGGCAGGACTGCTGGTCGTCCGCTGTCCGTGCTATGCGCGGTAAGGGATAGTGTTTCCCAAATACTTCAGGAGATTTCAGCCGAGTTTTTGTTGTTTGTGGTCTTATTGGGGTGAACACCGGGTACTCCTGCCACCGGAGTGCTCCGGTTTTCCGGGAAAAATCACTGCAAAATATTTTTTCGACAACATCTGTGATAAAAAAAGAGATTAGTGTCTTCTGACTGCCAGAAGGGCCGCCGCACCAAGTGTTCCGACTGCGGCAATCAGACCGAACCCGGGCGTCTGGGTCGGGGTTGGTGCACTGGTCGGGATGGTGGTTGCAGCAGTGGTCGCCGCAGTTGTCGGGACAGGGGTCGGCAGGCTGTGGTTTGTTACTACAAACTGCTGCGATGCAGTTGCTCCTGTTTTGATGCCGGTTACTGTGATCTGGTATTCGGAGGAGTGCAGCGGATGAACGGAGAAGCTCCAGAAGTTCTGGCCGCTTGTTGTTCCCTGCTGAACAATCACACTGCCGGAGTCTCCCTGCGACCAGCTGGATGAGTCCTGGGCATTTGCTTCTTCTTTACTCATGGGCCAGAAAGTGGCTACACGGACATCGACAAGAAGATTGTCTCCCGCCGCAAGATTGGTGGTTCCGGAAACCGTAAAGGGAGTACCCATGTACTGGGTGCCAATAGAACTGATAGTGATGGTCGGATACTCAATCGTGAAGGTAAACGTCTGGGAAAGATCGGGGATGTTCGGGCTTTGGAGCATCTGTTCAAGAGCGTAGGCAGCCTGGGATCCCTGCAGGGCGTTTGGTCCCTGCACAACGAAACTGTCGCCGTCAGCGGGAACACCACTTCCGGGTTTTACGGTGATATAGGTGGTGCTTCCCACGGTTACGGGACCGACACTGAAGGTGCTGCCGGTTCCGGGACTCTGAACGACGCAGTAGTACTGGGACGGAGACATATCGCTTGTGGTGGTGAGTTCATAGGTGTACGAACCACTGTTGACCTGTGCTGTTGCGTATTTGAAGTAGTTCGGGCCAAAGAAGTAGAGGGCGACCTGTTGGGAACCGGGTGCCTGACCGTTGACGTAAAGGGTGTCGCCCTGAGCAATGGTGCTCTGGGAGATACCTGCAGAGACCGGCATAATGAGAACTGCGAGAAGAAGCAGAATGCACAGGCCGGTTATTCCACGGGCAGGGAAAGAGAAAGTAGTGCTTTTCATAGACAAGGTATATGTCTTTCCGCTATCCCATTAATTATAATGTTTATGACAAAATCCTCTCTTCCGCGACCGGTGGTGAAATGGGCGGGGGGTAAGAGACAGCTGTTAGGTGAACTTGTCGAGCGGTGTCCGGAGGATTTTGAAAATTATTTTGAGCCGTTTTTCGGAGGCGGAGCGTTGTATCTGCATTTGTGGCGAAAGGGTGCGGTACGGGGGAGGGTGTTTCTGAATGATGCGAACCCCGAGTTGATCAATTTGTACCGGATGGTGCGGGATCATCCCGCAGAAGTTGCGGCGGCGGTGAAACAGCCGGAGTTTGCAAATACCCGGGAGGCGTATCTTGCGTGCCGGATGCGGTTCAACGCGATCCGCGGTACGGATGCGTGTGTTGAGCGGGCTGCGCTGTTTTTATATCTGAATCATCACGGATACAACGGGTTGTGGCGGGTGAACCGGAGAGGGGAGTATAATATTCCGTTCGGACGTTATGTGAAGCCGCCGCGGTTCGGGGAAGAGGCGGTGCTTACGGCGCTGGCGGCGGCGCTTGAACCTGCTGTTCTTTCCGAGGGGGACTTTGCGGGAATCCTGCCGGATATTTCGAAAGGGGATTTTGTGTATCTGGATCCTCCCTATTTTCCGGTATCCGAGACGGCGAACTTTACGTCATATACGACGGAGTCGTTCGGGATGGCGGAGCAGGAACGATTGTGTGCGATGTTTCGGGAGGCTGACCGGCGGGGTGCACGGGTGATGCTGTCGAATTCGGTTGCTCCGGAGATTCTGGAGATGTATGCGGAGTTTTCAGTGGAGCGGGTGCAGGTTCTGCGGTACATTAATGCGAAGGTGTCGGGACGGGGCGGGGCTGAAGAGATTATTGTGCGGAATTATTGAGTTGGGAAGGCAGCTGTCTGGCGGAGAGAGATGTACGGCTTTCCAAGCAAGGGTGACCAAGGTCTTCACCCCGTGAGATGGTCCACGTCCCCGGTATGGGAACAGCCACAGCTACAATGCAGGAGTGCCACGGTTTTGAAAAAAAGTGTTGGCCTTAGAAGAGGCCGGAGATGTTGCCGTCTGCGTCAACGTCGATCTGGCATGCGGCGGGTTTTGCGGGAAGACCGGGCATGGTCATGATTTCACCGGTTTCAACAACGATGAACCCCGCGCCGTTGAGGAGTCTGACGGTTGCGGCGTTGACGGTGAATCCGGTCGGGCGGCCGAGTTTGGCGGGATCGTCGGAGAGGGAGTACTGGGTTTTTGCGATGCAGACGGGAAGATTGCCGGAGCCAATTGTTTCGATCTCTTTGATGGTGGTTTCGGCGTTTGCGGAGTAGGCGACTTTTGCTGCGCCGTAGATTTCGGAGGTGATTGTTTCGATTTTTTCTTTGACGGGTTTGTCAAGGTCGTAGAGGAAGTGGAAGCTGTTTGGTTTTTCACAGGCGGCAACGACTTTTGCTGCAAGGTCGCGGCCTCCTTCTCCGCCTTTGGCGAAGACTTCGGAGAGGGCGAAGTCTGCTCCTTTTGTTTTGCAGAACTCTTCGAGTGCGGTGATTTCTTCGTCGGTGTCGGCTGCAAAGCGGTTGATGGCAACGACAACCGGGACGCCGTACTTCTGGAGGTTTTCGATATGGGCTTCCAGGTTGATCATGCCGGCTTTCATTGCATCAACGTTTGGTTCGCTGCATTTGTCTTTGGGAATTCCGCCATTGTATTTGAGGGCACGGATGGTTGCAACAAGGACGATGGCGTTCGGGGTGAGGCCTGCGTACCGGCATTTGATGTCGAGGAATTTTTCCGCGCCGAGATCGGATCCGAAACCTGCTTCCGTGATGACGTAGTCTGCTAATTTCAGGGCGAGCCGTGTTGCACGGACGGAGTTGCAGCCGTGGGCGATGTTGGCGAAGGGGCCGCCGTGGATGAGGCAGGGGGTGTTTTCGAGGGTTTGGACGAGGTTTGGTTTGAGGGCGTCTTTGAGAAGGGCAGCCATTGCGCCCTGTGCCTGAAGGTCATGTGCGTAGAGTATTTTTCCGCTGCGGCTGTAGCCGATGATGATTCTGCCGAGCCGGTTTTTGAGGTCGGTGATGTCGGTTGCGAGGCAGAGGATTGCCATGACTTCGGAGGCGACGGTGATCATGAAGTGGTCTTCGCGGGGGACGCCGTTGGTGGGGCCGCCCATACCGACGACAAGATTACGCAGCGCTCTGTCGTTCATGTCAAGGCAGCGTTTGAAGGTGATGCGGCGCGTGTCGATGTCAAGGGCGTTGCCCTGCTGGATGTGGTTGTCAATCATGGCACAGAGCAGGTTGTTGGCGGCGGTGATGGCGTGGATGTCGCCGGTGAAGTGGAGGTTGATGTCTTCCATCGGGATGACCTGCGCGTAGCCGCCGCCGGCGGCGCCGCCTTTGACGCCGAAGACGGGGCCAAGCGAGGGTTCACGAAGGGCGATAACTGCGTTTTTGCCGATCTTTGCCATGGCTTCACCGATGCCGACGGTGGTGGTGGTTTTTCCTTCGCCGGCGGGGGTCGGGTTGATGGCGGTTACGAGAATGAGTTTGCCGGTTTTGTTTGCGGCGACCCGTTTTTCGAGTGCGTCGGAGAGTTTTGCTTTGTACTGGCCGTAAGGTTCGAGTTCGTCGGGCCGGATGCCGAGTTTTGCAGCGATTGCGGTAATCTTCTGCATGTCGGCTTTTTGTGCGATTTCAATGTCGGAGAGCATGTGTGTGATTCACCCTCTGGGAGGTAGCTGGTGACGACCGTTGCGGTGTGGTCGTCATATAGTATAGATGGTCAGAGAGTATGATAAATACATGGGGAATGGATCGGGAGGGAAAAAAAGAGGGTTAGGGAGATTGTTAAGGGAGGAGTGAACTGACCGAGGCGGAAGCGACGCGATACCACACCGCTGTATTACCCAGTTTTGACCGAACAAATACTTCGAGAGTGCCGTTTGAATACGCAGTAAGATTGATACCATTTGGTTCGCTACTTCCAAGAGAATATCCGTTCTCTAATGTAGATATATCCCACGAATGTGGTTTATAATGATCGTTTCCACTAGTGATACAATAATACATCTGATTAACATTTCGGATCGATCCTTTATTGATCGTAAGAGGAACGACATAACCAGTACCTTTGGAAATTGCCGAGTCAAAAGTACCAGATACGATTGATGAATTCTCGAAGAAATTAACTCTGGCAGGAATATCTACCGGAATAGTATCAGTTTTCGTACTTCCATCAGATAAAGAAACAGAAACTGAGGCCATTCCCGTCAGACGATCCGCATTTGAACTCGTTGGATACGGTGAATCCAGAACATCCATACCTGTCTCCAGATAGAAGAAGTATTCATTGTCATATTGGTGCGGACTGGTAAGGGGACCCATAGGCACATCTTTTCCCGTACTATCTTTCAGCTTCGATAACGTAACAGAGTCCACCTTAGTAACAGAATCGTTAATCGGTGTCACCAGCAGACCATGTCCCGGTACTCCTGTCGTATTGGTAAAGGACAACACACGGACATAGGTGTAATTAAACTGCTGAGCAACACCCGTCATCGCAGGAATCGTGACCCTTTTCATTAAAAGTACCTGTTCAGTTCCGTCACGGAACTTACCGGTAACGGTTGCAAGCCGGTTTTCCAGAACTCCGGTATTGTTCAGTTCGTTGGTCATGACCCAGGTCGTATCATAGAGTTTCATGTATGTTCCGGTATCTGCAAAGTAGCGATAGCCTGCTCCGGTAACAGGACTTGGCACGTAACTGTTCCCTCGTGTCTGATAGTACAAATCCGGACCATCAATGGTCACGCGCAGTTCGGTAATATCACCCGCGTCTTTCCCTCCCATAACCGTAACTGTTACACCGTGTTCGGGGGTTGAACCTCCCATGGAATAAGTATCCAGGATAAGACCGACATCTTTGGAATCAAACAGCCCGCCCGACAATCCCACTGCCACGATTGCCACAATCGCCACAAAAACAACCGTCATCGCAACGAGCAGAATCGTCCCGACAGCCGGAGAAACTGCATTATCCTTCATGAATATCCACCTGCATGTGTACTCCAAACAGAATATATCCTATGTGAATAGGATATCGGAATTTAAATATATACGCCTCAACACATCTGAACGAAAATAACCACCCGGAAAAATACCGGTTCGGGAAACAGAATCTTCCCCACTTTTTTCAAAAAGACCTCCAATATCCGCAACGAGCGTACTGAATCCTATTCACATAGGATATAACATCCCAAAACAACCCCCAAATAGACTGCTGGAAAAATCTCAACGCACCGCTCCGGAATCCCCTGAACACCCGCCGCCACAAACAGTGATAAATACCCAAAAAAACCAATCATCTCCATATGAAGAAACATCTGCTCCCTCTTCTTCTCATAATCGCCGTCACCGCAGTACTCCTGAGCGCAGGATGCATTGACCCGGAACAATCCGCAGCACCGACACCAACCCCTCTGCAGACAACCGCAGTCCCTACAGCAACCATCATACCCGACAATGACATCGTCCTGCTCGACGTCCTCACCGTCTACCGCGGCGCAGACGCCATGCAGGAACTGTCCACCTCAGGATTCTCCACCACCTACCTCAAAGAAGGAACCACCACCTACCTCATCGAAGTAACCCTCACCTGTAAAACACTCGGCAAACACTCCCGCCGGGAAGGCTACATGGGATCCGTCACCGTCTCCGACGCAGACCTTCAGCTCTACCTCCCGAACAGCTCCTCATCCCGCAGCTACTTTGCCGCAACCCAGCTTCAGCCGGTACCGGAAAAATACCACAACAAAATGCTGTATAACGACGTTGTCCTCAAAGAAGGAGAATCCGTCACCGGCTGGGTACTCTACACCGGCGTCCCCGAAGGCGACGCAACACTCACTCTGCAGAAAAAAGGATGCGAAACAGTGAGTGTCCCAATTTAAACAAAAAATACAAAGCTTCAGGAGGGATTTGAACCCCCGACCTGCTGATTACAAATCAGCCGCTATGCCAGGCTAGGCCACTGAAGCAAAAGTGACTATAATAATTCTCCCTCTCTCTAATAATACTTTACGTTTTTCCCACACCAAAAGTACCCGAACACCGGATTTATCACAACAACCGGCAAACACTCATCAGACAAAATGATTGACTTTGCCAACCTCACCCCCAAACAAAAACACTTCTACGACACCACCCGGCGTGTTGTTACCGGCTGCAAATTCTTCAAAAAAGACCCGTCGCTTCCCGACGCGGAATTTTTCTCCAAGAAAGGATTCGTCTGCACCATGACCTCCGACACCTGTGCCTACTACACCGACGCAACCCTTGGATATGACACGGGCACTCTCTGCGGAAAGTACCGGAAAAAAGAGTGAAAAATATTTTTTAGTTCTTCTTCATCTTCGCAATCTCTTCCTCAACCTCGCCTGCTCCCTCTTTGTAGAACTTCTCCTCATCGGGTGCAAGCTCGTGGAGCAGACGGAGGAACTCACCCGCATGGACACGCTCCTCATCGGCAATATCCTCGAGGACATCAATTGCAAGTTTATTATCCGTCGAATCAGCAAGCTGCTGATACAACTGGATTGCCTCATACTCTGCGGCGATCATAAAGCGGATAGCGCGGACAAGTTCCTTATCGGTGAGTTTCCGATCGAATTGCTGGCCTGCAAATGGATTTCCAAATTCCGGCATAGATAGTATGTTCGTTTCTACTCTGATAAAAGTAGGGATAGAGACAGAAACCCTATCATACCGTCCACAAGTCAGTTACCGTAAATGTAGTTTGCAAGACCGATACCTCCCTTTTCAAGGAAATAATTTGTACCGTTGATTGCAAGGAATTTGTGCACCCAGGGATAAGTCTGATAGAATCCGTCAGCCGGGCGTGTTCCGTACACAGCAAAAATTTCCTCTGCTTTTTCCGGTGAAATGAAAACATCATACCCCCGTACCGGCTGATCGGAGATGATAGCCGTTTTTTCCGGGGCAGTATAGAGCCGCAACAGTTCGGGATACCGGATGAAGTCGGTTTCATTGATGACGATGAATGTTTCTCCGGTGGGACAGCCGAGAGAAACGGATTTTTGCGTGAGACGAACCTCATTCGGCCCAAGCGGTACCGGGTCGTTGGCTCCGGCAGTCAGCAGAGAAACAAGATGCACGGGTTGGTCATCATCAGTTATCGGGATAATGGAGAGAGACATGTTTTTCCAGCCGATAAAGGTACTAAACTGGTTGCCTTCATCAATCGAGAGTATGAAAGCAGTGGCTGGATCAGCGTTGTCAAGATACCCGACGTAGGCTGCATACCCTGAAAGACGCGAGTGGAGATTCTGCAGAGAGACCGTGTGCTGCTCTCCGAAGATGACGAAATTAAGCCTTAGCTCCTCGGCATTTTCAGGAATACTGCCAGTGACGGCAAAGAGACCGGCAGGAGTGTAACCGGTGACACGCGTGTATCCGTCTATATTTTTCTGGTAGGGTGTCATGTTATTAACGGGAATGGTGAGGTCAGGAATAGCAAAGGGATCAGCAGTACGGTTGATAATGAAGGGATCGGGAGGATCAAGATAGTACGGCGTACTGGTGTTTTCGCCTGCAGGTGTTCCGACACAGCCCGATGTGACTGCGGTAAGAACGAGAAAGAGAAGAAACAGAGGAAATAACCAGTTCATGGAAAACAAATTGATCTATAGAAAGATATAGGTTGCGCAGGATTTGCGGGGAAAAATCTCACAATCATATTGGATAAACCGACACACAAACTACCACACGCGTGTTTGTGATCGGATCGTTTGACTCCTTACCGTACGTTCTGGAGAACCACACGAAAAAACCATTATCGAACCGACAGCTTACGCTCGTCAAATAATCATCACAATAAGAAAACAAGACAAAATAAAATCACTACAAAGAAGAAGGGGGGGTGCAGCGTTGAATAGTTCCCGAGAACTCGCGTATC
>NZ_JAPTGB010000023.1 GCF_026891975.1 Methanocorpusculum petauri | reverse complement strand
ACAGCACTATGGACACTATCACCACCATCCTTATCATCGGCATCGCCGCAAACGGTCTCGCGTTTGCCGCACTCATCCTCGCACCGCCCCTCTACGCATGGGCCGACAGATGGCTTGACAGAACCCACAACACAACCGCAAACGAAGACCGGAACTAAAAACCCCGCCCCTCTTTTTTCCCCCCGGACACCCGCTCACCGTCTTCCTGCACACGGCGGACGCCCGCCGTACCGCGGCAACCACTCCGCAAGCAAAACAACCGCCTCCTCCGGCGTATCCACCCCGAAAATCCGATCCTCCGGAACCTCCGGACACCGGCCCTTATCATCAAGCCGCTTATCCGCAACAACCCCGCTCCAGTCCGCAAACGTATCAGCCGTCCCCGCCGGATGCGGAACCCGATACGCCAGAATAAGCCGCCGCATAATCCACGCATACGACAACTCCGACAGCGTCCCCGACCCCCCGCCGACCGCAACCACCGCATCACTATTCGCCACAATAAAATTGCGTGCATGATCCAGTCCCGTTGCAATCGGAATATCAACAAACGCATTCGCCGCATCCGGCGTACAACCCGGCAGAACCCCGATAACATCCCCATCACAATACCACGGGGACCGGTGCGCCCCGCGGGCAGCAGCCTCCATGACACCGCCGAGACCCCCGCAGATTACCCGGTATCCCGCCGTAACAAGTGCCTCACCCAGACCCTCGGCAAACCGTCCCTTCTCCGAATCCGGCGGAAGAAACCCGTCACCGATTACCGCAACAATCGGCCTTCTCTTCATAGAAGTTGATTGGACGGCGGAAAAGAAGAAGTATCGCATAATGAAAGAAAAAATACAACACCCGTTACAGATCGCACGCAAAAAAAGGAAAAGTTCCGAAACTCTACCCTGATGGAAACGGCAGTCTCCTCATCTACTCGTTAAACACATTGTCAAAGATCATATCCGAACCCGTTGCACTCAGCCGGGCGCGTTCATCCATCTCCTCCGCAAACGCAAGCACCGGCATCGTCATATCATAACCCGGCCTGTGACCGAACATCTTCTCCAGCTCAACCTGCTGCGCATGCATAAACAGCGCATTCGGAATATCCATCGGACACAACTCCTGACACTGCCCGCAGTTAATACAGGAATCCGCAATATGGGCAAACCGGATTAAATGGAACATAAAATCCGGCGGAACCTGACCGGGCCGCACCAGATGCGGCTTTGCCGTCGAACACTCCACACAATAGCAGATCGGACAATTCTCAATACAGGCACGGCAGGCAATACAGCGGGAAGACAGCCGCATAATCCTCTCCAGCCGCTCGCGTCCCTCACCCAGCTCGCCAAACTGGTGGGCGCGGTTCTTATCCCCAAGCTTCAGCATCGCACTCTCCACCTTCCCGCGGATCTCAAGACCCTTCGGCTCAGGAGCACAGACCGCAACCGCCCCGGCACTCACCGCCGCATCAAGAAGCGCCGCACCCTTCTCCGAACAAACCTCCACAAACGTCGCTTTCCCTGCCTTCTCACCAATAACACCCCAGTTACCGCAGGCAAGATCCGCCTGGCGCGGCACCTTGCATTTACAACGCTGACAATTCTGACGGCGGCCGTACCCCTCAGGCCCCTCCTCAAGCACCTCAATAGAGATCCCCTTGTGCTGGTGCGCACCCCCCTCATCAGTGTACTCAATAATGAACTGACCCTTATCGATCTCCTCCTTAAAGACCGCATCCGGATGTACCGCATACTTGTCTGCAATCATCTCGCGGGCAACCATCGGAGAAACCGTCCCCCCACAGTTCAAACCAATCAAAATCACATTATCCAGATTGATCTGCTGACGCTTCGCAAGTTCATAGAACGCCATCGCATCACAACCCTTCACCGGCACCGCGATCTTCATCTCGCGGGCCCCGCCGAGATACTTCTTCACCATCTTTGCCGACAGCAGCGTTCCGCAGTGGAGCGACCCTGCCGACTTCGGCATCTGTGCCGGATCCGTGATCAGCTCAAGTTTTGCATCATACAGATCCGCACCCCGGCAAACCGCAAGAACCGCATCAACCATACCACTCGAAAGTGCATACTGCAGCAGGGCAGTAACCGCACCGCCGCACTCACCATGAATATCGCAGGACGTCGTCCATGCATACACCATATCGCCTTTTACTGTCATACTCAGTCCTCCCCGATAAATGCGCCATCGGGCCTATCAATCTCCTCATAGACAATACCCGCATACACCGGAACCGCCGCCGCAAGATCTGCGAAAATTGCAGCTTTATCCTCCCAGGCGTACGTACCATCAGAAAGCAGACAAATAATCTCACACGGGCATTTCACCCCCTCCGGTGCTGCGGATGCAGCCCGTACTTTCTGGACACGCCCCTCCCAGCTGGTAACCGTCCCCGGATACTCGTTTAACGCAGCCGACGGGAGCACAACCGTCGCAGAATCAGAAAGATACGTCGCATTACTGCCGATCGCAACAACCATCTCAAGCTTCTCCAGATACGGCATCAGGTCTGCATAAATATCCTCCTCGCGCTCCGGCGTCTCAGTAATGACGAACAGAGCCTTGGTCTTCTCACCGAACGCAAACCGGCCAAGACCAAGAGCCGCAGCACCACGGCCATTGTTCGTCTCATACAAAACCGCAGTCTTCGCCGGAAGGGCGGCAGCGAGCGCAGCCGCTGCCGCATCCCCGGCAAGATACAGAACAACCGAATTTGCAGCTGCCGCAACCGCTTCGGAAAACTCAGCCGGAATCTCCGTGTACTCGTCTACAATAACCGCTGTATCCGCCTGGACCGCAGTATAGGATTCAGGTCCCAGGTACAGCAGTCTGCCCCCGTTTGCCTGCACACGATAAAGCTTGTTGCCCGTAACCGGCAGGCTCTTCATCACATCACCGATCATCAGAACAACATCCGCCTTCGCAAGATCGGCAATCTTCACAGCAGATGCACCGCATCCGCCGGAAACAACCCCGATATTTGCAGCACCCAGCACATTGCGGGCGTATCCTACTGCAAGAAACATTGCTTCATTTGTCAGGCGGGACGAGATCGCAACCGCAATCTCATCCCCCGGATAAGCTGCAAGCTTTTTCGCCTCAGCAATCGCTGCATCCCAGGTAACCGGCTCACCTTTGACAAGCGGCATTTCTAACCGCCACTCGGAAAGTGCCTTCGCTGCGTGCAGGCCACGGGTACAGAGTTTGCCCGAACCAACAGGCGAGCGATGATACGGGGCTACACCGACAGCTTTCCCGTCCACCACAATAAGATTGAGGCCGCATCCCGTCCCGCAATAGGGACAGGTGGTAGTTACATATTCCATTTCCATGATTGTTCATACAAAGGTCGATGACCACCGCATATAATCCTAAAGTTAACTTAACCATGTTTTTCCCAGTTTTTGATGATTATCGATGGCATTATTAACCAAGTAAAATGTACCCACACAATTTAATTACAGAATTCAATTGACAGCGCGCACGAAGAGAGCAACACATTGCTATTTAACCATGCACAACCAATGTTATCCTGCAGTTTCGTCTGCATGAGTTATCTACGCAGAAACCCCGGATATCCCGGATTTCATGCGTGCAGACTCATGGGCGTGGCAGTTATGCCCGCTCATGGAGTTAAAAAAAATGGAAAGAAGAAATTCCTACGGCGGATCCCGCCAATACAACGACGAGCCCCGCGAAATGACCAAAGCAATCTGTTCAGACTGCGGCAAAGAGTGCGAAGTTCCGTTCAAACCAACCGAGGGTAGACCAGTTTATTGCCGTGACTGCCTCCCAAAGCACAGAGCACCGCGTTCACCCCGGTACTAAAGAAATAGCAAAAGCGGAGATTTACCCTCCGCTTTGACACTGACTTTTTTGATATATTTTACGGCAGTTACAGCCCGAAAATTTCCCCGACAAATGAAAACACCCCGAACATATCCAGGGCAATAACAACCATCAGCAGCACAAACAGCCTCCGCAGCATCTTATCCGGAAACCGGCTTGCATACTTCACCCCGATCAGCGCCATCGGCACCGCCGTTACCGCAAGAATCGTCCACTCCACCAGATCCACATAACCTATCAGATAAAACCCGTACGAGGACAGATCCACACCGGCCGAGAATCCGTTTGTCAGATACGACGCAATACCACCGAGTGTAATAAACACAATCGCCGCAGCAGACGTCGCCACCGCATACCGCATCTGATACTTACCCACAATCGTCAGAAGCGGCACCACAATTGTCCCGCCGCCCACGCCCAGAAGACCGGAAAAAAAACCTGCCGCACCACCAATACCAACGCCGGCAGGCGTTGACAGAGACCGCGCATCACCGGACGGCAGTACCGTTACCATCCGTACCGCACCAATCACGAGCATCAGGCCGAACAAAAAAGTCAGTACTGCAACAGGCAGATACGTCGCAACTGTCCCGCCGAGGTACCCCGTCACAATCCCTGCAACCCCGATAACCGCCGCATCACGCCAGATCACATTCCCTTTCCTCGTATGACCGAGCGCACTCGTCAGCACCGTTGGCAGCGCAACCGACAGACTCGTCCCGAACGCCACCAGTATCGCCGTCTCAGGAGCAACACCCGACATCTTCAGCACAAAATACATCACCGGTGCAAAAATAAACCCGCCGCCCACACCAAGGAGACCTGACATAAACCCGGCAAATAACCCGGTAACAATCAGCAGACAAAAGAAAACCGGCTCCATCACCTCTCACCTCACGGAATAATCTCACAGCCGTTGTAGCGCGTATGCAAAAACGCAGTCTGCGCCAGACGACCTTCAGCCATCATACGTTTCAGGCGCGGCAGCTCCGCCGCGAGCGCATCGTGCAGCACGCGTACCGTGTCGCAGACAAGCGTATAATGCTCACGCCAGGGACGCACAATATTTGAGTACAGGCACCTTCCCCCGCAGAACCCGTACATCTCACAGGACGGACACGGCTCTCCGATCGGAATCTCCGGCAGATGCAGCGGATCGGCATCCCGGATATGCCCCGCATAGTAGTCCGCCATCCCCACCATAATCGGGCAGGGAGCAATCCACCCATTCGTCATAATACTGTAGTTCGAGTACCCCGACCCGCACCGCAGTCTGCTTGGCGTTCCCGTCAGCAGATCCTCAGTCGTTGACAGGAACGGATACCACTTCGGCACAACACCCGTCGCCTCAATCCGGCTGACCCACTCCGCCGCAAGCCGCCGGACTCCGTCGTTGTAGGACTCTTTCCACTCCGCAAACCTGCGGTGCGAATAATCCCCCGTAAAGTCCGCATCCATCTGCCAGTGAATCGACGTGAAATGCTCGGCAAGATGCAGCACCGCCGCATAAATATCCGTGTCCTCCGCAACGGTCATGCGGGCTATCAGCTCTCCCGAATACCCGCGCCCGCGGATCAGCGCCGCAGTGTTCAGCACCATATCATAGATACCGTCCCCGCGATGACCATCGGTCAGCTCCCGGCACCCGTCAATTGAGATCAGAATCGTCTCAAACCGGTTCACATACGCAGCCGGCAGAGAACAAAGCCGTGTCCCGTTCGTCTGCAGCATAAACCGCCGGACCGGCGCGTGATCCATAATCTCCATCACCAGATCAGCCCGCAAAAGCGGCTCTCCTCCGATAAACGTCAGTACACAGTCCGGATCTTTTGCAAGAAACCGGTACAGCTCCTCCAGTGGATACGCAATCGTCTCCGCAATCGTCTCATCGATCGTCCCTGGCGTTCTGCCTGCCGGATCCTCCTCCTCAAACATCTTTGCCCGGCAGTAAGAACAGCAGAGGTTGCAGTCGTCGGTTACGATCAGATGAAAGAACATTACGCAACCCGGAGACCGTTTTCCTCAGCAATCGCGAGATAAGTGTCGGCAACGTACTCGGCCTGCTTTCTCGTCATGCCATAGGTGTTGAACTTCCAGACCTTTGTTGCGCCCGGAATAATACCGGTGATACCTTTCTTCCCAAGTGCACTGGAAAGGAAAAATCCGCGTTTTTTGTGAGTCTGTGCAACCACATCAAACGACCCCGTCGTGTCCACACGGGTCAGCGTGTGTTTTCTCGGATATTCAGACAGAATCTTCGTACCCTCAATTGACTTCAGCGCATCCACAATAATTTTGCTGTTTGCCAGCTCCTCATCAAAGTGTTCCACCCGCGCCTTCACCTTCGGGAACGATGCAAGCATACCGACGATCGGCGCGCCCATCAGCGAACAACCGATAATACCGACTTCTTTGATCCCGAACGTCCTGCCGGTCAGATCACCAGTCATCCTCGTCGTGCGAAACACCTCCTCGGCCCGCTCCTCGGTCGCTGCCAGTACTCCCGAGGGCGCAGGCGAGGCCATACTCTTGTGGCCCGAACCCACCACAAAATCAACACCGAGTTTTTTACCGTTCACCGGCATCACGCCGACCGTATAGACGCCGTTGTAGAGCACCGGCACATCGTACTGATGTGCAACCTTTGCAATGCCTGCAACATCGTGCATGTTACCGAACTGGTAGTCCACGTGATCGATGTAGAGCAGCTTCGGTGCTTTCCCGAACTCGCGGATGACATCTTCGATCCGGTTTGCAGCGGCCTCTGCGGTGATGTGATTGTCAGCAGTCCGGGGAATCTCCCGGACCACACCCTGCACAATTTCCACAGAAAGATACGACGTATAGTGCGCAAGCGCGCCTATCAGCACCGGCTCTCCTTTCTCCACGTACGTTCCTGCAACCTGCTGGAACGCCCTGCGTGCGCCCGGCACTGTGCGTGCCTGATCCATTCCCAGCCACTCGGCAAGCTCCACATGGAACTCTTTTAAGGGCGGATTCTGGATATAGTCCAGCCGGAAGGGTTTTCTACAGTTATCGCAGACCGAATAACCGTCTCCCCAGGCGATCATCGCTTTCATCGCCTCAGGTGTCAGTCGTCCGGCAACCTGAATCGGATCCAGATTGATGGCCGTCTCATCAACCATGCGGGCATCAATATTTGCCGCGCATTTCATAACAGTTCCTCCTCAAGAATGGCAATCTGTTTTTTGACGGATGCAAGAGACTTTGCTGCGGCTGCTTTCTGGGATTCATCGAATTCATGGGACGGCGCAGTCTCGCGAAGGAGAGCGCGGACGTCCGTTAACGAAAACAGGGCAGTAAAAAGAGCATCTGCGGCTCGCTGTGACATGATGCATAAAACATCTACGCCGGCATAAAATAACGTATCGATTCTCTGAAAAATAGGCGGGGTATTTTTCCGGAATTTTATTCCATTTCCGAAAAGACGAGTTCGTACACCCAGTCTTCAAGCATTTTACAGTGCTCAACGTTGCACTCCTCATCGCAGGCAACACATGGGACGATAGACTCACCCGCCATCAGAAGCATCGGGTCGATAGTTTTCTCGGTTTTCACAATCCGTACAAGATAGGTACGGGTACCGTCCTTTTTGCATTCCTCGCGTTCGATGTATCCGCCATCCTCAAGTTTCTTGAGGATGCGCGAGCAGGTTCTGCTGTCAACACCCAGGTCCTTCCAGAGTTCACTCTGGAACGTACCGTCGGGTTTCGCCCGGATGTGTGCGAGTACGGTCGTCTCTGTTTCACTCAGTTGGGGTGCAGTCATGGAAATTAGTTGATGGGGGAGATGCTCAGGATGTTGTTCCCACGGATAACCACGGTGCCGAGATTCCGGCGGGCGGTCTCATTTACCTCAATTGCCTCTTCGAGATGGAGATTGAGGTACTCATCCACTGCAACAAGACGTCCCTCGAATTTGCGCCCCTCATCTTTGATCTCGACAGAAATCTTGGAGTCTACGAGGGAGTTGACCTTTTTTATGGGAAGGACAATACTGGATACCATATCGTTATTGTTCGTCACCCACACTAATTAAGATGATTGTTTTACAGGATGATGGACTCAACCGCAGGCAGGGCGCGCAGCTCCTCAATCGCCGTTGCGGGAAGCAACCCGTCAATAATAATCACCAGTCTTGGCGACTCGGCGATGTAGGGGTCGGTTACAAAGATCTGGCGAAGCGGCAGGTCATGTGCGGCAAGAACCGCGACCGCAGAGGCTACAATATTTTTATCTCCTGCATTTTTCGGGAGAATTGTAATCACGGAAAGACCGAGATTTTTTGCAACATTGGTAAGATCAGGTGTCACGCGCAGATGCGCAAAAGTCATTTTGATCTCGTTCATTCCAAGGATGCGCTTGACCGTTGTGTCCACCACACGCCGGTCAACCCCGACCACGCGGGCGATTGCGGTTGCCGAAACCTCAATCCCGTTTACCACAACGCGACCGGCATCACTGATGCCAAACCCGTTCTCCAGAAGAAATTTGACGACCCGCTGCTGGGACGGCGAGTCGGAAAATGGTTCAAGAATACTGCGCCACATGTACAAAAATGTGTATCGACGAATGTATTTATACTGTCTCATCTCTCAGGAATTCAACTGTTCTTCTGCATCAGTAGATTTATTAGTCAGTGTGACCCACATGTATAGGTCGCACTGACAACCCGGAACGGGTTTTCAGACCATATGCGAGGGTAGCCAAGCCAGGTCAACGGCGCTAGCTTGAGGGGCTAGTCTAGTAGTAGTTCTTGGGTTCGAATCCCATCCCTCGCACTGTTTTTTCACAAATTACGTTGATACTTCCGGATTCTCCGGTTTGATCGATATTTATAAATATCGCAAGAGAGGAGTATCAAGTATTATGTTCCAAAAGTACGAGACAAATCCGTCCGGGTTGATCTTTGGGGGTGCTTTTGCGTTAATTCTCTCAATCTTCGGCTTACGGGCATTCAACCAGTATCTCTTCACCGCATCCGAGATCGTCGCAAATGAGTTTGCAGTCGTGGTTGTCGGAGACATCATCGGTGTCCTCGTCGGTGTAGTGGGGCTTGCCATGCTTGCATTTGGTATCCACTACACACTCCGGGCACGGAAAGAGAACAATCAGCAGCCCTGATTCTTTCAGAGATACGATTAAAAAAATTTATTTTTCGAACAACGCAGAATAAAACCCTGATTTATGCAGATTATACCATTCCAAAACGATTTTTTCCGGTTTTACCTTGAGCAGTAGCAGAATCTCCTTTGCAAACTCCAGGGAGGCAGAACCATTAGCAGTAATGATACCGGCATCACAAACGGCCTGACGCTTCAGAAAATGCTCCTCACCCCGGTAATGCGGTGCCTGAGATTTCATAAACTCCAGCGTGTTTCCGGTGTGGGAAATTTCATCCAGATACCCGTGTTCCGCCAGGAAGTTCGCAGCATTACAGATAGCACCCACCGGAATGTTTTGCTCCACTGCATATGCAACAACAGGCAGTACCGCATCATTTTTCTGTTCCATCCATGCCGCTCCACCCGACAGAATCAGCAGGGTAAAACTGCGCGGAAAATCATCGGTTGTATAGTCCGGTATGACCCGAAAACCGCCCATGGATACTTTCGGCTCCTTATCGGGACTAATGGTTCTCACCACGTACCCGGTCTCCGGTGCGTTCAGTTCGGAACAGACAAAAGCAGGCTCCCAGTCGGCATAGCCATCAAAAATAAACACCAAAACTTCTTTTTTCATCTTAGATCCATCTCCCCGGAAAAAAACAGTTAGATAAGCGGTTCGGGGATACTGCCCATATCGCTTACCGGAAGGCGCGTATTCTTCACCAGAATCGGCTGGTCTGTTTCAATCAACCGTTCCATGATGAGCATCTTTCCTGCCTTTGACGTGGCAAAGACCGGCACACCAACGCCTCCCTGAACCAGTGCAGTGGATGCGGCCGCCTCGCGCACATATTTTGACGCGCAGGAAAAGATCAGATCCGCCACCCGTGCCAGACGCAGCGCGTCTTCAAGCGACGCTACCGAGGAGGTGTGCACCACAATGATCAGCGCATCCGGATACTTCTCCCGAATCTCTTCGGCAAGTTCGTGCTGGAACCCGGCAATCGTCACCGCGACGTTTGTCCACCCCATCTCCTTCGCCCTGGCAAGACCTGCAAGTGCATCCATTGCCCCCGTCTCGGGATTGACCACAATGCCGCCTTCCGCCTCAATGCGTGCAATAACCTCCGGATACGGTGTGGTAGAAACAAGACCGGACATCCTGCCGCCGATACCCTGGACCATTTCGGGTGAACGGACGA
Organism: Methanocorpusculum petauri; assembly: GCF_026891975.1. Classification (GTDB taxonomy): domain Archaea; phylum Halobacteriota; class Methanomicrobia; order Methanomicrobiales; family Methanocorpusculaceae; genus Methanocorpusculum; species Methanocorpusculum petauri. The sequence continues at coordinate 20,143 of NZ_JAPTGB010000023.1, read as the reverse complement.
TCACCGTTCCTGCACCGTCGCAGGCGATAACCGCGGCCTGCAGTGTTCCGGTGCGCAGACCGGTATTCATCAGTTCGGACGCACCAAAGAGTACAAACGTCTCGTTGTCAAGAACTCCGCGATCTCTGGTACACATGCCAAACCTCTGAATCCGTGCCGAGATGTTTGCAGCGACAGCTTCGCTGGTGATCGGATCTACCGGATTGGCAAATCGCTTTGCAAGCGGGCAGGATCGAATCTTTGGTTCACCAGCTTCAACGATGACACCATCACGAATAACCACGCGGGTCATGCCAACTGCTTCAATAACATGTTCGTCACACATCGGAATCACCTAACTGATGCATAGATATGGTTGTGCAAAAAACATAAGGTACTCCAATCATGGGACGATACTGGGAACTGGACGCAGGCCGCGGTGTGGCAATTCTTCTGATGATAGGCTATCACATCCTGTTTCAGCTCAGTTTCTTTGCCCCGGAACAGATCCCCTGGTTCAATCCCTATGTCCTGACCGGTGCCCCGATTGCATTTTTGTTTGTGACGATTGCAGGAATCTCTCTCGTCCTCTTCACGGCAAAAGAGGAAAATTTGCCGAAAACTGCAAAGAAAATGGTTGTCCGCGGCATCTACATCCTCTGTTTTGCGGCGGCGATCACGGCGGGATCCTGGCTGATCTTTCCATCCGAGGTGGTAGTATTCGGCATTCTGCATCTCATCGGCTGTGCAACCATTCTTGCTATCCCCTTTGTTGTGCTGAAAATCAGGAGCTGGATCACCCTTGGTTTCGGCCTCATCGTCATTGCCATCTCGCCGTTGCTTGCCTATGTTCGGGGTCCTGCGTATCTGATTCCGTTCGGCATAACGCCGGTCGGATTTGCAACACTGGACTATGAACCGCTGATTCCCTGGTTCGGGGTGCTGCTCATCGGGGTTGCCCTTGGTTCCGTTCTCTATAAGGGCGGAGTCCGCTGCAAAGCGCTGGAACGGCTCGGTGAAATTCCGAAAGCAGCAGTACCTGTGGCATTCCTCGGCCGCCATTCACTTTTCATCTACCTGATCCACAACCCAATCATCTTCGGACTTCTTTTCGCCGCCGGGTTTGTTTCAGTGTAGTGCGGGATGAACCGCTTTTACGGCAGTACAGGCATCACTGCGGCGATAGAAATCTATTTATCAATCAGCGATAGAACTCTCTGTAATATGACGGCAGGTTTTTTTGACCGATTTACCGCGAAGAAACCGTGGATTGTGGAAAGTGTTTCCCCCCCGGTTACCGGACACGGAGCAGGGATGAGTATTCCCGAATACAAATCAAAACCGTATTTCATCGTTGCATCCGTTGAAATGGGAAATACGACAACAAAATGCATTCTTACCGGAACTGATCTGGAAGAGGGACGATCCTATGTTATCAACAAAACGGTCTCGATGAGCCGGGACGTTCGTCCTCCCAAACCCGGAGAAGAGGTGTTTGGTACAACGCTGGACGGTACCGAACTCACCCGCGAGTCCGTAACGGAACTGGTGCGGGATACCCTGATAAAATGCCACCGCGACGCGGATCTGAGCATCAAAACCGATCTTGATTTTGTGGTCAGGAGTACCGGCGTTGTCGCTGCAATGGACTCTCCCGATCAGGTGGGAGAGTTCATCGTGGCTCTCGCGAACGGCTGTCTTGAAGCGGGTGTTCCTCCAAAAAAGATGACACCGCCGATGGGAAAGGACAACCTCCCGCCCAAACTGCGTGAATTCAGCTTTGCCGACCGGCTGGTCTTCACCGGAGCCGTAGCAGGTGTTACCCCGCCCGCCGGAGCATCCGGCGTGGAGATGGTTGCAAACGAGATGGAAGGCGAACTTGCCATGGCAGGAATCAAAGAAGGAGCAAAGTGGACGCCTGTTGATTTCCGCAACCCCTGTATCTCCATGGACTTTGGTACCACACTTGACGGTCGGATTACCAGTGACGTCGATCCGAATGCCGAAAGTCCTTTTGCCAAAACCATCGGCAACTTCTGCGGACTTGCCGGCGCCATTCCCGACGCCATTATCCGTGGTACGGGCCTCGTGGACAAGAAAAAAGGAACAGCACTGGACCTCTTTGGTGAAAGCTGCAGACCTGCGGCAAACCGCGCAACCAAAAAAGCACTGCCGTATGTGGAGCGGTGTCTTGCCCTGCTTGACATCGCCGAAGTTCCCGCCGACCGCAAACACTTCGGCAAAGTGCCGGTCTGCGCAGACGTGGCAAAGGCATCCGGAATTTACCTTCTTGGCGTGGATGCCGGTCACGACGGTGACAAGATTCCGGAGCTTGAGGCAATCGGTGCTGAACTTGCAAAGAACGAGAGTAAAGAGGTTATCCGCGAGGTAATTGACCGGCTGTGTGCGGCAATTGCACTCAAGATCATTGACCTCTGCAGCGAACGCGGCCTCCTCCCGCCGAACAGCTCAATCGGATTCACCGGTCGTGCCATCATCTCCGGCAACAAACCGCAGTACATCCTGGACGGCGTCGCAGAACGCGGTCTCTATGACGAACCCGTAACGCATCTGGTGTTTGTGGACGATGGTCTGGCACGCGGCGCAGCACTGATGGGCAGGTGCATGAATAGTCTCGGTCACCCGAAATGCCCGATCGGCGGCGTGCGCGGGGGAAAATGTATTATGGCCAAACGTCAGAAGATTGGAAGGTAAGCTGATATGACTGAAGCAGAAGAGGTGGATTTAATCATGCCGCCGGGAACGCCCCGCACAATTATCCGGGACATTGCCCTCAATTTTGAGGTGGATATGGTCAGTGTAACGCGACCGCTGAACTATGCAAACATGGTCAACGACGAACGCGAGCTGATTGCATTCCGCGGCAGACCAGAAGAGATCAAAAAAGCAGAAGCGTTCCTTCTGGAAAAACTCAGAGAATTCATTGACAACTGAATCTGATCATCAGAACAGCAGGACACTTTTTTTTAAGGATATTCCGCCGAAACGGGAAATCCAAATTTTTTCCGGTGAGGAGGAAGACAATGATCTTCCCAGAATCCTGTTTACAGGCAATAAATACACGGAGAAAGGACGAAAAAATTATTCGGGGAAGTAGTACGGGCATCGCTCCCGCAGGCACTCGTGGTTTCGGTTTGAAAATCCGCACTGCCGCTGTGCAGGGAGTTCCATTGTAATACCGGTATGTTCCCGTACAAATTCAACCGCTTCCTCCAGCGCAAGGTAGGTATCGCGTTTGCAGCAGCGCGGTCCGCCGACACTGCCAATCGCGGTAAGACATGCCGCGGTCAGAAGATTTACCTCCCCCCATGACTGTGTACTCAGAGGATTTGTCTTCGTTGCAATAGAGTAGAACATCCCCGCACTGATCGCAGCGCCGCAGGCTCCTGCAATCCCGCAGAAACCGCCGGGCACCATTGCACCGCGGCGAAACATTTCATCTACTGCTGCGGGGAGATCCAGAACGCCGCCTGCATTCCGATATGCAGCAAGAAGTGCGGTGCCTGCCAGAATGTGGTGTTCGGGACCGTGCATGTGTACCGCAGGACTCTGCATCATCGCAGTTGCGATCACAAACGGATCTTTTTCCACTGCTGCCAAAGCAATACTCCGGATAACAGTCGTTGCGGGCGCCGCATGGCAGTTATCGCAGACGAAGTGACCGTACATACATGCGGCATTGCTCAGATATTTCCGACCGCAGATCTCGCAGGTCATTTCGCGTGCATTCTCCAGATAGCGAAGGGGAGCACCGCAGATAAGGCATGCCGGTTCTGTTGAGTTGTTTTGCATTTTTGTTTCACCAAGTAATCATCTGAAGGATGCAACCAGTGGATACGGCAGCAACAAATATCATTATCACAAATACGGCAACAAGTTTCTTTTCAAATATTGCAGAAAGCATGGTAATCTCCGGGATACTCATACCTGCACCTCCAATAAGAAGGGCAGCGATCGCCCCCATATTCATCCCTTTCTCAAAAAGTACTGCCGCGATAGGAAGAATTGTTTCCGCACGGATATACAGGGGAATTCCAATTAGTGCAGCCACTGGAATTGCAAAGAAATTTTCCGGTCCTGCTGCTGCCAATACCCAATCAGTAGGGAGAAATCCATAGATAAATGCTCCAATACCTGCTCCAAGGAGCAGATACGGCAACATTTGTCGGAAAATTGTGAGAGCAAAGTTGACAATCTGTTGAAATTTTGTACCTGAGTGATTTATTTCTCCTTCAATAGCAACAGGTTTAAGATATTTCTGGTATCCTGCACGATCCAGAATAAGCCCAATTACAACAGCAAAGACAAACATAGTCACCGCATAGATTGCAGTAATTATTGGACCAAAAATAAACAACATCATTGCTAAAATTATGGGATTTAGTAGGGGGGAGGCAAATAGGAATGACATCGAACTCGAAAATGTCACTCCAGATTTCAAGAGGCCAAGTGTGATTGGTATTGTGGAGCAAGAACAGAAGGGTGTTAGCGCACCAAATGCTGCTCCAAACATGCTTCCTGCTATACTTCCTGTTTTCCCAAGAATTCGTTGCATTTTACCAGGTGAAACGTACACCTGCAATACTCCCACCAACAAACTAACTACAACAAAGAGAATTACCAGTTCTGCGGTAATGAAGAGAAAATACTCTCCAGTAGAAATTAATGCGTCGGCAAGACTCATTCAGAGTTCTCCTTACTCTCGTCAGACTTCTCTGGAACAATTTTTATGTTGCAACAACAGCATTTTTCTCCGGTAACTGCCTTTTTCAACTTTTTGAGAATCCCTTTTTCTTTTTCTTCTTTCATGATTGTTCCTCTGTAGTTGTATATTTACAGCCTTCTGCTGCATTGCAGGTTTCCAGTCGTTTTCTGTCTTCTGCATATAGGGGATCTTCGAAAAATGTACGTGAAAGATACTGGTACAGCTCCTGAGGCAACATCTCACTGATTTTGTAGTATGCCCACTGTGCCTGCCTTCTTCCGGAGAGTACTCCTGCATTTTTGAGAATGGTCAAATGCCGCGATGCATTTGACTGGGACAGATTCAGAACGCCCATAATTTCACAAACACATAGTTCACGTTTCATCACCAGACTGACCATGCGAAGCCGTGTACTGTCACTCAGAGCTTTGAATATCTGTTCGGTCATGATGTTTTCTCTCCTTGGACACATCCTTGAATACAACAGCATCCTTCATTTTTTTCTGCGATGAGATCAGCAGGGACAGTAAGGATCTGGCGTATCTCCTCATTGGATGGATAGCGTCCAGTAATCATTGCAAAACCGTTTACAAGTGTTATTGGGAGAATTTGTTCGCCATGTGCCGCGATCAGAATCCCTACAGTGTCAATCTCCTGAAATTTTTTCGGTGAGGTTTGCTGATTATACCGCTCAATACTGATTCCATGTTGTTTGAGGCGGGAAATCAGTGAGGTTATTCGTATGTTTTCAGAATTAGATGATACTGGTACTTTTGTCTCAAAGATTTCCATCTTCACAATATATCACTATATGCACATATTCACATATAATGATTTTCAAAGAAAACCCATTGAACAGAAAGTTATTGCATAAAAATTCGGAGAAAAGAAAAGCCTCAGGCGAGAGTTGAACTCGCGACCTCGTCCTTACCAAGGACGCGCTATGCCACTAAGCCACTGAGGCGCTTGTGTGATAACAAAGTAGGAAGTCGGGGAATTTAAACATTATGGATTGAGGTTCAAAGTATGAACCCGTTCTTCTTCCCCGATTCTGCCCTCTCTTCATAAAAATGAAGACGATTACTCGTAAAATCAGAGAATCTGACGAATACGCTGCGCCGCAAGAAACGCCGTCGAAAAACATGCCTGCAGATTGTAGCCGCCGGTATCTCCGTCGACATCCAAAACCTCGCCGATACAGAACAATCCGGGCGCAATCTTCGACTCACAGGTCTTCTTATTGATCTCATCCAGCATCACACCGCCTGCCGTTGCCATCGCAACCCGGAAATCTCCGACATGATCTATTTCCACCGGATACGCGGTAAAGTTACCCACCAGCCGTGACCGCATCGCTGCAGTCAGTTGTGCACCAACTGTCCCTTCCGGAATGCCCGACTCCTTTACGATCTGTTTTGTCAGCCGGTCCGGACACCCCGCATCATCCAGAAGATTCTGCACCTGTTTTGTCCCGGATGCAGTACACGCAGCACGTATCAGGACATCCAGCTCCTCAGCTTTTTTTGGAGAAAATGCAATTCTGAGCTGATCTCCGGCCCGCATCCATCGGGCCGCATCCAGAATCACCGGCCCGGAATATCCAAACCGCGTAATCAGCAGATCACCAAAACGTACAAACAGTTTCTTTCCGCCCCGCCAGACCGACACCGCTGCCCCGGGAATCGAGATGCCGGACAAATCCGCCAGCCGGTGATCGCTGACATACACCGGTGCAAGCGACGGATGCGGCTCGGCAACCGAGTGACCGAGCGCCTCGGCAAAGGTAAACCCGTCCCCCATCGATCCCGTCTGCGGATAGGACTTCCCTCCAGTTGCAAGAACCAGGACCTTCGCATAGTAGGTACCGTGCAGAGTTTTTACCGCGTACATCCCATCGTCAAAGGAGACCATCTCGGCAGGAGTATAACTGAGAATTTCAGTTCCGGCCTCATCACAGGCATCCAGCAGCGCATCCAGAATATCGTCCGCCGAAAGCGATGCCGGAAACACCTTACCTAATTCCTTCTCCACAAACGAAATACCCCGTCCCTCAAAATAGGTCAGTACTGAAGTGTTTGGGAACGCCATCAGCGCGGGCCGCAGGAACGCGCCGTGATCTCCATAGTGTTCAGTGAAACTTTTCACATCGCCTGCATGCGTAATATTGCACTGACCGGAACCTGCGATCAGCAGCTTTCTTCCCGGCAGAACCATCTTTTCCAGTACCAGCACCCGTACAGGAGCTAGCTGTGCCGCGCAGAACAGACCTGCCGGTCCTGCTCCAATAATGATACAGTCATACTGCCGGTCCAACATGAACAGTATATTCTCCCGCAACTCTTATCTCATCTTCCCTCCAACATACAAGGAGCACTTTACAGTGCTGGCTGAAGTAAGTCCGACGTGTCTGTCATTTACGACACTGCCATTTCTGGCTTTGGGATTACGACGAGTCAGTTAGGCTCCGCAGAAAATCAGGCGGATATGCTATCAGCAACAGTATTTTTGTTGCAACTGCTCTTTTCGTGACTTACGGCTGTTTCCATTTGATTCCGCAAAGGAAGCGGTTATCCGCCTGTACGGGGTGGACAGTCCCTAATCGGAGGTGAAAACAATGGCACGCATACATGCAAGAAGAAGAGGAATCGCCTCCTCGGTCAGACCATTCCGCCAGGAAGTTCCTGAGTGGTCCAACACCGATGTACAGGAAATTGAAAAGAAGGTCATCGAGCTGCGCAAAGCAGGTCTTACCTGTGCAGAGATCGGTCTGGTCTTACGCGACAAGTTCGGCGTCCCGAACGTAAAGCTTGTTACCGGCAAGAGAGTCAACGCCATCGTCCGTGAAAACGACCTTGACACCGACATCCCCGAAGATCTCCGTAACCTGATGCACAAGGCACTCGGCATGCGCAAGCACCTTGGCGAGAACAAGAAGGATCTTCACAACAAGCGTCAGCTTCAGCTGACCGAGTCCAAAGTCCGCAGACTGGTGAAATACTACGTCGGCACCGGCCGCCTGCCTCAGGGCTGGACCTACAAGCCGGAGACCGCAGAGATTCTCCTGTCCAGATAAGGCATCCTTTCCACCGTTATGTCACTTGAAACCGCAGCAGAAACCCTGGCAAACCATCTCGCATCTCTGGAGTATGTCGAAATATACTCCCATTACGATGCGGACGGTATCGCAGCTGCTGCGATCATGTCACTCGCCCTTTCCCGGGCGAATATAGCCTTCAAACTCCGGATTCTTCCGGGGATTTCTGAAGATGACGTGGAGAACCCGGAAATTTCTCTTCTATGTGACTTCGGTGCGTCGTGTACCGGTCTTGCAGAGAGCACGATGATCATCGATCATCATGTTCCCTACAACACCTCCCCGTATCATGTCAACCCGCGCCTCTTTGGAGAAGACGGTGAAACCGAACTCTCCGGAGCAGGCTGTGCATATCTGGTGGCAAATGCCCTTGGAGACAACCGCTATCTGGCAGGTCTTGTAATGCTCGGCATCATCGGAGACAATCAGATTCTTTCCGGAAGGAATCAGATGATTATCGGTGATGCGGTGGCAAACAATCTGATAAACCCGGGTCGTGGTGTTCTCCTTGCCGGCAGAACAACAAAGGAGCAGATCGCAACCTCCCTGCATCCGTATCTCCCGAAACTATCGGGCGATGACGAGAAAGCAGCGGCAATTGAGAGTGTATGCATGTCCAGAATATCGGACGAGGCACACACTGCCTGCATGCTCTCCCAGATTGTACTTGATTCGGATGCCTCGTATAACGCCCTGATGACTCTCTACGGAGATTCATGGAGTCTGGAACGCGAGGTCATCCCGAATGCCCACGCATTTACTGCAGTAGTGGACGCATGCGGCAAAGCCGGGAAACCAGGACTTGCCTATGCGCTCTGTTGCGGTGATGCGTCGTATCTGGATGAAGCATGGGAAACTGCGATCTCCTACCGGAACCGTGTGATCTCGGTGGTCAGGTCCGCCGAAAAGATCCGCGATGCTCCTGCCATCTGGCGCGTCGATGACTGTGCCGTCGCAAGCGATGCGGCGGATATTCTCATTGAGTCTTCGAACGGTCCGATATTTATTTTTGGCCGCGATACTGCCTCTCTGCGGGTGTCCGCCCGTGCTCCGCACGGGTCTTCAGTGAATCTGGAACAGATCCTGAAGGCAACTGCGGAAGCCTGCGGGGGTTCCGGCGGCGGGCATCAGCTCCGTGCCGGAGCTGATGTTCCGCTTGATCGCGAGGATGAATTCCTTGCCGGTCTGGAGGCTGCATCGTGCACGTAACCGGAACGATTGTATCGGTCCATGCTCATCCCGAGCATGTGGTTTCCGCACTTTCCCCGGATTCAGACGGGTTTATGGTCGTTGAGGTCATCGACGGCTGTGTTGCGGCAAAAATTCAGGGGGAATCACTTCGAACAGTGATTGCGACGGTGGATGATTATCTGATGAATTTATCCGTATCGGAACGGTTGTGCTAAAACACAGGGTTTCAGGTACACACAAATCCAATTTCAAAAATTAAGGTGATACCATGGCAAGAAAGAAGCAGAGTGGTGGACGCAAAGTTGAGGGATGGAAGGCAAAGAGCTGGTTCAAGGTCTATGCCCCGGAGTTCCTCGGCAAGCAGTTTATCGGGGAGATTGTCTCCTCTGACACGGCAAATCTGCCGGGTCGCGTACTGTCGGTTAGTCTCGGTGAGTTAATTCAGGACTATTCCAAGCAGAATGTGAAGATGTCGTTTAAGATCAATGATGTCGCAGGAGATGCAGCTTACACGCAGTTCCATGGCCACGAGATGACCAAAGACTTCATCCGTGCAATGGTGAAGAGGCGGGCATCCCGTATCGACAGTACCATCACGCTCCAGCCGCTCGGCAGTGTTCGTGAGCTTCAGGTAACGATTACGGCATTCACGATCAACCATGCAAGACTTTCCCAGATTCACGAGGTCCGTGCAATGATGGTGAAGGTTGTACAGGATTACGCAAAGGAAGCAGACTTTGAAACCTTCGTCTCCGCAATGGTCAAGGGCGAGCTTGCCAAGAAGATGGTCGAGGCATGCAAACCGATCTTCCCGATCCGCAGGATCGAGATCATCAAGTCCGAGTCCGTGAGCTCTGCCGCAGAGCGCGCAGCAGCTCTTGTCCGTTAAGAATACGGACAACTTCTTTTTTTAGCAGGGTAGCTGCAGAACTTGTAATGCAGCAAAGTATTTCACACCGTATTTTCCGGCAAATAACTGTATCCTAAAAAAATCCAGAAAAATTTTCAGAGGAGGACATTCTGAAAAATGGAATATCTGTTCCATCGCACGGGGCCTGTTTACAGGGTGTGGGTTGTTGCTGGTATCAGAATCTGATCATGATAGGTTGTGACACTTCCATCCGGGAAAATGATGTTTGTGACGGTGGGCGAGAGATCGATGGTGAGTAGCTGTGCGATGATCGGATAACTTTGCAGAATTATTTCTGCCTGAGTAAAATCAATGGCCGGAGTGGTATAGGTACGGTTGTCGATTACAGCAACGCCTTCAATGCGGAGTGATGCTCCTGACATGTCAGAGGAGAGAAGGGTTGTTTTTCCCCGACCATAGTCATTGCATGCTTTCTGGATGTAGATAGCCGGATCGCCTACTTTGAAGAAAACACCCAGTTTTTCCAACCAGGAGAGTGTGTAGCTGACTTCAACAGCTGCATCGCCGTTCTCCTGTATTTCGATGGTGAGGCTGTCGGCAACGATTGCGGATACGGGTGCTGCCGTGAACACTATAAGGACAAGTGCCAGGAGAAAAAACATGCAGCGTGTCATAGTCTCTAATCGGCAGAAGATACCAAATACTTTCCGATGATATTTCTGCACTGCTGAAACCGGGGAGAAAAATATAAAAAAATTATTTCCAGATAATCTCCGGGGCTTCGCGCGGTGGAATCTGCGAGAAGGAGACATCCGGATACCCGGCAAGCATTGCGTATTGCGGCGTCCAGTCTTTGGGGATGCCAAGGATACTGCCAAGTTCGGGTTTCAGGCGCAGCATGATCATGACATAGCCAACCCAGCAGGTACCGAGGCCGATCGACGGCGCAAATGCATCGATGTAGGACAGTGCAATGATACTGTCGATCAGCCCGTACTCCTGATCAGCATCGGATGCTGCGACCAGCAGGGCAGGGGCGTTGCGGCAGACGGGATCAGCACCTGCTTCCGCGTTGGCAATCAGCATCTGTGACAGTTGTGCCATCGGGTGATCGGCCGGAAGCGCTTTCAGCGCGGCAATAGAGGCTTGTGCAAACTCCTGCACAACTACTGGATCGGATACAACTACCCATTTTACCGGATGAATGTTGCAGGCCGACGGTGCATATGCTGCGACGTCGATCAGTTGTGTGAGATCGTTGTGTGCAACCACTTTATTCTTCCAGACGCGCACTGATCTCCGGCTTTTCAGATATCTGGAGAGCAGATCTCCATCTATTCCCGAACGGTATGCAGCATCTTCTATCGGTGCGGTAAATGCCGGAGTGTCGGTGGAAAGTACGGCCTCCGGACAGACCGCAATGCATTGTCCACAGGAGATGCAGGGAGCATCATCTCGAATTTTCGGGGATTGGTCCTCTGATGCAGTAATCTTGCCGGTTGTACACATCACAGCGCACAATCCGCAGCTGACGCAGTTTTCTTTATCATAGAGGATGTGCAGGGGGGTGGAAAATATTGACCTCATCAGAATATACTGGAAAGGGGTTGCACAAAGAGTTTTGGGTTCTGACAAACTTTGTACAGGGAAGGGGATCATTTTGTCCGTGTCTCACTATTGATGAACCTGTCTGCGTATTGTGACTTAAAAAATCGAAAATATTGTTTGCAAAACTCCTGAAACAGTACAATAACGTATCAAAAGAAAGTGCGAAGGAAGGGATTCGAACCCCAGAACTCCTATGAGACCAGACCCTGAATCTGGCGCCGTTGACCTGGCTTGGCTACCTTCGCCTGAATTCCTGAAAACATCCTACAATAGAATATCTTCGTGCTCTATCATATTTGTGCTTCTGATACATAAACATAGGCATCTTGTCGGCGTTGATCCAAATGCCCGGACTTGTTTCATACTGTTTCGGCAGCGAAAAAATAGCAGTAGCTTTTCTGTCAGAGTCGAAGAATCTGTTTCGTCTCCCGAAGGATGGAGATTATGGGTCGTCTGATTCGGAATGTCTGCGTGGTACGGTTCAAGGAATCCTATCGCGAACTCTGCGCCTACAAAACCATCCATCAACCCGGACTCCGGTATCAGCGCACCCGCCCCACACCGGTATTGCCCCCAATGTCTGAAAAGTATGCTGTAACAAACGTAATTATTTTGTCACATACCCGGAAAAAACCAAAAAAATTATTTCAGGTTTTCCGGATGCTTTTCCCGATACGTCGCATCAGGTCCAAGCGCATGTAGCTCATCCAGCGTATTGATGTTCTGGAACGTCTCAAGACAGGGATCAAACTGCCGGAACTCCTCTGGACTCACCCGAAGCGTATGCAGCGAGTTCACCATATCACGAAGCGACAGCGACTCATGCCCCTCCACATACCGCCGCACCGCAGAAACGCGGTACACCGCATGCAGCGGCTCAATATCCGTATTTTCCCACTCAGGAATAATTGCATCATACTCGCCAATATGCTCAAAGAGATACGTCACAATCGAACGATGAATCGTCGGCATATCACAGGCAGCAATAAACACAAACTCCCCCTTCACCTCCTCAATACCTGATGAAATACCGCCGATAGGACCTAAACCACGCTTTTTATCCCACGTACACCGCACAGGCAGCCCGTCGAAATGCGTCGCCTGCTCCTGACTCTTCGCCACAATCAAAATCTCATCACAAATGCCCGAAAAGCTCATCACCAAACGGGAAATAAACGAACATCCCTTATAGAAGAAAAAATACTTCTCACGCCCGTTCACCCTCTTCGCATCACCGCCCGCAAGAATCATCGCCGAGCGCACAACCCCGGTCATCGCAGTTCCTCCTTAAAATGTGTCAGATTCACGATAGTACGATTCACCGGCGTTGCAATCCCGTGCTTTTCGCCAAGGCGCACGATCGCCCCGTTAATATAGTCAACCTCCGTCCGTCTCCCGCCCACAATATCCTGATACATCGAACTGTAATGTTCGGCTGTCGGCGGAATCTTTTCGTTTTGCAGAAATGCCAGATACTCCTCCGCACTCTTCTGCGGCAGTGCAACCCCCTCCGCTTTCGAGACCGCAAACGCTTCGTGCACAATCTCCGTAATAATATTCCATGCCGGTGTCTTCAGCAGATCCCCGTACGGACATTCCATCACCGCACCGAGCGGATTTAATGAACAGCTGTAAAACGCCTTCGACCAGACCGCACTCCGCACCGCCGGACTTGCAACAGAACGCATCCCGGCAGAAGAGAACAGATCCGCCAGCGTCTCAACTGCTACATCGCAGCCTTCCGGAAACCGGCCGAACACCGTCTCACCGCCGTCCACCGAAACATGTACCGCATTATCCGCCCGCCACTCAAATCCCGTAATGATCATCGCCCCGATCACATGATCTGTGTACTCGCGGATAACCTCTTCGTTACCGATGCCGTTCTGCAGGCTCACCACCTCGGCATTCCCAAACAGATGCTGATAGCTCTCACAGATATCACGGGTCGCCGCAGACTTCGTCGAGATGATAATATAATCCCACGTACCTGCAGGCACAGATTCGCCGCAGGGAAAGTGATAAATTCCCTCGCCCCAGATGCCGGTCATCACAAATCCGGCAGTTGCTATTGCCTCCGCATATCTTTTCCGGCAGACCGCATACACGTCCGCATGCTCTGAAAGTTTTGCCGCAACAGTAAGACCAACCGCTCCCGCGCCGAGTATCAGTATCCGCATAATCGCGGAGTAATATTCGTCCTGCGACTACATTAAGTAAAACCATTGGCGTGCCAAAATATCCGGATGGCGAACCTCCGCATGCGACACTCTGACACCTATGCATTATACAAAACATCACTTTCAATCAACAATTGTAACAACTACGACCCCACAATATGCCTCATACTTTACGATGGGTTAAATACTGTTGTCAGCATACAGGAATGTATGCACAAAAAGCATCTGCTCGCAGTTGCAGGTCTTCTTGTCGTGTGTGCCGCAATGGTTTTTGCTGCCGGGTGCATATCTGAACCGGTAAACACTGACAAAACTCCGACCGTAGAGATTCTCTACACAGGAGCCGGCACCATGCCGGGACTTCTTGCAACCGGAAAAGTTGACGGATACATCATCTGGCAGCCGTTCGTCGCTGTCGGTGTTGAAGGCGATGTCGGAAAGGTTGTATCCTACAGTCAGGACCTCCCTCCGGCAGGAATGTGGAAGCAGCACACCTGCTGTGCCATTGGCGCAAACTCTGAAGCACTGAAGAATACGGATCTCACGACCAGCATCGTTGCTCTGATGATCCTCGGCGACAAGTACATCAACGACTATCCCGAAAAGTCCGCAGAGCTTACTGCCGACTGGCTGTTCTCCAAACAGGATATGATTTACGGCAACATCACGGTCAGCTCCGTTGACGCCATGAACGCTTCAATTCCGACGATCATGTTCTCAAGCGAAGTCACTGATGCGTGGCTTGCAAGCAACGAGGAATTCATCAAATCCCAGCGTGAACTGAATCTGATTACCGGAAAACTTGCATCCACCTCTGCTGAGGAGTCCAAAGATCTGCTCTACGACTTCGGCCCGTATGAGACAGCAACCGCACAGATTGCAACAGGCCGGCTTACCGCCCCTGCCCCGGTAACAAATCCGATCTCGATCGGCTATCTCCCGAGCGATCATGACGCCCCGCTGTTTGTTCTGCTGAAAGACTGGCAGTATTTCAAGGACACCTACAACTCTTACCTCAAACCGACCACGGACAAGGCAGGAAAGGTTTCTGAAGCGGAACTGTTCATCAACGGCGAGAAGATCGCTGATATCAAGTTCGTTGAAGGCTCCGGCGGACCGCAGCTGATGACCCTGCTTTCGCAGAACACCATTCAGTACGCTGTCGCCGGAACACCGCCGTACATCAGTGCAATCGATAAGAGCACCGGCGCAGTTACCTTAAAGATCCTTGCTCCAATCCAGCTTGAGGGCTCAGGACTTGTTGCAAGCATGAACTCTCCGGCAAATGACTGGACCAGTTTCGTGCAGTGGGTCAGCGACCGCAGTGCGGCAGGCAACAATGTTGTCATTGCCGATCCGCAACTTGGATCTATTCAGGATGTGCAGTTAAAGGCTGCACTCAAAGACGCAGGCATTACTGTCGTCACGATGAAACAGTAAAACGGTTTTTCAAAACCGTTTCCTTTTTTGTATTTGAGAAATAATCTTCTGAAAAACAAAATCATTCGCACAACCACACCCTTCCTCAGACTATCCCCAACAAAAAACTGTTTGCCCCCAACCTCACTTTAATACACTTTCGTGCAGAATATGGTAATATCCAATACCGGAGTGAAACATTCCGGCAGGAGATCTGAAAAACCATGGCAACAAAAAAATCAGGCGTATATGATGCAATTTTAAAGCAGATCAATGCAGAGATGTACTCCGCATACCTGTACCTGCAGTTTTCCGCAGATGCAAACGCAATGAAATGGAACGGTGCAGCAGCCTGGCTCCGTTCACACGCAGCCGAAGAGATGACCCATGCAACCCGGTTCTATGACTACCTTATCCGGAAAGGAGTCGATGTCAAATTCGATGCAATCGAAAAACCGGTCACCGGTGCAAAAGACCTTCTTGAGATCTTCAAAGCAGTTTACGGCCATGAAATCAAAGTCACTGCAATGATCAACAAGATCATGGAGACCGCAGTCGCTGAGAAGGATTATGCAGCTGTTGCCGAGCTCCAGTGGTTTGTCACCGAACAGGTTGAGGAAGAGGAAACCGTAAGAGACATCGTTGACATGCTCGAAAAAGCAGGCAAATCTCCTGACGCACTGCTCTTCATCGACCATCAGCTTGGTTCCCAGAAAGAATAAATTCCTCTTTATTCCAT
The DNA here is from genome assembly GCF_026891975.1 of Methanocorpusculum petauri. Lineage (GTDB taxonomy): Archaea > Halobacteriota > Methanomicrobia > Methanomicrobiales > Methanocorpusculaceae > Methanocorpusculum > Methanocorpusculum petauri. The sequence goes on along the minus strand of NZ_JAPTGB010000023.1, from coordinate 4,336 downwards.
TTTTTTCTCTTTAAAACTTGCATTCCGGAAACATGAAATGCATCGGACTGTTTTTCTGCACATAAAACTGACAGATCATCAGATCTCAAGCAATAGTGTGGTTACTCCAATCAAAAGGGTAAAAACATCATCTCTTTGTTCGGGAAAATATTTCTCAAAAATCTCGTCAAACCCATTTCATTCTTATCCGGAGCACAGTTTCCTCCCCGGACTCCCCCGAATCGTCACACCATATATAATTTATATAGCAAAATCCTGCGATTTTCAATACGCATATTTTTATACTTAAACATCAGATGATTGAGAAGTGATTAAAAAGTGAAGAGAAATATCAGCGTCAAGCATCTCTCCCAGACCCCGATTGAAAAACAGAAAGTCGAACTTGTCGAGCGTAAATGCATCGGCCACCCGGACAGCCTTGCAGATGGTGTCGCAGAGGCTGTGTCCCGTGCACTCTGCAGAGAGTACATGGCAGAATGTGACGGCGGAGTTCTCCACCACAACACTGATCAGGGGGAAGTAGTCGCAGGAGAGTCCGCGCCTGCATTTGGCGGCGGAAAGATCATCAAACCGATCTACTTCCTCCTCACCGGTCGTGCAACCCGCAAGTTCGGTGACACGGTATTCGCAACCGACGCCATTGCCGTCAACGCAGCACGCGAGTACCTGAAAACCACCATCCCGACCTTTGACATGGATCGCGACATCATCGTCGACTGCCGTATGGGTTCCGGTTCCACTGATCTCTGTGATGTCTTCAATACCAAGAAAGGCCACACCTCCGTCCCGCGGGCAAACGATACCTCGTTCGGTGTCGGCCATGCACCCTTCTCCCAGGTTGAACAGATCATCCTTGGACTTGACGACTACATCGCAAACGAGTTCCGCCCCAAAAACCCCATGCTCGGTTACGACATCAAACTCATGGGACTGCGGGAAATCAACACCATCACCATCACCGTCGCAGCAGCAATGGTTGACCGCTACTGCTCAGGCATCAGTGACTATGTTGAAATGAAGGAAAAAATGGAGGAGTCCTTCACCAAAGTCGCCAAGAAATACACTGACCGTAAAGTCAAAGTTGAGATCAACACCGCAGACATCATCAGAAAGAAGGCAACTTCCGTCTTCCTCACCGTCAACGGAACTTCCGCAGAAATGGGCGACGACGGCTCTGTCGGACGCGGCAACCGCTGCAACGGACTTATCACCCCGAATAGACCCATGTCCATGGAAGCAACCTCCGGAAAGAACCCGATCAACCATATCGGTAAGATCTATAATCTGCTCGCAACGGAAATCGCCCGCGAGTCCTGTCAGAAGGTTGACGGCATTGAGGAGATGTATGTCAGACTCCTCTCCCAGATTGGTCACCCGATTGACTACCCGCTGGTTGCAAGTATTCAGTGTATCACCAAACGCGGATACGACTTCAAAGAGTACCAGTCCGAGGTTGAAGAGATCGTAAATCACCGCCTCGAGAACATCTCGGATATCACCCGCCTCGTCATTGACGGCAAATTAAAGACCTTCTAAAGCATGTCAGACCCAGCCAAAGTCCGGCTTGCCATCCCCAACAAGGGACGGATAGCTGAACCGATCAATGACCTGATGAACAAATCAGGCATTCACATCCAGATGAGTGCATCCCGTCAGCTGATCGCAAAGACCGTTGATCCTCAGATCGAGGTCCTGTTTGTCCGGCCGATAGACATCCCCGAGTACGTCGCCAAAGGTGTTGCCGATCTCGGCATCACCGGCATTGACATGGTTGCCGAGCGCGGTTCGGACGTTGAGACTCTCCTTGATCTCAGATTCGGTTCTGCCCGTCTGGTTCTTGCTGTGCCGGATAAATCACCGGTCACAACGCTGCAGGACCTCACGGGTCTGCGGGTTGCAACCGAGTTCCCCGGTATCTGCAGAAAGTACTTTGCAGATGCCGGTGTTGACGTTACCCTTATCGAAGTCAGCGGCGCATGTGAAGCTGCCCCGCAACTCGGTGTTGCCGACGCAATAGTAGATCTGACCTCCTCAGGCACAACACTTGAGATCAATAAACTCAGAATTGTCGAAGAACTCCTTTCCAGTACCACGAACGTTATCGCAAACCGCGATGCACTCCGTGACAAACAGGAAAAGATTGAGGAGATTTTGCTCGCCTTTGAAAGCGTGATTGCTGCAAAAGGTCAGTGTTATCTGATGCTGAATGTTGAGAAAGCAAAACTCGATGATATCCGTGGTCTGATTCCCGGTCTCGGCGGTCCGACCATCATGGAGATTGCCGGTTCCGACTCGGTTGCACTGCACGCAGTCGTTCCCCATGAACGGGTGTATCAGCTGATTAACATGCTCAAACGCAGCGGTGCCCGCGATATCCTCGTCCTTGATATTACTAGGATGGTGCGCTGAATGGAGATCTTCCCTGCCGTTGATGTACTGCACGGCATGTGCGTGCAGCTCGTGCAGGGCGAGCGGTCCACCGCAACGGTGTACGGGACGCCAATTAAAAACGCCGAGCAGTGGATCAGCCGTGGCGCACGAAATCTGCACCTGGTAAACCTTGACGGTGCATTTTCGACATCCTCGGAGAATGTAAAAGTGATCCGCGATGTTGTTGCTGACACCGATGTGTTTGTTCAGGTCGGCGGCGGTATCCGCAGTATTGCGGATGCCCGCGGCTGGCTGGATGCGGGAATTGATAGGATCATTGTGAGTACCTTTGCAACCAAAGAACCAAATGCCCTCACAACACTCGCAGATGAATTCGGCAGCGAGCGTATCATGGCGGGTGTGGATGCCCGTGCCGGGGAAATTGCCGTTTCCGGGTGGCAGGAGACTGCAGGCGACTATATTGCATGGGCGCAGAGGTTTGAACAGCTCGGTGCAGGTTCGCTCCTCTATACCAATGTGGATGTAGAAGGACTTCAGGCAGGTATCGCCCGAGAGCCGGTGAAGGCACTGATTGATGCTGTTTCCATCCCGGTGATTGTTGCGGGCGGTGTGAGTTCTACTGCCGATATTGCCGCCCTCCGGCAGCTGGGTGCTGCCGGATGTGTGCTCGGTTCAGCACTGTACAGTGGAAAAATTCATCTGGAAGAGGCACTGAAAGAGGCATACGAATCATGAGATCAGCAGAAGTTGTACGGGAGACAAAAGAGACGAAGATCCGGATTGTTTTCAATCCGGATCAGCGCGGCGAAATTACCGTTGATACCGGTCTGGCATTTTTTGATCATATGCTAAACTCCTTTGCCCGCCACGGGGGTTTTTCCCTTGTGGTCTCTGCAAAGGGTGATCTGGAGGTCGATCCCCATCACACGGTTGAGGATGTGGGTATTGTCCTTGGTTCGGCAATCAAGCAGGCAGTCAGCGATGGGCGAGGTATCAGACGCTTTGCCCATGCGATCATTCCAATGGATGAGTCACGGGCAACGGCTGCACTTGATGTCGGCGGACGTGGGTATCTGGTGATGGACGGTGCGTTCACGGGGATTATGACCGGGGGAATTCCCAATGATCTTTTTGAACATTTCCTCTACAGCCTCTGTATCAATGCAGGAATCACGGCACATGTGATCTTCTCAGGCGTGAATGATCACCACAAGTGCGAGGCAATTTTCAAGGCATTTGGTGTAGCACTCGGTAAGAGTGTGGCACTTGTGCCCGGATATGATGATGTCCCGAGTACGAAAGGGACACTCTGAATTCTTTTCTGAAAAATTGTAATGTTATTTTTTTCAAGAGAGGCAGGATCTTTTTTCTTTGTGTGATATAGCGAAAGTATTTCGTTGGTTTTCCAAACATACACAAACGCATCCCCAGTATCCACCACGACGGCCTCTGGTAAACAACCCATCTTAATGCAGGCTCCTGTACCTGTGTGCGAAGCACTCTTTGCAACTCCTTACCACAGACGTACTGCTGAGAAGAAGAGACTAACCGCTTCCTCCATTTTCTGATACGCAGGTGAAGTACCTGACCAGCGGTACCAGGTATTCCCGCACATGTATCACTCATCAGTACACAATATCTTCGGAGAACTGTGACGCCGCGTGCTACAGGCAGGGATCCTTATCATTGGTTTTGCCTGAAGTAACCGAAAAATCCGTGTATTTCAGTGGTTACTGAAAAGAAAACCAAGAATAAAGTCATCATCGCATCCGGATCGTTTGACTCCTTACCGTACTTTCTGGAGAACCACACGAAAAAACCATTATCGAACCGACAGCTTACGCTCGCCAGATAATCGTCACAATAAGAAAACAAGACAAAATAAAATCGCTACAAAGAAGAAGGGGGGGTGCAGCGTTGAATAGTTCCCGAGAACTCGCGTATC
>NZ_JAPTGB010000022.1 GCF_026891975.1 Methanocorpusculum petauri | reverse complement strand
AACCAACTCTGATACACACACAACTGAAAAAACTCAGCTGTGTCTCACATACAGAACATAAGGCTGTGAGATAACAACATAGATCGTTGACACAAATAAAAACAGCAGATCCAAACTCCGGGACAGCGCCGAACAAAAATATGGGAAAATCGGTGCATACAGGAGTAGAAACAAAAAAAGAGAATTAAAGAGTCATCATCCGGCTCAGCGCATCATACACCATACGTCGCCAGTGTTCAGAACCGAACCGGTACGTCTCGCGCGCAAGAAGAACATCACTACCAGGCTCTTCCCCAGCCGACGCATCAATCCTGTCCAGCGTGGAACGCGCTGCATCCTGCACCCAGAGATCGCGCGTCTCCTGATCCACCACAAGAACCGACTCGGCGCGCACGGAAGTGAAAATTTTTCCCTCAGGCGTCGTGTACACACTCGGTTTTCCGACAACAGCCACAAACACCGGAATCTCGGGATCAATCTTTGCCAGCTGATGCATCGCCTCCGGCTGATACGACCCCGCAGTCACAAAGAACAGACCAGTAGGATCCGATATGCGCGCACGATACAGAATATTCTGATCACCCACCTTATCCTTCTGAGTAATCGTTCCGACGAGCAGAACACGGTTACACCTCTCACCGGTCGGCAGAAGAACATACAGCGGACTTTTTTCATCCTCAGTATCCTTAAACGTCTTCGTTGCCTCACGAAGCTCAGCAGCAAATACACGCTTCGCCGGCTCACGCTCGTAGGACAGAAAATTCGAACCTGCATCACTCATTGTTCCTCACCTCCAAGAGAAGCGCCCGCACGATTCATCAGCTCCGCAGTTGCGGAAGGATCCGGATGAATAAACTCAGCAGACTTCACCAGAATCCTCCCCTCAAAATCATTCCCGAAACAGCGCACATACCGGCCGCACACCTTCTCCGTAAACTGCGCCTGCACCTCCTCAAGTCCGAGCGGACTCTCCGAAGCAAGATCAATCGCCTGATCCATTGTCATCCCAGTAAGCGCTTCCGTAACATCACGGCCTATCAGCACATTGTACGCCTTATGACCATCATCCAAAACTGCCTTGATGCGCAGATCATAGTGATAATCATTCTGAATCTCATGAATCGGACAGAAGTTCTGGCGCGACAGCACACGATTGCATCCCTCCACCGGACACCGCTTCACCAGACCCGAGCCGCCGGAGATCTGCACAATCGTTCCCGCATACGCATCAAGAGCTGTCCCGACCGCAATATCAACATCCGGCTCATCCGCCTCATACACCGCATTGTTCAGAACAAGTGAGAGACGACCGTTGTACTCATCCACTTTTGCGTTTGTAACACGATACACACGACCCGGTTCAAGTTTCTCCTTCGTATCATCCTTCCACAGAACAAACTTGATCCGACCGGTTTCATCACCCAGCAGACCGGTCTGAAGCATACGCTCACTCCGGGACTCCCACTCCTCGACAAACTTCACGTGAAGAGAAGCAAAGCCGACCGCAAGATCCCGGATGCTTGTTACCGGCAGCGGCGCTGACGGAGCAATGCCCTGTACCGCAATATCATCGCCGTCATCGGCGGCGGAGTACTCCGCACTGTTCAGACCAAGAGACAGACGACCGTTGTACTCATCCACCTTCGCGTTTTTGATCAGATATATCTGGCCCGGAACAAGCTTCTCCTTCGTATCATCCTTCCACAGAACAAACTTGATCCGACCAGTCTCATCACCAACAAGACCGCTCTGCATCATGCGATCACTTCGGGACTCCCACTCCTCAACAAACTTCACCCGGACCGATGCATAACCGGTGGAAAGATCACGAATATTCGTCACCGGGAGATCTTCTTTAGGCACAGGCATCACAACCGGCACCGGAATATCCGTATCCTCATCCTCCATCCACACGCCCGAGTTCAGCGCAAGCGACAGACGACCGCCGAACGTATCCACACTCGCATAGAATATATTATAGACCGACCCAAGAGTCAGCTTTTCCCGACCCTCATCCTTCCACAGAATAAACTTCATCTTCCCCGATGTGTCCGCCACAAGACCCGTCTGAAGCATGCGATCGCTCCGCGTCTCCCACTCCTCAACGAACTTCACCTGAATCGACGCCGCAACTCCGGGCGTCAGATCACTCAGATGCATGGGAGGTGCAGGCATCAGACTCCGGTCATCGGCAATTGGTGTCACCCGGGAACCCGAGTGAAGCTTCAGACTCGGAACCTCACGGAATGAATCAACGACCGCCGACTCAATCCGGTACCACTGCTCAAGTTCCAGCGGAGGAATTTCACTCGCTTTCGCAAACACCACAAACCGGACTGCGCCCGAACTGTCCGCAAGAACACCTGTCTGTGCGATCGACGGGGAGGTCGGCGTCTGCAAAGACACTACCTTCACCTCAACCGTAACCCACTCTCCCGGCTGAATTTCGGAAAGAGAATAGACACCGCCTTCCGGTACCGACGGCGGCGTAACGGAAGAATCATCCTCCGGAATATCGTACTGCCGCATCTGATCAGACAAAACTTTTCGTTCAGCCTCATATGCCACCACACCAAACTCATTGATGTAGCTTGCAAGTTTATCCGTAATACTCTGCCTGTCCGGCGAAACTCCTTTGGATTCTAATTTGTGGGAGATTCTGTCGGTAATCTGCTGGATCTGACTTTGGTCCATTTTGATCTCCAACAGATTCATTGGCGTCACACCATATTAACCCCTGACCATGCGTACTGAAAGTGCCTGTGCCATGTTCGGAAACATCAAGTAGTCGAATTGCCAATGTAGTATATATGGCAATTACCATCGATTCAACGATCGCTGACCTGCTCCGCGAAAAACCGGAAAGTGCCGCAATTCTGCAGAGCTTCGGCATGGGATGTCTTGGCTGTGCAATCGCAAACAACGAAACCGTCCGCGAGGCCGCAATGGTTCACGGAATCCCCTTAGAAGAGCTTTCCAAGAAGCTCGGTATCTAAAAATACTTTATTTTTCTTCCAGCTTTTTTGCAAGATTCTTCAGTTCCAGAAGACCTGCTTCAGGATTTTTCAGCAGATGATGCGCAACCTCGGGGATATGCACAAGACGGCAGTCCATGCAGCTCCACACCTCACCGTGCGGTGTTTCGATCATGGTTCCAAGTGTTGAATCCATACAGGGGTAGAGGGGACAGTAACAGAAGCTGCACTGCTGGCGCGGATAGTTGTGGCACGGGTAGTACGGGCAGCCTTCCGGCACCCATTCCGTCCAGTGATCGCCGCCGTACCGGCTGTAGACAAAAAAGGAAGGACGTGTCCGCCGGACGATCACGGAAGAACCCCGCGACCATCCGCGGGAGACACCCCATGTGGAAAGAAGGTAACTGTCAAACCTGACCAGTGCTTCAGTCAGTGCCTGACGAACGGCTTTTGCAATCCGTTCGCCGGTATCGGTGAGAATGCCGGCAAACATCTCGGGAGCCGAACGGGATTTTTCTGCGGCAATCACCACGGCATCGGTAGGTGATGCACCGGCGGGAAGTTTTCGATCCATCAGGACCTGCATCTTTGTCTCCGTTACCGTAATCATCGCCCCAAGCAGTGCAGTATCCGACAGTGGTCTGTCCGAGGTGACAATAATATTGACAGTGCGATTGCTGTCCGAAACTCCCGCGGTTACGAATACCGTAATGTAGTCGTAGCGGGCAATGCAGAGATTCATAATTGGAACCGCCGTCAGAAGCCCGAACTGCGGCTGAAGAAATCCCTGTTCGGTTGCAACCCGATCAATTTCAAGCGAGGCATCGCCGGAAAAGTTCCGGGGAATGGTGATGTTCAGGATCGTTCTGACGTCGGCAATGCCGCCGTTAATACCACTGCTTGCCGCACGAAAATTGCCGCGGACGATCAGTACATCATCTCGGAGATAGTACCGCATGGACGTCAGACTTCTTTGAGATAGGAGTAAAGAGAGAAGTACTCAACAATTGCTTTCTCAACCGGCCCCTGTGGTTCAGATTTTTTGTCGAAGATTTTTCCAAGGATTCCTTTCTTCTGATCCGCAGCGGGAACCGGTTCGGGATCAACCGTGACAGTTTTGACACTCCGGTATCCGCGGGGAATTTCACCGGCAGGAACGAATCCGCATTTGGTCAGGAAGTTCATCGCGGCCGGGTTGAGAGCCGGGATGCGGTTACAGACGATCGCGGCAAAGCCGAGGTCGCGGGCGGTCTTTACCGAGTGTTCACACATTTTTTTGCCGACACCAAGATTGCGGAAGGAGAACTTCACGGCATAGATCACCTCGGCAATGTGCGATCCTTTGCCGGGGTTGAGTTTGCGGAGCAGATAGATTCCCGCAACTTCACTACCGATCTTTGCACAGAAGACGCCGCGGAACTGATCGAGGAAGGTTCCCATCTCTTCCGGGGATAGGGGAGTTTCTTCGAGAAATGCATCGCCTTCGGCGATGATGGAGTTCCAGACCGTCATGACGCTGTAAAGGTCGGCAGGCTCGTAGGGACGGATGGTGATATTCATGCTAATACAGTTATTGGGATGATTATGGTATAAGAGCAATCCGGTCTTCAGAACTCTCCATCCTGTTCAAAACTTCGGCCGAACCTGATGGCGAGTTCTGCTTTGTAGAGTTCTTTGCCAAGATAGGCGGCGTGATCGAGCAGCGATACGCCGTTTTCGGCAAGGATTGCAGAGAAGACGTCATGCCAGTTCGTACCAGAAATGGCACGGCCACCACGGACGGCAACAATCCTGCCGTTCTCAACACCGATGCGGAAGTTGCCGCAGGGGTCGTATGCGGCGAGATCAGCTGATGCGGCCGGCGCGGAGGAGAGAGTCTCATACACCAGCGGAGGTTCGCGGCGGCGGCGTTTTTCTTTGAGGATGAGAACGTCCCGGCCAACATCTTTCGGATACGGGCGTCCCCGGGAGAGTGCGGTCATCTCAACGGCACGCCGCATCTCCTGCGTTGCGCCCCGGGTCTTATCGGAGTGTTCGGAGACGAGGACAGCGGCAACGCCGCACTCTTCAGCTGCGGCAGCGAGCAGGGCGCACATGCCCGGACTGTCGGCATCAACCATCTCCACAACGTTGACACAGCCGAGAACTTTGGGGCAGCCGAACTCCGGCAGATATCCGGAAAGTGATTCGATCATGCCGGAAAGTGGTGGCTGGAGCAAGGGGTCGGCAAGAATTTTCGACAGTCCGAATTTTTTTGCAGCGGCAACTGTGTCCGCGAGGGAGGCATCGCGGGGGATCAGAACGACCGCAGCTCCTGCGGCTTCGATCTTCGCGGCAAGAAGAGGGAGCGTTGCAGAGGTAAGGGAGAAGATCAGATCGCAGCGGAACAGCGCGGCCTTGATGAGCGCGGGATCAATGGTATCAACCGAGAGTAAAATGTCCAGGTCCGCGACCTCCGTAAAGCAGCGGCGGACATCGTCCGGGGTCGCGTCAAACCCGAAGCCGAGATCCACCACATCGGCGCCGCATGCCGCAGCGGTGAGGACGGCATCCCGCAGAGCGGGATGCCGGTGGGCGTCCATGATCTCATGGATGATTTTGATGCGGGATGTGCCGCCGAATTTAACACCGCGAAGTACAAACGCAGGCTCGGCAGTGTGTTCTATCTCTGATAACCGGTCGGCAGCCTGTCTGCGCCGTACGTCACTGAGAAGATCGTCGGCGGGAATGGTTGCGGAAAGCCCGCCGGAGAGGATCAGCGGTATGCAGAGCCGCATGTCCGCGGCATGCCGCGTACCTTTCCGAACCGGAATGCCGAAGGACTGTTCCACTTCCGCAAACGATGCGGTACACATGCCGGAGACCACAACAAGATCATAATGGTCTGCCAAAAGCAGACGGGATAGATTCCCGGGAGAAAGAAAGGAAGCAATCTCTCCCGTCGGCACAATGGAATACGTAAACGCGTCGATACCAGCAAGTGCGGAGCGCAGCGCCGTTTCACTCTGGCGGCCGGTGGGAAAGAGGATATGCATATGATTTCTTATTGGATCTGCGAACCCGAAATAGTTAGGGTTTGTTCGGGCTTTGCTCCAAAAGTCGAAAGTCAGATGTTTGGCGGGATGTTGAGTGGGTAATTCGGGGTTCTTTGGTATGGGGTTTGGATCAAAAGCCCCGGAGAGGGATTGTTTGATGTAGATGTGTGCAAGATACTTCTCCAAAAATCGTTTTGGAAAACTACTCTCTATTACTACTTACTATGTACTGTACTTACAAGTACAGTACAGTAAGATAAGAAGAAAGAATATCTTTTCAAAAAAATGGAGAGGCACACATGCCGGGACACAATCTGTATGTAAAAGATAGGCAGAACCTGATAACATCGAACCGGAAGAAGTGTGGGAAATTCTATGGAACAGATGGGGAATGCAGAAGAAATAACCCGGACTCCCAAGAAGACATCACCATCTGCTCCGGCAATCCGTTCCAACCCACATGTATCCTCCCTCTCTCGCAGATAGTCCGTGAATTTTTCTGAATTGCGTAAAAGGCCAGTTAGGATAGTACGTCAAAACATCTCCACTCAGGCATTCTTGATCCTGCACCCTGGGACATTGCAGGCTTTTGGAACAAAATCGCTTGCCTGGAAAAAAGCAGGAATGTTAATCTGCAATGAAAGAGAACTCCCTTAGTACGCGAAATGGTTCTTCTCAAATGTGATCTGCACGTTCACACGAACGCATCAAGGGACGGAGAAAGTCCGGTCGAGGCTGTACTTGCGGCGGCAGCGGCAGCAGGACTTGACGCGGTGGCCATCACCGATCACGATACGACGGAAGGATCGATCTGTGCGCTTGCCGCACAACATCCGGGAGTTTTGGTAATCCCGGGCATTGAGGTTTCGACAAAACAGGGACATCTGCTGGTTCTCGGGACAACACAGGTGCTCGCACCCAAACAGGATGTGCTGGATACGATTGCGGAGGCAAAAGCGCTTGGAGCAGTAACAATTGTTCCCCACCCGTTCCACCGCTGGCGGCACGGTGTCGGCCTCCGGTGCAGAGAGGCACTGCTGGCAGCAGATGCAGTTGAGACCCTGAACAGCCGTTACATCATTGGAACGGCAAATCAGAAGGCAGCAAAAATGGCCAAGAAGTACCGGCGGCCGGCAACCGCAGGTTCAGACGCCCACAACTGCAAATTTGTCGGGTTCGGCATAACAGAGATAGAAGCTGAGGAGCGATCGGTTGCGGCAATTCTTGATGCAATTCGTGCGGGACGTGTCTCCTGTACCTGCAAAAAAACACCGCTCCGCACCTATACCCGACAGTCATGGGACAATACAGTTCGTAAGATGCGCAGACGCGTGCCGCAGTTCCGCCACCGGCCGCGGCGACGGGTAATTCACCGGAAGAAATGAAGCTCGCGTTTGCTGTCGGATACAAAGGGGACAACTTTTCCGGATCGCAGGCACAGCCGAATAAACGAACGGTGGAGGGAGAGTTTGTTGCAGCAGGTATCGGTCTCGGCCTGTTTGCCGATGCGAAAGAAGCGCACTTCCGTATCTCGGGAAGAACCGATAAGGGTGTGTCTGCCCGGCGACAGATCGTCTCAATCATCACCGATCATCCGGAGAAGGCAGTCGATGCCCTGAACTTCTGTCTGCCGGATGACATCTGGTGTCTTGGGGCAGCCGAGGTGTCACCGGATTTTTATCCCCGCTATGCAGTGACATCAAGAACATACCGGTACTATTTTCCCTACACAGCAGATATCACATCAATGGATACGGCAGCCCGGCAGTTTATCGGGAGGCATGATTTCACACGGTTTTCCAGGATGGAGGAGGGGCGCGATCCGAACCGGACGGTAACGGAGGCGAAAGTGTTTGAAGCGCCGGACGGCTGTCCGGTCTTTGAGGTTTCGGCAAAAAGTTTTCTCTGGAATATGGTGCGAGGGATGGCAGGGTTTCTTGCATCGGTTGGTGCGGGAGTGGCGGAACCCGAGACCGCAGGTGACCTCCTGACAACACCGGGACACCGTGTGCATCCTGCCCCCGCCGAAGCACTGATCTTCTGGGACGCGGAGTGCGATGTGATGTTTCAGCCGATGCGGCAGGCACGGGAGACGATGCGGATGCTCGGGAGGGAATCGGCTGCGGCACGGGCAGAGGTCCGGGTCGCCGAGGCGCTGATGGATGAGTCACCGGCGGAAATATGGAGGCGGAGACTCGTTCGGGAGTATCCGGATTTGCGAATCGGATCAAAACAGAAATAATTTTTCCTGAATTTTTTTAAAAAAATAGTGATTGTGTTACATGAAGGTTACATTAGATGGAACACAAAGCGACCTGCCAGTATCACTTCCGCAATTCCTGCCAGAATCACCATCACCACGTATCTGATTTCCCACCATTTGTCCGTTGTTTTGCGAAGGCGGTAAATTGCATAGCCCTGCATCAGTATGGCAACGAAAAACATCAGAATCGCCGCCATCATTACAGTTGTGAATTCCATTTTTCTCACCGTCAATTATAATTTATCATAGTAAAAGTGTATCCATGTAAAACACTCTCTCTTGTTTTCTTCTATCTGATCCGATATAATTACTGAAGCAACAATAAGTGCCACTCCTCCATGACTTTGCTCCACACCTACCAGAGAGAGATGCAGTTAGTGATTCTGATCGCCATTGCGTACACCTCACGAAAAATAGACAGAACCGATCAGATCAAGCCCGCGATCCGTTTTCCTTCGGCTTCGGCAAACGCCACTGACTCGGGCCAGCCCTTCACACCGCCGTGCTGATCCATTCCCGCGAAAAGAACATTTTCGGTGTACGAAAATCCTGCGTCATTGAAAAATGCCCGCACAACCGGAAACGCCGCATCAAAGATATGAGGGATGTCCTGCCCGGACGTTCCCAGATACACGCCGATGTGATGTTTGAGATGATCGTCAGAGAACGCGAGAGTTTTAGTAACAAACTTCTGCGCCCAGAGGAACTGACCGCGATCGATGAAGGACTTCATCTCCGCGGTAACAGTCATGGAGTACACGGGTGAGGCAAGAACAAGAATGTCTGCAGCAAGCACTGCATCAAAGATCGGCGTCAGATCATCCCTGAGAATACAGACACCTTTCTTATGACAAGCGTTGCAACCCCGGCAGTTTTTGTGATCAATGTCAACGAGCGAAATCTTGCTCGTTGCGGCTCCTGCGCTTTCCGCACCCCGGAGAAAGGCATCAAGAACCGTATCGGTATTTCCATGTTTGCGGGGGCTTCCGTTGATTGCGGTGATCTGTGTCATACTACCTCAAGTGATGCAAGAAGGGCTCCAGCGGTACTTTTTGTTTTGGCAACCGCCGCAGGATTTTCCAGAAAGTCGGTCTTCTTATCAAGACCATTGAGAAGGAGAAGCATTGTGTGTTTCGGTTTGATGCCCGATACATCAAAAAGGAAACGGGCGACCGGCACGGTGTGATCAAAGATGCCGTCACGGGTTTGTCCCGCGGTCGCAATAAAAAGCCCAAGTTTTTTTCCGGCAGGTTCCTTGAAGGTATGGAGCACGTACTTCTGGGACCAGAACACCTGACAGCGATCAATCAGTGCTTTTGCCTGCGCACAAACCGACATAGAGTACACGGGAGCTGCGAGGATCAAGATATCAGCGGCGAGAATTTTTTGGGCGAGTTGCTGAAAATCATCCTCTTGAATACAGCGACCGAGTTTTTCACACGCCCCGCAGCCTTTGCAGGGGGCGATGGAAAGATCCGCGAGAACCACTTTTTCTGCGGGGATGCGGTTGCCGATCTCTGCAAGGACCGTATCAAGTGCCGACTCGGAGTTCCCGTGGCGGCGGGGAGAGGTGGAGATGGCGAGGATACGAGGAGTCATAGTGAGTATATTGGAGGGAAGGGAAATAAAAGAAATGGAGCAGACCAAAAAACAGTGCGAGGGGAGGGATTCGAACCCGCGAACTCCTTGAGAGCAGATCTTGAGTCAGCCTCCGTTGGCCACTTGGATACCCTCGCAAAAATACGGATACTATATTGGCGAGACGTGAACATCAACCTGTCGCAGACAATACACCCGCCACCAGACTCACAGAATTCCTTACCGCACATGTTCCGCATTGAAGTGAATCGGGCATCCTTCATCCGCATGGCCGCCGTTCTTCATTACCCATGCGAGCAGCGGAATAAGCAGTTCCCGCAATTCCCATCCGGAAACAGTGAGATAGTACCGGACAACCGGCGGGGTCTGATCCACCACCTGACGATAAATGAGTCCTTTCTCCTCAAGATCCTTCAGCGTATTCGACAGGGTCTTTGAACTGACATTGCAGAGACAACGTTTCAGTTCATTGAATCCTGCAGAGCCGCGGTTGCCAATAACCGCAATGATCATCAGCGCCCACTTTTTGCTGATTGTATCCAGCAGTCCGTGCAGCGGACAAAAACATATCTCAAGATGTTCCGGATTATCAGGTGTCGCCGTATGCTCCAAAAAGATCACCTTATCGTATTCATATGCGTTGCTGAAGAATAAATTCTGACACTAAGTAGCAAAAGGAAACCACCTCGTCTTTGGAAAAAATCCAGTGTAAAGATTCTTTAACAAATACACGCATATAATTATTATTATTATGGGAATGAACAAAACAGAAATCATCGCGGTAACACTCGCAGTGCTCGTCGTCTTCTGTGGTCTTGGCGCAGGAATCGGCGGCCTCATTGTTGAAGAGGCAAACGGGAACTATGCCCAGGGCCTTGCGGAAAAAACCGGAACCGAACTTACAAAACTGACCGCAAATGACGGATCAGGCGTTGTCGTATTCCGTACCGCAGACGGCATCTACATCAATGCACTCTCCATGATAAACGCCTACAAAGGAATCACCGACAAAGTAATTGTCTACAATGTCAACGGCGATCAGATCACCGGCGAACAGTCCGCCCCGATCACCTTCAATCATGCAGCAGGACTTCTCAGCTCGCCTGCGGGGTCTCTGTTGTTTAATCTGGCAAAGGCCGGACAGAAATAATAAATCCTCATGCCAAAACAGATCAAAGACCCGGTACACGGATATATAGAAGTGCCTGCAGAAATTCTGCCGCTGGTGGATTCACCGGCACTGCAGCGCCTTCACCACATCCGTCAGCTGGGCTTTGCATATCTGGTGTATCCCGGGGCAAACCATACCAGGTTTGAACATTCCCTTGGCGCGATGCACCTTGCATCTCTTTTATGCAGGCATCTCGGATTCGGGGATGCAGAAACACGGACAATCTGCTGTGCTGCACTCCTGCACGATATCGGTCACGGGCCGTATTCACACGCAAGCGAGCGACTGATGCAGGAATATACACCGTTCTCACACGATGATATACGTGAACAGCTGAAGCAGCCTGCACTTGCAGCGCAGCTTGAAAAAAATTCCGTGAGTCCTGAGGAGGTTGCAGCCCTCATCTCCGGCAGTCACAAGTATGCCGGCATCATTCACGGTGACCTCGACGTGGACAGGATGGACTACCTTCTGCGGGACGCTCACTATACCGGAGCACCGTACGGCAACTTCGATGCGGAACGGCTGACAAAATCTCTTGCAATCGTTGCGGATACACTTGTCCTGAATGAGTCAGGCATCTCGGCGGCCGAGTCGCTGCTGATCGCAAGAACACTTATGGGGCCGTCCGTTTATTATCATCACGCCTGCAGGATCGCAGAAGAGATGTTTCTCCTTGCGTGCCGCAGCCACTTCAGGGGAGACACGGACGCGGTCCGCGAATTTCTCACGATGGACGATGTGACTGCAACCGCTCTTCTGCTGAACTCAGAGGAAGTAAGTACCCGCGATCTGATGAACCGCATCCGTACGCGAAATCTCTATAAGAGAGCCGTATACGCCGGACGGGAACTGGTGGACCGCGATCACCTGCCCCACACCCAGAGTGGTATTGAGCGGATGCACACCGCAATCGCCGAGACCGCAGGAGTAGAACCGGACAAGATCATCCTTGACATTCCGCCTCTCCGAAAAGAGATGAAGATGAACATCAAAGTCCGCAACCATCACGATCTCATACCGTTCGAAGAGAACGTGCCGATGATCGCCATGATGAACGCCACCCGTCAGGGACAGTGGCGCCTCGGCGTGTACGCACCCGCCGAACTTCGCGAGCGCGTGGGCGACGCCGCACGCGAGGTGCTCGCACTGCGGCGTGCAACAAAACAACATAAACTCACAGGTATAATATAAGAAGGATGAAGCGGATCGTTGTCGGAGTCACCGGAGCTTCCGGGACGCTGTACGCAAAGCGGCTGATCGAAGCCCTCGCAAAAACGGACGGCGTTGAGGTGTATCTGATTATCTCCGATACCGCAAGAACCGTCGCACGGCTGGAGGAGGTGGACCTCTCCGGCTATCCGGTCCACTACGAGGAGAACAGCGATCTCTCCGCAGGAATTGCCAGCGGGTCGTTTTTGTTTGATGCCATGGTCGTTATTCCGTGCAGTATGAAGAGCCTTGCCGCAATTGCAAACGGCTACTCAACAACCCTGATAGCACGGGCAGCAGACGTTGCCCTCAAAGAGCGGCGGAACCTGATCCTTGTGCCAAGAGAGACGCCGTACTCCCGGGTGCATCTGACCAATATGCTTGCTGCCCATGATGCCGGAGCGGTAATCATGCCCGCTTCCCCTCCGCTGTATACACACCCGCAGACGATCAATGATCTCGCTGACATGATCGCAGGCCGCGTACTGGATCACTGCGGAATACCTCACACTATTGGATCACGGTGGAAAGAATGAGAGAATTTATCAAACGAATGATTGCCAAAGGACTGGTTGAGGAGATAACCGAACCGGTTTCCTCTGTTTATGAAGCGCCGAAGCGGGCATTTTCCAGCAAAAAAATGCTCTACTTCCACAACTGCGACGGACACAAATGTGTGATGAACGCGATCTTTGACCGCAAAAGCCTCTCGGTCGCACTGAACATTCCGGAGGAAAAACTCGTCAGAACGCTTGCCGCATGCACGTACGCAGGAAAAACCCATGACGCAGGAAAACTTGCGTTCGTCCCGGCAAAGCTCTCAGACCTGCCGATCATGAAACACTTCCCCAAAGATGCAGGCCGCTATCTTACCTCCGGTATTGTGTTTTCCGCATGGGGAGATGTGGTGAATGCCTCAATTCACCGGATGGAAGTTCTCGACGATACGCATCTGATCGGAAGAATCGTGGAAGGACGCCACACGTACAAGCTGCTCCAGCAGGCAAAAGCCGCGGGCGAAAAGCTTCCGATCGCAATTGTGATCGGCGCACACCCGGCAGTAACCTTTGCCGCATGTACCCGGGTTCCGGAAGGAAAGGAGATGGCGTATGCAGCGGAGATTCTCGGGCAGGACATGCCGCTGTATGAATGTCCGAACGGCATCCGTGTTCCGGATGCAGAGATTGTGCTCTACGGTTACATGACCGCAGAGCTGCATGAGGAAGGGCCGTTCGTGGACATCAGCGGAACGTATGATCCCATCCGTATGCAGCCGGTAATTGAACTCTGCGGCATGGCCTGCAAACCGGATTTCATCTATCATGGTATTGTTCCGGCAGCCGCCGAACACAAGATGCTGATGGGCGCACCCTATGAGCCGCGGATTTATCAGGCGGCGGCAAACGTGACAAACGTCCGCGATGTGTACCTCACACCGGGCGGGGCAGGATATTTCCATGCTGTGGTGCAGGTGAAGAAGATGACCAACGGCGACGGCAAGAATGTGATCATGGCGGCGTTTGCGGCGCACACCTCGCTCAAGCATGTGGTGGTTGTGGATGAGGATATCAACATCTATGACCCGAACGATGTGGAGTTTGCGATTGCAACCCGTGTCAGAGCTGATCAGGATGTGATGATCATCTCCGGCGTTCGCGGGTCATCCCTCGATCCCTGCCGGATTGGCGATGGTATGAATGTGAAGATGGGAATTGATGCAACAATGCAGCTCGGGCACGAGGATGAATTTATCCGTGCAGACTGGAATGAATAAGTAAGGAGTGAATATGGAACTGGACAAGTACGATCAGGCGCTGCTGGACGGCGAGTACGGTGAGAGCCGCCAGAAGATGATGGAAATTCTGCTGGCGCTCGGCAAAATTTACGACGCTGAACGGTTTATTCCGGTAAAGAGTGTGCAGGTATCCGGAGCGTCGTTCAAGACGATCGGCGAGGCCGGTCTTGAGTGGTTATCAAGCATTGATGCAAAAGCGGTGGTGCCGGCATTTCTGAATCCGATCGGAATGCCCCGGAACGGCTGGGAGGAACTCGGCATCCCGCAGAGTTTTGCGGAGAAACAGATTCAGGTGAATGAGGCATACGTCCGGCTCGGGATCCGGCCTACCTGTACCTGTACGCCGTACTACTTCAGTATCGTGGAACGCGGCGATCACCTTGCATGGTCGGAGAGTTCGGCGGTCAGCTACGCGAATTCAGTGCTCGGCGCCCGGACGAACCGTGAGGGCGGACCGTCCGCGCTTGCCTCGGCGCTCACAGGAAAGACGCCGGAGTACGGTCTCCACATTGTGAAGAACCGCCTGCCGCAGATCGAGTTCCGGCTGGATGATCCGGAAGCGGCAAAGAAGTGGACAAATGCCGAGTACGGAGCGCTCGGTGTGGTTGCCGGTGCGATTGCCGGTAACCGCATCCCGCTGTTTATGGGTCTTAGGCCCAACCGCGACATGCTGAAAAGCCTCGGTGCGGCGATGGCTGCGTCCGGCGCGGTTGCGCTGTATCATGTGAATGAGATTACGCCGGAGACGCGGTTCCCGTTCTTCAAACAGCACATTGCAGAGGACGAGCGCGAGGTTGTGACAATTGAGGTTGCGGAGGTGCTGGATGTGTTCAAAGAGGTCGAGGTCTCGGCGGTTGCAATCGGCTGTCCGCATCTTTCCCGGGAAGAAGTCACACGTGTTGCGGAACTCCTTGCCGGAAAAAAGACGGTGATGCCGTTTTATGTGTTCGTCGCCGAAGAGATGAAAGTTTCATGCGCAGAGGAACTTGCGGTGATTGCGAAAGCAGGTGCAAAGGTTGTGCCTGACACCTGCATGGTGGTCTCGCCTCTGATGGATCATGCAGGGGCGGTCATGACCAACTCCGGCAAGGCGTTTTCTTACCTGCCGGGGATGTGCGGTGTTGCTCCCCGGATGGGGACGCTTGAAGACTGTGTCCGTGTAGGATGTGGTGAGTAAATGAGTTTTCTGGAAAAAATTACTCCGTTCGAACGGCGTGATCTCCTGTTCGCCTGGTTCTGTCTGGCAGTTGCGTTCACGCTCGGTATCTCGGGCGGTCTTGCGCTGATCACTGATATCGGGAAGATTTCGGTTGATATGCTGGTGATGACCTTCGTTATTGCGGTGGTCACGGTCGGGCTGTCGTTCGTGCTGCATGAACTTGCGCACAAATTTGTGGCAATCCGGTACGGCTACTGGGCAGAGTTCCGTAAGAATACCCAGATGCTGTTGATCGCGGTTGTGGTTGCGGTCATTACCGGCATTGTGTTTGCTGCGCCCGGAGCAACGCTGATCAATACCGCCGGACGCGAGATGACGAAGAAGGAGAATGGTATTATTTCCCTCGCAGGTCCGCTGACGAATCTTATTCTCGCGATTCCGTTCCTCGCGTGCCTGATTGCGGGAGTTCTGCTCGGCGGCACATCGATCAGTGCGTTCACGCTCCCGGGATTTCTGTTCTATCTGGGTATGGTGGGTTTCCAGGTGAATGCGATGCTCGCGTTCTTCAACATGATTCCGGTCGGTCCCCTGGACGGCAGAAAGATCCTCCGCTGGAATGCGGTGGCATTTGTGGCTCTGATTGCAGTGTCGCTTCTTATCCTCTACGTCTCGCTGCAGCCGGGAATGTTCGTTGCTCTGCTGCTCTGAAGGGGCAGAACATCTTTCTTTTTTCGTCAGGGAATTCTGTGATCCTGCGAAGGTACGCCAGCAGGATTTTTTCATGGTATTGACAGTGAGGGTCCTGGTTTGGGTGACACAGACAACAATACAAACTTTTTTTATGTTTCTTCCCGAATGCTGTAGAGATGCACCTTCCGAAACTTCTCCCGACCACGGTTGTTGGTTCTTTCCCGTGTGTGAAAGGTACCGGTCTTTCCGCACTTTTTGATCCGTACAAGAAAGCGGTACAGTTTGCTGTCGCCGAGCAGCTCCGGGCAGGCGTGGATATCATCTCCGACGGGCAGGTGAGGGCTGATATGGTACAGGCATTCGTCTCAAAGCTCCCGGGGATCAATGGAAATACGGTTACGGGTACAATCGGGATTTCGGAAAAACCGATTACAGTCGCTGATACGCGGTATGCTTTAACACAGACAAAGTATGTGAAAGGCATTCTGACCGGACCGTGTACGTTGGCGTATGCGCTGAAGATTGAGACACCCGCCTACCGGAACCGGGATGAGCTGGTACTGGATCTTGCGGCAGCACTTCATTCGGAGGCAAAATTTCTTGCAGCGAGCGGGGTGTATATGATTCAGGTGGACGAGCCGATTCTTTCCACCGGCGCGATGGATATTGAAACGGCAAGGGAAGCACTGAAGATCATCTTCAGGGATATTGAAACACCGTCGTGCATTCACACCTGCGGCAGGCTGGACACGATTGCGTCGGAATGGACACGACTGCCGGTGGATGTGATCGATTTCGAGTACTCGGTAAGCCCCGACAACCTCTCCGACATCTCACGGCATGATCTGCGTAACAAAAAGATCGGCTGCGGTTGTGTGAAAAGTTCCGATCCGGAGGTGGAGTCGGTGGAAGAGATCGAAAAGCGGATCCGATCCTGTGTGGAGGTGTTCGGGGAAGAAAATATTCTGATCGATCCCGACTGCGGTCTTCGGATGCACACGCCGGAGGTGGCATTTGCAAAGCTCGCGAATATGTGCGAAGCAGCGAGGAACGTCAGGGCTGAACTATAACAACCCATGACGAAAAATTGAGATGCAGAGAAAAACTCAAATATAGATTCAGGATACGCTACTATACAGAGATGTGTAATGAGTCCTGTCCGAACAGTATGAACTGTATTGGTTTTTTCTCTGTGCGTGTTTTTGTGTATCGGCATGTTTTCGTTTTCCGCCGGATGCGTGGATGAAAAAACCAACCTATACCATCAGTCTGAATCCGGCATTATTTCCCTTTTCGAATATGGTTGTCGAAGCCGGGGAAGCAGAAGGTATTGACGTTGATCTGCTCAATACCATCGGAAAACCAGGAATAAAATTTGGTTGGGAGTCATTCACATCAGAAACAGATCATCGGTTCATCCTGATTAAACCGCATACAGTACTGATTCCCACGCATTGTTTCCATCACCTGCTTTGTACTGTCGGAGATAGAGTTTGTATGACGGATTTAATTGCAAGATGTATTCGGGAATCTGCCAGAGGTCATCGGGTTTGTGATACACACAGATGGCAAGTTTTGGTTTTTCCGTTATAATATGATTCTTTGCTCCCATCAGAGCATCCAATTCAAATCCTTCGATATCCATTTTGATGAACGTGACAGGTTCATTGATATCATCGTCAAGGGAAGCAATCTGAATCTCCTGATCTCCTGACTGTGAGATATGGGACCCCGAACCTTCTGAAGATATCCTGAGTGACGCTCTTTCTTTCCCGACACCCGCATTTCTCAAGACAATTTTATCAAATACATCTCTTTCCCATGTTGAGAGATAACGGACAGCCTTTTCAAAGTTCCCTCTTTCTGGTTCATAGAGATAGATTTTTGAAAAATTTCGTATCCGGCTGATAAACATCTCAGTAGTATCTCCAACAAACCCACCACAGTCTACAAATACTTCACTGTCAGTGAACTGCATAATGTTCTTGTCGAAGTACTGGTTAAATATGAAATCACTCTCAGCATGAAGCAGTTCAAAATCTCCGGTGATTCTATATCGCAGAATGCACATCAGGGTTTTTCGAGATTTTTCATCACTAAGAAGATCATACAGTTTCTTGTACTCTTCCTCATGTTCCAGGATTTTACAAGAACCCCCATTGCCAACCTGATGATCTCTTTTACCGTAGACTGTTCGTCTGAGTTTATACAAAAAAGAGGTGGCACATTGAGAATGACTGAATGGACATTTATTCCATACGTTTGTACACCATTGTCCAAAACGAATACCACTATTTTCAGTTTTTGATGTTTTGAGAGATTGATAATATTTTTCTATAGGCTCTGCTCTGCTCTGCTCTGCTCTGCTCTGCTCTGCTCTGCTGATGCGACATCCTACAATATACTCACATGCCAAACAGCATAAAATATTCTAAATAAAAATTATCAAAAAATATTGCGTAGCACAATGAACAGGTGCTGGATCTTGCGGCAGCACTTCACTCGGAGGCAAAATTTCTTGCAGCGAGCGGGGTGTATATGATTCAGGTGGACGAGCCGATTCTTTCCACCGGCGCGATGGATATTGAAACGGCAAGGGAAGCACTGAAGATCATCTTCAGGGATATTGAAACACCGTCGTGCATTCACACCTGCGGCAGGCTGGACACGATTGCGTCGGAATGGACACGACTGCCGGTGGATGTGATCGATTTCGAGTACTCGGTAAGCCCCGACAACCTCTCCGACATCTCACGGCATGATCTGCGTAACAAAAAGATCGGCTGCGGTTGTGTGAAAAGTTCCGATCCGGAGGTGGAGTCGGTGAAAGAGATCGAAAAGCGGATCCGATCCTGTGTGGAGGTGTTCGGGGAGGAAAATATTCTGATCGATCCCGACTGCGGTCTTCGGATGCACACGCCGGAGGTTGCGTTTGCAAAGCTCGCGAATATGTGCGAGGCAGCGAGGAATGTCAGAGCGGAGTTGTAAAACATCACATCAATTCTAATGTGAGGTTTTGTTCCGCTTAAAGCGGAACAAAATCTCACATCGTCAAACAGACGCATGTCCACCCTCTCACGTGAACGGAGTTTTATGGTTGATTGGATACCTATTCATCCTCCCACTCAGGCCCGAACGTTAATCCATGCTGGATAAAGGATCGCGGTAGATTCCAGTTGGCAACGGACGACTGATAACAGGTTTTACATGATGCAGGCATGGCTTCAGAGTCATTGACCGTCGTACGAAATGACTGATACAAGGGATGATTCCACAGATCATCAAACGTGCTCATCTCATCAATATGCAGAAATTTCAGAGGTGTTGACATGCATGGGCGGATGTACCCGTCCGATCCAATAAATAAATCGCGCCATCCAACATAGCAGGGCCTGTGAGGTTCTGACTCAGCCGGATCTTCACCCTGAATGTAGGGAAGTTTTAATTTGATATCATAGGAATCAGCTTTTTCAGCAGCTTGTTCAAATACGGCCCGAACATCATCCTGCATATTGAAGAGTGTCTGAGAGTCAAGATCACTTCTGAACGAGGTGAAATAGACGACCTTTACTTCATCAAGACCAATATCTGCCGCGAGGTCAATCATCTCCGGAATCTGGTGATAATTATCCTTCATTGCAGTGAACACAAAATTGATGTACGGAGCAGTAAGGCCGCGAGTATTGCGGATAGAGATGATACTTCTCAGGGATTCAGTGATCTTTTGGAAACTTCCACCCTTGCGAATCCGATCATTCATCTCCGAAGTGGAGCCGTCAAGACTCACTGCAATGATATCCACATGATACGTAAAAATTGCATCCGTCAGCTCATCAAGTTTCATTCCGTTTGTACAGAAGTATTTCTTTAATGGAAACTGATCCACATATTTCAATATCTCAGTGAAGTCCGGATGGATGGTAGGTTCCCCCCAGCCCATCAGAGTTATTTCTTCAGAATGGGAAAATAGAGGCGACAATTTCTGCAGCCATTCCAACTTGAACCGGGTTGGATGAAATTCAGCCGCATTTCTGCCGCACATGATACACGAGAGGTTGCATGCATTCGTTAATTCACATACAATCCTTCTTGGGTAGGATTTCAATATGGGCTGTCCAGACTCAGATTCAGCTTCATTTTGCGCCTGATTCTCCTGTTGTATATTTGTCAGTCCGGAGTGTTGAAATAATTCCTTATTTTTTGCCCGAATTATCATTAATAATTATCCACTCCGCTCTCATTTAATACTACTGTCCTATCAACTACCCAAGTAGGATATAATATCCAATAGTGAAACCATTCATCAGGATTCTGCAACCCACCGCATCACATACTCATCATGTCCGGTCTCTGTCTCACGGCGGGACAGAAGTACAAAACCCCGTTTTTCATAAAACATTCGTGCCGCAGAATTTTCCACGTACACACAGAGCGTGAGAACTTCCGCGGCCTCCTGCACATGACCAAGCAGTGCCGAACCGATTCCCCGGCCCTGGCAGTCAGGTGCAACAAACAGTGCACCAATCGTACTCCCGTTAAGAATGCTGAGAAAACCGCAGACGCGATCCTCCTCCACGAAAACGTACGTCACGGACAGCGGCAGATACTGATCCCGCACGACTCCGGACTGCTCCTTCCAGTAGGAAGCAGGGATGAAGTCATGGGCAAGAAGACTGGCGGAGAACCAGATGTCCATCACACTTTCGGTATCCTCCGGAACAAACAAACGAATCATAAAAAAATCAGAGGAGGGTTATCGCCGCAACCCCTGCAAGAATGAGGACCACAAGAAGGATCAGTCCTGCATCCGCGGCATGGTACGTCAGCTTCCTCCGGTACTCGGACGCCAGACGGTAACCCCGCATATCGATCGTAAGACCAAGAGTGTCGGCCTTGGCAAGCGAGTTCAGCATCAGCGGAAGCATCACGGGCCCGAGCTGTTTGACCTTGCCGATCACACCGCCGCCGGGGAAGTATCCGCGGGAGAGCTGTGCCTCGTTGATCCGGGCGCCTTCCCGCTGAAGTGTCGGGATGAACCGGATGGCAATCAGGAACATCAGCGCATAATCGCCCGGGACCCGCAGCGTGTAAAGGGCATTCACCAGATACCGCGGCTGGGTCGAGATGACCAGCAGCTGGAACGCGAAGATGAGAACCGCAAACCGCAGCGCCATCTGAACCGCGAACAGAATTGCACCGGTCGTTACCGGCAGAAGATCGTTCGGCAGCAGATAGAAGAGAACATCTCCCGTGGCGTTCGTCAGAATCGTCAGGACAACAAGTGCAAGACCGAGGATGATTAAGAGCGGCACCTGACGGAGAAGAACCCGGAAGAGTCCACCGGCGGCGGCGACGATCAAAACGATCGCAATCAGTCCCGCAAGGATTGCAAGATTCGTCGTGAAGATCGCGGCAAACATCATGCCGACCGCGAAGATGATCTTGGTCATCGGAGAGAGACGGTGAACGAACCGGTCACCCGGGATATACTGCATTATGTCTTCCATTTCACGCACCTCCGCGGACGGCGGTCACACGACCTGTTTCCATCTCGACAATTCTGTCCGAGAACTTCTCGGCGAGTACCGGATTGTGGGTGACCATCAGAATGGTCTTCCCAGCGTTGCGCATGCCGGTCAGTACCTGCATGATCTCATACGACTCCTGCATGTCAAGGCCGGTGGTCGGCTCGTCCATGATGACGATCTGCTGATCCATGGCAAGCACACACGCAAGCGCCAGCCGCTGACGTTCGCCGCGGCTGAGATGACGGGGGTTGACATTCGCTTTGCCGCCAAGTCCGACCGCCGCAAGCGCTGCAAGCGCTGCGGCGGGGTCCGGGTTGCCGACATTTTTCAGACCGAAGAGAATCTCCCGCTCACAGGTGTTCTCAAACAGCATCGTGTCCGGGTTCTGGAACACAAGCCCCACCGTCTTGGCAATTCCTGAGACGGACTTTCCGGTGATGTCCTCACCGTTCAGGATAACATTCCCGCTGTCAGGACGAAGCAGGCCGTTGAGATGCTTGACCAGTGTCGTCTTGCCGGAACCGTTCTCACCGAGAATGGCAACAATCTCTCCTTTTGCGAAGGTAAGTGAGACATCATCCAGCGCAAGAACCTCACCGAAACGATGGGTCAGATGAACAGCCTCAAGAATTATTTCTCCGGGTGCAGAGGTCTTCGGAATCTCCTGGCAGGTGAAATTTTCTGCAACCGGTTCACCGTCGTACACGATTTTACCGTTCTCCAGCCGGATCATGCGGGTCGCATAGCCGAGGGTTTCATCGGTCATGTGTTCAACGAGAACAACAATGTGACCGCGGTCGGTAAGACCTTTGAGCAGCATGTACACCTGACGGCGGGCGTTTTTGTCAAGCTCGGAGGTTGCCTCGTCCAGAATAAGGATCGGCGTTTCGCGGGAGAGGGCGGCGGCCATGGCAACGCGCTGTTTCTGTCCTCCGGAAAGAGCGTGCGGCGCACGGTCTTTGAGATGACCGGTGCAGGTGATCTTGTAGATTTCGTCGAGTTTTTTCGCAACCTCGTCCGCAGAGAGACCGCGGGTCTCAAGACCGGTGAGAATCTCTTCTTCAACGGTCGTGAAGATCAGCTGGGCGTCGGCATCGTCGAAGACCATGCCGACCTGCCGAGAGAGTTCGGTTACGTCTTCATACTCGTCGGCATACTTTCCGGCGATGGAGATTGAGCCGGTCAGGTCGCCGCCGTAGGCATGGACGAGAACTCCGGAGAGGGCACGGGCGAGCGTGGTCTTTCCGGCGCCGGACGGGCCGCTGATGACGATGAACTCGCCTTCCCTGATGGTAAGGGAGACGTCGTCAAGCGACGGGGTGCCGGCCGCCTGATAGGTGAAGCCGACGTGATCGAGAACGATCGGCGTGTCCGCAGGGGCGGGGCCGGTGTGCTCTGCCTTGGTCATGCTGCGGGTCTTCTGCATGACGGTGGTTGCCGGCATTGCAACTATCTGGGCGATGATGGTGTTCACAATCACGGCACTTGCAACGATCGGAACCATGGCAATGGCGAATGCGACAACAGTACCAACTGTTGCGTCGGGCGAGGTTGCAAGCATCACACAGCAGGTAATTCCGATGAAGGAAAAACCGCTCGCAGGAGTTGCGACAGCAGTCGCTACTGCCGGAGCAAGCCGCGTGTGATCTTTGATCAGTTTATAGACCGCAAGGCACACGACCGCACCGATGGGTTCGGAGATGAGATTTCCCAGGGGGAAGATGGAGTGTGAGAAGACCGCACAGATGATACCGGCCACAAGACCGATACCAATAGCCTCCCGGAACTTCGGGACGACGAGGATGATCGCAAGACAGTAGAATGCAATCGTTAGGTTTGCAACGATTGCTCCCGGCACAAAGAGCGAGATGTACCGGGCGATTGCCCCTGCGGCAAGCAGTATGCCTACCAGGGCAATATCGCGTGATTTCATGATTGATGACTTCCGTATTGATATTCAGGCGAATGTTTCACGAAGCTCACGCCTGAGGAGCTTCCATCCGTTTACGCGGGGAAGGGCATCCACCGTGTAAAGTTTTCGGGGAACTTTGTATCCTGCCAGATGCTCCCTGGCAAATGCAAGGAGTCCGGCTTCTCTGTCCGAGCCGTCCCGGCCCGCCCGCCAGACGACAGCGGCAACGGGAATTTCTCCCCGGTGCGGATGCGGGATACCGAAGACTGCAACTTCTGCAATGTCCGGGTATTTGAGGAGGGCCTCTTCAACCTCGGTCGGATAAATTTTCCAGCCGGACATGACGATCATGTCCTTTTTGCGGTCGGTTAAGCAGAGGCGGTGATCTTTATCGAGATAGCCGACGTCGCCGGTGAGGAACCAGCCGTCCGGGAGAAATGCCTGAGCGGTTTCCTCCGGCATGTTCCAGTATCCTTTGGCAACCGCAGGGCCTCTGAGGGCGATCTCGCCCGGAGTTTCAGGCGGGAGTTCACGGGATGCGTCCGCCTCGTCAACGATCTTTACTTCGGAGAAGCAGACCGGATGTCCCACACTCTGGAACCGGTCGGCGGATGCGTAGTCTTCAGGCCGGATAACGGTGCCGGTACCGATCACAACGGTTTCCGAAAGACCGTAGGCGTTGATGATCGGGATGTTGTAGCGATGGTGGAAATTTTTCCAGATTTCATGATGAAGGGGGCCGCCGCCGGAGATGATCTCGCGGACGGTGGCGACCATTTCTTCGGTTCCGGCAGGGGCTTCCACAAGTGAATGGATGACCGGCGGCATGCCGGAAAGTACCGTGACACGGTGTTCCCTGCAGAGTGCAAGATATTTGTCCGGGTCGTAGCGTTCCATCATGATGTAGCAGGCTCCCGCCCGCATGGCGGCGATTCCCCACGAGAGGCCGACGTGTCCCATCGGGTAGATGCCGAGATAGGTATCGTCCTGTTTGAGAGTAAGGACGTCACACTCGTTGTGAATTGCGGCAAGCCAGTTGCCGTGGGTGAGCATGGCGCCTTTGGGTTTTCCGGTTGTGCCGGAGGTGTACTGGAGTTGGCAGAGGTCGTCGGCAGTGGTCGGTTCGGGAAGAAGTACCGGAGAGGTGCGAAGCTCCTCAATGTTTTCCGGGACGTACACGGTAACATTGAGATCTTTTGCGGCGACGGCGCCGTCTGCATCGGTGATGAAGACGCGGGCTCCGGCATTTTCAATCATGTAGGCAAGTTCGCTTGGAGTGTAGACGCGGTTGGTCGGGACGGCGACTGCACCTATCCGCCAGAGGGCGAGGTAGGAGAAGAGGTATTCGGGGCTGCTGTTGAGGTAGAGGATGACCCGGTCACCTTTGGCGACTCCAAAGGATTTGAGGGTGCGGGCAATTCCTGAGATGATTCCGAGAATGTCGGATGAGGTGTAGGAGGTGTTTCTCTCGGGGCAGAAGAAGACCGGCTTTGCAAGGCGGCAGGCATTTGCATCGAGGAAGGTGGTTATATTCAGCATCAGATATCACAACTTACAGACGTTGATGTATATTTATGTTCATTGAAGATATAAATGCGACGGGTTTGAGAGGAAAGGATGCGGTGTTTTTGGAGAGATTTTCCGTCTGGGCGGGATTTAAGGTGAGAGGCGCATGGATAATGGGGGTTATTTGGCCATGATTTTTCTGGAGGAATGTACGCGGGTGTGATTTTGTTCTGAGGAACCATGAATCGCATTCCTTCTGCCTGCTCACCACCCGTACCTGTTTTTCCGGCAGGAAAAATCCCCGTCACTTGCAAAACATCTATCTTCCAAAACACGCATATATTCACGTATCTATGGCAGATGCACGAGAGGGGACAACATCGTATGAGCGGCCGGTCTGTTCACGGGTGATTCCCCCGCAGATTGATGAGGAGACCGCACGCGGTATTGTCCGCAGATGGCTCGGCTCTGATCAGATTCCTTTTGTTCCGATCGAAAAGGTGCGGTTCGGGAAAGCTGTGATGGTGTACTATCCGTTCTGGCGGTACCTGCGTGAGGACGGCGGCGAGGACAAGACGATCTACCGGCCTGCCTGCGGTACGCTTCTGACGGGACTGCAAAATATGAAATACTATCATGATGCGGAAATTATCGAGACGCCGGAGGATGCGGTTGTTTTGCCGGTGACCGTGGACTCATCCGTGTATCTGCCAGAGCTTCACGGGATTGCACGGGGCGAGGAGTTGATCGGCGTGCCGCTGTGGCTGATCAGTTACAAGATGAAGCACAACATTTACATGATTGAGGTGGAGGCACACTCAGGGCAGGTTCTTCCGGAGTGGCATCCGATCAAGGAGCCGGTGAACTGGAAGAAGACGGCGCTGACAGCATTTATTCCGATGTTTCTGTTAAGTCTTGTTGCGATTTACTTTAATCCGTGGATCTTTGTGATTGTGGTGATTCTGTTGTTCATCTTCCTGTATCAGAGCGAGATGCTTGGTATCATTACGATGAAGGAAAAGGAGGAGCCGCATGGGCCTTGAGCGTTCGATTGAGGATCGCGTCGGCGAGGTGATGTACCGGCCGAAGGTGACGAAAGGCGTTGCAGACCGGACGATCCGTGACTGGTTTACGAAGGGTATCAAGGCGCCGGATCTGCCGGACAAGGCGGTGATGACGGAGCTGTATCTGATCTATATTCCGTTCTGGCGGTTTGTTGCGCAGGGGAAGGCGGTTGCCTGTGGGTACTCGGAGTACGATGAGAAGACGGGCAATACGATACGGAACATCTACAAAGAGCTGATAGATGATGAGTTTGTGTGGACGGAGGTTGCCTGTGATACGGGAAAGTACGGCATGTCGAAGCTCTGGCTTGAACCGGGTGATGAGGTTGCGTATACGCCGGGGATGGTTGTTGCGATGGAGCCGGGAGGGTCAGCGGTTGAGGCAAGCAGACGAGGCCGGGAGGCGATCCGGCAGATGATCGATGATACGGCGGCGAAGCGGATTGATACGCTGACGCTGGAGAAGTCATTCCTGCTGCCGAAGGTGTTTGAGCTGGTGTATGCGCCGGTCTGGATTGCCCATTATGCGTATCAGGGAGGAGACTATACGGCGATTCTTGATGCGGTGCGGGGAGAGATTCTCGGGGGTACGGCGCCGATCAATTTGACGGCGCGATCACGGATGATGATTCTGTCTCTTGCGGCGGGCGGTATTATGATCGGGTCGTCGCTTGCGATGCTGCTGCATGCAGGGACCCATCCGCTGTCGGAGCTGTTCCAGGTGATTCTGCTTCTGCTTGGTATTGCGATGTCGATGGCGGCGTATCCGGCGTTTAAGGAGGGAAGGACGTTTGTGAGTTCAGGGACGATGAAGAATATTACGAGTCTCCGGCCTGCGGTGCGGGTTCCGAAGAAGCTGACGGATCATGAGATTCTGAAGAGAGATTCGACGATTCTGTTGTGTCCGGTCTGCGGTGAGGAGGTGGAGCAGCCGTGGGGTGAGGTGATTTCGGTCTGTAAAAAGTGTCACCGGCTGCTGAATGTGACGAGTGATGAGGTGAAGGTGGTGCCGTATGATGTTGCCCGGCCGGATATGCTTGCGGAGGCGGCGATGGAGAGTGAGCCGGAGTACATTCCGTTCTGGAAGTTTGATGTGGAGCTTGCGGTGACGGATAAGCTGCGGGGCGGTGATACGAAGACGGGTCTGCCGGATATTTCGGGGAAGCGGAGTTATTATATTTGTGCGGCAGACATCCCCCGGTATCTGGCGGAGCGGTGGGAGGTGGATCTGACGATCCGGAATCCGGTGTTTGCGGAGTTGCCGCTGGATAAGCGGGTGGATCTGAAGCCGGTTGTTATTAATCAGAATACGGCTACGGAGCTGTCGGAGTTTTTGTTCCTCCGGTACGAGGAGGAGAAGCCGGGGATCTTACAGGTGCTCCGGTATGATTTGGATGTGAAGGGTTCACGGATTGTGTACGTTCCGTACTTTGTTGAGGATAAGACGTACATTCCGGGAATCTGAAAATATTTTTTTCGAGGATCGACGGAGGACGGGCTGCACGGGTATGAGGCAAAATATCATAATGTCTACCAACCAACAAACATACATAGCCAGATGTCCTCCTACCAAAGCATCAAAGACGATGTTCTTTCTAAACTAAAGACGCATCTTCCCGAAATTCAGGAAAGATTTGGCATTGAAACCATCGGTGTATTCGGTTCTGTGTCACGGGGAGAGGATACGCCGGAAAGCGATGTTGATGTTCTGTATTCCTTTTCCACCGGTCACGGAGGAATGCGGGACATGGCCAATCTGAAATATTATCTGGAAGATCTCTTCGGGAGGGAAGTCGGACTGGTCTCTCTCAAATATGTGTCACCGCTTATCCGTGATGCAGTCGCCTGTGATGCTATTCTCTATGGACGGGAGATGAGCATTGCGTGACCATGAATACATCCCCGGTTTCAGATAAGATTCTTCTCTGTCATATCCTTCAGGAATGCCGGAAAATAACTGCACTCACTTCACGGATAACGTATGAGGAATATCTCGGTGACCCGACGTATCAGGATGCATTGATTCGCCGGATTGAGATCATCGGAGAAGCAGCAGGTAATCTATCTGATGAATTTTCCAGAAAATACCCTATGATACCGGTCCGTGAGATGAAATCGATGCGAAATGTTCTTGCACATCAGTATTTCCGGGTTGATATTGAATATGTTTGGCTGACCGTCATCAATGAAATCCCGCCGCTTCTTGAAACCCTGAACGCAATTCACACAACGTCAACAGACGTCACCGAATAATTCATCGGGAATGGGATGAGAAAAAAATACAGTCAGTATGTTTTTTTCCGGGAAAGAACGAGGGAAGATATGATGGGAACGGAGGGATATTTCCCACGAGAGAGGTGACCGGGTCGGCATGAGGAAAAATATCATAATGTCTACCAACAAATAGCAGCGCATAGACAAATGTCTGAATATGTGAGTACCAAAGAGGAGGTCCTCAGAAAATTTGATGCGCATTTACCACAGATACGGGAACGTTTCGGTGTCGAGACCCTCGGTATATTCGATTCTGTGTCACAGGGAGAGGATACGCCGGAAAGCGATGTTGATGTTCTGTATGCATTTCGTTCGGGTGGTCTGCCGCTACGGGAGTTTTTTGCATTCAAACGGTATCTGGAGGAGTTATTCGGACGAACGGTGGATTTAGTACCAATTAAGTGGATGGATCCACTTCTTCGTCCATATATTGAGCAGGATATGATTCTATTTTAGACGAGGGAGGCTTTGGCATGAAAGTTGATATGATATTCCTTACGCATATGCTTGAGCGCGGGGAGTTATAAAGAGATTTTAAAAAATGCGGGTTTATTCGGTCTTAAGCATTTCCGAGTATTTTCGATCCGCTTCTTTCAACGCCGCCATTGCTTCCATTGCTATTTCATGGTTGCGCTTTTTGTCTTCCGGCGAGCGGGTGTCGGGAAGGATGTGACCAAGACTGAACATTGTCTCACATGATGCCGGTTTCATATACTACATTATGGTATTGTCAGGATATAAACAAGCGCCTTGTCCTCAGGGAGGAATTCACCTGCGGGACTGTGAATTATTTCCTGAATGGAATACTGGATACCACGCGGAAGCAGTACTTCCTGTTCTTTTGCATCCATGTATAATGCCGGAGTTCCGCGCGGGATGCTGCGGGTGAGAAAGACACGTTCGTTGCTTTCATTGAGGCCTGCATATTTTCGGGCAATCCGGGGCAGCAGGGAAAAACTTCCATAACCGGCATCGATCATGTTTGCCGTTTCCTGCATATTTGAGATCCAGCCGGGATCTCCAAGACCTTTGATCACCCAGACATCTTCAGGGAGCGTACTTTTCAGAATTGCGCTGTCGAGGAGGTCCCGGAGCTGCCAGAAGAGGTTTTTGTCATGGGGAGAGAGAGATGTAAGAAAGGGTTCGTCCCGCAGTGCCCGGTTGATGACGAAGCAGTCCTGATGCCGTTCGGAGGAGAGGCAGCAGTCCCAGTGGTGTTCGGGGAGGCCGATGTCCTGATAGCCGAAGAGTGCCAGGATTTCTTCGCGGGTGAGATCGGTTCGCGATGCGTACGGGGGGCGGGGGTACGTTCCGCGATGATCAAAGGGAGGGATCGGTTCTTCAACACGGGTGTCCTGTTCTGCGGGCAGGGGATATCCGGACATGAGAAAGGGATCGGTTGGGGAGAGATATAAGAGTTTCCCGGAGGAAGGTGTTGTTCCAAAAGATACCGGAGGATGAAGCTGACAGGGGAGAGGATCTGTAACCGGTGGGTGCGGTTACAAAATAGGAACACAAGCGATGTTTGTTTTTTATTTAAACAAATATTGTGAGGTTTTTCTGTTTTGTAACCGCTCGTTTCGTATTGTGGAGATAAAAATATTTTTTGTACAGAGAACAATGGCAGAGGATCGGTTACAAAAAAACAAATGTCGCAGGACATCCGATATTTCCTGATTTTTTCGAAGAATACCGGTTGGTTTTGTAACCGCCATGCCGGTTACAGAGCGGTTACATCCGGGATGCGGGAATGCGTATTGCCGGAGTTATTTGTTGCCGTACTCTTTTGGTTGCAGGGAGGAGAGAACTGAGATCAGCGATGCATATTTTTCTTCCATTGCCTGTATGCGATCTTCAAGGTTCTGGATTTTTTCATCAAGAATATCGATCTTCTGCATCTCCAGAACGTGAGCGTATTCTTTTATTGCGGCAGAAACAACATCGCTTTTGTTGTTGAACTTACCTTCATCAATCATTTGGTTAATGATTTGAATCACGTCGGGTGGTGCATAATACGTAATTCTCGTTTTAATAGGCTTTCCGGGTATTCGTGCCATTAATAAAGTATTTGATCCGAGTTCTTATACCGCTTCTGTGGCATGAATTAAAGTGTTTTCACCCACCATGATCAGATAGATTAATTATTGATCAGAAGTACAATGATAGCTAAGGTGTTAAATTACCACCACAAAGATCGTATGACAGTATCGTTCATTCCCTCTTTGTCTTTGCAATTTCCCTGAAATGTCTCCACCGGGTAGGAGAATCCAACAGGGATAGCATGTGGATAATGAGCAACCTTGAGGCGAATTATGAAGAAAAATATATTGTTAGCGGTAGCTGTCGTGCTTCTGTGTGTGCTGGCGGTAGGTATTGTCAGTGCAGGTGAGACAACACCTTCCGTTCAGACTTTTGAAGAACTGAAAACTAAACTTGCAGCAGGAGGTACAGTTGTTCTGGCAAATGATATGTCTGGAGATTATTCCACTTCGGTTGCAGTTAAGAGTGTTGAGACAATCCTGGATTTAAACGGCAAGACACTCAGTGTGAACTGTACTGCTGGAAAGAACACCGGATTTATTATTGTTAACGGAACCGCCGACCAACAGGGAAAACTGACCGTTAAAAATGGTACAATCACGTTAATTCAACAGCATGAAACATACAAATGGGCAACTATCTTCTTTGCAAGCGAATATGGTACTGTTGTGATTGAAGATGGAACGTACTCTGCACCTGCGTTTGTAGTTGGTGGAAACGGAGACGGAACTCACACACCGCCAACCATTGAGATCAAGGGAGGAAAACTTACCAGCACGGAAGATGCGGTAATCTTCCTGTCAGCAAAGAACACCAAACTCACTATGACCGGGGGCGAGATTAGTGGTCCAAATGGTATCGAGATTGTTTCCGGAACAGTAGATATCCAAGGAGGATCAGTCACCGCTACCAGCGATTACGCGCAGGAGATATCCGCACCTTCAAGTGGATCTATTGGAAACGGAGGTACGGCCATCCTTCTGAGAACAACGACCAGTTATGATGGAAACATCGCCCTGACCATCTCCGACACGGCAAAAATCACCAGTGAGAAAGGAGTTGCGATTCGTAGTTTTATCCGTACAACGGATCTGAAGAATAAGGATAACTCTGCGAAAACAGCATCGGTAACAATTTCCGGCGGCACCATCGAAGGAAAGATTGCGTCGTTTAGATGTGATCATTACGCCAGTGACCAACAAGTGTTATCGAATCCATTTACTCAGATCACCGGCGGAACCTTCATCGTTCACACGTTTGCGGATCTGAAGGCGTGCCTTGAAACAGGCGCGAACGTGAAGCTCGGTGAGGGTATCACTGGCACCTACACCGACGATTCCGACAGAGTTTACATCGATAAAGTTACATCCACACTCGATCTGAATGGAAAAACTCTGACCGTAACCAGATTAAACGGAGATGGGAATAAAGGATTCATAAAAATTAACGGTACTAGCTCCTCACTCGGTTCTCTCACCGTGACTGACAGTACAGGAAACGGAGAGATCATCCTCAACAAAGGCTCAAGTGGGGGAGCAACACTGTTCTTTGTGAGCAACTACGGAAAGATCATCATCGATGACAAAGACATCACACTGACCGCACCACAGTCGGTCATTGGTGGTAATGGAGATGGAACACACACGCCCCCAACCATTGAGATCAAAGGTGGTACACTCACCAGTACTGAGGGAGCGGCAATCTTCCTTTCCGCAGAAAACACGAAGATGACCATGACCGAAGGTTCCGTTACCGGAAAGAGCGGTCTTGAAATTGTTTCAGGAACCTACACCATTTCCGGAGGAACAATCACTGGTAACGGCGATCATTTAGAAGAGGTGGCAACACCTTCAAGTGGATCTCTGGAAGACGGGTCCGGTATTGTCCTGAGAACAACGACCAGTTATGATGGAAACATCGCCCTGGCCATCTCCGGCACGGCAAAGATCGCCAGCGAGAAAGGAGTTGCCATCCGCAACTATGTTCGTAACACTGATCTGACTGATTCCAAAACATTCTCCGTAGAGATAAAAGACTCTGCAAAGATTGAAGGAAAGGTGGCGGCCATTGCCAATCAGAAATACGCTGAAGAATCTCCGGCATTTACAGCATCCACGTTTACACTCAGCGGCGGAAATTATCTTGCGCCTTCCTACGAGACTCTTCTCGTTGGAGAGCCAAAAGTTCAGTATACCGAAGGTTACGCCATGAGTGACACACCGGTCAAGGACGGTTACTACGCCCCAATCGTTGTACAAAAACAGGACAGCCCTGCATCATGTGATTCCGAAACTAAGGTGGTTACGGTATCTGATGGAACGGCAGTAGCATCCACAACAAATCCCAAAGAAGTAACCGTCACTCCAGCTGGCAGCGACAAAATAACCCTGACACTTACGTATGAAAACGTACCAACTGTTTCTGATGATGGAAAGACAGTTACACCTCAGAATCCAGCCGATCTCTCAAATGTGAAAGCTGTGTACAATGAGATTACGGTTCCGGAAACCTCCGGGGTTGTTCAGGCAAAGCTTACCCTTGCGGTAACATCTGGTACGGAACTCCTCGATTCCGATAATCTCCCGACAATCTCCACCGAGATCAACGAAGACGCAAAAACCAAACTTCAGGGAACAGCCACCCTGATCTCCATGGTCACCGTGGACATCACCAAGATCAAATCCAAGAACCCGACACTCACCCTCACCTTCAAAGTACCCAAGTCATGGTTCACCGGAAAAGATCTCAGTGCTGTCCGTGCCTACCACTTCGACGGAACGAATCTGGTGGACAAAGGCACCCCACAAAGAACTGAGGATAGAACCGACTATGTATTCACGATCACTGCCTCCGAAGCCTCGCCCTGGCTGCTTGGACTGAGGGCTGCCACACCAACGCCAACGTATCAGCCGATCTCCTCTTCCGGTGACGGCAACATGGACGGCGCACTCCGCGTCCTCTTCGAGACCAGCGGCGGCAGCTTCATCAGCCCAGCAACCGGTCTCTCCTACGGCGACAAACTCACCGCACCGGCCAACCCCGTCAAAGACGGCTACACCTTTGCCGGCTGGTACAAAGACAGCGCCTGCACCCAAAGCTGGAGCTTCAGCGACGGCATCTCCGGTGACATGACACTCTACGCCAAATGGACCGGCGGCAGCAGTTCATCGCAGAGCAGCAGCTCGCAGCAGAGTGGAACAACCACCCAGCCGACCGCCAAAGCGACCCCGGCATCGACGCAGGCACAGAGCGGCACAACCGCCACCACCGCAGCACCGGTGTCCACCACCGCGGCAGGCGTCACGCCCACCTTAACCCAGGCACCCGCCCCGGTTGCAGGACTCCTCTTCGGACTCCTCATCGCAGGTGTCTTCCTGAGAAGAAGAGAGTAACCCTCTCTTCCTCTTTTTTTCTGAAAAACACCTCAGGGAACACACCTGACCGGCGGCACAAGGCATCCTTGGCAAAACCCCCACACAACGATTGAACGAAAAAAAGGGAACACCCGTTCCCGCCTCCACAGGAACTCTCTGGCTGGGGAGCCACCCATCCTGTTTCGAATATATACAAAAAAATCGTAAACTCATGAAACGTTCAATCGTCAGCACACACCTTTGCCCGGGTGCCTGTCGAAACCGGAAATCCCGCGAAATCACTTCATCTCTTTTCTTGAACGTAGTTTTCGGGAGTCTTTCGCGGTGGTTTCGCTTGGAGTAACCACGGAATATCACGGAAAGGGTAAGGGTGCGGGTATCTCCAGTCAATTAATA
>NZ_JAPTGB010000021.1 GCF_026891975.1 Methanocorpusculum petauri | reverse complement strand
GGTATTCTGTGTTTTTTTCCGTGGAATTCCGTTCGGTCTGTGTTTTCCGTGGTTACTCCAAGTAAAACCACCGCAAAAGCCTCCCAAACACCGCTTCACCCGTGGTTACTCCAAGTAAAACCACACACAGAAAAGCCCCCGAAAAACCACATCACACAGGGACATCCAAAAACCACCGCGAAAAACTCCCGCAAAAATCCCCCAGTATCCGGAGAAAAAAAGATTTATTTAAAAATCTCTGCTGCTTCCGTCTTACCGTACACATAGGACGGCATACCGGCGAGCATAAACGCAACACGAAGTGCCTCGTCAACCTCTTCCATAGTAACACCGAGCTTCTTTGCTCCCTGCATCTGTGCATGCAGAGCATGATCATCGCGCATTGCCGCCGCAATTGCAATTGCCATCAGCTTCTTCTGTTTACGGGAAAGCGCCCCGTCCGACCAGATGTAGTTATCAAGCTTAAGAACCGCCTCATGCATCGCGGGATCGGACTCGGCAAGATCGCGGAAAAAAACCGGAACATGGCCGATGTTTTTCTCAAGTTCTTTCATACCGCCGGTTTCATGGTGGCAGCCGCAGGTGTGATTCTTTTCTGTCATGGATAACATCACTGATCCATATATCCGCCGGTTCCGCTATTAGTCTTTTAGGTACTGGCAAAATATACCCGTCCCGACCTGACTTATTATATGGTTCAAACGCATAAATGCAGATAATGACAAAGAACGTGCTGGCACTGTTCGGGAGCAATATTCTTGGGGGGAACACCGACAAACTCCTGACACAGGCAATCAAAGGAGTTGAAGACGCCGGTTGCACCGTTGATCGGATCAACGTAGCCCACCTGCATGCCGGACCCTGCAACCAGACCTACTCCTGCATGATTGAACCGACCTGTGCAATCGAAGACGACATGCAGACCGCCTACCGCAAAATCAAACAGGCCGACGGCCTCATCATCGCAACCCCCGTAATGACCTACGGCATCCCCGGCGCATTGAAATCATTCATGGATCGCTGCCAGCCGTTCTACATGGCGAAATACTATCGCAAACAGCCGTTCATCACCCCCGAACACGCAAAAATCCGCCGTACCCTCTTTCTGTGCATCGGGGGAATGAACGCGCCCGATATATTTACCGGCCCGGTTCTGACTGCAAAAGCATTCTGTGCAATTGTAGACGCAAAGTACGCGGACGAACTGCTGCAAAACGACATGGACACCATCATCAACCTCGACAACAAACCCGAAATTCTTACTGCGGCATACGAAAAAGGAAAAGCACTTGGTGAACGGATTGTAAAACTGCGGGACGGAAAATAACCCCCTCCTATTTTTCCCTCACAGCAGAAGAAAACTCAGACGAACGAGAACCATCCCGCCGCACCAAACAGAAGTATCAACGCCTGCCCTACAGAAAATCCGTGATCAAACACTCTCGCGCATCCGGCAGTCATACACCCGGAGCGCACGCAGCATATCCACATACCGGAACTCCGGCCACGTCGGCGTACAAAAACACACCGCCGCCTCATTCCCGTTTGCCATCCACGGCAGAAAATTCGAAGTCCTTCGGTCGTTCGCCGTCCGGATAATCAGATCCACCGGCGGCATCGAAATACCCGGATACATACTCTCCGTCACCAGCTCAGGTGTTATCGCATCCGCAGAAATGGATCCGTCACGAACCGCCGCCACAATTTTTTTCGCAGTTGCAACAATCTCATTGCGGCCTCCGTAAGCAAGAGCAATATGTACAAAATAGCGTGAATACTGTTTTGTTGCCGCCTCAGTCGCTGAAATCGTCTTCTTCAGATCCTCATCCAGAAGCGAACGGTCCCCGATCACCGAAACATTGATCTCATGCCGGCTCACCCGCTCATCGGTCAGAAGAGCGGAAAACTTTTCCATAAATAACTGGTGAAGTTCCTCCTTCTCCTCCTCGGGACGGCGGAAATTCTCGGTCGAAAACGCAAAAAACGTCACATGACGAATACCAAGCTCGCCCATCCAGTCAAGCACCCGCTCCGTCGTATCGGCGCCGAGTCTGTGTCCGTACCCCGTATCCTTCCCGTGAGCTCTGGCATACCGCCGGTTGCCGTCCTGAATAATTGCCACATGGTTCGGAATACGGGTGAGACTCCGTCTGAGCCTCCTCGCATACA
This sequence comes from Methanocorpusculum petauri, assembly GCF_026891975.1. GTDB lineage: Archaea > Halobacteriota > Methanomicrobia > Methanomicrobiales > Methanocorpusculaceae > Methanocorpusculum > Methanocorpusculum petauri. The sequence continues at coordinate 35,027 of NZ_JAPTGB010000021.1, read as the reverse complement.
CATTCTCCGCAACCGACCGGATGCTCACTGCGGGATCACCTCAACGATCATACCGTCATTCGGATACCGCTCAATGATCTTTCGTTCGCCGCCGAACTTCCGGGGAACTTTGCGCATCTGCTGCCAGTCGAACTCAATTGTTCCGTCCGGCATCTCCTCATAATAACTGCCGGCCTTCAGACAGGAAAGGATCATCTCCAGATCATCTCCGGGATCCATCGATCCGTACATCACCGTTCCATCATCCGTAATCATATCAAACGGCCGGGCAGAGTTCCGCGCAATCCGCTTCAGCCGCTCGCGGAGCTGCACCGAATCCTTAAAAGTTGAAGTACAGTAGTGCACCTTCGGATGACCATTGATCTCACAGGCCCACTTCGTCGACCCTTTAATCGCATTGCAGAGCGGATTCTCCGGCTCAAGTTTTCTCTCCCGCATCGCATCCGCACAGGAATCTCCCCACTCCAGCTGGTTGATGTTGAGAAAATCAAGGCTGTCAAGCAGCGGGAAAAAATGTCGCAGTCCCGGCAGCGACGGAACCTCCACGCCGACGGAGAACCCCATACGTTTTGCATTCGCAATCGATGCGGGAAACGCTGAGTCCATAATAGTACTCCACTCCTCGTGCGGGGGATGCATCCGGATCTCGTCAACGCACGGAGCAAGCGCTGCCAGTTCCTCCTCGGTCGGTGCATGACCGGTGTAGAGATGAATGTGATGTTCCGGGCCGAAATGGTTCTTCAGGTACGTACAGAACTCGACCACCCGGTCGAGTTCAAGCAGCGGCTCACCTCCGGTAACACCGGTCCCCAGCGCGTCCATAACCTCTGCCTCGGGAATTGCCTCCTCGGGTCGTGTGATCCTCTCATCGTTGGCGAAGATCACATCCACATTCTTCCGCTCTTCCGAGAGCGGGCAGTACCAGCAGTCACGATCGCATCGTCCGGTGATAAAGAGGACGAGCTTCGCTCCCTGATAACAGAGCCTGCATCCCTCGCTGAGATTTTTCGGGAGTTTATCCTTTGCTTTCGCCATTGTTACGCGGTCATCTCGTTCAACCGTGCGAGCGTCGCCTCACGGCCGATAGCTTCCAGGAACCAGCCGAGGCGCGGGCCGCGGTCAGCACCAAGGAAAGCGCGGTACACCGCAGTGAACAGCTCCTTTCCGGTGATACCGGCTCCGGCTGCGGCGTCATACACAGAATTGTGCAGAACATCCGCCTTCCAGTCTCCTGCGGAGACTGCGGCGGCATAGGCGGCAACCGCCGCCTTGACGTTTGCAGGCTCTGCCGCTGCGACCTCCGGCAGTGCGGGCTGGATTGCAAACTTCACATCCTCCGGAGCATAGCGTTCGAGCCACATCTTTGCCCGGTTTGCCTGATCCAGTACCGCGCTCTCATCCACAATCTCATAACCGCTGCGTTTGAGAATGTCAAAGATGCCGTCATCAGTTTGGGCGATCTGGACAACCGTGACCATATGGCGGAACGGAATCGTGGTCTGCGGGGAGGCGATCACCGAAAGCTCGTACTCGCGGGACTCGCCGGACGCCGCGGCACGATCGTACTCATCGATTAACCGGAGCAGACCCATACCCGGATCAAACGCAATAGTCTTGTCCGGTTTGGTCTTGGCAATCATATACCGGAGCACCTCGGGCGGGACAATATCAAGCATATCGCGAATGGTTAAGACAACGCCTTTGGAGGAGTGCATCTCGCCGCGGCCCTTCAGGCTGATCCACTCATACGTTACCGGTATCGGCGCTTCATAGCCGTAGATATCTTTGGTAATGTATGTACCGGTATCGTAGGAACCTCCGGGCGACGCATGGTCTTTACCGAACGGCTCAATGGTGACCCCGTACACCGACCAGCGCATCGGCCAGTCCACACGCCAGACAAGTTTCCCTTCACCCTTGGAATAATCGGAAACTCCCTCGTGCCCACAGGAACACCGGTAGGTTACGGTGTGCTTCTCGGGATCATGGGAGAGAATAGTTGCCCGCGAAATAATCCCGCACTTCTCACAGATCGGGTAGTACGGTGTCCATCCCTCCTCGAGTTTGCGCCCGGAAATTCTCTCAAGAATCCCTTTGATCTCCTCTGCATGTTCAAGGGCTGCCCGGATCTGTTCGGTAAACATACCGGAGCGGTAGGATTCACTCGTCCGGACAATGCGCGGATGAATGTCAAGCTCCTCAATTGCCGAGAGGAAGGGTTCAAGGAAATGTTCGGCATAGCTTTTGTGCTTGCCGCAGGGACAGGGGATGTCCGAGACCGGCCAGCCGATATATTTCTGGTATGAATCGGGGAGGAACGGATAGACTTTGCGGAGGGGATCGAAATCGTCTGCAACATAGACGAGTTCTGCATCAACACCGCGGCTCTTCAGTGCCTTATAGATCATATCGCCGGTCATGACCTCACGCATGTTTCCGAGGTGAATCGGTCCCGACGGGGTGATTCCTGTGGCAATGAGCTGGTGTCTGTCGGCCGGAACGCGGGAAGCCTTGGCGTCGGCCCAGTGAATTTTTTCGTTCACGCTTTTGTACTCCTCTAAATGTATAATTAATATGTATGTGCTTTCAGTTGAAATATATCTCCTGATTGTCCGTGTTATGAATCAGGACGGAAAAGAAAAAAAAGTGTGCCGGAGTTCACCTGCCGGAACCGGGGAAAATCAGAGTCCGCCGGCACAGGTCTTTCTGGTCAGATACAGGCGGAACTTTGACAACCCCGCTGAAACAGATTCCAGGCGGGAATCAAACCGCCCCCCGGCAAGTTCGCCTTCCAGCCAGGGAGGGACATGGCAGCAGTCGATCCGCAGCTCATAGAAGGTTCCGGCCGAAAGTATCGGCATGAGGACCTGTTTCGATGTGACCGTCCCGTTCTGCCGCTGAATCTCGGTTAAGGATACCTGATAGATACCATCTCCGAGATCGGTGATGAAGTTCTCTTTCGGTTCCGGGGTCTTGGACTGGTCCATATCCGCTTCATCTTTGGAAAGGATGTCATCGAGACTGAACAGGTCTGCATCCGGAGACTCCCACAGATGAATGCCGCATCTCTCCAGATGATATGCCGCAGCCCCGATAAACGATGATGCAACCAGAATCCGGCAGCCGCCAAGCAGTTCCATGACCCGGGCTACCGCTCTCCTGAGATCCGCAACAGCACCAATGTCTCCGATCGATATCGGCAGCACACCTGCAACCTCCCAGATACCCTGTTCGCGCCGGTACTTTGTGATCTGTGTTGTTGCAGCGAGTGCCGCAACCGCTCCTGCACCATTCTCACAGACTGCAATCTCTTTTGCCATTGTGTCCCCCTCCTTTAACCTATTACCAGATGTTCCACAACAGTACCGTCAAGAACCGCGGAGATGATCTCCTCTGCGTCGTCAGGTGTGACCCCGCCGTACCAGACATTCTCCGGATACACGATCACAATCGGTCCCTGATCGCACAGATTTAGACAACCTGTCGCCGAAACCATGATCTCATCAGAGACACCGTGTTCCTCAACTGCTTCTGTGAGCATCTGGACAATATTTCCGGCATCCTTACCCTGACAGAATCCTTTCTGCTGGCCGGTCAGTCGGAAACTTGCACAGACGAATACATGATGTTTGGGTTTTTCCATGATATTACCTCCGGGAAGACGGAAAATACTGATCGTACATCCTCTTCCGGTAACTACGGTATTTTCTCTCAAGCAGGGTGTTCACACAGGTATCCAGCAGCCGGTTTGTTCCTGAATACAGGACCGAACAGATCCGCTGCCCGCCGATACGGTCGTGAATCGGAAAGCCCAGCCGGACAAGGGGAATCCCCGAATGTTCCTCCAGATACTTCCCGTCGGAGTGACCGAGGGCGATGTTCGACCCCGCGGTCTCACTTTCCCGGCGGACGGTGGCAAAGTCGGTATCACAGAGAACCGTGACCGGCTCAAGACTCCCGTCCGCGAGTGCGGTGACTGCCTCTTTCCAGTGTTTGCTGCGGCTGTCGGACGCAATGACCCGCGGATACATCCCGATCTCAATCGTAAATCCGGCGAGCGCGTACACTAAATCTGCATCGCCGAACAGAGTACTGCGTCCGGCAAACGCATGTTTGTGACCGTCGATCATTGCATCCATCAGCCGGCCGCGTTCGGCGAACGTTTCTGCCGTCATGGATTTGCCGGTGATCGTTTTCAGCAGGGCAAAGAAGTTGTCCGTCTGCGCAAGTCCGATTGGGGAAGCAATGCGGTGATACGGAACGCCGAACGTATCCTTCAGATACGTTCCGGGGAATTTCTTCTCCTCCCCCGGGGCGCCAAACTCGATCGTCGCTTTCGCCCCGCTCATTTTCCGAATTTCCGCAACCGGCGTTCCGCCGGTCGGCATTTTCGTGTACGTCGTTTTGTAGGGACGATCCATCGTCTCACTGATATCGGGAAAAATCGTGAAGGAGACACCCATAGCAGTCAGCGTCTGTTTCATCGCCCGGACATCCGCAGGGGAAAACGTAATCGGAACGATGATGTTCACGCCGTCATGCGGGGCCGCAGGCCTGGTAATCTGCTCCACTACAGAGCGCAGGGTGTACCAGTAGCCGTCACCATGACTCCCTCCGTATCCCGGCGTAGATGAGGTGATAAACATCTCCCGCGAAACCCCGCGTTCACGACAGTACTCTTCCACAATGCGGTGTACATCCTCACCGGTCGTTTCGGCAAGACAGGTGGTCAGAACACCGATGACTGCCGGGTTGTAGACTTTTCGTATGTTGTCGATTGCCGTCTTCAGCTGCGACGACCCGCCGTAGATCGTCCCCTTCTCGTTCAGCGACGAAGAACCGACATCCACCGGCTCATCGAAGTGCTCGGCAATATGCCGGCGCATATACGTACTGCATCCCTGGGATCCGTGGAGGATAACCATTGCCCCTTCAACTCCTTTCAGCGCAATAATTCCCCCCATCGGCATGCACATATTGCAGGGATTTTCTGCTATCGATCGGGACTGCATCGTCCCGCTCTGCTGGGTAACTGGTTCAGAGATCTCCACGACTAACACCTCCTTTCACTGCGCTCCAGACCGGGGAACATACCGTCGTATAAACTTCGCGGGCGAAGTTCACCGCACCATCGAATCCTGCAAGCGGATGTTTGCGGTCATGATTATGATCCACAAAGGCGATACCGAGTTTGTAGGCAAGCGGCCGCTCCTTCACTCCGCCGACAAGGAGATCAGCTCCCTGAGTGAGCATGAATTTCTCCAGCTCTGCGGGATTTGCATCATCGAGGATGATCGTCCCGTCACAGGCGATGTCACCAATGATCTCGTAATCCTCGCGGCGACCGGTCTGCGTCCCGACCATCACCACCTCCATCCCGATCTCCCGGAACTGGCGGATAAGGGAGATTGCCTTAAACCCGCCGCCCACATACACTGCTGCCTTCTTTCCGGCGAGTGCTGTGCGGTACTGTGCAATCTCCGGCGTTACGCGGTGCAGCTCTGTTGCGATGACCTCCTCGGTCTTCCGGATGATCGCGGATTCATCAAAGAACCTGGCGATTTTTCTGAGCGATTCGGCGGTATCCTCCACTCCGAGGAAGGACACCTGCAAAAAGGGGATACGATAAGCATCCTCCAGTTTCTGGGCAAGGTAGAACATCGATCCCGCGCACTGGATGATATTGAGATCTGCGGTTGCAGCGCGGCGAATCTCTTCGTACCGCGAATCCCCCGTAAAGACTACGTTCACATCAACGCCCATCTTTTTCAGATAGGATTTCACAATCCATGCCTCCCCCGCGAGATTGAAATCACCGAGATAGTTGATCACCGGACGTTTGCGGAGGATCATCGTCTTCTTCGGCGGCTCGATCAGGTTGAACAGTACATCGCATGCCGTCTGATAGCCGATGGACTTGCTTCCCACAAACCCGCTGGACTGTACCGGCAGTACGGGTATGCCATACTTTTCGGCGGCAGCCTTACAGACCGCATCCAGATCATCACCGATGATACCGACCACGCAGGTCGAGTACACAAACACCACCGGCGGACGATACTTCACAATCAACTCGTCAAGAGCGGCGGCAAGTTTGGTCTCGCCGCCGAATATGATATCCCTCTCCCGCAGATCCGTCGAAAATCCTTCACGGTAAAGTGACTCCCCGCTGTTCAGACTTCCCCGGATATCCCAGGTATAGCTTGCACATCCGATCGGCCCGTGCACGAGGTGGAGAGCATCCGCTACCGGGTTTAGCACCACCCGCGCCCCGCAGTATACGCAGGCACGCTGGCTGACACAGCCGGCAACACTCTCCGCCCCGCAGCTGATGGGAAGCGTCTGATGACGCTCCCCTTTCTGGCGGACAAACTGTTCCCGTCCATTGAGTAGTAGTACATCCTCCATTCCCGCACCTCCTGTCGGCTGAATTGTTGTTCTCTTACAGTACCAGTTCAACGTCCTCGTCGGCCGCGTCGCGGTCCCGCCGGTCAAGCAGAGCATCACTGATCTGCTCAACCAGGCGGAGTGCTCCGCGGTAGCCGACAACCGGCATATAGGGATGTACCGCCCGGTCCAGAATCGGGAACCCGAACCGCACGAACGGAATGTCCTCTGCCCTGGCGATGTACTTCCCGTAGGTGTTGCCGATTAACAGATCAACCGGCTCATTTTTGATCCACTGATGCAGGGTAAACAGATCTCCTGCGGCCTTCACGTTTCCGGAAACACCTGCCTCATCAAGCATTCCCTGAATCTCCTGTTCAAACCCGCCGAGACCGCTGCCAAGAGCACCGCCCGGCGTTCCGGTCAGTACATGAACCGGCTGCATGCCGAGGCTTAAGCAGAACTCGGTCATTGCCGTAACCACATCAGGATCTCCGAAGACTGCCACTTTCTTTCCATAGAAATGGAAGTGGGTATCAGTCATCACATCAACCAGTTGTCCCCGTTCATACTCAAGACTCTCGGGAATCTCGGTTGCGAATGCTCCCCGCAGCGCCATCAGGAAATCATCGGTTGCCTTAATACCGATCGGTGTCTTGAGACTTGCAAAGGGAACATTACACTTTTTCTCAAGATTTTCTGCTGCCATCTGTGATGCAAACCTCCCCAGAGAAAGCGTAATCTTTGCATCTCCGGTCTTCTTCAGCTGGGGAATGGTTGTTCCCCCGGCAGGATACATCTCGAACTTGCCGGTCATCGGGGAATCCACAACACCGGAGGTGTCCGGGAAGAGGATCGAAGAGATTCCCATCGCCTCGGTGAGGCGTTTGATCTCTCTCATATCCGCGGGATTCACGAATCCGGGGATGATATTTGCGAAATTCTCCTTCTGAGGAACGGACGCTTCCGCAAAGTACGTCACCATTGCATTCGTCATGTTGGAAAATCCCGTGATGTGGGAGCCCTGATAACTCGGTGTATTTGCATGGAACACCACTTTTCCCTCGGGAATCTCCGACTGCCGGATGGCTGTCGGAATGTCATCACCGATCGTCTCTGAAAGGCAGGTGGTGTGAATGGCAATCACATCCGGATTGTAGATGGTGAACACGTTTTTGATAGCTGTCTTAAGGTTCGCCCCGCCACCGAAGACCGAAGCTCCTTCGGTGAAGGAACTGGTCGAAGCCATGATCGGGTCACGGAAGTGCCGGGTCAGGTGCATCCGGTGGAAGGAACAGCAGCCCTGCGAACCATGACTGTGCGGCAGACATCCGTGGATGCCGAGAGCCGCATACATTGCGCCGACCGGCTGACACGTCTTTGCCGGGTTAATCATGCCGCCGCTGTGGCGTTCGATCATCTCTTTTGGCGTGTAGTCAAGCATTCAGTTCATCTCCGTTTATGGTTGCGTTTAATAACGGCTGGTTCTTCCATGGCGGCACGATGTAGTTCCAGGTTGGTGTTGCAAAGGACATGCTGATGTCCCGGGCAAAGTTCACCGCACCGTTGAAACCTGCGTACGGACCGCTGTAATCATAGGAGTGCAGCTGTTTGGACGGAATTCCCATCTTCTGAATCACGTATTTATCCTTGATTCCGGAAGACACGATGTCAGGATGCAGAAGTCTGATGAACTCCTCGGTTTCGAAGTGGTTGAGATCATCCACGATGATCGTCCCCTCCTTCATGTCAACGATCATTCCTTTGTACTCGTCGAACGGGAATTTCTCCCTGAGTTTGGCGAGTCGCTCCGGATCGATCTTGATCTTGAAACGTTTGGTGTCGGCCTCGACATGAAGGTCGGGAATGTTTTTGGAGTCGGCATCCTTCTTGATCGAAGGAATTACCTCCCGTCCTTCATAGTCGTCACGGTGGGCGAACTCGTATCCGGCAAGAACCGTTTCGACTCCGATCTCGGCGAACAATCCCTGATAGTGGTGACCACGTGACCCTCCGACGAAACAGAACGCGGTCTTTCCTTCACAGACTTTTCGGTACTGATCGATAACCGGCTGAATTCTTGCGGTTTCCCGTGCGATGACGTCTTCGGTCTTCTGCATCAGGTCTTTGTCCCCGAAGTAGGCGGCCATTGCACGCAGCGAGTCACAGGTGGATTTGATGCCGACAAAGTTGACCTTCAGCCAGGGTGTGCCGTATTTGATCTCCAGCATCTCTGCGATGTAGTTGATCGAACGGTGGCACTGCACGAGGTTGAGGTCTGCGGTGTGGGCGAGACGCAGGTCTTCGTAGGAACCGTCTCCCGTCATCACGCAGACCACATGGTAACCGATGTCCTTTAAGATACGTTCGACCTCCCAGCCGTCGCCGCCGATGTTGTACTCCCCGAGCAGATTGACTGCATACGGCTCGTCACATTTTTCCACCTCGGTGTTGCCGATGACTTTGTCCATCAGCAGATTGTTGGCAATATGGTGACCGGCAGACTGACTGACACCCTTGTATCCTTCACACTGGAAGGCAAGCACCTGAATGCCGTGGCGTTCCTCCGCTGCACGGGCGACTGCACTGATATCATCACCGATTAAACCGACCGGACAGGTTGCCGCAATGGAGATTGCATTCGGGTGGAAAATTTCCACCGTTTCATCGATCAGTTTTGCGAGTTTCTTTTCTCCGCCAAAGACGATGTCGGACTCCTGCATATCAGTACTGAAACAGTAGTTGACGTAGTTTTTGCCGTCCTCTCCTGCTCTCGCCTTGTTTCTCCGGGCTCCCCAGGTGTAGAAAGCACATCCCACCGGACCATGGACGATGTGCACCATATCCTTGATGGGTCCCACTACCACACCTTTGCATCCGGCAAAGGCGCATCCGCGGTTCGTAATGATGCCCGGCAGTGTCCGCGTGTTTGCTTCAATCTGCTGTGCCGCATTCGTATCCGGTTCTTTAAGCACAATATGGCGTCTGCGGTTGACCCGGACTTTTTCCGGATATACTTCGAGTATCTCTCCTAACTTCTCTTCCGTTATCGCCATGGTTTTTTCCCCTCCCGGTTTCAGAGTGCTGCTGAGCCGGTCTCTCCTGTCCGCACGCGGACAGCATTCTCCAGTGGCAGGACAAAGATTTTTCCGTCTCCCATCTTGTAACTGGTCTTGTTCACGTCGATGATTGCTTTGACGATTTTGCCAACCTCATCGTCTTCACAGACGATCTGAAACATTCTGCGGGCGAAGAGCCTCGAATCGTCGAGAAATCCCTCGACCAGAGTCTCCACGTCCTGTATGTTATCGGTGTCGTCGAACTGTCCTTTTGCCATGAGATCATTTTTCAGGCCCGCAAGACTTTCCCGGTCCGTGACCAGTTTGCCGCGGCCTTCCACTTTCATGGCAATGAAACCTGCTGCCCCTGCATTAAGGAGGGAACGTTTGGTTACATTGGTTTTATTCATGCGGACAAAGGCTAAGATCTCTTTCATGTGCTTCACCTCACAGTCCCGGTTTTCCTGAGGAGACGGTGTAGGCTTCGTCAATTGTGCTGACAAAGATTTTTCCGTCACCGTATGCTCCCTTTTCTCCGGTCTTTGCGTGGCGGAGAATGACATCGATCACATCGTGCTTGTCCTCCTCCCGGATAGCAATGAGGATCATAACCTTGGGGATTTCGTCATAGACGATACCCCCGAGATTGATACCTTTCTGCTTTCCGCGTCCGACGACTTCAACGACGGTTACCGCATGGAATCCTGCCCCGGCAAGTTCATAGAGAAGTTCGTCCTTCTTTTCCGGACGAACAATTGCTTTTATGAGATACATGATTTTGTCCCTCCGGTTATCCGAGAATACCGAACTCCATCATGAGTTCCTCAAGTCTGTCCTGGCACATCGGTTTTGGTATGACAAACTTCTCGTTTTTGTTGATGGCCATGGAAAGCTGGCGGTAATGATCAGCCTGATCACAGGTCGGGTCGTAGTCGATGACCGTCTTCTTGTTGATCTCTGCACGCTGGACGATGTTGTTTCTCGGAACGAAATGAATCAGCTGGGAACCGAGTTCGTTGGCGAATGCGGTCATGAGTTCCAGTTCGTTATCGACCATCCGGCTGTTACAGATGATACCGCCGAGCCGGACATCACCGGTTGTCGCGTACTTCTGAATGCCTTTGGAGATGTTGTTGGCCGCATAAAGCGCCATGAGTTCTCCGGATGCAACGATGTAGATCTCCTTTGCTTTTCCTTCCCGGATGGGCATGGCAAATCCTCCGCAAACCACATCTCCCAGAACATCGTAGAATACATAGTCGAGTTCGTCTGTGTATGCTCCAAGTGATTCGAGCAGATTGATTGAGGTAATGATTCCCCGGCCGGCACATCCCACGCCCGGCTCGGGTCCTCCGGACTCGACGCATAATGTTCCTTTGAATCCCGGTTTGAGGATGTCGTCTAAGACGATGTCATCTCCTTCATCACGCAGGGTGTCAAGAACCGTCTTCTGACAGAGACCATTTAAGAGCAGACGGGTTGAGTCTGCCTTCGGGTCACAGCCTACGACCATGACTTTTCTTCCTGCTTCGGCAAGTGCTGCTACCGTATTTTGTGTGGTTGTCGATTTCCCGATACCGCCTTTTCCGTAAATTGCGACCTGGCGCATTGTTTCACGTTCCTCTGAATTTTTGGAGAGCGTATGCTCTTTACTTCATTTTCCCTGTCGTGTGTTCGAGAGCTTGCGCTCTTTTTACGCGACAACCATACAATAAGCACAGGATGCTGAATCTGTCCCTGACAACATCCGATTAGGAGATGTTCTCAGCAACGTTTCAGTCCTGCCGCCGGCATGCTGCCGACGTTGGAGTTTGTCATGTGCGAGATCACCTGAAATGCACAAAATACTTCCTGAAAATCCCACGCCCGGATAGAAAAAGATGTCCCCTGAATCCTATGATCCAGTTGAGATATCCCCCGGTTACTGGAATCACAGCGATTTTGTGTATAGGTAACTCTGTTATTTCTGGTATATCAAGTACTATGCAGTATGACAACATGTGTCACGGTTATTTTATATACGGATTCCCGGCAGGGGTCGAGCGCGCTGTGATCCTGTGGAATACATTCGCAAAAGAGAACTGCCAAAATAGTACTCCGCGTAAAAAAAAACGAATTATCCGACACAACCTGAAATAGTTTGAACACCGAATTATCAGAAACAAGGACAAATTCCCATGAAAGAATGGAACGTAGAGATATGCGATGTCACCCTGCGTGACGGCGAACAGACGCCCGGCGTTACTCTCTCACTCGAAGAAAAATGTACAATCGCCCGGATGCTTGATGAGGCAGGAATTGACTGCATCGAAGCCGGTTTTCCCGCAGTTTCCGCAGGTGAACTTGCTTCAGTGCATGCAGTTGCTGCTCTTGGCCTCGACGCAAAAATATCCTGTCTCTGTCGTGCCGGAGTCGCTGACATCGATGCGGCAGTTGACGCGGATGTGTCAATGGTGAACATTTTTCTCGCGGTTTCGTCTCTGCACCTGCGGTGCAAGTTTCATCAGTCCCGCGATCAGGTGATCGCCTCAGCAATGGATGCGGTAGAGTACGCAAAAGATCACGGGTTATTTGTCCGGTTTGCTGCTGAAGATGCGTCCCGCACAAACATGGAGGATCTGCTTGCAGTCTATACCGCGTCCAGAGACCGCCGTGCGGATATGATCGGGTTTTCCGACACGACCGGCTGCCTCATTCCGTCCGAGATCGCATCGGCTGTCGGAAGGATCACCCATGCCGTTGACCTGCCGCTCAGCGTGCACTGCCACAACGATCTTGGCTGTGCGGTTGCAAACACGATCACCGCCGCCGCTGTTGGAGCATTTCAGCTTCATACCTGCGTAAACGGCATCGGGGAACGTGCAGGGAATGCTGCCCTTGACGAGGTTCTCACCATTCTCCGGTGCAAAGGCGGCGTTGACCGGTACGATCTCTCCCTCATGCCAAAACTTTCCGCCGCAGTTGCTGAGGCTTCCGGGGTTGCAGTTGGAAAAAACAAACCGCTGACGGGGAGGTATGCGTTCTCCCATGAGAGCGGTATTCATATTGCAGCGATGCTTGAAGACCCGGCAACCTACGAGTATGTATCCCCCGAACTTCTCGGAAGACAGAGGAGGTTTTATCTTGGCAAACACAGCGGAAGAAAAGCGCTTGAACATGTACTCCGCCATATGGGAATTGTTGCGGACGAAGATCAGATCACCGATATTCTTGCAGAGATCAAATACCGAAGCGAACAGAAATGTTCCGTCACCTTCCCGGTTTTGCGGGAATTGATCGAACGGCGGCATCTTTAAGCAGAAACAAAGAATACTCTTCTGTCATGCGCTACATGTTTTACTATCAGACACCGATCGGCAACATCGGAATAGCTGAAGAAAACGGTGCAGTAACCAATCTCTGGTTTCCGGGATTTCCGCCGCCGGTTGTTGCAGATCTGTGGGAAACACCGGTTCTCAAACGTGCCGGAAAACAACTGACCGGCTACTTCGCCGGCGGCAGGCATCCGTTTACCATCCCTCTTGCGCCGGAAGGGACAGCATTCATGCAGGAGGTATGGGCACAGCTTCAGAAAATTCCGTATGGAGAAACCCGCACATATCAGGAGATTGCAGTTGCCATCGGCAAAAAGAACGGGGCCCGTGCGGTGGGCATGGCAAACAACAAAAATCCGATCCCGATCCTCATCCCCTGTCACCGTGTCATCGGAAGAAACGGAAAACTCACCGGTTATCGCGGAGGACTTGCCGTAAAAGAAAAACTCCTCAGATGCGAAGGTGTCCTTCGGTAAAAAAAGAATTATTCCAGAATATTGTACAGCGTATCGCGGCGGGCAAGTTTTCTGCCCATGTCTGCACAAAGGTACTGCATATCCTTTGGATCGAAGAAGTCCGCCTCCTCTCCGGCACCCGCGGTCCGCGACAGAGAATCCACAAACATGGTTCCGCCGACATCATTTCCGCCGGACATCAGACCGAGCTGCGTCATTTTTTGACCGATCTTCGACCACGGCACCTGAATGTTTTTCATGTTGTCCAGAAACAGCCGGGACACCGCCGTCAGCAGAATATCCTCGCGGCCGGTTGACCCGTAGGTAACCTTCCCGTCTGCCTCAAGCGGAGTATTGTGATGCAGAAACGCGAGCGGTACAAGTTCCGTGAACACCTGCGTCTCATCCTGCACGTCGCGAAGAATTGATAGATGGTGGGCACGCTCTTCGGGAGTCTCCACCGATCCGTACATGATCGTCGAGGTTGCCTTGAAACCAACCTCATGTGCCTCGCGAATAATTCTCACCCACTCCTCGGCAGGAATCTTCTTTTCACAGATAACTTTCCGGACAGAATCCACTAATATCTCCGCAGCCGTTCCCTGCACCGATCCAAGTCCCGCCTCCTTCAGACGCATCAGCGTCTCCTTTGTCGTAAGACCGCTTTTGTACGCTGCAAATGCAATCTCATCCGGACTGCACCCGTGCACATGAACACCCGGAATCTCTTCCCGGAGTGTCTGGATCATCTTCTCATAGTTTTCAATCGTGAACCCGGGATGAACGCCCGCCAGATAGCATACCTCGGTAACCTCCCTCTTTGCCGCATCGCGTGCACGTTCGCGGAACTCCTCATCCGTGAAGCAGAATGCATCAGGATCGGTCGGCTTTCGTCCGAACGCACACAGACCGCAGCGGTTCTTACAGATGTTGGTCATGTGCAGATTCATGTTCCGGACATAGGTGACGGTGTCTCCCACAACCTCCTCGCGGCGTTCATCGGCAGCCGCCGCAACTTTCCAGATGTCGCGGCCGGTCAGCCGGAACAGGGCTGCGGCCTCCGTCTCGCTCATGCGTGATCCGGCCATCGCATCGTCAAGGATTCTGCACAGCTCTGCGTGATTCAGTCTTGGTGTAGTCATTTTCGTCCACCTTTTTTCTGAGGCTTCTTGATTGCTTCTCTATCTTTTTCTTTCTTGCGGCTGTAGAGTTCCCAGAGGATCAGGAGAATGACAACGACTACGGCAAACTCCCAGATATGAAGCGGCAGGTAGCCGACCAGAGGAATTGCAAACAACGCCTTTCCAACGATCCACTCCTCTTTTACCGGCTGCATCACGCCGATATGGGAAAAGGTATTGCCCTGATCAATGGTCGGGTTGTGATCCCCTTTGGTGATGTATCCGGCATGCGCTGCATCGCCGGTAAAGCCCATCTCCGCCGCGACTGAGGCATTGATCTCCGTGAGCGCCCGATGAATGATCGGTGTCACCTTTGCATTGCCGTTCGGCTGGTAGATGATCACATCCCCGTAGCCGTTAAAGGATTTCACTCCGGCTGCCTCCGCCTCTACCGAGGTCATGAGCGGACCGAACCGGTTCTCCTCTACCACAAAGATCAGATCACCGACGTTCATGTTCGGCACCATGCTTCCCGACTCAACCGCAACGATCGCCGGCCAGGTTCCCGACACACCGAACAGCACGCCGCCGATCACCGCAACGATGATAACGACCGAAAGAATATCGCGGATAAGACTGATCTTTGGATCATCCGATCTCAGTTTCCTGAGAAGAGAAGACGTTTGCACCTCGTCCGGGTTTGCATCGCTTCCTGCTTTACTGGTCGCCTTTGACATAATGCTGTATCTAACTAAGTCATCACCGGTATAGAAGTTTCCCGTGGCATCCCCTACGTCTCACGCGGGGTATCAATTCCTTCCGAGTAGGGCTTGATATCCAGAACCGGTGTGTTGTCCAGCGCTTCAAGTCCTCTCACGCGGAGCGTGCCATCTGTTACCTCTACCAGTTTAACCAGCGTCAGGGCAATCGGATTCGGCCGTGCGGGAGATCGTGTGGAGAACACGCCGCGAAGAGGTTCATTCTCTGATCCCCGTCTGCGGGTTTTCAGAACGGTCCGGTCGGAACGGTCAAACCAGCAGAGAATGAAGAGATCATCCCCGGCCTTCAGTCCGTCCAGCCCTTCCTGATACTCCGGAAACACGTCGATGATGCTGACCGCATCAGTGTGGCGTCCCTGGGAAGGGGCGTCACCCCGTTCTTTGAACGGGGACCGGACGACCCCGACTGCGCGGCAGTTCATGAAATCTTCGTTCATCCTGATATCCTTTGGATTATGGAGAGATCAATCTTCTGATGTCCGGGAGACCCGGTATCTGTCGGCTCCTGAACTGAACCATTATAGTTTCCTGTAACCAACCGGATACGTACAACATGGTAGAACTCACGATCAAAAAACGCCACGCAATAAAAAAGAGCCAGCTTTCCTCTCTCATGAAAAAACTGGGTGAGAGCATCGGTGAAGATGCCGCTCTCTACGATGCCCCGATGATTGAGATTGCCGAGACCGCCTCCAAGTTCAATATCTATATCATTGACAAAAAACCGCTCATCATGGAACAGGATACCTGGGCGTTCCCGACACTCCGGGGCGCGGTCCTTCGTCCCTTCTCCGGCCGCCGGATTGTAGTGGATATGGGTGCTGTCCCCTACATGATCAACGGCGCAGATGTTATGCGGCCCGGAATTGTTTCCGTAACCGATGATGTGGTTGCGGGAAGCCCTGCTCTTGTTGTGGATGAAAGCCATGACAAACCTCTTGCCGTCGTTATTCCCCTGTATGATGCTGCGGGAATTATTGCGCTGGAGAAGGGAAAAGCCGCAAAGAATATGCACTACATCGGCGACGAGCTCTGGAATCTTGAACTCTGAGCCGCGATCATACCAAAGCATTAAATAAACAACAAATAAACTATTTTTCATATGGGATTTCTCGACGGAGTTTTCGGATCAAAGAAGGACACCCTTACTGAAGATGAATACATGAAGCTTGACCTCGCCTCCTATGAGGGCGTCGCAGGTGCCGAGGAACCGGCAGTCATGTACGTAAAAGTTGCAAGCATTGCCGACATCAAGGACTGTCCGCGTGTCAAGGACGAGGTCTATAATAACAATATTGTCATCGTCGACATCACCAAGCTCAAACTCGACAAGATCATGTTTGACCGTGTGATGGGCGATCTCCGGGCTGTTTCCAAGGATGTGAACGGCGACATTATTGGTCTTGGCGACCAGCGGTACGTCATCATTACGCCGACAGGTGTCCGCATCTCCCGCGAGAAGATTGGGGGCATGTAACCTTAATGCGTCAGGTTGTTCCGGGGCCCTGCCCTGACTGCGGCAAAGAGATCGATTATATTTACGATACGGAAAATATTCCTTATTTCTCCGATATTCTTCTGCTGAGCGGTGTGTGTCCGGACTGTGGATTCCGCATCACGGACACGATGGTCTTAAACGATCACGAACCGTGCCGCTGGGAACTGAAGGTGGAAACTCCCGAGGATCTGGATGCCCGCGTGATCCGCAGCATGCAGGGCGAGATTGATATTCCGGAGTTCGGGGTAAATATTCACCCCGGGCCTGCATGCAGCGGGTTTGTGTCCAATATTGAAGGTGTGCTGATGCGTGCCGAGGATGCGATCCGCCGCGCTCTTCCTTCCTGTGAAGGGGATGAGATAGCCACCGCAAACGAACTGCTGGAGAAGATCGGGCAGGCACGTGTATCGGAACTTCCCTTTACGGTGATCATTTCCGATCCGTCCGGGAACTCCGGGATAGTATCGCCGAAAGCGGTGAAAACAAAGCTTGATGTGGAGCCGCAGCCGGACGGATGTACGATTCATCCTCTGGTATAATCTGTTTTTGTATATTATGGACTCTGTAGCAAAGCGGCACGCCCTGACGGATGGTGAGGAGGCGCGTCTGCAAAAACTGATCGAAGCCCGATCCTCTGACCCGCGGCTTGATTCCCTGACGCTTTCCTATATCGAGAAAGTTTCCGGGAAGAAATGGAAGGACGAGAGTGTTCTGGAAAAGATCCGGCTTGCGATCACGGCACAGAAGGATTCCTACTGGAAAGAAGGCGGGCACCGTGTGGTGCAGTACAAGGGCGGCTACAGTGTGCTCGGCTACATGGCGTACCAGATGCCCGGATATGTTGCGGAGTTTTCGGAGTTTTTTATCCGGCTTCTTCGCGAGGGACTGATCCGGGATCATGTCCGCATTCTGGATGTGGGTTCCGGTCCCGGAACGGTTGCGGTTGCGGTCGCCCGCGTGCTGGAACTGTGCGACGGAGTCACGGCGGAAATTATCTCGCTGGAACGTTCCGAGGTGTTCCGCGAAGCGTACCAGACGATCGTGCCGGCATTTGTCAAAGCCGCAGGTGATCGCATCACTGTGCCGCGACCGATCGCCGCCGACATCACGGAAACAATGCCGGACGGCGAGTTCGATCTGATCGTCTGCTCAAATGTGATAAATGAGCTGGCAGTTTATGGTGATGCGAAAACCGATCTGATGATGCGGCTTTCGGCGCATCTTGCACCGGACGGAAACCTGATTCTGCTTGAACCTGCGGATCTTGCGAACGCGACAATGCTGCGGGATCTCTCCCGTGATCTGAAGCGCCGCGGCCTTACCCTGTATGCGCCGTGCAATGATATCCGGGGTGTGCATTGTATGGTCTCTCCCTGCTGGACGTTTGCGACGTATGCAGATATCCAGCCGACGAAACTGATGTTTGCGTTGGGCGGCGAGGAGGAAAAGTTCCGGTTCGTAAATACGGACGTGAAGTTTTCGTACGCGATTCTCCGCAGAGACGGTCACCGGCGCTGCGGGTATCGTGTGCCCGCGGCGGCGAAACGTGCGAGGCTTGCACAGCTGAAAAAACACGTAGGCAAACGCATTCACGTGACCGTGTCGGTGATGTCCGCCGACATCGGGGATGCGAAGAACTATCTGTATCTGGTCTGTGACGGAACGGGTGAGACGCCGGTGTACGTTGCCCTTCCTGCCCATCACCGCAATCCCGAGCACGAGGCGCTGCTGTCTGCCCCTTACGGCTCGGTTGTTGCGATCGATTCGGTTCTGGTGCGGTTCAATACAAAGCAGAACGCGTACAATCTGCTGATGGCGCCGGAAAGTTTTACGCGGCTGATTGTGGGGGTGCCGGGCCCGTCCGCTCCGGACAAGATTGCGGCGCTGAAGGAGAAGTACGGGCGGGGCAGTGCGATGAAGGGGAAGCAGCCGGTGCGCAGACGAAAACCGGACGCGAAGAAAAAATAATTTTTTTTTTTTTTGGTGACAGATTTTTTTCTGAGCGGAAATGTTTCCGGGGATCAGTGCTGCGGCAGATAGAATTTTGCCGAGAGCAGCAGCCACCGATACAACGGGATGCAGTGAATGTCCCGTTCTTTCTTCTCCACATTTTTGGTGATGAGTATTTTCATTCCCGTTTTCTCTCCAAATGTTTTGGAAAATTCTTCCAGTCCTGCAAACTCCCGTTCCGGGATTTCGTCCGTGTAGCAGACATTGACCGCCGAAAGTGTTCTGTCACGATGCTGGATGATAAAGTCAACTTCGTGCTTTCCTTTCCAGAAGTACGGCCTGTAGGTATTCTGAATGAGTGAGAGGTACACAAGATTCTCTGCGAGTCTTCCTTCATCTGCGGAAAAGCGAAACGAGACTATATTCCGCAGGCCCGAGTCTGCTGCATAGATTTTTTTCTGGCTTGCGTTCTGGGCACGGAGGGAATAACTGAAGGATCGCAGTTCGTAGAGAAGAAAGGCCTCCTCAGCTGCGGATACATATTCTTTGATGGTAACCCCGTCGGTGTTCAGCATTTTTGCGATTTTTGCATAGGAATACGGCAGGGCAATGTTTGCCATCAGGTAGTCTATGAGTTCGTGCAGAACGCGGGGATTCCTGATATCATGCATACGTTCGATGTCACGGAAAATGATCGAGTCGTAGTATCCGGAGATTATCTCGCGTTGCAGTTCTTTGTCCTGCAGGGAGATGCCTGCGGGAAACCCTCCTTCTTCAAAGTAATTTCTCAGGTGTCCGAGGAGTTCATAGCGTTTTGCGGTGATTTTGAGCGGGTCATCCGGCACTTCAACTCCCTTGAACAGCAGGTACTCGGAGAAGTCGAGGGGATGTACCGTTATTTTGAGGTATCGTCCGCTGATCGCCGGAGAAAGTTGTGAGTTCAGCAGCGATGAGGTTGAACCGGAGATCATTATCCGGTATTTTTTGCGGTCATACCAGGCTTTTATCCAGTGTTCCCATCCGGATATGCTTTGTATTTCGTCGAAGACCAAAAACACTCCCTCTCCGCCGTAGATGTTATGCTGATATGTTTCGAGGATAGTGCCAAGCGGCACGTTCATGGCACGTACCTCCGGCTCGTCACAGTTGACAAAGAGGATGCTTTTTGGATCTGCTCCCTGCTCTATGAGATCATAGATCGTTTGCAGGAGCAGTGTGGTTTTTCCGGACCTGCGTATTCCGTTCAGTACAGTGATTTCTCCGGTGTCCACATACTGCCGGATTTTTTTCAGATATTTTTCCCGCCGTATGCCCGGGGATGAGAAACTTCCGCTCCACCAGGGATTTCTATCGAGGAGGTACTGGATGAGTTCCGGTTCAGGCATAGCAAAGTATATGGTTGTACTCCCTCATTAATCTGTGCAAGCATGTATTTGTAACCTCATGCTTTTCAAAAAAACATGTGGTTACAATGTGGTCATTTGAGATGTTGCTTTTTCTCATGCGATCGATTCGGCTGGTATGGTTCAATACAAAGCAGAACGCGTACAATCTGCTGACGGGACTGGAACGTTTCACGCGGCTGATTGTGGGGATGCCGGAAGCATCTGCTCCGGATAAAATTGCGGCGCTGAAGGAGAAGTACGGGCGGAGCAGCCGGTGCGCAGACGAAAGCCGGACGCGAAGAAAAAAAATAATTTTTAGAGAAAATTTTCCGCGAAATTTTTTTTGCTATTGTGTGCAAAGAGGAGGCAACGTTTTCGTTCAGTGTACGTGCGAGTGAGATAATCTCACGCAGTAACCTGTATCCCCCAGCTCATCGCTGCCCCGCCGCCGATCGGCTCAAGCGTTACCAGGTACTCGCCCGCCGGCACCGGTGCAGTCACTGACCACAGGTTCACACCGTCATCACCCGCGACGACCGGCACCACATCCGCCCATCCGGAAAACTCCTGAACCGACCCCTTCGGTGCCGCCGTGAAGTACGGCTCAATGGAGACGGCCAGCTCCTTTTCCGTGGAGAAAATAGTCGTGCCGGAGAGGGTGATCATCCCGTTCTCCGGAACATACCCGATCGGTTCCGCAGCCGAAACGCGGAACAGTCCGGAAAACCATGCTGCGATCTGATCCCAGAGGCTCGGTTCCGGTGTCGGCTCCGGTGTCGGCGTTGCGGTAGGCTCCTCGGTTGTCGGAACCGTGGTCGAAACCTCGGTCGGCAGCGCCGTTCCCGACGTGCCGCCCGAAATTCCTGCAGTCATCGAGGGCCGCCCGAGGGTTACCGTATAGGTCGAGTACGACGCATCCGAGAGCGAGTACCGGTTTGCCGGCCGGTCCACCGCAAAGATCGTGTACGTTCCCGCATCCAGTCGTCCGGACGTCTGCCACTTATAGCTCCAGCGTCCGTTGCTTACGCTCCGCGACACAAATGTGTCCGGATCATCCGTTACTGCGGCGACCGACGGGTTTGACAGCTTTGCACCGGCTGAAGGCAGGTTCGGTCCGGTCACAAACAGATACACCTTGTTCGTTCCGGGAGCTGCCCCGGAAAGCTCCACCGTCGATCCGATCGCATAACCTCCGGAGGATTGTGTCGGCCTTGGCGTTGAGACCGCCGTCGCACTCACCGACCCCCGCGTCACCGACACCGACGTCGTGTCCGAACTTGAACCGTCCGAGACCTTGAAACGGAGGGTCGACGGATCGCCGCCGGACGTTGTCGTGTACTGCACGCGTGCCCGGCCCGAGGAATCCAGTTTCACCGTTGCAGAACTTGCCGACCCCGACACATCCGGCTGTCCGGCAAGAAGCTTCAGGTCAGGCCGGTCGCCCGATGTCAGCGAAAGTGTTACCGTCCCGAGCAGATCACCTCCCGAGATGGAGAGCGCAAAATCATTTCCGGCGATGACACTTGACGTCCCCGACAGACTCAGATCACTTGCCCCGGCCGCAGGTATCAGAGCAACCGCAGCAACAAGGAGAAGAAGAGATATTATCCGATATTTTTTCATTATAAAAAAATAGTGGACGCAAAAGATTATAGTGTTTTGGATCAAACGGTGACATCCACCGCGACCACACCGTACACATACGGCTTGGTAACATCAAACGTCTTCACGCTTGCATCCCGCGGCAGCATCACATTGATCACCCGCTCGTTTGCAGGATAGATCCTATCGATCTTGGTCACATACGGAACTCCGGCCGTAACAACCTCATCATAACTCGAAGGACTCCACCCTTCCGCAAATGCATCGGTGTTGTACACAAAGAACGTGTAGCGGATGTTGTATCCGTCTTTGCGGAGATCGCGGGCTGCAACCGCCTTCATCGTCAGCTCAACGTTTCCTGCCTCCTCCGTGGATTTCTTTGCCGTCAGCGTGTAGGTAACACCCGGCGTGTCCGGCAGAATCTTCACCGATTCAACCGGCGCCGGAGTTTCCGTCGGCGTTACCGTGGGTGCCGGCGTATCTCCGCCGCCGTCCTGATTCACGCATCCTGCGGCAAGTACCAGACAGCCGAGCAGCAGAACCACTGCGAACAGATGTGCATATTTCATACGAAGATATCAACGGGAAAACAGATAGAAATTGTGGTAAAAAGAGTTAGTTGATCTCAACACCCTTCAGCAGAACCTTGTGCTCCGGAATCACATGCCCCACAACCTTTGCGCCGTCAACCATTGCCAGAATCTTTGCAACACTTTCTTCGGGCACAATAAACGCAAAGCCCATGCCCATATTGAACGTCCGGTACAGTTCGTTCGTCTCAAGTTCACCCATCTCTTTGATCCACTGTAAAATCTCCGGAACCGGCATAGGATCTTCGATTGCAAACCCGTACTCGCTGATGCGGAGGAAGTTTAAGAGGCCGCCGCCGGTCACATGGCACATCCCGTGAACCTCAACCTCCCGGCAGACATCCAGTACCTCGGAGTAGATGCGGGTCGGCGTAATCAGCGCTTCGCCAACCGTCTTTCCGGACGGAAGTTTTGCTGCATAGCCGCCGTTTTCGGTTGCGATCTTTCTTGCCAGGGTGTAGCCGTTTGAGTGAACACCGGTACTTGCAACACCGATGATCACATCTCCCGGAGCAATTTTCTCACCGGTAACCACGCGGTCGCGGTCCTGCACGCCAAGACAGGTTCCTGCCAGATCGAGACCATTGATCATGCCCTTCAGCGTCGCGGTCTCGCCGCCGACGATGTTCATGTTTGCACGCTTTGCTCCCTCGTTCAGTCCGACGCCGATCTGAATCATCTGTTCGGTGTCGATCCCTTCGGTTGCGATGTAGTCAACGAATGCGACAGGCTCGATGTTCATCACGTACATGTCGTTCACGTTCATCGCAATACAGTCAATGCCGACCGTTGTCCAGTCGCCGATATCATCGGCGACCCGCATCTTTGTCCCGACACCGTCGGTACAAAGCGAAAGAACTTTGGATCCGAAATCAATCAGACCGGCGAAGTGGCCTACATCACCGAGCATACCATGCCCGCCGGATCGTTTGTAGCTCAGCTGGTGAATCAGTGCTTTGACGCCGTCGGCCTCGAGGCTGATGTCAACACCTGCGTCTTTGTATGAGTATTTCCTGCTCATGCTTCTTCCTCTTCTTCCAGATGATACTCTTCGTGAATTGCCCGGACTGCTCTGATACCGTCCGCCTGCTTGACCACAAAGGAGACATTTACCTCAGATCCCTGTGAGATCATCATCACATTAATGCCGGCAACGCCGAGACCGTGGAAGATGCGTCCCAGGGTTCCGTAGGTCCCGGCCATTCCCGCTCCGACAACCGAGACCACTGCAACGTTGCGGTCGAAATCGAACTCACGGATGAATCCTTTCTGCTTCACCTCCGCAAGTGCGGAGAGTGCTGCATCCAGCTGTTCCTCAGTGATGATCATTGAGATGGTCATCTCAGACGACCCCTGTGAGATCAGCATTACATTGACGCCGGCTTCTGCAAGCGTTGTGAAGATCTCTCCGGCAACACCGGGTTTGCCTGCCATGACGGCCCCGCTGACTTTGATAAGACAGCTGTTCTGTATCAATGATATTGCTTTCACGATTCTCTTGTCTGCGTGTGGTTCGCGGATGACAACCGTTCCCGGATGAGACGGATTGAAGGTATTTTTGACGCGGACCGGGATGTTCTTCTGCATCGCGGGAACTAATGCCCGCGGGTGGATGACCTTTGCACCGAAGTAGGACATTTCCATCATCTCAAGGAAAGAGATGGAGTTTATCACGCGTGCTTCGGGAATGAGGCGGGGGTCGGTGGTCATGACGCCGTCCACATCGGTCCAGATGAGAATCTCATCAGCATCAATTCCTGCCCCGACGATTGCTCCCGAGTAGTCGGAGCCGCTGCGGCCGAGTGTGGTGACTGCACCATCTGCCGCACAGCCCATGTATCCCATAACGACCGGTACCTGTTCGGTGAGGAGTGCACCAACCCGCGCCTGAATGCGGGCGTAACTTTCGGGAAGTGCCGTTGCACCGTTGTGCACGCCGTTGGTCAGAATGCCTGCGTCACATCCGCTCATGTAGCAACTCGGCACACCGGCCTGCCGGAGTGCGGCGCTGATGATCGGGGCGGAGAGTCGCTCGCCGAACGAGATAATGTAGTCCCTGGACCGCGGAGTGAGTTCGCGGAGGTTATGGACAGCAAGCAGGATGTTGGAAAGTTTGTTCAGCCTTGACTCAAGGTACTCACCAATCTCATCCACGTAGTCAGGCGCAACCGCCTCCAGCACCTTCATATGCCGGCTGCGGATCGATGTGATGAACGCGTCAAGAGCAGGTTTCTGTTTGCAGTTGATGACCTCTTCGGCGGTTGCGATCAGCTGATCGGTTACGCGGGTCATGGCAGAGACCACTACGGCGATTTCGTTTCCGGCATCGCGGGATTCCTTAACGATATTGACCACATTGGCAATGCATTTTTCATCGCCGACGGATGTTCCTCCAAATTTCATTACGAGTCGCATCGAATTTAGCACCTGTGAGATAGTGTGATACTGTTGGGAGTTATAGAGAGATATACTTGATGCAGTATCCTGAAAATGCGGGTTCGATCAGAAACTGACTGTTCTATCCTTACACAGGACCTCTGTGATGATGAATTGTTTGAAACTCAAAGAGTTGCAATGCGGCACCCTGTTAACATGATATCTCCAGAGCCCATAACTTTCGTGTTGATTGAGAGTGAATTTCCGGATTCACACCGTGTAAATACCATTTACAAATATTTTTCAAGATTACTCTGTTTTTTACTGGAGATTGTACGATATCGCTGTTTTCGTGAAGTGGGGTGGGATGGATCGACCATTTCAAGAATTTGTTCATTCTGCATCACCTGAAGATACGACATTACCCATTCACGCCTTCGTGAAAGAATGGTTGCAATCTGATTTGGCATGAACCCACATGGTGAAGTACAAATCCTTCGGATTAGGCTACGCGCTTCTTGTTCATTTATACGTCCGGGCAGAGACTCAACATCCCGTCTGAGCGGACCCGGCAAAAGGGTCAACAGTATATTCCTGTCCAGACCACTGTATACGTCATTCGGAAACTGGCTCTTCCCAATCTTAGATAACTCTAAATTTTGGTTTGATTTTAGATTAGAAATCTCCAGATCCTTATCTGGCATCTGCGGGGCAACTCTTGCAATATCGTTTAACTGAAAATTTTGCTGATTTTTAGGATTAGATATCTCTAGATCCTTAAATTCGTGTTTTGGATATAATTCGCCAGAGGATTTTATCTTAATGGAGTAATTATCGGATAATGTATAATAGGTTCCAGGTCCACCGCCGTGTTGTTGCAATACCCCAACCAACCTGAGATGTTTGAGTAGATTACTCACCCCAAGAGAATCCATTTGCAAAAGATCTCGGCAGTCAGCATTTTTTACAGTCCCATTACCTCGAAGAAACATAAGTATCTGAATCTCTGGATTCGTCAGATTATGTTCCTTAAATTGGGAAATCCAACAGAGTTCATCTCCCTGGGCTAGATTATGGAGATAGACTGTTGCAGCAAAAAAATTGTTTTCTCGGTCAGAGATGAAAGTGGGCACAGAGAGGTTTGCTTTTTTCATTTCCTGTAACATAATGGATATACCTGTCCCCTTGTTTTCTGCATATTTTGTTTCGTGCAGAACATTTGCAATGCGCGGATTCCTCAGAATTGATCCTGGATCTCCTTTCTCCAGATGCAATTTTAGTGAGTGACCGGGATTGCGAAATTCGATTCTGTCGGAATAACGTATTATTTGGGTTGGACTATTTACTCGATAATCCCGATGCATAACAGCATTAACCAAGGCTTCTCGAATTACAAGAGAGGGGACAGATGGATAGTCATCACGGAACAGTCCGGAGTCCGGCAAACCTATTGTACGGGGAATGTCATCCATGATTGCGCTTTCGACCCGTGGTAGAAGTGAAAATAATCCTTCATTCATTTCAAGGGTGTAGTAAGATTTTGTGAGACCTGGATTCCATGTGGTTCCCTGAACCCGAATATAATCCAATCTGTTCATCGGATATTCACGCTTTAACGTGTCACGCTTTCCAAACAGATAGAGTCCGGCAATAGTAGGGTGAAGAATTCCATTTGACTCATCAATACATTTGAGGGAAAGAAGTAATGCCTGATTATCAAGCAGAAGTTCTGACGCGGATGGATCTGCAAGAGATCGCAGTTTTCGATACTCGGCGACTGCATCCGGATCTAAGTCATCAATAGACAATTGATTCAGTAGACTAGTATCGTACGGTTTGGAGTTTCGTTCCGAAAATAACATAGCGAAATCATTGTCGGTACAGAGTTGATCACAGGCACCTATACGAATGTAGGATCCTTTCTGCATACCAAGGGATTGGATATAAACTGGTTTCTGGCCAGGATCAGCTTCAGGAATGTACGCGGCAATTATTGTTTTGCCGTTAATCACATCGACTTGAACATCAGGTCTGATCGGAATATTGAAGTTGGTTTTGCACTGAGTCGCGAGATCGTTTTGCACTTTTTCAGATTTGCTTACTCCGGTGGGAAGATATCTAGAGATGTCTGAATGATTTTCCGTAATACCAAAAAGAATGTATCCTCCGCCAAGACCAGTAGTATTGGAAAATGCAGATATCGTCTCTTTGACATCCCGACCAACCTCATTTCCTGGTTTCGCTTCTATAGCCTTATGTTCTTCTTTTTGTTGAAGAATTGCCAATAATTCAAGAACAGTATGCATTATCGTACCCTCAGTGTTTGGCGGATGTCGTAATCTATCAATAATCGTTTATCATATAATTAGTATCTGTTGGAAAAGAATGAATCTGACACCAACACAAAAGAAAAAAAGAGTTAGTTGGTGTTCTTGCGGTACACGTTTAAGCCGATCTTGACGTCGTGGTCCGGAACGATTGCCTGATTGCCTTCGGTGGAGGCGATGATGATGGACTTTCCGGAACTGGATACACCGAACTCTTTGGTGATATCTACTTTAATGGTCAGAATGTTTCCTTCAAGTTTCATTTCAACATTTTTCATATGAATACCTCACAGGGAAATTATATAGTCTTTTCTGCAAATGTTCAAAAAAGATTACCTCCGGGCAGGTCCGGCGTCAGCGAATCCCTGACGCTGACCGGTTCCGGCGAGCTTCGTCATATCCTGCGGGCGTGTCAGCATCAGCACAACATTGACTGCGTGTTCGCGTGTCCGTTGTTCCAGCAGCCATGCAAGCTCTGCATCATTTTTCGCTTCGTCCTCGTGGACGAATACCTCGATGATGTGCTTGTTGGTCATCAGCTGCGCCATCATGATGCCCTGCGAGGCTTCATGGGCACAGATTTTGTCCTGATCCTTTCCGCCCGGCATCCCAAGCGCCATGACAATATCGCACCGTTCCTCCTCGATGAGTTTTTTTGCGGCGACCGGGAGATCCTTCACTCCCGGAACCGTTACGCGGATAATGCGGGCACTGGTATGCTTCTTCAGTTCGTCAACGGCAAACGCGCCCATGTTGGCGCGGGCGAACGTTGTGTCGGCTACACCGATGATCATGAGGACAAAACCTCGACTGCAGCGGCAAGACCGTCGCCTTCGAGTGTATATCCGGCCTTCTTGAACGCCATCTGCACAGCTGCAACGGTTGCGAGAATCTCCGGTGTGTCGATGATGCCCATGTTGCCGATCCGGAAGATCTTGCCCTTGAACCGGTCCTGTCCTCCGGCAAACTCGATACCCATCTTCTTGCAGACACCGCGAATCTGGGAATCCTCAATACCTGCCGGATAGAAGAAACCGGTAACGGTGTTCGATGCTTTATGAAGTGCGTCAACCTGCGGCACAGGCGCAAGTCCCCATGCAGCGCCCGCGGCACGGACTGCAGCAGACATTTTGTGGTGACGTGCAATGCGATTGTCCAGCCCCTCCTCTTCGATGAGTCTGCACGCCTCGCGGAGTGCAAGGAAGAGTGGAACTGCAGGGGTGCTCGGTGTCTCCATCGGATTGCCGTCAGCGGATTTCTTTGCCTTCTTTAAGTCAAGGTAGAAGGGGCGTGTCTCGGAGAGACGATCCCATGCACGCTGGGATACGGAAACTGCGGCCAGCCCTGCGGGAGCTGCAAGACATTTCTGGGAGCCGACGATTGCAACATCCGCACCCCACTTGTCAGTCTCGACAACATCTCCGCCAATTGAGGTGATGGCATCGAGGATAAAGAGCGCGTCGTATTTACGTGCGAGTTTCCCTACCTCTTCTGCGGGGTTGAGGATTGCCGCGGAGGTTTCGTTGTGGACGAGGGTGACGACTTCTGCGCCGTTCTCCAGAGCTTCTTTGAGTCCTTCGAGGTTTAACGGGTGTCCCCACTCAGACTCGATCATGACGGACTCGCCGTAGATTGCGGCAATCTGGCCGAGTCGCTCACCGAATTTTCCGTTAACGAGGGATGCCACCTTCTTGCCCCTTGCAAAGGATCCGAGTGCAGCCTCCTGTCCTGCGGTTCCCGATCCGGAGAGCACAAGCATATCGTTTTTGGTGCCGAACACCGGCTTTAAGACGCGGACAATGTCTGCATAGCAGTCGCCGAATTCTTTACTGCGGTGGTTGATCGCCTGTTTTGTCATCGCGTTTCGGACGGACTCCGGCATCGGAACCGGTCCCGGCATCATGAGAAGTGTTTCGTTATACATGGTATCAGGGCTGTTTGTACATATATGTGAAGAGACAATACTTATATTCATGGCAGATGTTGCAGTTATTGCCGGATCGGCATCAGATCAGGCTATTATCGATAAAGTTGTGAATACGCTCGCGCAGTATGGAATCCCGTATGATATGCAGATTCTCTCTGCCCACCGCGATGCAGAGAAACTGGACAGTTATGTGAAGGCAAGTGATGCAAAGGTGTTCATCTGCATTGCGGGAATGTCTGCGGCGCTTCCGGGTGTGGTTGCGGCAAGAACTCCAAAGCCGGTGATCGGTGTGCCGGTGTCGGGAAAGATTGCAGGAGGTCTTGATGCTTTACTCTCCATTGCCCAGATGCCGAAAGGTGTGCCGGTTGCCTGTATGGCTGTTGACGGCGGGGAAAATGCTGCGCATATGGCGTACCGTATTTTATCTCTGTATCCATAATGCGTGCTGGTTGCGTGTATGGGCGACTGACCCCTGGTCAGGAGCCGAGCACGGCACGAAGTGACGTGCGAGTCTGTTGACGGCGGGGAAAATGCTGCGCATATGGCGTACCGTATTTTATCTTTGTATCCATAATGCGTGTGCCGGTTGCGTGCATGGGCGACTGACCCCTGGTCAGGAGCCGAGCACGGCACGAAGTGACGTGCGAGTCTGTTGACGGCGGGGAAAATGCTGCGCATATGGCGTACCGTATTTTATCTTTGTATCCATAATGCGTGTGCCGGTTGCGTGCATGGGCGACTGACCCCTGGTCAGGAGCCGAGCACGGCACGAAGTGACGTGCGAGTCTGTTGACGGCGGGGAAAATGCTGCACACATGGCGTACCGTATTTTGTCCCTCCTCCACTGACTGACAGATCACATCACTTTTTTCTGCAATCCTTTTGTTGCAGCAGAGCAGATACAGATACAACTATGTCATCCCCCGATATTCTTGAACGTGACCGTTTAGGTGTTCCCGTCTCCATTTACGAACCCGACTATGATACCATCAGTCAGCTCATCCGCGAAGCCCAGCAAATTACCGCCGAACTCAACACCGGATACCACGAAGAAGCGGAAGTGCGATCCATCTTCTCACGGCTTATTGGAACCGGGGTTGACGAAACCTTTGGCCTTCTGCCCCCGTTTCACACCGACTTCGGAAAAAATATCCGGGTGGGCAAACGGGTATTCATCAACTTTGACTGTGTCTTCATGGACCGGGGAGGAATTACCCTCGGCGATGATGTCCTGATAGGCCCGCGGGTGAATCTGATCACCATCAACCATCTGACTGATCCCAACGACCGGCGAACCACCATCTGCAAACCGATCGTGATCGAAGACAATGTCTGGGTTGGGGCAGGAGTCACTGTACTTCCCGGCATCACCATCGGAAAAAACTCCATCATCGGTGCTGCATCCGTTGTGACAAAAGACGTCCCGCCTGACACCATTATGGTCGGTTCTCCGGCAAAAGCCGTACGTACCATCGAATAATACAAAAACTATTTTTCTTCTCTTGGACAACTGTCCTGATCTCTTGGACAGAGAAAAAAAAGAAAATCTGCCGTCGGGCAGATTATCCCAGCTTATGCAGTGGTCGCTACCGGAGTCGTTTCAACAGCTGTAGTGTTTGCTGTAACGGTTGCGGTTGTGTTCACCGGCGTGGTGGTCGCAACAACCGTCTCGTTTACTGTCGGCTCAACTACATCCTCGACGATATACTGTCCAATCAGCTCGTTCCACTTCTCGGATGCCATAAGCTCGGTGATGCCTGCGTTCATCAGCTCACGGAGATCGTTGTCCTCCTTGCGGACAGCAACCGCGTAGTACTCGCCGGTTTCAATGGAACCAAGCATCGTGAACTGCGGCTTGCCCTGGATGTAGCTCTCAATGTT
This sequence comes from Methanocorpusculum petauri, assembly GCF_026891975.1. GTDB lineage: Archaea > Halobacteriota > Methanomicrobia > Methanomicrobiales > Methanocorpusculaceae > Methanocorpusculum > Methanocorpusculum petauri. Next base: position 4,376 of record NZ_JAPTGB010000021.1, on the reverse strand, counting down.
TACATCGTCGAAGATAACTGCATCAACAAGTCCCTGCTCAAGTGCGACCATCGACATCGGGAAGGAGTCATACAGCTTAATGTTGCCGTTCTTTACCAGCTGGTTGTACTTCTCCTCACCGAAGAGTCCGTCCTCATCCTCTGCCTTCTGCATCCACTGGTCTGCGGAACAGCTGCGCTGCACACCAATCACGATTGTACCATTGGTAAACTGATCCATCGTCACATCAGAGCCGGTCTTCACGGCAATACCCTGATTGACCTGCCAGTACGGGATGGTGAAGTTTACCTTCTCTAAACGATCCGGCGTAATGGACATACCGGAGTACACCATGTCAATCTTTCCGGTCTGCAGTGCAGGAATGATTCCGTCCCATGCAACAGCCTGAATCTTGACGTTGAATCCCTTCTGCTCTGCGATCCACTTCACCGAATCGACATCAAAACCGACGAACTCACCGTTGTCCCCAAGGTACGAGAACGGCGGATATTCTGCATCAATACCAACAACATAGAGTTTTTTGTCGTCCTCGGCCGGAGTGTTTACACACCCTGCCATCAGGACAGCAAAAACAAGGCAAAGCCCTGCTACCCCATACAACACTTTTTTATCCATCCTATAGAGATAGGAGTTAATCAATATAAATTACTTACCGCAGAGAAAAAAGAATTATTTCATATAGAAGAAGTAACAGTGGCAGTGTCCGTCCGTCTCCACATCCTTCTCCGCATCCCGGCACGGACAGATAAAGAGCTTGTCAACGTCGGGGTTGCCGCTCGGAAGTCTGCACGGACAGTACCGCTTTCCCCGCACCAGCTTGTTGCGGGCGAGTCCTTCAATGACCGAGTCGGCAATCGGTGTGTTCGGGTTGAGCATCCAGCCTTTTCGTTGTGCAAGCTTTTCCGAGTCCGCACGAATTTTCGGGACAAGTGCGGCAATCTCTTCCGGAGACGGAGGGGTAGTCATGAAATTTATTTTTCCCTTGGAAGAATATCTGCTTTTGGTTTGAGAACTTTATGTTCTGTTGCCCGCAATCCTGTCCAGATCCTTTTGGATCAGCTTTCGCATGCCCGGCTTGAGATGATCGATAAAGAGCACACCCTCATGATGATCCTTCTCGTGCAGAAACGCCCGGGCGGCAACACCTTTCAGTTCACCCTCGACCACTTCACCGCCTTCGTCCAGATACCGGACCGTGATTTTTCTCGGACGCCGGACCGGACGCTGGATGCCGGGAATGCAGGGACTTCCTTCCACGTCTTCAACCGGTGCACCTTCCGCGAGCACCTCAGGATTCGCACCCCGGATCACAACCCCGCCTGCATTGATCACAAACAACCGGAGTGAGACACCGATCTGTGGTGCGGAAAGGCCAACACACCGGTTCGCTGTCATCGTATCCCACATGTCGGTCAGCACGTCCCGCACTTCCTGCGTCATCTCCGGCACGGTCTCTGCCGATGCTGCAAGAACCGGATCGCCGTACTGTCGTATCTCCCGAATCATTGTATAGATTGTGTGCCGCTGATACCCATACCTTTTGTGTATTGGGTTATGGACAAACTGTTTTAGGAAAGAATGTGAAATGAACTCATATGCAGATTGAGTATCTCTCTCCTGATCACGCTCTCATTACCGGTCCCGGTATTGCTGCCGATGCCTACTGTCTCGAACTCGGGCCCGCCAATCTGATCTTTGCGAAATCATCTGCCGGGTTTGTCGGCTGCGGATTTTTCGATCTTGCTGTCTTTGAAAAACTTGGTATTCCTGCGGCAAAAGTCACCGGCATCTCCACCATTGAAGACCTCCTGAAATCTCCTGTTTCTGCAGCAACACCTGCTGCTGTCCTTCGCGGGGCTAAGACCGGCGTGACCGGTGAAGAAGCGATCCGCCGGCTTTGCATTTTCGACCGATGAGTATTTCACCTTAGCAGACGATTATTCATTTGCCATGAACAAATATCATCTTGTGCTGGTCCTGCTTGCCTGCACCGCACTACTGGCAGCCCCTGCGGCTGCGGAGGTTATCGGCTCCGTCGGCGGCGAGACGGCGACTATCAGCGTGACCTCATCCCCGTCCGGTGCCGAAGTCTATGACGCCGGAACATATCAGGGAACAACCCCCTGTAACATCATCGTACATACCACGGCAACGCCGATTGATCACGACATCACTGTCTCCAAAAACGGGTACTATGATTATCATCACTACATCGGTGATGTATACACTGATCAGTACATCACCGTCAATGCGGTTCTGACTCCTGTAGTCCAGACAGGATATCTTGATATTTCTTCATCACCGTCTGGTGCAAATGTGTATGTGGACGGCATCTACAAAGGAACCTCACCGCTCGTGGTCTCCGTCGATGCAGGCTCCCACGCTATCCGCATGGAAAAGCCGGGCTACGACACATGGTATGGGACCTATCGTGTTTCTCCCGGAGACACCACCCAGGTACATGCCTCTCTTGGCTCGTCTGTTACCTACGGATACATCAGTGTCCACTCAACACCATCGGGTGCGAATGTTTACGTGGACGGCAACTACCGTGACAATACGCCGGAAGTGATCAGTGTCACTGCCGGAACATCCCATCAGGTGACGATCTCCTATGCCGGATATGAAGTGTATCAGCAGACGGTCACTGTCAGTACGGGCAGTACTGTATATATTGATGCCAACCTGATCACCAGTGCAGACGCCTATCTGAAGATTGCCTCCTACCCATCGGGAGCTGCGGTGTATGTTGACGGTAACTACTGCGGCAACACCGGCTACTCTTCGGGAAGTTCGGTGAACTATATGAATATCGGCCCGCTTACAGCAGGGTCACACGCGGTCATGCTGAAACTGGATGGTTACAACACCTACACCTCAACCGTGACGTTGTCTCCGAACGAGATCCGTACGATGAGTGTAACGCTGACTCAGAACGAACCGACACCGTCGGGCAATGCTGGACTCCATGTAGAGTCAACTCCATCCGGTGCAGAGGTATATGTGGATAACGTCTTCCGCGGATACACGCCGGTGTTTCTCTCTGATATCTCCGAAGGTCAGCACACGCTGCTGCTTCAGCATACCGGCTACAACGACTGGACTCAGTATGTCCAGTTTATCGCAGGACAGACCGTGGAAATGGATGTGACCATGTCTCCGGCCTCTGTTCCGACGGCACCGGCGCAGTCCCCCTTCCCGATTCTGGCCTTCGCGGGCCTTGCAGCCGCTGCGGCATTCGCTGTCCGGCGGATGTACTAATTTCTTTTTTTTCTCACGACCGACATCTTAACAACGTTCCGGCGCGAATTGATTTTCTATGAAGCGAACAGTTGTTCCCGTACTGTTCATCCTGATTGCCGCACTTTGTATCATCCCAGTTGCGGCGGAGGATGCACCGGGATATATCGCGGTAACCACCAGCCCGACCGGTGGTCAGGTGTACATCGATCATACGTATGTCATGGATTCTCCCGGAACCGCCGAGGTCCGACCGGGCAACCACCTGGTCAGCATTCAGTCCTCGGAGTACTTCACCTGGTCAGACGAAGTTTTCGTCCGTTCCGGTGAAACAACGAAGGTTGATGCCGTGATGCAGTTCTATAAAGGCCCGGGTTCGATCGGGATCACCTCCTCAATGCCCGAGGTTGATGTCTATATTGATGACATGTACTACGCGAGCGTCAAGTCCGGAACAGTGACCATTCCCAATCTTTCCCCGACTGAACATGATGTCCGTGTGGTAAAAGCCGGGTACCACGACTTTACTACGACCGTTCAGGTACTCTCCGACAAGATCGTCGGCGTGTACTCGGATCAGACCAAGGATGAACGACAGGCCGGTGTCCGTGTTCATTCCGAACCTGCCGGTGCAGTGGTGTTTCTGGATGATGACTATGCCGGTATTACCCAGTCCGGAAATGAGTGGCTGCAGATTTCAGCCGTGTCTCCCGGATCACATACGCTGAGTTTTTCAAAGGACGGATATGCAGTTTCCACGATCACCCGGGTGTTCAAAGCAGGAGATGTTGAGGATGTCCGGGTCACTCTTCAGCCGGTTCCGGTTGAAACAACCACAGCTCCCACTGAATCTCCAACCCAGACTGCTGGTGTCCCGACGGATACCGTGCCTCCCGCGCCAACCAAAACCCCGATTCCGGTTGCCGGTCTGTTTCTCCTCGGTACAGCAGGTATTCTGCTGTTCCGCAGGTAGAATACACTTTTTTTTTGTTCGCACAGCCTTCATACACGGCTTTATCTTTCCCGCACTACTATAAGTACACACAGAGGGGACTTTCATGGGCATGGAAAACAGAAGCGACTGCCATGTGCTCGTCATCGGTTCGGGGGGGGGGGGGGGGGGCCCCCCCGGGGCC
>NZ_JAPTGB010000020.1 GCF_026891975.1 Methanocorpusculum petauri | reverse complement strand
CCGGCGGTCAGCAGCAGCGGGTGGCAATCGCACGCGCCCTTGCAAACGATCCGGCGCTTCTCCTCTGCGATGAACCGACCGGCAACCTCGACTCCAAGATGAGCGAACAGATCATGGCTCTGCTTCAGGATCTGAACAGGAAAGGAAGAACCATTGTCATGGTTACGCACGATCCAAAGACGGCAACGTATGCGAACCGGACGATTGTTATCCGCGACGGGGAAATTGTGAATGAGTAAAAAACAGAACACATCGGCTCTCAGCCGGATTGTCTCCCCCATCATTTTTGAGTTGTCGATGCGGAATCTGCGACTGAACTTCCTGCGATCAATGCTTTCGATGATCGGCATTATCATCGGTGTTCTGGCGATTACCTCGCTTGGCATGATGGGCGCCGCATTTTCGACTGACATGACGTCACTTCTGTCTTCGTCAACGAACTCGCTGACGATCATGTCAGTGGAGGAGAAAACGGTGGATGGTATTCCCGCGACCGGTTTGTCCTCAAAGGATATGCGTGACATTGAGGCGGCGATACGATCCGCCACCTCGGACTACTCGCTGATTCCGATGTACCAGGGAACCAAAGTTGCGAAGTTTCAGAACAAGGAGTTCGGCGCCCAGACCTATGGTCTGAGGCCGGGCGACATTCCCGAGCTGGTGACAATTCAGAGCGGAAAAGTTCCCCGCGGTTCGGAGGGTGTTCTGATCGGCGAAAAGCTTGCAGATGACCATGATCTCCGTATCGGCAGCCGGCTCACAATGACGGACAAGAACGGTGCGACAACAGCGGTACGTGTTGTGGGTATTCTGGAGAACTCCGGCATGTCGCTGACGTTCTCCACTGACAGTGCAATTGTCGGAACGACAACCTGGTATGAATCAATCGTAAACACGCACAATCTCTACAGTTCTGCAATGGTGAAAACCGGCAACCTGGATAATCTGGATGCCATCTCCTCCGCAATTGAGAAGCGGATGAACGGACGCGCCGACCGGGACACAGACGACCGGGTATATGTTATGGACGCGCGACAGTTTGCTGCGATGATGCAGGAGGGTCTTGGAATGATCTCGCTCTTCTTGGTTGCCATCGGCGGCATTTCCCTTCTGGTTGCAGCGGTTGCCATCTTCAACGTGATGCTGATGAGTGTGAACGAGCGTATCCGGGAGATCGGTATTCTCCGCAGTATCGGCACGCTCCGCAATCAGGTGCTGCTGATGTTTCTGTATGAGGCAGCGATCATCGGCCTGATAGGAGCGGTGATCGGCGGTGTTCTGAGTGTCGGCGCATCGGCAGTGGTGATTGGTCTCCTGTTTGGCAACATCAGTCTGATGTTTGCCCCGTCGGTTCTGATCTACATCCCGTACGGTATTGTGATCGGCATTCTTGTCTGTCTGTTGTCAGGTCTGTATCCGGCATGGAAAGCGGCAAATCTGAATCCGGTGGAAGCACTGGCTTCGGACTGAACATTTTCAGAACACCGTTTTTTTATTTGCGGTTTTAACTGCCGGGATACCGTGAAAAAGCCAGATCAAACTATTTTGTTCAACCACAGAAATCTTGGACGGAAAAAAAGTCAAAGGTAGCCGGAAAGTTTTCCTGCCGCATTCCGTGCAGCATCAAACGCCGGATTGTCGAAGAGATCCACCGGACCGGAGAGTTTTCCATCAGCAACCGAAAAACCGAGTGCCACCACCGGCACAACACCGTTGGCCACGGTCCTGCCGTCACACAGACTTACCGGACAGAACACGCCCTCCGGCGAAATACGGGGACGGGCAAACACACCGCAGAGTTCCGCGGTGGTTGGACAGGGACACTCCGCACGGGCAATCATTATCACACCCGAACCGGCAGATGCTGCAGGAGTGTCGGCATCAGCAGCGACGCCAACTATCGCAGAACTCTTTGCCGCGGCAATCAGCCGGTGCAGATCCAGCGGCGTCTGAAACATGACTGCATCCTCGGTACAGAACACAAAGCCGTTTCCGTCCGCGAGAGAGGGTGTTGCAAACGGATCGGCAAACTGGGATAGCAAAACCGGGTTCCAGAACTTCGGAGCACTTGATCCGGCAAGAAACAGCACAAACGGTTCGCTCTCCCGCTCCGCAAACGACAAGCCGCACATCACGGGTTTTTCATTGCGGGAAAACAGCCGCCGCTTTCCTGCCGTCTCCGCAGCCGCAGCAACCGCCGCATCCTTCAGGGCCGTAACCAGTGGCGACGCCCCACCCTGACCATGCACCATCACCAGCACCAGCCAGTCGGCAACATGCGTCACCAATGAATCCGTCAGAAGCGACCCTTCCGCCTCTTTCAACACCTTTGCCGCCCTCTGCAGCACATCCGGAAATATCGCCGCAGACCCTGCAATGCCGCCGAGCGGCAGAGCACATACGGAAATTGTCGTTGCCATATGTTACGCGTTGTGAATCTTTTCGATTGCCTCAATCATGCCGCGGCTGCCCACATAGATCGGTGTTCTCTGGTGTACCTTTGCCGGCACCACCGTAAGTGTACTCGAAACACCGTTTGAAACAGCCCCTCCTGCCTGTGCTGCCAGAAATCCTATCGGATTGACCTCAAACACCAGCCGAAGTTTTCCGTCCAGCGATTTCATCGTCGGCGGATACGCATACACACCTCCATACTTCAGTACCTGATGAAAATCTGCAACAAACGAACCCGAGTACCGGTTCTTGCCGCCTGCCGCCTCGATATCTGCGATGAATTTTGCATGCTCCGGCAGCCACTCCGTCCGGAGACCTCCCGAGCCGTAGAGATTTCCTTCCGGAATCATCACCTTGTCTGCAAGCATCTGATACACGCCGTCACTGTTCAGGGCAAAGATCGCAACCCCGTGCCCGACTGACAGCGTGAGGGTTGTCATCGGACCGTAGAGCATGTAAAACGCAGCCTTCAGATTCTTTCCCGGCTGCAGCACATCGCCGTCGTAGATTCCCACAATTGTACCGACACACAGGTTCACCGAGATCAGGGAAGAACCGTCCAGCGGATCCATCACAACCGAGTATTTTGACGATGAGGAGAATGTGGTAATGTCATCCTGTTCCTCAGAGGCGACCGCACGCACAAGTCCGCTCTTTGCAAGGACACGGGTAATATGCGTATCGGCCCAGGTGTCCATCGCGGCCTGCTGTTCTCCGGAAGCATTGGTTGAGTCAGCATAACTCTGATTGCTGATAAACGCCGCGCGTATAGGCTCCGCCTGATCCGCAATCAGCGCAATTATTTTGCTGAGATCTTCATATACGCCGGAGTTTTTGAGATATTCCTGTAGGGTCGTCATGAATATTCACTGCATTCTATATTGGACGTGAACGGTAAATAAGGGATTCATCATCCGTTAAACAGAAGCACTATATGCGCCATTTGCCGATGAGTACAGTAATGAACGATCTCCCTGCAGACTTTGACACCTTCTCCGAAACACATCGGAAAAATTTTCTGAGGATTCGTGAGCTCTCCCGCGAAAAACCCATTGTCGGCACGTTCTGTACGTTTGTTCCCCGTGAGCTGATACGTGCCGCAGGAGCGGTGCCCATCTCACTCTGCGGCGGAACGGACACCACTATTCCCCCAGCAGAAGCTGACCTTCCGGTCAACTTCTGCCCGCTGGTGAAGTCCAGCTACGGATCGCTTCTGGGCGGTCGTTGTTCCTACGCGCATTTCGCGAAACTTATCGTAGGCGAGACGACCTGCGACGGCAAGAAGAAGATGTTTGAGTACCTCTCTGAAGAGATCCCGGTACATGTGATTCATCTCCCGCAGATGATCGATGAAGACAGCATCACTCTTCTAACGATCGAGTTCAGAAAGTTTGCGAAACGGCTGGAGGAGATCTTTGGTACAACCATCACAGACGAGATGGTTCGCGATCAGATTCGTGCACTGAATGCAGAACGGCAGGCGCTCGCGGATGTCTATCATCTTGCAAGAGAAGATCCTCCCCGGATTTCCGGAAAGGAGCTGTTTGAGATGTTCAACTCCTCTACAACCTCGTTTGATCCTGCCGGGAAACTTGCAGAACTTCAGATGCTCAAAGAAACGTACGCCTCCCGCCCGACTCTGGTCAGGCGTTCGAAACGTATTCTCCTTACCGGATCCCCGGTAACCAGAGCGACGGTCAAAGTCATCGACGCAATAGAATCTGCCGGAGGATCGGTCGTATATCTTGAAGGTTGCATCGGTTCACGGGCAGTAGAACTCCTTGTGGACGAGGAAAACCCGGATGTCTATGACGCACTCGCCCGCAAGTACATCAGAATCCCCTGCTCTTGTATGACACCGAATACCACCCGGCTTGAGATCATTGGGGAAAAGATCGATGAGTATCGCGTTGATGGTGTGGTTGACATGGGTCTTGTCGCCTGCCACACCTTCAACGCAGAAAGTACAAAACTCCGTACGTATGTGTCCGGCGTGAAAAAGACCCCGTTCATACATCTGGAAGCCGACTATTCCTGTGCTGATACCGGCCAGATTTCAACCCGCCTGTCCGCATTTCTGGAGATGCTGTAAGATGTATTCGCTGGGGGTTGATGCCGGTTCACGGTACACAAAGTTTGCTTTGATGCAGGATGGTGCAGTTGTCCAACTCGCGATTGTTCCGTCCGGCTGGAACATGCGGGAACTCACAGAGAAGATGTGTAGGGAACTCATGCAAAAGCACGGGATTGCGCGATCGGAGCTGTTCATTACGGCGACCGGCTACGGGCGAGTCTCGATTGAAGCGGATGCGGCAGTAACCGAAATCACGTGCCATGCACTGGGTGTTCATTATCTGAATCCCGCGGTGCGGACGGTGATTGACATCGGCGGTCAGGACAGCAAGGTCATCATCTGTGACGAAAACGGAGCGGTCGCGGATTTCATTATGAATGACAAGTGTGCCGCAGGAACCGGGAAATTTCTTGAGATGATGCTTGAGACCCTTGGCGAGACGTTTGCAACGCTGGATGTAGCGGTATCTGGGGCGGTTCCGGTCAGGATTACAAGTACCTGCGCGGTTTTTGCCGAGTCAGAGGTCATTGGTCTCCGTGCGTCGGGTGCAAACCGTGCGGATATTCTTGCAGGAGTCATTGCATCCACTGCCGAGAAGGCCGCAGGTCTTGCGGCACGTGTGCGGGTTGTGGACGTTGTCTTTCTCTCGGGCGGACTGTCTGCAAGCAGTGCAGTCCGCACTGCCCTGGAGGACCGGCTGAACCGTCCTGTGGTAACCTCTCCCGAGGCACAGTTTGCCGGAGCAATCGGTGCTGCAGTGAAGGGTTTTCCTGCATCGTGATCATTTTTGCGGCGGGTATGGTGTGCCTGCCCGGTCCTGAGGAAGCGGGCATGATGTTTTTTACCCACAGACACCGCAGGTCTCATGCCTTCACTACGTTGGGATTCGTATGGGACTCCCATCCAAATCTTACCTGCCACTTACCCGCCTCTATTTCCCAGAAAAATGCAATGCGAATATGACCTGACATCACAAGAGATGCTTGTCAAAAAAAGAAAAAAATCAGTTGTCCTCGTTCTCTTCTGTAAACCGCTGAAGTTCACGGCTGCGGAGTTCGGCACGCTTAATTTTGCCGGAGATGGTTTTCGGCAGCTCGGCAACGAACTCGATCAGGCGCGGATACTTGTAAGGAGCAGTCGTCCGCTTCACGTAGTCCTGAATATCTTTCACCAGTTTCTCTGACGGCTGGTATCCGTCGTGCAGAACGATGAACGCCTTAATCACCATGCCGCGGATGGAGTCGGGACTTCCGACAACTGCACTCTCTTTGACCGCCGGGTGTTCAAGAAGCGTGGACTCCACCTCAAACGGACTGATACGGTAGCCGGAACTCTTGATCACATCATCATTTCTGCCGACAAACCAGAAATAGCCGTCCTCATCCAGATATGCCTTGTCACCGGTGTAGTACCAGCCGTTGACGAACATCGCCGTGTTCTCCTCGGGGTTGTCGAGGTACTCGCGAATAAGACCCGCCGGTCTCGGGCTCAGCGAGATAGCGATTCTGCCGGTCTCTCCCTGCGGAACCTCGTTTCCATCGTCGTCATGGAGCTGAATGTGCCAGCCGGGGACAGGCTTGCCCATCGAACCCTGCCTGACCTCCATGCCGGGCATTGTTGCAATACAGCAGCAGGTTTCGGTCTGGCCATATCCCTCGCGGATCGTAAGGCCCGTTCCTTCCTTCCAGATGCGGATAACCTCCGGGTTCAGCGGCTCGCCGGCACTTGTGCAGGTGCGCAGCTCACTAAATGAGAACTTCTTCAGATCCGCGATGATCAGCATCCGGTAGATCGTCGGCGGTGCACAGAACGACGTAATGCCGTACCGCTCGATCAGCGGCAGAAGTTCGGTTGCATGGAACTTCGTACGGTAGTCATACACAAAAATGCATGCGCCGCAGATCCACTGACCGTAAATCTTTCCCCAGCCGCACTTTGCCCATCCGGTATCCGACACCGTAAAGTGTACATCATACTCAGTCAGGTCATGCCAGAACTTTGCCGTCACCGTCTGACCGAGAGGGTGACCGTAGTCGTGCAGCACCATCTTCGGATCTTTGGTGGTTCCCGAAGTGAAGTAGATCAGCATCGGATCGGTTGCAAGCATCTTGCGGCCGACACTGCTCACGAGTTTCGTGGAAACCGGTGCCGGATACAGCAGTTCATTCTGGTAGCCGATCCACGGGGTGGGCAGCCGCTCGCCGGGCTTATCGTCCACCAGCATGCGGAGCTGGAGGTTTGGACAGTCGGCTGCGACCTGATCGACCTTGTCCATATTTTCACTGTCGGTGATAACCATCTTGAAGTTGCCGACCTTCATCCGGTAGGCAATATCCTTCACCGTCAGCATGTGGGGCGACGGACAGAACACTGCGCCCAGCTTCATGATGCCGAGGACCAGAATCCACCACTCCGGAACGCGCGGAAGCATCAGAAGGACACGATCGCCTTTCTGAATCCCGAATTTCATCAGAATATTTGCGGCCTCATTTGAGTGGACCATCATGTCCCAGAACGTGAACTTCTTTTCAACACCCTGCTGATTTACCCAGATCATCGCTAAGTGGTTGCGATCCTTTTTGGCCCAGGCATCGACCACGTCAAACGCGAAGTTGTAGTACTTTGGCGCGACAAGAGAGAACGTGCGGTACGTCTCTTCATAGTTGCCAATGTTGCCCCCGATGGCCGGGGCCCCTAGCGTCTCTGTCATGGTTATTGTCCTATATGAATGGGACGTCTGAGGTAATTAATTCGAGCAGGACCAAAGAGGCTATTCGGACCGGGACTAAGCAACGGACGCGAAGTATTATGCTTGTGTCTCTCGTATTAAATAGAGATGGATGGGAAAACATACGATTCGCTGAAGATCGAAAATATCGTTGCATCCGGCGTAATCGCAGATGAGATTAACCTGGCAGAGATTGCTGAAAAGATTGACGGCTGTGAACTGAACACCAAACGGTTCCCCGGCGCAGTGTACCGTATCGATGAACCGAGAATGGCATCTTTGATCTTCTCCTCGGGAAAAGTGGTCTTAACCGGCATTAGAAACGAATCCGCACTTCAGGACGGTCTTGAGATCATCCTGAAATCCCTCAAGGAAGCAGGCGTAAAAACACTGGACGTCCCCAAAGTTGCGGTGACGAACATCGTCTGTTCCTATGATATTGGCAAGTTCATTAACCTGAACCGTGTCGTGGCAACCCTGTCCCTTGAGGCAATTGAGTACGAGCCGGAGCAGTTCCCGGGTCTTGTCTACCGCATTAAGGATCCGAAGATCGTCGCGCTCCTCTTCTCCTCAGGAAAGATCATTCTGACCGGCGGCAAGAATCTTGATGATGTCCGCCGCGGCCTTGACTTCCTCGAAGAGCGTCTGGAAACCATCTTAAAAGAACAAAAATAATTCCGGGATGTCTCCCGCGTCCGTCAGGACACATCCCAAAAACCGGGTCGTTTCATCAACATATCCCCGAATCTTTTTTTTCGGAAGTGTGTATTTTTCCGGGGCTCGAAAAGAACCCCTGAATCAAAATAGCAATTCTGATGTACGATAGTATTCAATCCGACCAGAACCGGTGGGTCTGGACGAACTTTCTCTCAGCCTTCAGAATTTCACGGTAAAAGGCATCACCGGTTGCAAACGTGTTCAATATCCGCGCCGCAGCCTCAGGACCCACCCCGCGTCCGGCAAGCGCAATGATTGCCTTCTTCCCGCTGGAGAGCACCATGTTTGCGTTGCGGATCATCCGCGCTTCTGCCTCACGCTCCTCGGTACTCTTGTTCTTCTTTTTCATCGCAAGATACATCTTCTCGTCGTAGGGTTTGAGAACCGCAATCAGCCGTGCGCCGCAGACAGGACACTGCGGGGTATCGGGAGCGCGGCCTACCTTGGTGCGGCTCTTCCAGTTTTTGCAGTGCATGCACGCAAGTATGATGTCCTGCTCATCAATGCGGTGTTTCACGCTTGCAATAATCGCCTGATCCTCTCCGGGAGGTACAATCACATCCCTGCCAGTGAAAAGACCCTCCGCACCGATAATGGACAGGCGGCTTGTTGCCGTCTCCATGCCGTGATCCCGGATCATCTGTACAACAAGACGCGCATGTTCCACATCCATGTTTGAGAAGAACAGTTCGCGGAACGCCTCTTTTTCAATCACCGTACCGTCAAAGAGATCCAACAGACGATTGATACTGATTTTTTCATAGTCAGCATCTGCATCTATTGCGCCGAACTTCTTTGCAACCTGCACCAGTTTCCATTTGTACAGAGCGGTCTTTTTGAGTGCAAGCGTAAGAATCGCTTCAATGTGTTCCGGTTCAAGCGAGCAGAGTACCTCGTCCACGTCCGGCGCACGCAAAAACTTCGGCAGCCGCAGAAGAATCCGGTAGGCATTCGTCTCAATACCGACCGCTGTACCATACCGTGCGGACAGAAGAATCGACAGTACGCGGCCAAGTGCCTCGTTGACCTTGTGGCCGCCGCAGAGATTGATGACAACGCCTTCGTCCGCATCCTCAAGCACGATCACTTTGTCAGTCGCAACGATCGATCGGTTCTTCTTCATCTCGGCAAGAATCTTTTCCGAAAACATTACTGTCCGTTCATCTGCGTGGTAACCGTCGAAGTTGTGCAGACGGCGGAGTTGTCCCGCCTCCATGGCAACCGTGAAGGGAACAGGAATCTGTTCCCCTTCCCACGATGGCAGTTCGCCTTTTGCATTCTTCGCAGGCTCGACCATGATGCGGTCCTCGTCAATATCAAGCACCCGCCACATCTGACCGCGGGCAACAAACACTGCACCGGATGAGATCCAGCTGATCACAAACGACTCGTCCAGCGTGCCGACGGGTTTGCGGGACACCACGTCAAAGACGACACTCTTCTTCTCATCAGCAATCATCGACAGATTCTGTGAGAGGTACCGGCGGGCACGTGCCTTGGTGATGACCATGTCGCTTTCGGTCCTGATGAGGTAGTGCTTCTCCATCTGGGCAATGACCTCACGGATCAGGGGACCTGCGTCCGCGAAACAGTAGCTGCGGGAAAAGATCTCTTCGATCTTTTTGATTGCAATTTCGCCGCGCTCAACCGCAAGTGCGGCGATCTGGTTTGCGATGACATCGCTTGCATTGATGTGCGGGCGGACATTCTCCGGTTCGTTCTCCATGGCTTTGCGAACGATCACCATCGACTCAATACAGTCGTCAAACCCGGTCGCAAGAACCGTACCCTTTGAGGTTGCGTGCAACTGGTGTCCGGCACGGCCGGTCCGCTGAATCAGCCGGGCAACCTCGCGCGGAGAATTGAACTGCACAACGTGATCGATCTGGCCGATATCGATGCCAAGCTCCATGGAAGATGTGCTGATCATGCCCCGCGTGAGGCCCGCACGGAACCGGTCTTCTGCGTCAACCCGCATCTCCCGTGAAAGAGAGCCGTGATGCACATCAATGTCGCCGCGCTCCCGGAGAGCATGGCCGATAGCCTCGGCAACGCTGCGCGTGTTGGTGAAGACAAGAGTTGAGGTGTGGGAATCGATGCATTTCTCGATCAGTTTCGTCTGATCTGCAAATGACTCGCCCGCAAACCGGACGGTGAGGTCAAGTGTTTTTGCGACCGGCACCTGCACGATGGTGTAGGGACGTTTGCCGCAGAGGAACTGTCCGATGACGTCCGGGTTTCCAACAGTTGCAGAGATACCGATACGCTGGACTTCGCCGGAGAGTTCCATTATCCGCTCCAGCCCTACACAGAGCTGTGCACCGCGTTTGGAACCGGCGAGTTCGTGGATTTCATCGATGACGATGAAGCGGACGCCGGCGAGATGTTTACGCAGCACTTTGCCCATCATCATCGCCTGAAGACTTTCGGGCGTGGTGATAAGCAGGTCGGGCGGATGCGTTGCCTGTTTGCGACGATCGTTCTGCGTGGTATCGCCGTGGCGGACGGAGATGCGAAGCCCGAGTTCTTTGCCCCACCATTCAAGCCGGTTCATCATGTCGCGGTTGAGGGAGCGAAGCGGTGTGATGTAGAGCGTGGTAAATCCGGGCGGATGCGGCTCGGTAAGCATCCGGTGAAAGATCGGCAGCAGTGCGCTTTCGGTTTTTCCCGTTCCGGTCGGTGCAATCAGGATGGCATTGTCTCCGCGGATGAGTTTGGGAACCGCACGCATCTGAATCTCGGAGAACTCGTCAAAGCCCCGTTTGTCCAGGGCTTCGCGGATTTTCGGGTGCAGACTTTCCCGCAGTTCTTCGATAGCTGCGGTCATGTATCCTCCGGGTCGGGGGTAAGATCTTCCCACGTGTCAACATACGTGCCGTCTTTGAGAAACACCTCGGCGGTATCGGTTCTGATCGCTTTTGCGAGGGGAGATATCTTGTTTCCCGGAATCAGCCGGACGTCCATACCGCCCGCAAGTTCATAGAAAGCAGGCACGAGAAGGACGCGGGTTGCGGCAGGTGTTTCCGGCAGGTCAACTGCGGCATTGTCGATCTCTGCGAGGAGGTAGCCGGGTGTTCCGCGAAGCGAACAGCCGACTTCATCGTAGATGTTGACGACCGGGTGGTGGTGACCGCAGAGAATGAGTTTTCCGGCAAGTTCGGACGCGGGAATGGTGTGACCGTGCATGTAGCCGCAGCCGTCGATGACCGCACCGTTTACCGGAAGCAGTTCATCTTTCAGAAGATATTTTTCCAGACCTGTGTCATGGTTGCCGGGAGCGAGCCGGAACTCGGTCTTCTCCCGGATTTTTTTGAGGACAATCGGAACTTCGTTTTTCTCCTGATAAGTGACGTAGGGGATCATGTGTTTGAGATCACCTAAGACGACGAGGTAGTCGGGATCGCTTTCCTCAATGATTGTCAGAAGCCGGGACAGCCGGGAAGCAGTTCCGCTCTGAAAATGGAGACCGCGACGGTGAAGGTCGGCTTCGACGCCGAAGTGAGGGTCGGCGATGACCAGTGTCCGGACGTTTCGTTCGATGAGGACAGCCGGTCCGGCAGGATAGAATTCGGGGTTCATTGCTGTATTGTTCAGGCTACTTTGATGAGTTCAGTGGTCGGCGTGTAGCACTCGCCCTCTTCCATCAGACGGGCAAGGGCAGCCTTGGTATCGGTTGCATTCATGCCGAGCGTTTCCGCACGGGCAATAACGTCAGCTATTGGCGCTCCTTTTTTCCCGGAAAGCTCGGTAATAATGGCAAGCAGCTGAACATCCGTGACCGCAGCCGGAGTTTCCGGTGCAGGGACGGGAACGGGATTTTCGTCCCGGACATTGGCGAGGGCATTGACGAGAACATCGGCAAACTCCTTTCGTTCAGGCGAAGGCGAAAGTGCAGCGATGCGCACAAGTACCTCTTCTGCGACGCAGCACAGCCAGGCGTCCCGTGTTTTCCGATCGGCGGGACTGAGAATGTCGGGGATCAGTTCGAGGTAGGTTTTTCCTGCAGAGTCCCGGAGTTTCACGGTTGCGGTAACCGCAACAAAACCGGGAATATCGAGTGCGTCTGCTGTACGGATGAGCGCGGCATTCTGCGGAGGGAGGGAGAAGGTGAGTACGCCGGTCGGGTCGCTTACGCGGAGGGATGACAACCGGCCGTTTCTCAGAATTTTTTCGGTGAGAGTTCCCACAAAGAACAGCTTGCCGGAGAAGCTACCGTACGGTGTCCGAAAGCCTCCGCCGGAAACTACCGAGATGTTTCTGCCGGTCAGTTCCCATGCGGTAATGCATGCCGCAGCAGGCATTCGCGAGGAGGGATGATGATTCGGCAGTTCCATATTTCTGTACTATTGGCATTTTGGCGGTAAGTTTGTTTGGGAATGGAATACAAGAAATTATTCCGTTGTACACCCAAAAGGATAGGTACTATGGAGTCCCCCGGCATCTGGATAGAAAAATACCGTCCGCACAACCTCTCTGAGGTTGCTGGACAGCGGGAGATCGTTGAGCGGCTGCAGTCATACGTAAAGAGCAGAGCACTGCCCCATCTGCTGTTTACCGGATCTGCAGGCGTCGGTAAGACGACCTGCGCGGTTGCGCTGGCACGTGAGATGTTCGGTGATACCTGGAGTATGAATTTCCGCGAGCTGAACGCTTCCGATGAGCGCGGCATTGATGTGGTCCGCAACCAGATCAAGCAGTTTGCCCGGACGTCGCCTCTCGGTGATGCGACGTTTAAAATTCTGTTTCTGGATGAAGCAGACGCACTGACACAGGATGCACAGGCAGCACTCCGCCGGACAATGGAGAACTATGCGGAGACCTGCCGGTTTATTCTCTCCTGCAACTACTCGTCAAAGATCATCGACCCGATCCAGAGCCGCTGTGCCATCTACCGGTTCCGGCCGCTGGATGATGCGGCAGTCACCGAGGAGATGCGCCGCATTGCAGAAACGGAAGGCATCATCATTGAGGAGAATGCTTATGCGGCAATCACCTATATTGCCCAGGGAGATATGCGAAAAGCAATCAACGCTCTTCAGGGTGCGGCAATTGTGTCGGATGTTGTGACCGCGGAGAACGTGTATGCGATCACCTCGAATGCAAAGCCCGAGGAGATCGAAGACCTCGTATCAGTCGCACTTTCCGGCGACTTTGAAACGGCGGAGCGGACACTTCGGGCGCTGATGTATGATCGCGGCATTGCACCAAATGAACTGCTCAACCAGATGTACCGGACAATTTCCACCTCGGAATCATTGAATCGCAAACTGAAGGTCTCATTGATCGATCATCTCGGTGAAACGGACTTCCGCTTAAGCGAAGGTGCAGATGCGGATATTCAAATGGATGCACTGCTTGCCCGATTTGTGAAGACGGGACTTGCCCCGTGAACTTTTTTTCGGACACACGCTTTACGGGAGTTCCTGTCATTCTTTTTTGTCACCTTCAAAATATTGATAAGTGAGACATCCACACGCAAAATACATCACAAATATATTTGCTTTACCGATTTTTGTCACATTCCATCGATATTTATGAGTACAAAACTGATGTTTCCTGTAATAGTGATCGATATGGAAACAGAAACAAGCATCAATATTCTCAGTGTCTTAATAGGCAACCCCTTGTCGCGGCGGATCATCTCCGGAATGAGTCAGGAATGTGAAGAATGCGGAGGAAATCGTCTGGAAATTGCACTCGAACAGTATCTGGGATTACGGGATGATGTATGCCCGAGGTGCCGCCGAGCATCACGCGAGGTGGCCTTCATTATCCGGGCAGGGGCACGCAATTTTGGTGTTCCCGAAGATGAGATCAAAAAGACGTTCCGGGATGCATACTGGCGCAAAGGCCTTGTCTCAGTGATGAAGGGCATCGCAGAGTTTGGTGTCCGTCGTCCGTTCGTTCCGGGGGCACCTTTTCAGGTAGTATGGGATGTTACCCACCGGTGCAACCTCCGCTGCCGCCACTGTTACGCATCCGCCGGAAAAGCACTTGACGACGAACTAACCACCGAAGAGGCGCTGCACCTGATCGATCGTCTGGCAAAACTCGGCGTTGCCGTGATTGCATTCTCCGGAGGTGAACCACTGGTACGTCCGGACATTCTGCAGCTCATCAGTCACGCACGGGATCAGGGGATCTATGTTGCACTTGCAACGAATGGAACACTGATCACTCCAAAACGTGCCGACGAACTCCGCAAAGCAGGTGCCGAATATGTGCAGATCAGCATCGACGGAGCAGACGCAAAGACACACGATGAGTTCCGCGGAATTCCCGGGGCATTCGACCGGACGATCGAAGGCGTGAAAAATGCCGTTGCCGCAGGATTCTTTGTCAACATCTCCACAACCGCAACAAAGGAAAACTATGATCAGATCCCGAAAATCATCGACCTCTGCAGCGATCTCGGTGTCAACTGGGTGATGGCCTACAACTTTGTGCCGACCGGAAGGGGACAGGATATGATGGAAAAGGACCTCAGTCCGCAGGAACGCGAGGAACTCTTACATATGCTCTATGAGAAGAACAGAACCTCAGATTGCCAGGTGCTGACCACTGCTCCGCAGTTTGCACGGGTTGCCCTGCAACAGTCTTGTGCAGGCGGTCAAATGATGGTGCCGACACATTTTTGCAATCAGGAGGTGAACGAAAGTCTGCTCGGGCTGACAGAGTTTGTGGGAGGATGTGGTGCTGGCCGGTTCTACATGGCGATCCGGGCGAACGGAGACATCGATCCGTGCGTGTTCTTCCCAAAAACCGTCGGAAATGTACGCACAAGCGATCTGGAGGAACTATGGAGACACGATCCCTTGTTCACCGATCTCAGAAACAAGGATAAAATCGAAGGTTCCTGCGGTTCCTGCGAGTACCGCTATCACTGCGGTGGATGCCGGGCACGTGCATACGGCTACTTCGGAAACCCGCTGGGACCTGATCCCGGTTGCATCAATAACATTGAGTACTACACCGCACTGAAAATAACCCATACCCCCGCCACGGCAGAGCATGCAGCGGATCAGGCATAACTTTTTTGAACGGATGAGACCGTTCATATCCGCAGATTTCGTATCCGCGCAAAAACTGCGGGCCGGTCCAGCCGGTTGTGCTGAAGAAATGTGAGTGTCGCAGCAAGCCGGTTGTACTCATCAACAAGTTGGTTGTAGCGCTGAATCCTCCTGGCAAGCAGGGCAACGCCGGCATTATGGTCTGCAACCGCTTTCCGGTAAACTGCATATGCCGCGGCAAACGTATCCGTATCCCCTGAAATTGTTGCTGTTTCTGCCTCAAGTGCTTCAAGCCGGTTGCGTGATGCCGCAAGCTCTGCCTTACTCCTGAAGATGATCTCCTCTTCGGATCGGATATCGTGTACAAACGAACCCTCCTCCGCAAGTTTCTCCCGCAGAGCGGAGCGAACCAAAAGAATTTTGGACACCTCGGCAATACTTCCGTACCGCTTCGAGCCGTGCCCTACAAAAAATACCTTCGGACGGGATGCAAGCGTCCGGACCTTTCCGTCACCTGCCGGAAACGCTCCCTCCGCATCGCCTACAAACCCAAGAGCTGTTGACTCTATCACCGCACACCCGCATCCATGAAAATCGTATCCTTCCGGTACGGGAATACCGACCGCGAGATGGTTTTCCGGGGAAAAGTGCAACACTGCTGCTGCGTAGCCCTCATGGGCAAGAAGCCCTGCAAGCAGCAACGACTTGTCACTGCAGATGCCCTTCCTGTCCACCACCGTTTCCACCGGAAACCGCGGAGCGCGATCGATTGCGGCAACTTTTTCCGTATCGTACGGGATCGACTGCACAAATGCGGCAATCAGCTCAAGGTATGCATCATCGTCATAGTTCTGGGATGAACGGATTTTTCGAAGCTCCGACAGCAGTATCCGGTAAAACGGCACAAGCGCCGGATCAGAAGTAAACGCGGTATAATATCCGGCAAGCCAGGCATCACCGATGCCTGCGGGAACATGCGCCGCCTTCCCCGACGATCGCGCACCCTCATACAGCGATTGCGGTACCGCAATCGTAAAACTATGATGCAGATGACGGAACGGAAACGTGAGCCGGACGGTAACCTCACCTGCCGCACTGCCAGGGACGATTGCCGGATACTGCACATTCTTTACACGCCGCATGTTCAAAAAAAGGAAAGGAAGGGATGTTACGCCACGTGGAGGTAGCGTGTAACAAGTTCGGCGAACGCATCCGTGTTACCAAGCAGACTGTCGGATAACCCCTTGTCACCAAACGCCTTCAGCTTCTTTGCCTGTGCATCAATTACGCCTGCGGGGAAGATGCCGTCCGCTTCAAAGAGTGCACGCTTTGCAAGAAGCACATCCGCCGACTCATCACAGCAGGTCGGAAGCTGGCGCAGTGTCTTTAAGAATGCCGCATACTCTTTGTTGAAAATGTTGCCGCTTGCATACAGCTTCTTCGCCTGTTCAAGTGCATCGGGCATGGCAAGACCGTGCATCGCACCGACGATCAGGCAGGCGACCGTCTCGTAAATATCAGCAGAACCGTCGGCCACGCGGTACTCAAACGTCTGTTTGGACGCCTTGTTTGCTCTGCGGTGAATGCCGAAGTTTGCCTCGGCTGCCATATCGACCGAACCTGTCCAGCCCAGCGGAACACGGACAACAACCGACCGGTTGCGGTCGCCCCAGCAGATGTAGGTTGGTGCCTCCTGATGCGGAACCAGCCGCAGATAGGAGGTAGGAATCGGGTTGCCGAACGCTGTAACCGCATCGCCGACATCCAGAATTCCGGCAATCATCTTCTTTGCCGTATCGGAAAGCCGGCCGTCCTTGACCATCATGTTCTTGCCATTTTTCTCCGCAAGCATGTGGAAGTGCAGACCGGAACCGGCTTTGCCAACGGTGATCTTCGGCGCATAGGAGACCTCAACACCGTACTTGTAGCCAAGCATCCGCAGCGCCCACTTTGCAATCACAATCTGCTCAACCGCAAGAATCGGATCGGTTGGCAGGAACTCAATCTCGTGCTGTTCGTAGTAGTAACCGTCCTTGGTGAAGCAGCCGACTTCCGAGTGGCCGTACTTGATCTGACCGCCTGCACGGGCAACCATCAGCATCGCCTCAGTACGCATTTCCTCAAATTTGCAGAAGGGGCCTGATGCATGGTAACCTTTCTGATCAAGCCCCGGATATAGGTCTTCCTCGGGACAGATTACATAATATTCAAGTTCACCCAGACACTTGAAGTCCATGCCGGTGTTTTTCTTAAACGCATCGCGTGCACAGCGCAGAATGTACTCCGGAGAGGATGCAAGCGGTTTTCCCTCGTTGTCATAGTAAGAACAGAGAATATCCAGTGTCGGCACTTCTGCGAACGGATCCACAAATGCCGTACTGTAGCGCGGAACAACATACAGATCGGAACTTCCTGCCTCGATGAACGGGAAGATGTTGCTGCCGTCGACACGCTCTCCGTCCGAGAGAATGGTATCCAGATATTCTTTGGAAGAGATAACAAAATTCAACGTCTTCAGTTTTCCGTCGCCTGCAACGTACCGGAAGTTCACCATCTCAATTGCATTTTCCTCGCAAAAACGGATGATGTCCTCCTTCGTAAAATCAGCAGGATTTTTCTTCAGGAACTGTACCAGATCATTGGGATTCATCAGTACTTCTGAATCATTCATTGCCGTAACTATTCGAACGGACGGCATAAATACTCAACCATGTGTGGTGGATCACAGGGAGGAAAGAACAGAAAATACTGACCAAAATCAGGGGAATTGGATCATGGTTCCCAGGTCAGGGGAATACCCGCGGCAAGGAACCAGGTGTCATCAACCGGCATCGTATAGATAAGAGTCATCTCACTTTCATGCGTGAACTGGTTGGGCAGATACTGATACTGCATCCCGCCGCCGGAGTGGGCCGAGGAGAGAATATCACGGCCGATCGATGCGCCGTAGATGTCAGTTATGCCAGTGATGCTGGTGCCGATAAGAGTAGGATTGTTGGGGCTGGCAATGACAATATCATCTGCATCAACCGCCATTAGGAGAACGTCGTCGCGGAAGAATATTCCATCCGGATTGTTCATCTCCGCCACGGCTGCATCCCTGTCATTATCAAGTGCATACTGCTTTACTGACCGGGCATACTGAATTATCTCATTTTTGAGACATGGATCAGCATAGGTCGGCTCTTCGTCCAGATATTTACCTGCAACAACAAACCAGCTCTCATTCACCGGCTGGATATAGGACGATTTAATCTCCAGACGCTGGTCGTGCATGGGGTTTGGATGCAGGTACATCGCATGACCTCCGCCCTGACTTGCCCGCTGTACAAGTGTCTGGAGAATCTGAACTCCGTTTGAGTCCGTCAGAATACTGCGATCCGAACCGATGAGATTTGGACGCAGAGCATCGGCAAGGAGTGTACCGTTCGTGTCAAACGCGGCAATCACATATTGTTGGGTCACAAATGGCCCGTTTGGATCGTTGAATGCAGCACATGCTTTTTCCCGGCCGTTTTCCACCGCATACAGATACGCGGAAGTCACAAAGGATTCAAGCGTGTCGTTGGTGGTTGCGGAAGGTATATCCACTGTCCACTGCGCATTGGTTACTGTACTGACAACAACGGTAACATTGCCGTAGTCGGTCTCCAGCGTGTCCCAGGCGGCTGAAAGAGTAACATACTTCAGGAATCCGTAGCTGTAGGCGGGAAGAGTTGCCGTGCCGGATTTCTCACGAACCATACGGGAAAGAATGTCTGCGGTATCAAATCCTGATTTGTCTGCAAGCTGAATGGCATTATTGCCAATCAGGGTATTTTCCTGACAGTAGAGAATTTCACCGTCATCATTGAGGAGAAAAATGACCTCGCCCCGGCCCAGGGCGGCCTTGGTGAGTGCCGGACCAAAGAAGAGATCGGGGTTCAGGACAAATGCAATGTATCCCTCATATTCACCGGCTGGTGAATACACGGGAACAAGCAGGGACAGATCAGTTGAGTCCCTGCTTTGGCGATGGTACATTTCGAGGTACAGGGATGCTGACATGTTTTCCGGATCAAAATCGAAGCCGGTAATCTGATAACCGATCCGGGATTGTGCCGATTCGGGAACCGCGGCAACCACGACATTGTCGTTATTCACGCGATAAATCGAAGTGGAACTCGGGTTGTTGACATACAGATCGGAAAGGCTCTTGGAAACCGCGGGGTCGTCTGCGGAGATTGTACCCTGGTATGCTGCGACCAGGAGAAGGGATTCACTTAGTTCGGAGGTGTGGTTTGCAATATCGTTGAGAAGTATTTCTGCAAGTGCCGTCTGTTCATCGTAGGTCTCCGCAGGGACTGAGGACTCTGCGAAAAGAATACAGCCGATTCCCGCTGCAAAAAAAACTACGAGAATACAGATGAACAGACTACTCAGAGATCTCAATGAAACAACCTTCGTATATTGTAGGGTAATACATTGGTTGTAACGCTATTTAGTAGTTCTCCGTACACATTTAAAAAATAGATTTTTCCGGAAATAGAAACTTTTTAGGTTTTTTTGGTGAAATATGGAGATCGATTCTGTACTGCCTCTGCAATTGCCGCTTTCAGATCATCCCCGTGAAGGCCCCGGATGTTCACTTCGTTTCCGGTTCGAAGGAGACATGGCTTGAGTTTTCCGTCTGAGGTAACCCGAAGGCGGTTGCAGTTCGCGCAAAATTCAAGGTTGTGCATCGGCCGCACCACTTCCACTTCAGCGCCGTCCAGACAGTATTTTTTGCGGTGATGCATCCTGCGGGTCATGACCTGGGTTGAACGGGACGCGAGATCTTTTTCCAGATCTCCGACGATGGTTGTGTTTCCGCGGATGACATCTTCGATATGATCGATATGGTCTGCCCAGCCGTTGACGTCCATCAATTCGATAATCTGGAGAATGATGTCTTTTCTGCCTCTGACATAAGAGAGAAAATCTTCAATCTCATCGTCGTTGATTCCTTTCAGAACAACCATATTGAGTTTAACCGGAGTGAGGCCGGCAGTAATTGCGGCCTCTATCCCGGCAAGAACTTCGGGCAGAAGATCGCGGCCCGTGATCTTCTGATACCGGTCGCGGCGCATGGTATCAAGACTGATATTAACGCGGGAAAGACCGGCAGTCTTGAGATCTGTTGCCATTTTTCCAAGAAGTGTTCCGTTGGTGGTCATCGAAGATTCAATGTGCGGAGGAATGGAACGGATAATGTCCAGAAGATCGGAGCGGAGTGTCGGCTCTCCACCGGTGAGTTTGATGGTGGTGACGCCGAGTTCTGCAAAGACACCGATCAGTTCGGCAATCTCATCTTTGGTCAGCTGGATGTGAGGATCACCTACAGTGCAGCCGTTGATCTCCTCGCCTTCGTGATGGCAGTAGATACACCGGAGGTTGCAGGCATTGGTTAAGGCAATTCTCACGTTGGTGATGGTTCTGCCGTATGCATCGGTGAGAATATTATTCGCTGGATTTTTTCCGGTCGTCATCAGCATCTCCGATAAAGTTCTTTGCAACAATATAGCACTCGGTGCTTCCTCTGCGGGTTGCAGTGGATCGGATTACCCGGACAGAGTAGAAGCGTTCCTTGACAAGCTCAAGAAGTTCGTTGAAATCAGTTCCCTGAAAAGATTTCATCACGAAGTTGCCTCCCTGTTTCAGGAGTTTTTCGGCAAACCGCAGAGCATCCTCATTCAGTGCCATTATTCTGGCCTGATCGTAGGCTTTTGCACCGGAGAGGTGGGGGGCTGCGTCGCAGACGACAACATTGACAAGCGGCATACGTTCCAGGACTATCTCCTGAATCTCAGGTGTTGTGAAGTCGCCGGTGACGGTGATGACGTTTTCCATCGGGACAATGGGGTTGAGGTCAACACCGAGCAGCTGGCCTTCGGTCATGGTGCGGAGAACCTGCAGCCAGCTCCCGGGAGCTGCGCCGAGGTCAACAACGTTGTCGGTTTTTCTGATTACGTTGAATCGCTGGTTGATATCGATGAGTTTGTAGGCGGAACGGGCACGATACCCGTCACGTACGGATTTTCTGTATATATTGTCTTTTGTCCACTGCGACCCCATTGCGGCTGTCTCCGTATCTCTATTATTATAGAGTAGTGCGGTAATATAATGTAGCCGGTTCTTCCAATGCATAATTTCCCCAGAACAATTGGTGTTCTGCTGCGCTTTTCCGGAAATTTTTTTTCTGAGGTATCCGCATCTACCGGAATCTGCGGAAATTGGCAAGGTCCATGGTCTCAGGCAAAAGATATGAAAATGAGCGATGGTTCGAACAGATATCGGATTTTGGTAAAAATATACGCAAACTGATGCATAAAACATTACATCCTAATATGATAGTATATAGTACATGACGTGGTATTAATCTATTCTCAATCATGTTGTAAACCCAAAAATCGTGAAACTTTTAAAAATATATATGATTTGCAAAACCTGATTTGTGTCCTGCAAATTTAGACTCACTCATTTTCTTGAAAATTTTTCCTTGAAAATTTCGTCCCGATATCTGTACAAAATCCGAAATTGCGTTCAGTTTTCATTTCAAGAAGTTCCGTGAATATAATCCTCTCATATTAGGATTCAACGATTTCAATCCGATGGATAAACATTTCCGTCAGATCCTGATCGAATCCGAAGCGAGAGGGCGTAAATGAGCAATACAAAATGGATTTCCCAGGTTGGGGGAATATTTCTTCTCGCCTGTGCATTGTGGGGAGGAAGAATCCGTACTGAAGATTCCATATCCAAAAAACAGGAGGAGGACGCAGCACCCAGTACATCCACTCAGAAATATTCTCTGCGGACAGAGCTGGCGTTCACCGAAAGAACACGGCATGATAGAAGAAGGCAGTATTAAACGACGTAATGCCTCCTGCTGAAAAACGGAAAGGTTCCGTCACCGCCAAAGAATTATACCCAAATACAGACAACACTTCTCTACCATGAAACTGGTATACACCGGCAAAACGAAGAACGTTTTCGCACTCGATGACGGAAACTATCTGCTGAAGTTTAAGGATGACTGCACCGGCGCTGACGGCGTTTTCGATCCGGGCATGAACACCATTGGCCTCACCATTGACGGCGCGGGCCGTGCCGGCCTCCGGTTGACAAAACACTTCTTTGAGATCCTCAACAAGAAGGGTATCCCGACCCACTACATCGACTGCAACATCGATGACGTCACGATGACCGTAAAACCTGCCAAAACCTTTGGCAAAGGCCTTGAAGTCATCTGCCGGTTCCGTGCAGTAGGCAGCTTCTACCGCCGATACGGCGACTATGTCGAAGAGGCGGCAGCCCTTCCCGCATTTGTTGAGACCACCTTAAAAGACGATGCACGTGAAGACCCGCCGATTACCAAAGACGCCCTTGATATCCTCGGCATCGTTTCTGCAAAGGACTATGAAACGTTAAAGGACCTTACTCAAAAGATTGCCACCATCATCAAGGAGGAACTTTCCAAAAAGAACATCGAACTCTATGATATCAAGTTCGAGTTCGGCAAAATCGGGGATCAAATCGTCCTCATCGATGAAATATCCGGCGGAAACATGCGTGCATACCGCAACGGCGAGTACATCCTTCCACTTGACCTTGAAAAACTGGTCCTGGGAGAGTAACACTTCACCCCAAACTTTTTTCAGACATCTGTTCCAAGCAGAATTACAACATCCTCCTCATCCTGCAAAATTCCGTCCAGATACACGCCGTGCAGATTTTTCAGATACGCAGGCCGCGTGGTAAACCATTCGGCGATCATCTTTGAGATGTACTCTGCCCCCTGTCCTGACCCGGCAAGAACATACGGACGGCCGTTGTTTTCTGCTGCCATATAGTAATGAAACGCCGCCTTTACATCCGCATAAGCAAGTGCTTCCGCTGTTTCCGCTGCAAGCGGGGTGGGGGATGCTTTGGAGTACGCAGTCACCTGACGATAGTAGGGAATGTAGGCGTTCAGCTCCTCCGGATAATCACTAATCGAGTTCATTACCGAATCGTGCACACTCTGCCGGACCTCAAACACCATGACATCCACATTGATTGCATACGGCTTGATCCCAGAGATATCCGTATCCCTGTACAGATAAAACACATCCGTTCCGACATCCGGATTTGTCCCTTCTGCATACCAGTTGTACGGATCCGCATAATTGATCGCAAGCATCTCGGGCGTGTCGCCGGAGATATAAATTGCAGTACCACCGATTGCAGCAAGAATAATTATGCCAATGCACAGCCAAAAAAACGGCTTCCAGTCCATTTTGGGTTTGTTGTCTGTCATGAAAAGAAGTCCGCAAGTGTTTTCTGTTGTCTGATATCCTTCAGCATTTGTGCATACGGGACCCAGAAGTTCGTCCGAAGACCGGCTGCCGCAGCAGCAGTGGCCTCCGCAAGAGTTCCCACCCGTACCGGGGCCGTTCTCAGGGATGTGTGAGATGCCTCGCGAATGACCCAGGTACCTAAAGGCGCCCAGTACTCGCCGGAAACGTCACGGATACAGAGCACTTTTGCGCATCTGCCGATGGATTTCAGGTACTCAAGCACGGCAAGCCGTGCCGAGTAGTATGCGCCGCCAATGGGGGAGTACTTGCTTTTCGTAAGACCTGTCTCCCCATCCTCAATAACCGTCTCCTCATCACCCGACCACAGGGACTGCTTCTGCCAGCGCTCGATCATTTCAAACCGCCACTCCTCTGCCGGGATCAGAAGGAAACAGAGCGTGTTGCCGTGCAGTGTTGCACAGAACACCTGAAACTCCGGGAGTGCGGGCATTCTGATCACATCGCGCTTCATTCCGGAGGAGATCATGTCATCGGTTGCGGTGATGGCCCAGCGTGTCGGGACAACTTTTCTCTGCACACCAAGAAGACCGGAGGTGAGAAGGTTCGTGATCTTGTACACATCCGTTCCGTTTTCGAACAGGATGCGGGCGGCCTCCGTTGCCCGGAGATCGGTATCCGAGGTGCAGCGGTCGACGACCCGTGAGACCCGGGCGTTGTCGATCACATCCAGTTTTTTCATCGCCCCAGACATTCCGACCGGTGCAACTGTTCCGTCGAAGTTGAGATCGAACTGTACCGGTTTGGCAAATGCAACTTCAACATCCAGCGGCTTTTCTGACAGGGCAATCTCCTGGATCTTTTCTGCATCCGGGATTTTAACGTCAAGTTCCTTGCCGCCGCGAATGGTCCGGGAACGGATGCCCACAATATCATCAATGGAAAGTCCGTCCCGCACCCATTGGAGAGGGTTGTCCGAGTCGTTGATCATCAGTGGTCCGCCAACCACCCGGGGGTATCCGTAGCTGCCGACAAAAACGGAGGGCGATGCTCCCATGTACTCGCTGACCGGTTTTACGTCCTTGAGGGCATGAAACCGGCGGGTGACGGGGCAGGTCGGCAGGCCGCAGAGACCTTTTCCTTTGCAGACGGCACACTGGGATGGCATAGTATCAGTTCGGTAGATCCTTCAGTTCATCAAGCGTTGCGTCGGGATGTTTTTTCAGATATCCGGCAACTTCGGGTTTATGGAGGAGCAGGCAGTTGGTGCATGCCCAGATTTTTCCTCCTGATGAGCTGTCAACAAACTCGCCAAGGTCTCTGTCGTAACAGGGGTAGAAGGGACAGTAGCAGAAATCGCAGGCCTGGTTTTTGAAGTGACAGGGATAGTAGGGACAGTCTTTTTTCTGCCACTCAACCCAGTGATCGCCGCCGTAACGGGAGAAGATGAAGTAGGAGGGGGTCGTGCGCTGCACGCGTCCCTCATGGCGATCAAGAGAGGCGGTTACGCCCATGAGAACTGCGTCGTACACACGGCGGCCTGTGTCGGTGAAAGTTCCAGCATAGATATGTTTCGGCTCAATGTCTGAAACCGCGGCAACCACAACAGCGTCGGAGGTTGTTCCGGTGAAGTCACGACCGAGATTTCTGAGTGCATGGGCTTTTGCCTCGGTTGCGGTCATGATTGTTTCGAGGATGGCAGCGTCGGACATGCTCTCATCTGAGGTGACGATGATATTGATGGTATGGGGTTTTGCGGGATCAGGGTTCGGGTTGGAGACACCGGCGGTGACAAAGACGGTGATGTAGTCATATTGGAGAATGCAGAGGTTCTGCATCCATACGGCGGTCAGCAGGCCGAAGGCGTCGGTTCCGTATCCCTTCCGCGCAAGTAGTTCCCTGACAAATTTCTGCGGGTCGGCATGGTCAAAGTTTTTCGGAACGGTATGGTTGAAGATGGTGGAGATATCCTTCAATCCTCCGTTGATGCCGGTACTTGCTGCCCGGAACTCACCCCGGATATAGACGGTGTCTTTGTCGTAGTGGTAGCGCACGTGTTTTCTCCTCGTTAGCGTTACTACATATGTTTCCCGGAATTGTTATTTCTAATCTGGGGTTGTGCCCCGCCCGGTCTGCCACAGACGAACGGATACACAACCTCAGAAAAATATGCAATCCAGGTTACACTCGCCCCTTCGGGCTCAGGAACAGCGGCTGTTGACCACCGGAAGCGAGGGAGGGTTCCCTTTAGAGAGGAAGTGAAGCAGGCTGCAAAGTGACATGGGTGTGCGCGGAGTACGGGAAGTTCTGCATTAGATAGACGAACTCGTGAATAACGTAAATAGCATCAGAAGTAAAATAGATACTCATGTTTTGGCAACCGCTCTCGGTTGAGTCATGGATTGGTATGCGGAGAGGCTCTCTTTCTGATGTCAAGGACACCGTAAACACGATTATTGAGGACGTAAAGACAAACGGCGACGCTGCACTCTTTGCCCTCACGGAAAAGTTCGACCATCAGCGGCTTGATTCGCTCCGTATCCCGCAGGAGGATATCGACGCAGCCTATGACAGTGTTGCACCCGAACTGGTGCAGGCGCTGATCGAGGCAGAGGCCCGCATCACCCAGTTCCATGAACTGCAGAAGAGCAAAACACTGTGGCTTGAGGAGATGGAGCCGGGAATTACGCTCGGCGTGAAGACCACACCGCTTGACCGCATCGGCGCCTACATTCCCGGAGGCCGCGCAGCCTATCCGTCCACTGTCCTGATGACAACTGTTGCGGCGCGGGTTGCTGGAGTTCCGGAGATTGTCGTCTGTACCCCGCCGAAGGTCCATCCGCTGACGCTGGTGGCCCTTGATATTGCCGGTGTTCATGAGGCGTATCAGGTGGGCGGCGCCCAGGCAATTGCAGCAATGGCCCTCGGAACCGGGACCATCCGGCCGGTGCAAAAGATAGTCGGCCCCGGCAATGTCTTTGTCACTCAGGCGAAGATGATGCTTCGCGAGTACGCAGACATCGACTTCCCGGCAGGACCAAGCGAAATTGGTATCATCGCTGATTCCTCTGCAGAACCTGCCTTCGTTGCAGCTGATGTCTTAGCCCAGGCTGAGCATGATCCAAATGCTGCGTGTGTGCTGGTGACCGACAGCGCTGCACTTGCCGAAGCTGTCGGGGAAGAGATCACAGTGCAGATGGCAACCGCCCCGCGCCGCGAGATTATGGAAAAAGCACTCGCCCATTCCGGCTACGTGATTGCAGAGGACATGGAGGATGCAATCGCCCTGATAAACCGCATCGCTCCCGAACATCTCTCGATTCAGACCGTGGACCCGCTTGCAACGCTCTCCGGGATCCGCCATGCGGGTTCGATCTTCATCGGCCCTTACACCCCTGTTGCCTGCGGCGACTATGCATCGGGAACAAATCACGTACTTCCGACAGCAGGCTATGCAAAAAGCTACTCCGCCCTTGACGTCAACCACTTTATGAAGCGGTCGCAGGTACAGATTGTCACCCGTGACGGTCTTGAGACCATCGGCGATGTTACCGAAACCCTCGCAACCGCCGAAGGACTTGCGGCTCACGCGAACTCGGTCCGCGTCCGCAGAGAATAACTTCCTTCACTCCCTGTTTTTTTGGCACTGGGCCGTCATCACCTGCATCAGCGCAACCATCTCCCGTACTTCACCCTCGCACCGCTCCTCAATTGCCGCATACTCCTTTTCGTCCGCCATGTCCCAGACCCGTTTCCCGGTCGGTTTCTGATCGCGTTCTCCGAGAAATCCGTTGGCAAGTTCGTTGTGCGTACACGGATGCAGAACCGGTCGCGGAATCTGCAAAAATCCGATGCCGGCGGTTGCCAGATCAACTACCCGCAGTTTGCAGATCGTCTCATAGATAACGTCAGGCGGGGCAACCGCATATTCCCGGCATTTTACCGCAAGGAACGGCAAATCAAAAGTGGAAATGCCGATTCCAAAGACAAGAGGATCGCAGTGGATACGTTTCTTTGCGGAGATGTGCCCCCAGACATCCGAAAAGACCGCAAACAGATGTTTTACCACCTCTTCTTCCGATCCGTCCCGCCATATCCAGTGATGGGTAAAGTTCTC
The DNA here is from genome assembly GCF_026891975.1 of Methanocorpusculum petauri. GTDB lineage: Archaea > Halobacteriota > Methanomicrobia > Methanomicrobiales > Methanocorpusculaceae > Methanocorpusculum > Methanocorpusculum petauri. The sequence continues at coordinate 12,947 of NZ_JAPTGB010000020.1, read as the reverse complement.
GATAACCACATCTTCAAGAGGCCGGGCACGGTAGATTACCCCGCCGAGCAGAGTATGTCCCTCACGATATGGATTGACCGCAAGTGAAGCCCCGTTTTTCCGTCGTCTGTCACAGGGAGGCACAAATGCTTCGAGATCAAACACGATGACTTCGGTCAGCTCAGGCCGGAAGACAACCATATCAGAAGCCTGCCGCCGTCAGTCCGATAAGGCCTACAACACCGCTCCAGATTGTGTGAACCGCAATCGCCGTGAGCAGCAGCCCCACAATTTTGGACAGAATCACAATCACCGTTTCGCCAAGGAGGGCTGTGATCCGTGAAGAGAACGCCAGAATCATCCAGATAACAAGGAGGGACAGCACAATTGCCGCTGCGGTTACCAAAATTCCGTACTGCGAACCGATGATCATCACCGTTGTGATCGTTCCGGGGCCGCACATGATCGGCGTTCCGATGATGACACCTGCCATGGATTTCCGTACGGTTCCGGGGAGAAGTTCTGCACCGTCCCGTGCCTGTTCCGCCCGCGCTTCGTGCGCAGCTTTCCCGCCGATCTCAAGTCCCAGTACGATCTGCAGACCCAGGATGAAGAGGATAATACCACCTGCAATCTTGAAACTATCCAGTTCAATATTGAGAATGGAGAAAATTACGTCGTTAAACACCAGAAACACCAGCATCAGTGCCCCGGCTACTGCTGTTGCGATACCTGCCTGTTTCAGCACCTCTTTTCCGGAAAGTCCGCGCGTCAGATCAATGAACATGGACGTGGAGAGAAGCGGGTCCAGAATGATAAACAGCGTAATTGCCGCTGAAACAATGGAAGTGAGTATCTCCAGCATGAATATAATTAGAGAATGTGCGTTTCTTTCATATATACATGGGGACCGTACAGACATCCCGCCGGATTGATTATGGAAAAATGCCAATCTAATAAGATAAACCGATGTATGCCGTGATCAAAAACCAGCGCCATCAGAAGATGATTCTCTTAATTGCAGCGTTTGCCATCTTCATGGACGGTCTGGACGGCTCAATTGTCAACGTTGCACTGCCGGTGATTGCCGGAGATTTCGGGGTTGACATCTCCGGTAGTTCCTGGGTGGTGATGGCATATCTTCTGATTATGGCAGGGTTCATTCTGGCGTTTGGAAAGATCGCCGATCAGGGACGCATCCGGCAGGTATTCTCCGTCGGATTCGCAGTGTTTGCGCTGGGATCGTTTCTCTGCGTGGTGTCGCCGACCTTATCGTACATGATAGCCGCACGGGCGCTCCAGGGACTTGGAGCATCGATGATTGCCGCAGCCGCCCCGCTGCTTGTTACCCGGTTTCTGCCGGAAGGAATGCGCGGGCTCGGTATGGGCGTGATTGCCACAACAGGCGGTGTCGCATTGACGTTCGGCCCCCCGATCGGCGGTCTGATTACGGCATATCTTGGATGGCACTGGATATTTCTGATCAACGTCCCGATTGGAATTGCCGCAATTATTCTCGGACGATCCGCAATTCCAGTACCGGCATCTCCGGTGAAACTGGAGAGGTTTGACTTCTTCGGAACATTTGTGCTGTTTTTTGCAATTGCAGGGTTTATCATGATGCTTGAGCGCGGCCCTGAGTTCGGCTGGACAAGCCCCGAGATTCAGTTCTTTGCGGGTATGTTTGCGGTGTGTGCAGTGATATTCTGCCTGCACTCACTGAGAAGCAGGAACCCTCTGTTAAACATCAGAATATTCCGGTACTGGAAGTTTTCTGCGGTAACGGTGTCGTATCTTTTGACCTGCATGGTGTTTGCGGGCGTGATGTATATGGTGCCGTTTTATATGCACACGGCACTTGGTCTTGATGCGGCAGTATCCGGTCTTCTGCTGATGATCTCCTCCGTTATTACCGCACTCACCGGTATTCCGGTAGGTGCCTGGTGTGATCGGATCGGCTGCCGTACTCCCTGTATGCTTGCGGCGGTCTGCCGGATAGCGTTTTGTGCGGCCCTTTTGTTGATTGTTCCATCGTTTGGCATCATCGCACTGATTCCGGCTCTTGTCTGTATGGGTCTTGCATTCGGTATATCCGGAGGTCCTGCAACAACCCGTATTGTGCAGCATGCACCGGAAGGAGAAGCCGGTACCGGAACGTCGGTGATGATAACTTCAGACTTTCTCGGAGGAGTTCTCGGGGTTGCCGCATATGCGGTGGTGTTCTCCCTTGCAGTCCCGGCCTCGATTGGTGTTGCGGTGAGCGATCTTTCTGTATCTCTGTTCGTGGAAGGATTTCACGCAACCGCGGCTCTTGGTCTTCTCTGCGGAATTGTAACACTGATTTTGTCGGCAGCTGTTCCCAATCTGGTTACGAAGCGCGAAGATCTGGTGGTGAGTGGATAAGGATGTTTTTCAGAAAAAAAACATCCGAAGCCGCATCTTTAATACCGTCCGCAGCGATACTGACAAATAATGACTGCCGCAGATATCTCAAGAATACGGGTCGCAGGATTTCGCTCGATCGAAGATGCTGAATTTCCGCTTGACCGCATTAATCTCCTGATAGGATCGAACGGGTCGGGGAAGAGTAATATTCTCGGGATATTTGAGCTGCTGCATGCAATCACGACGGGAAAGCTGCAAACCTATATCGCCGAGAGCGGCGGACCCGAGGTATTGTTCCGGTACGGGACCAGGCAGACAAATAAAATCATCCTGCGGGCGGAGTTCGGAGACAGTTTCTATGAAATACACCTTCATTCCGAGTCCGGCAGCGGATGCCGCATCGCGTCCGAACAACTGACTCTCATAACAGGGGACAAGACGCTGAAACTGGTGTCGTCCGATACGATTGAAACGGGAATATTCGCCGGAGTGCAGATGGATGCGTCATGGGAAAGTTTCCGGCTGCATCTGCAGAGCTGGACAACCTATCGATTCCAGAGCCGGTGTACGGGAACAGAAGATGAGCGGCGACTGACGGAGTTTTTGTTCCGGCTCAAACAGACGGCACCTGAGTACTTCGAAAAGATCACCGACACCATCCGGCTGATATTCCCCCAGTTCGGGGATTTTCTGTTCCGTGAGGAGAACGAAAACCGGACACTGCTCTGGACAGATACCCAGGGCGGCGGCCATGCATTCGGACTGCAGGTACTGTCCGGCGGCACGGCGCGTTTCATCAACCTCGCAGTTCTTCTCCTGCAGCCGACTCCGCCGCGGCTGATTCTGATTGATGAACCGGAACTGGGACTGCATCCGTTTGCGATTGCGGTGCTTGCAGATCTGATGAAGTTGGCAAGCCGGAGCACACAGCTGATAGTGTCCACCCAGTCGGTGCAGTTCCTGAATGCGTTCGGTCCGGCGGAAGAGAGTACCGGGTCCCGGATTCTAATTGTTGACATGAGCCATGGTACAACAACAATTACTGTGCCGACGCCCGAGACTCTTGCGGACTGGATTGAGGAGTACAGCATCGGAGAACTCTGGCAGATGAATGTTCTGGGAGGAAATCCGTGACGCTTCTTCTGAAGATTCACGTGGAAGGATACACGGAGGCTGCATTTGTATCACGGCTGCTGCGGCCGCATCTTGAGGAGTGTAACTGCAGTGTCGCGGTTATTATCAACAAGACAAGCAACAGCCGCGGCATTGCACATCGTGGAGGTTTAAGCCATTATGAACAGTTCCGGGTGAATACGCGCCGCCTGCTGAAGAACAGAAATGCTGTGGTGACAACGATGATAGACTACTACGGACTTCCGGCAGATTTTCCCGGAATGGCGGATGTAAATAAATTTCCCACCGCACTGGAACGGGTTGCCTATCTGGAACAACAACTGGATGCGGATATCAGCGGGGATACTATTGCAGAGGATAATTTTATTCCCTATATTCAGCTGCATGAGTTCGAAGCACTGCTCTTTTCAGATGTATCCGTTGTGGACCGCGTACTGTCCGTAGGCCGTGAATCAAAGTATGCGGAACTTATTGAAATCAGAAGTAGGTATACGCCTGAAGAGATCAATACGAGTCCGGAGACAGCACCGTCAAAACGGCTGAAAAAACTGTATCCGCGGTATTCAAAGACTGTGGAAGGGATGGCAGTTGCTGAGCGGATCGGACTTCCTGCCATCAGAAATTGCTGTCCGCATTTCGATGCATGGCTTACAGAACTGGAACGGGTGGCGGAGGCAAGATACGGGGAGGAGTAATCAGGTTTCAGCCTGATCTTTCAAAAAAAGATTCAGACAGAGAGCCGGATATCGGTCCGAATCTGTGCAACTGCGGTTCCTGCCACAAACACGCGGACGACACCGCCGCTCTCGGAGACGGTAATCCCGATTGCAGGCGCAACCTTGGTAATTGCAGCTGTTGCCAGATGGCGTCCTCCAAGACCGCTTTGGAGCTGAACATCCCGGCCGTCTGCGTCCAGGTATCTGCCGGATGCACCGATAATGCCGTCTTTGTCGATCAGGAACACGCCGTCAAGCTGGGCGAACTCTTTGACGCTTTCCCAGTTTTCCTTTACCCGCACATCGCGTACCGACTCGGGGTGGCCCTCATACGGATTTAAGACACCCTGATGCGACCAGCGTTTCAGTTCCTCAATTTCACCGATGATAAATGCTGTGCCGATTGCACGCCCTTCGCGCCCTTCACGGGCGATTTCAAGCGCAAGCGACAACACCGAATGCAGTGCGTCAAGATCGGCGATGTCGCCGTACTGCTCAATATTGAACTGATCGTTTGCGTCCTCGATATCATAGATCAGCAGAGCATAGGGAAACACTGCAACAACTGTTCCGCTCTGCATTTTCGTCAGAATTTTGTACTGGACAACGGCATCGATGATGTGGTTGGAACAGTAGTCCACCAGTGCCACCATTGTGTGGTCGCGGAGAATCTCGGGCTGAATGTCGCGGACCCAGACCACCGGAGTTTCCAGATGAATTTCGTTGTCCTTGTTCAGAAAGGAAATAATCGCAAGAGCATCCACTGTCCGTGCAAGTTCATCTGCGGCGCGAAGCAGTGTGCGATTTTTTTCCTTCATAGGACCTCCTTTACCAGCAGCGGAATCTCTGACGGGCGGGTTGCGACCGGAATGCCGAGATTTCTCAGTCGTTCAATCTTGGATGCGGCATCGCTCTCGCCGCCTTCGACGATCGCACCGGCATGGCCCATGCGTTTTTCTTTGGGGGCAGAGATTCCGGCAATGTAGGCAATAACCGGCATGCCGAGCGATAGTGCACGTTTTGCACCGCGGATTTCCAGATTTCCGCCGACTTCACCGATCAGAACGGTGGCACGGGTTCTGCCGTCTGCAACGAACACGTCCATCACATCGGAAAATGTCTGGCCGATGATCGGATCACCGCCGATGCCGATGATGCCTGACTGGCCGAGTCCTGCAAGCGACAGCTCCGAGATGACCTCATACGTCAACGTACCGCTGCGTGAAACTACTCCAATATCGCCTTTGCGGCATAAATTTGTTGGGATGATACCAAGTTTGCACTCATCCGGAATTAAGAATCCCGGACAGTTCGGGCCGATAACCTTGGTTCCGCAGGTTTTGGCATAGGCAATAGCCTGCATCACATCATGCACGGGAATGTGCTCGGTGATGACAACGGCTGTCGGGATTCGGGCATCTGCTGCCTCCATAATGGCGTCGCCGCAGCCGCCGGCCGGGACAAAGATGACGGATGCACCGATGTCGTGGTGATCCATTGCATCCCAGACGGTGTTGTACACCGGGACGCCGTGTACCTGCTGACCGCCTTTGCCGGGAGTCATACCGGCAACAACGCCGCGACCACCGATCTCTTTTGCGTACCGGTTCATCAGATTGATGTGGAATGCTCCCTGGGAACCGGTTGCCCCCTGCACCAGAATTTCCGTGTCCTTGTCTGCGTAGATCATTTGTTTGCCACCTCCACTGCGGCACGGATGGCTTTGTCCATTGTATCAAGCATGGAGTAACCTTTCTCTTCGAGAAGTCTGCGGCCCTCAGCCTCGTTTGTTCCGGCAAGCCGGACGATCACCGGCTGGGGGACACCGGCATTAATGATGCCGTGGGCAACCTCATCGCAGCGGGTGATACCCCCGAGAAGATTGACCACAATCACCTTCACGCCGGGCATGGAGGCGACAAGACGCACTGCACGCGCCACCCGTTCAAATCCGGCACCGCCGCCGACATCAAGGAAATTTGCAGCACGACCGTTGTAATGGGCGATGATGTCAAGTGTTGCCATGGTCAGACCTGCACCGTTGCCGATGACACCGATGTTGCCGTCCAGCTCCACGTAAGAGAATCCGTGCTTTTCCGCTTCCGCTTCACGGGGAGTTAAGTCGCGATTCTCGGAGATTCCCTGACGAACAAGTGCGTTGTCGTCGAGCACAATTTTGCCGTCCGCGGCAATAACACCTTTCGGGGTCATCACAAGAGGATTGATTTCGGCAAGGATCGCGTCGGTCTTGCAGTAGACATGATAGAGAGCATTGATGACCGGGCCGATGGATTTCGGGGCGGAACCCAAGACATTGCGCAGAATGAAGTCGGGGACGTCCCGGAAGCAGGGATCGATAAAAGCGCGGCGGAGAGCTCCGGGTTTTTCCTTTGCAAGCGTTTCAATCTCTACACCGCCTTCCTCGGAGAAGAGGATAACCGGCATCTTGGCAGAGCGGTCGATGGTAATGCTGAGATAATACTCGTGCTGGATATCAAGCGCTTCTTCAACCAGTACCTGCTCTACCGGAAGTCCCTTGATGGTCTTTCCGAACAGTTCTTTTGCAATGTCTGCAATATTTTCGTCGGTTGCAGGAAGAATACCGCCCGCTTTTCCGCGGCCGCCAACGTCCACCTGTGCTTTGAGGACGACACGGTCTGCAACCCGTGCCTGGGCCGCGGGTGCTTCACCGGCACGGCTGATGAGTTCACTGTTTGGAACCGGGATGCCTGCTTCCCGGAAGATCTGTTTTGCTTCGTGTTCACGGAATTTCATGGTCTCTGCTCTCGTACCAGCTCCATGCCGATGGCAAGAGCTTTTTTATTGTTTTCTTCGGTGCCTTTGGGAACGCTGTCGAGAACTGCGTGCTCAAGTGCTTCATAGCTGATGATGCCGGTTGCTTCGAGAAGGCCGCCGAGCATGATGACGTTGGCAAAGACCGGTTTTCCCAGCCGGGCTTTTGCTTCGGCGGTCGCGGCAACTTCGTAGCAGGTACAGTCCGGGCGGCTGGTGACATATCCCGGGTCAACCAGCATGATTGCATCAGTAGATGCATTTGCACCGTATTTTTTGTATGCTTCCTCGGACATGATCGCATAGATGTGCGGATCGGTGACCTTCGGGTAGTGGATCGGTTCGTCGGAGATGATAACGGCGGATGCACTTGCACCGCCGCGTGCCTCCGGGCCGTAGCTCTGGGTCTGGACGACATGTTTTCCACCGTAAAGTGCTGCAGCGCGACCGAGAATGACAGCGGCGGTGATGATTCCCTGGCCGCCAAGTCCGGAGAAGCGGACTTCCTGTCTCATGATCTGCCTCCAAGAACCGGGTTGCTGCGCCGGACAAGTTCACCGACGATGAATTTTCCGGGAGCGAGCGGGATGCCGGCTGCGGCGTCGCGTTCGGCTTTTCCTTTGAGGACAGCGTTTGTACGGAACATGTCGATCATCTGGGAGACCTGTTTCATTTTGTTTTTGCTGCCGAATGATGTCGGGCACTGGGCCATGACCTCTATGAAGGAGAGACCCGGTGTTTCAATTCCAATGCGGATTGCTTCGGTGAGTTCCTTGACATGGAAAGAAGTCCAGCGTGCGACATAGTTCGCTCCTGCGGCTTCTGCCACGGCACAGAGATCAAACGGCATTTCATGCATGCCGTAAGGAGTTGTGGTGGTTATTGCGCCGTAAGGGGTGCAGGGACTTCCCTGTCCGCCGGTCATGCCGTAGATGTTGTTGTTCATGCAGATGACGGTGAGGTCAATATTTCGCCGGCATGCATGAATAAAATGGTTGCCGCCGATCGCGGAGAGGTCGCCGTCACCGGTGAAGACGATGACGTTGTTCTCCGGTTTTACGAGTTTGACGCCGGTTGCGAACGGCAGTGCCCGACCATGGGTGGTGTGTAGGGAATCGCTTGAGGTGTAGCCGGATGCACGCGATGAACAGCCGATGCCGGAGACGAAGGTTGTTCTGTCCTGATCCAGACCGAGTTCGTTTACAGCCCGGAGTGTGCAGTTGAGGATGGTTCCGTTTCCACAGCCGGCACAGTAGATGTGGGGCAGCCGGTCCTGACGGTACCAGTCTTCGAGGGTCACAGGACTACCTCCGTGAAGGTTTTGGTCGCAGTCGCTGCAACGTCTGCGGCGTGTCTGAGCTCGTCAACGGTGTGGAGTGCGCCGCCAAGTTTGGGGGCGGTGACAACCGGAACGTTGGTGTGCATGCGGACCTCACGGGCTATCTGGCCGAGGTTCATCTCGGGAACAACGAAGGCTTTGGCATTCGGGAACCCGGCGAGTTTTGCATCCGGGAAGGGCCAGACAATTCTGAGGTTGAGGTGACCGTACATTCCCGGATAGTCGGCAAGAAGCTGCTGGACGGCTCTGGTCGGCGCTCCGTAACTGACGAAGACGATTTCTGCGTCAGGGTTTACGATGTCAACATCTGCGATCTCGTTTCGGAAGTTTTCGATCTTTCCGACCTGTCGCCGGACAAGGTTTTCGTGCAGGTCTGCGGAGTCGGTTGCCGGATATCCCCGCTCGTCATGGGTAAGTCCGGTGATGTGGACGCCGTGTCCGTTGCCGAAGGTGCCGAAGCCCGGCACGCCGCGTTCGTCCGGGTGGCAGGGGAGTTCTCCTGCGGTGAGCTCGCGGCGCGGAGTGATCTCAACGTTGTCCCGCAGAACAACCTTTTCGCGCATGTGGCCGATGGTTTCATCCGCCATCAGGAAGACCGGGGTGCGGAACCGGTCGGCAAGGTTGAAGGCTTTGACGGTCAGATCAAACATCTCCTGTACTGATGAGGGAGACAGGGCAATGATGCTGTAATCGCCGTGCGAGCCGAACCGTGCCTGCATCATGTCGCCCTGAGCTGCCATGGTGGGCTGGCCGGTGGACGGACCGCCCCGCTGGACGTTGACCACAACGCAGGGGGTTTCGGTCATGGCGGCATAGCCGATGTTTTCCATCATGAGGGAGAATCCGGGGCCTGAGGTTGCGGTCATGGTGCGTGCCCCTGCCCATGCACCGCCGATGATTGCGGCCATGCTGGCGAGTTCGTCCTCCATCTGGATGAAGGTTCCGCCGACTTTGGGAAGGCGGGCGGCCATGCGTTCGGCAACTTCGGTGGAAGGAGTGATCGGGTATCCGGCAAAGAACCGGCATCCGGCAGCAATTGCACCCTCGGCACAGGCGGTGTTTCCGTTGAGGAACTCGGTTTTATCGGTCAATATTCAATCACCACTTTGTGTGCTTCGTAGGGTTTTTCCTCTGTCCAGAGAATGGCCTGATCCGGACAGGTCATCTGACACATCCCGCAGAGCTGGCGACCGTACATGATTTGCAGGCGGCAGTTGGTGCAGCGCTCGGGATGGTCAAGGACAGGTATTACATAACCGCGGGGACCCGGCTGTTTTCCTTCCTGAAATATCCGGTAGGGACATACCTGGGTACAAAGGTTGCAGCCTTTGCAGCGGTGTTCATCGATGACGAGCTTCATTAGATACTGCTTATATTATGCATCCGGAAAAGGGTAAAAGTTCTCGTATGAGTACCTGCGGAATTGGTGTCTGCGATAGTGTGACACAGTGTGTCGCGCGGCGTGGTTTTGCAGATGATGCAACTCAAAAAAAGAAAATCAGAGCTGTGCTCTGATGAAATCATCGGCCTTTGCGATCGCATCCGCAATCTTTGCGGCATCTACACCTGCACCCTGCGCGAGGTTTTCTTTACCTCCGCCTTTGCCGCCGAGTTCGGCGCAGACCGCCGAAACAAGCTGTCCGGCATGGATTTTTTCAGTGACACCGGACGCTGCAACAACACCGATGCCGTCAGCGGTGGTAATCAGAACCGCAACACCGCCGCGGCCTGCAACTGCTCCGGCAACGGTGACAAGTTCTTTGCGCGAAACATCCACCTGTTTGATGACGACTTCTACGCCGTTTACCACAATTCCCTCCAGACGGGAGAGTTCCAGTTCTGCAATCTTTGCCCGCAGGCGTTCGATCTCTTTGCGCTGGTCTTTCCATTCGGTGAAGAACCGCTCAACGGATGCGGGCAGGTTTTCAGTCTGCACGGACAGGGTATCGGCAGAGGTGTTCAGGAGTGTCTGAATGTGCTGCATTGCATCAAGTGCGGCAAATCCTGCGGCAAACTCGACACGCTCCACACCGTCCTGAATATGTTCCAGACGCAGAAGTTTGATGGGACCGATCTCGCCGGTGCTCTGACAGTGTGTTCCTGCACAGGCCTGTACTTCAGCACCCATCTGCACAATGCGCAGTTCTTTTCCCGGGGGTACGCCGCCCTGATACAGAGCGAAGCCGAACTTTTGTTCTGCTTTTGTGCGGCTTTCCGTCTTGATCATGACCGGCAGGTTCTCCATCACCAGGCGGTTTGCCACGATTTCGATCTGTTTGAACTGTTCCGGCGTGATGTGGGTATAATGCCGGATGTCAAGCCGGGCGGTATCGGTGGAGAGCTGGGATCCTGCCTGGTGGATATGGGGGCCGAGAACCTCTTTTGCCGCACGGAGAATGACGTGGGTTCCGGAGTGATGGCGCATGAGTGCCCAGCGGCGCTCCTCGTCAACAACACCTTTTACCCGGTCGCCGCGTTTGAGTCCGGGACTGCGGACTTTGTGAAGAATCACATCGCCTGATTTTACCACCTCATCAACGCGGATCATCGCATCAATTGTGACAAATGTTCCGGTATCGGACGGCTGACCTCCGCCTTCAGGATAGAACAGGGTGTGATCCAGAATGACGTAGTCGTCAAAGACGTCCACAATGGTTGCCTCAAATTCCATGTCGGTCGGCCGTTCGTAATAGCTCCGGCGGGTTGCAGGAAGGCCGGCAATACGCTCCGCATATCTGGCGAGCGGGGATTCGGGTTTAACTCCCTCGTTTTCCGAGTGCATGTCGGCTATCTGGGAGTCGAAGTCGTCCGGAATCTCGAACTGTGCGCCGGTCTCGGTCAGAATCCGGCCCATCAGATCAACAGGAATGCCGTGGGAGTCGTAGAGTGTGATAAGTTCTTCAAGTGGTACCGGCTGGTTCTTTTTGACATAGGTCTGGCCGACACGCTGCACGGTGCGGGTTCCGCGCTCAATGGTTGCGTCGTATTTTTCGACCTCGCGGCTGATGATTTCACGGACGATTGAGGGTTCCTGTTCGAACTGGGAGAGACCAATCTTTTCCATCTGGGCCACAACAAGGTCACCGAGATCTTCGTCAACGCCTGCTTCCTGCATCATTCTGATGCTGCGGCGCAGAACCAGACGTGCAAGATATCCTTCGCGGACGTTGGAGGGGACGATTAAGTCGCCGAGCATGTAGGCAAGGCAGCGGGTGTGGTCGCAGAGTGCGTAGATGTTCTCCATCGGGACAATCATTTCTTCCAGTTTTGCGAGGGAGACTCCGGTTGCGTCAGCTACTTTCTGCCGGAGGTCGTGCAGTTTTTCGCCGCGGATGTCCATGAGTCCGGCGAACTTTGCGTTCATACCGAGAATGTGCGCAAATTCCGGATTGTCGAGGCGGTCTTCCATGCCTGCGGCATTCAGAAGACGGGGAATCATTTCAGGGAAGACTGCGTCATATGCGGTCGGTGTTCCCTGTGATGCCCAGGCAAACCGTTCAAGACCGTATCCGGTATCCACAATCTGAAGCGGCATCTCATAGTAGTCTTTGCCGTCGATCATGACCTGCGGTTTGCCGGAGTTCTTTCGCGAGAGGTTCATGAAGACGAGCGTTGCAACCTCAAGTCCGCCCATCAGAACTTCGACGCTTGCACCGGCATTTCCACCGCCGAACCACGGGTTTTCCTTGAACGTGAGGTTGGCAAGGTCACCGCCGATGGATTCCACAAAGCCGCTGCACAGCTCAACACAGTGGTCCTTCCAGTACACCGGATGGTCGTCGGTGTTAAAGGCATGATGCGCCATCATCTCAAAACAGGTGAAGTGGCGGCCGGACCGTCCGACATTATCGAGGTCGTTGAGCCGGATGCACGGCTGGGAGATGGTTAAGGGATTTGCCGGAGGAGGACAGACACCACTTGTGACGTACGGCTGGAAGTCGGCAATGGATGCGATGGTTAGGTAAATGTCATCACGCCATCGTGCGGCTACCGGATACCGGCTGATACGGGTGTGACCGTTTCTCTCGAAGTAGGAGAGATAGGCTTCCCGCATTTCTTCTACACTGTGTCTGGCAAACATGGGGTTGCCGATGAACTGGTATGGTTCACAGGGGGCATCACCACAGACTTCACGTTCCGGGTCCCGGGTCCAGAACGGCATTCCGCATTTTTTACAGATTTTGCGGACAAATCCTTCCCGCTTGAAATATTCAAGCTGATATTCATTCTCAAGCATGAAGAACCACTAACTGAGGTTGATAACCACTATAGGTTAGAGTGGAGGTAAGATAATTATTCCCTTCGGGTGGGTTTTAGATTTTTCTTCCCGGGCAGTCGATGATTCGCACAGCAGAGTCATGCCTGCCTCCTCACGGGAATCCACGGGGGGTTCAGTTATGGACTGACTGATGAGATGAAGGATTTCTGTAGTCCGGGAGTCTCCGGTTCGTGGCAGGATGCGGGTAAACCGAACGCGAATCCTCACGAATCCCGGCAGCTCCGCTGCATCCACGAAAAGCAAATGCGATTCGCGGAGCGAGCGTTAGCGAGCGCGATTCGCGTTTCTTTTTCTGTGTTCTGCCCACATTGAAGATACACCA
>NZ_JAPTGB010000001.1 GCF_026891975.1 Methanocorpusculum petauri | reverse complement strand
GGTTTAGGGGTGGGGAGGGGGGCGGTGAGGGTCATTCTTTTTCCTCGAGGTAGCGGCGGGTTTCGGTCTGCTGGCGGTATGCGGTGAGTTCGGGGAGGAAGAGGGTTTCGTAGAGGCGGGCGAGGTGCTGCATTTCGGCGGGGGTGGGGACGGTGCCGGTCCGGGCGTACATTTCGTCGCGGAGTTCGTCACGGAGGATGTTGATGGCGGTTGCGGCGTTTTTCATGGCGATGACGGGGAAGGCGAGTTCGGTGAGGAGGGCGAAGAAGGTTTCTTCCCGGCGGGTTTTTGCGGTGCTGAGCTGCCGGATTTTTTGGATGCGGCTGCTGATGTCGATGCCGTAGATGGTGGTTTTTGCGAGGGCGGTGAAGTAGTCGGTGCGGCTGGGGTAGCCTGCGCTGCGGATGAGTTGTTCGAGTGTTTGGTTTTCGGGTTCGGTGAGGTTGATATAGATGTGTTTTCTCATGATTTTTCCTCGTTTTTGGGTGGGAGGGGTTTCTCACTTCTCTGGTTCATCCCTGATGACAGGAAAAGGGATGAGCGGGTATTTTTTCCGGACAGTCCATTCCTTTATATACTATCAATGACAGATAAGTACATGAGAGTACTTTACGGAGCACTGTTGTTCTGTTTTGAGAGTGTGCGGGATTTTTTCCGGGGTGGTGGTGTTTTTTTCGGATTCTCTGGTGAGAAGTGAGAGGTGAGAACCGGACTTTTTCGGTTTCTGGGGGTTGTTTCAAAAAAGAGGGGATAATTTTTTGCCGGGTTGTTCCGATAATTGATTATCCGGTGATGACGTATATAGTAGTGTCTGTTCTGTTTCCTGAGTTGAGCCGGGGAATGGTTCAGACATTTTTCTGCGTCATGGTTCTTTTTTGATCTGGTCGAGTCCTTTTTTGAGGATGTGGCGGATTGCGTCGCTGCGTGCCATGCCGGTTGTGCGGATGGTGTTGACGATGTCGGTTGCCATTTCTTCGGTTGCGAGGACGTGGATGCCTACGGTGTAGTTCTGGCGGGAGGTTTCCTGCATGAGCTGTCCGAGGTTTTTTCGGATTCTTGGGCGTTGTTGTGTCATGGGTGGTCTATGTTTTTGCGGGTTTGGTGTGGGGTTTTCCGCTTCCCCATTTCTTTGTTGGCGGTGCAGGGGTTTAATGGGTTGTTTTTCTGACACGTTTTGTGTGTTTTTGTGTTCTTTTGTGTGTTTTTTGGTGGTTTTGTGGGGGAGTGTGTGGTGGTGTGCGGCATTTCCGCAGGGTGTGCGGGGGTATGCGGTACTGTGGGGTGTTCTGATGTCTGTGCGGGCTTGCGGGAGAGCGTTCGCTCTCTGCGGTGGCCTGTTTTTTTGTGTTGTTGATGTTCGGGCGTGGGTGTGCCCGTGTCCCTGAATGCGCCGGGCACTGGTTTGTGGTGCGGCCGGCTGTCTTCTGCGGGAGTCCATTGACATCCGGGCTCAGAGGTTCGGGGGGTGTGAACGTGAGGCTTGTTCGTGACTATCGGTAGGTTGCACGACCGGAGCGTGATGGGATCTCTGTTTCGCAGAGGCGGTTCTTGGCAGGGTGTCTGGTCCTGCGGGGAACCGGTTGGTACTGGATAGTTGGTTGCGGGAGTATTTGAAGGGGTGACCATGCGGTGTGAAAGTGCCCTTGGGGAGGAGGGGGTTTCGGTTGCAGTTTTTTGATGCGGGAAGGATTGCGGATGGTTCGGTGTTGTCGATAGGTTTTCCGAATTTTGAGGGGGAGGTAAGGAGGGTCTAAAGTGGTCGAATTCGACCACTTTAGATATTTTCGATAAAATCTTCGAAACTGCTTACCGGTTCAAAGGTTATTCCTGTGTTCAGTGCTTCGAAATGCTTTCTGCCGCAGGTGATTTTACCGGATTCTGACGGCCGGAGCTGTGATGTTTCAAGGCTTGCTTTCGTTTCCAGTACGAAGTACAGTTTCTCAATCCCGTTCTTTTCGATGAGTACTGCCCAGTCAGGGTTGTAGGATCCTAACGGTGTGGGGATTTTGAACTCATCCGGAAGTTTTGCATAGAGCTTTATATCCGCGTTTTGTTCAAACTTTTCTGCAAATCCGCATTCATTTTGGCTGTCACAGAGGACATAATCATAGGGTGATTTTTTACTATCCACAATGTTGTCTTTGAGGTAACCGGTGAGTACCTGATCCGGGAAGATCAGTTCCATGGTGTAGTAATCTTCGCTGCCAAGGCGCGTGTATTTGATTCCGTCAATCAAGAGCTGTCGCATTTCAGAAAGGATGATCTTTCCGACTTCATCCATGTATTTTTGCGGATTTCTCAGGAACTTATCGAGAGTGTTGCTTTGGGTGAGGAGTAGTGTGAGTGTTTTGCGGGTCAGACCGGTTCTGTTCTGGAGGTACATGATGAGATCCGGAAGGGGGCCTGAGGCAGTTTCAAGAGAGTCGGTTTGACGGACGTTTTCTGTTGCGTCAACTCCTCCTTCGGCAATGTTGAGTTCTGCTTTGGTGTAGATGAGTTTTGGTCTGCTGATGATGAGATTCTGCATCCGGTCAATGCAGTTTTGTATGAGTTTGGTGCTGTCAAATTCAACTGCATAGGTGGTTTTGTATTTGATTTTATCCCAGAGTGTTTTGAAGTCTTCACTGAGAAGTATCTGTTTGTTGCGTTTGATGAGTTTTTTGGCGTCCGCAGAGCGGATATTGAGGCTGCCTGCGGCTTTTTTGCAGATCGCAGCAATGGAATCTTTGAGAGGAGTGAACGCTTCTGGTACCTGAAGGGAGTCCTCTTTGAGTGCCTGTCTGAGTGTATCCAAAATGTTTCCTTTTTGATCGATGTAGCCGGTTTCAAGGAATTTTTGGTAGAGTTCTGCAGATTTGTCTGCGCCCAGGGGAGTCGTTTCTGTTCCGGTCTGGGTCTGGATGTTGGCGAAGCTGTGTGTTTCGAGTATGCCAAAGCGGATGCCTCCATCTCGTTCGTATTCTGTCTGAAGTTCTGCGGCAAATTCTTCGTAGCTTTCGTTTGCCATGACGGTCAGTATGTTGATTGTACGGTCATGCTGGCGTTCTCCAGTCTGGTCGACACAAAGACGGAGGCCCCGCCCGATTTCCTGACGTTTTTTGGTTTCACTGGTGGTTTCATTGAGGGTGCATATCTGGAAAACGTTGGGGTTGTCCCATCCTTCTCTGAGGGCGGAGTGGGAGAAGATGAACCGTATGGGGCAGTCGAAGGAGAGGAGTTTTTCTTTTTCTTTCATGATGAGGTTGTATGCGTCGTTGTCCGCGTCGGATTCTCCTTTGGTGTCTTTGGCTTTTTTCTGTTTGTCGCGGGAGAAGTAGCCGTCGTGAACTGTGTCGACTGGAACTTCTGCGTGCCGGAGGTGTTTGTATTTTTCCTGGGAGATGATTTTTTTGTACTCGCGTTCAAAGATTTTGGCATATGGGCCGGTTCCTTTTTTGTTGTCGTCTCCGTAGTAGTTTGCAACTTTGTCGAGGAAGAAGAGGCTGAGTACTTTGATGCCTTTGGGGTTGAGGCGGAGTTCTTTGTCAAGGTGTTCCTGAATTGTTCTGCTGATCTGGTGTTCTTTGATGATGAGCGGGTCGATCTCTCCATAGATTTCTCCTTTGTGAAGGGTTCCGGGATCGCGGGAGAGGGTGATGTGTTCGTTTCCCGGTTCGCAGGATATGTCGTTGATGAGGAGGTTGTCATAGACATCCCGGCCTTTGGATTTTTCGTAGAGGTCATCACCGGCTTTGACGGATACTGTTTTTCGTTTGATGCTGCCTTTTTCGAGGATGTCCATTTCAAGTTTTGCGGTGATGCTGCCGTTTTTGTTTTGGGCTGATTTGAGGCAGAGGTAGGGGGTGTTGTGGTTGTCTTTGGTGGTGAATCCTGCTACTTCTATCTGTTTGACGAGGCCGAGGTCGTAGCTGTCGACAGCGTCGAGTTTGTAGAGGAGGTTGTGTTTTTCGACATGGGTTGCGGAGTATCGAAGGATGCAGAGGGGGTTGAGGGAGCGGATTGCTTCTTTTGCTTTTGGGGTGGTGTCGACGCTCTGGGGTTCGTCGATGATGAGGATGGGGTTGGTTTCTGCGATGAGGTCGATGGGCCGCATGCCGTTGAGTTTGTCGTTTGGGCGGTGGATGATGTTAGATTTGGTTTCTTTTGCGGGATCATCGAAGCTTTTGCGGAATGCATCGATGTTGATGATCATGATTTTTACGGTGTCGGCGGTTGCGAAGTCCCGGATCTGTTCGAGTTTTTGGCTGTCGTAGATGAAGTTGTCGTAGGTGAGGTTGCGGTATTGTGCGTTGAAGTGGTCTTTTGTGATTTCGAGTGATTTTGCGACTCCTTCTTTGATGGCGATGTTGGGGACGACGATGATGAATTTGGCGAAGCCGTAGGTTTTGTTGAGTTCGAGGATGGTTTTGGTGTAGACGTAGGTTTTACCGGTTCCGGTTTCCATTTCTATGTCGAAGTCGTAGTTGCCGTTGAGCTGCTGAGTTTGTTGGGGGAGTCCGTTTTCGAGCTGGATCTGCCGAAGGTTTTGGGTGATTTCGTCGTCGCTGATATTGAGTTTGTTGCCGATACCAATGCCGTTGGGACTTTCGCCGAGTCCGATCTGACCGTTGTAGGCGGAGATGGTGAAGCTGGAGTGGGCGGTTGTCTGTCCGCTGAAGAGTCGGACGGCGGAGGTGACTGCGGTGTCCTGGTAGGGGAGGTTGGCGTCGAATCTGAGTTTCATGGTTTCAGCTCCTGAGGGTTTGTACGGATTTTTTCTGCTTCAGTGAGTACTTTGGTTTGGTACCGGGCGATTTCTGTGAGGGTGGTGAATCGTTGTTCTTTGCTGATGTTTTGTTTGATGAGTTCGGCGTTGTGGGTCTGGAGGTTGGAGAGGATGGCGAGTTCGTTGATGGTGGCGTAGTCGCGGATGTTGGCGGTTTTGGCAAGTTCGGGGTTTGCGTCACGCCACTGTTTTGCGGTGCAGCCGAAGAGGGCGACGTTGATGAGGTCGGCTTCGTCGGCGTAGGCGAGCCATTCGGTTGTTTTGGTGTAGTTGGTCTGGGGGATGATGTAGTTTTTGACGGCGTCAGTTTGTATGAGGTAGTTCGTTTTGGTGAGGAAGCGTTTGGCGTTCCATTCGAGCTGCTGGGGGTCGTTGTCCTGTTCTTTGAGCCGTTGGTATTCTTTGATGAGGTAGAGTTTGAAGGTGGGACTGATGGCGGAACCGAATTCGAAGGCTATGTCTTTGTGGGCGTAAGTACCTCCGTATCGTCCGCGTTCGACGGTCAGGCCGATTGCGTTGGTTTTTTCGATCCATTCTCCGATGCTGAGGGTGAAGGTGGGGAGGCCGGCCTGCATTCTAAGGTGGTCGAATTCGACCACTTTAAAATCCGGGTTGTAGAGAAGTTCCCAGGTGCCGAGGAATTCCAGGGTTGCTCTGTTGCGGATCCAGTTTTTGATGATGTCGGCTGCTCTGCTGTCGTCGTTTCTGGCTTTTGCCATGTCGGTTATGCAGATGTAGTCATTGTTGTTTTTGGCGGTGATGGTTATGGGAGTGTTCTGGACGGTTATTTTTGCCGGAGTCATCTGGGGTTCACCACTGCTTTGAGGGCTGTGATTTTTGCCTGTTGTTTTTTGTCGTTGGCGTAGTCATGGAGAAGGACAGCGGTGAGATAGAGCCGGTAGGTGGTGTCATACCATTCCAGTAGGTCTTTTTCCGGCATGTTCTGTATTGCAGGGACAGCTTTCTTTCCTTCGGTGTTGTTGTGGCGGATGTTGAGTTTGTTGAAGAGAAAACCAAGGTCAGAGGCCAGATTTTTCCCTTCGCTGGTTTTTTCAAGTTCATTCCGTCTTGGTTCGAAGTCGTGTGCAAGGATTTGCAGTATCTTCCATTTTTCAGAGAGGTTGTTACGGTTGGTAATGTGATTGTATTCAAGGATGGCGAGTTTGACGTCAGGTTTTTCTACGATCTCAACGGCTTCGGTGACAACTGGGCTTTCAGGGACAAGGATGGTGATTCCCCGCTCTTTTTGTACGGTTGTTAGGTTGAGTTGGGATAAGAGGAGTGAAAGGTTATCTATCAATGCCTGATAAACTGGCGTTTGAATTGAAACTGACTGAGACTTAAGCAAATGTCTTTCTCTTTCAAACAGCTGTATCATATTGAGCAGATATTCCAGATAGAGGGTAGTTTGTAATTCATTTGGGACTTTATTTTTAATATCTGCGATTTCCATGTCTCGTTTTAGTTCATTTGGGGTGAGATAGGATCCTCTTCCGTTCCATCCAAGAAATAAACCGGCAACCCATTGTTCTAATGAAATATCAGTACCAATGGAATATTTGTGACGAACCCGAACAATATCTTTTCTTTCAAACAGATCTGCGAGTTTATATATCTCTTTTGTGACGTTCATCTCCCCAGATAAAAAATCATAAATGGATTTCTTTTCAGTAACTTCGGTATTCCTCTTCTGATCTGGCAGCATTTCCTGTTCTCCTTCAGATCGTCCTGAATGCGTCTTCTGCAAGACCCGCCGCTTTGAGAATTTCCCGTGCATTGAGTTTGTCGCTGTCGGAGGCAAAGCCGTTGTCTTTGAAGATGACACGCCAGGCATCCAGGTTTTCTTCGGGTTTGTGGTTTACCATTTCCCGGACGAGGGCGGCGGTGATGTGATCGTCGAGGCAGATCTGGAGAAGGCCGCAGCCGATGGAGTAGATGTTCTTTCCGGCGATAGTTCTCTCTTCGATCTGTTCGGTGAGGGAGAGGCCTTCTTTGATCATGAGTTCATAGACAAGATCAAGTTCTGAGCGGTTCGGGTCAAGGTTGTCTACGTAGTCAGTAAGGGTCTGGTTGAGGTTGCTGGTGTCGGGCTGCCAGGCGAGGATGTTCGAGGTGTCGAGTTTGAAGACTTTGAAGCCTATGTCCAGATCGTCGGGGTTCATGGATGTGCCGGAGCCGTCAAGGGTGGTCTGGCCTCCGGATTTCTCGCGGAGTTCTGTTTTGATCTTTTCTCCAGCACGGCGGATGCGTTCTTTGCCGATATCGCAGATGGTTTTGTATCCCGCTTTGTACGCTTCGGAGCCTTCTTTGCAGGGTTCCGGAAGCTGGACCATGATGAATCTGCGGTGTCCTCCGTCCTCGGCGTTGAGCTGCATGACGGCGTGGGCGGTGGTGGCAGAGCCGGAGAAGAAGTCGAGGATTATGGCATCACTTTTTGTGTACAAGGACAACATACGATGAATTAATGGAACACCTTTGGGATAATCGAAGATAGCGTGTCCACCAAATAATTGATTCAATTTTTTCTTTGCATCTTGCGTATGCCCGACTTCTGTAAACTTCCATACAGTCATTGGAGTTATACCTTCTTTACGCAAGTTGGACAAAAATCTCTTTATTCGTGGAACACCATTACCATCTTCCCCAAACCAAATTTGGTTATCTTGGAGTCTCTCCAAAAACGCGTTTTTGGAGAGCCTCCAGCTGCGCCCAGCTGGAGGCTCTACAATACGACCTGATGGTGTTGTAATCGGGTAAATATTTGCTTGTACGGCAGGTCCAACTGACATATCACTTGAACTCCAAACACCGCGAGGATCATTATCGGGATTTTGATAACGGTCGTCTGCTTCACTTGTTCGTAATAATCCGTAACAAACGAGATCATCCACATTCTTTGCATAAACCAAAATGTAATCGTGACTTGTAGAAAACTGTTTCATAAGATTGACAGGGGCAAAAGCTCGTTCCCAAATAATTTGTGCAACAAAATTAGTTTCCCCAAAAATTTCATCACAAATTTTCCGCAGATTACTCGCCTCATTGTCATCAATACTGATGAATATTGCCCCATCATCTCGTAAAAGATTCCTCGCCAGCCGCAGGCGAGGATACATCATATTCAGCCAGTCGGAATGATAGCGACCATTATTTTCAGTATTTGATGAATATGCTTTCCCCGCATCATCAACCTGCCCAGTCATCCTCAGATAATTCCCCAAATTATCCGCGTAATCATCCGGATACACAAAATCATTTCCCGTATTATACGGAGGATCGATGTAGATCATCTTCACTTTGCCGTGATAGCTCTTCTGCAGAAGCTTCAGCACCTCCAAATTGTCCCCTTCGATGTAGAGGTTTTCCGTCGTGTCCCAGTCTTTGCTCTCCTCCGGACAGGGCCGCAGTGTTCCCCGCGTTGGCTGTTGAGAAAGGCGGAGTGCTCTTCCTTTCCCGTTCCAGGTAAAGCTGTACCGTTCCTTTTCGTCCTCTACGTACTCACCGAGAAGCTGTCGGAATTTCTCGAAGTCGATGTGATCCTCGCAGCAGATCTCCGGGAAGAGCTGGCGGAGAGCGGCGATGTTTTCTTCGGCGATATCAGGGGTATATCCGGTAAGTTTGGTGTCGATCATGGGTGTTTTCCTCGGAGGTAGCAGTAAGATAGATGATGTTTTTTCTGTTCGCAGAGGTTATATGGGTTGTTATTTTTTTGGGTTCAGTTTGGAAGATATGGGAAGAAACATACAGCCGTACTCAACGTTGTTGTAGATCACAGTGGATAACGGAATGTTCAGATCTGTAGTAGTTGCATACGTCTCTATGTCAGCATCTGGGTGGACGAAATGTTCAATTACATGTGAATAAAACTGACGATCCGCACTATCTGGGGATAATATCACTGAGAGAGTGGTTTTGGCAACTGCTTCGGTATAACAACTCTGATACTCCTTTATTGTGGAATCACGGCATCCGAATATTTCAATCCATAGTACATCATCCTGATTCTCAATACTTGTTCCATTTTGCAGAAGGGAAAGATACTCAAATGGCCGAGCATACTTCAGGGCAAAAAGCGTAAGATAGATTTTTCGATATTCTTTACGAGTGCCCAGTTTGGTAATACCCTCTTTTTTTCGATAAAAACGCAGATACTCCTCACAAATAACATTGAGCGTTCGTAATGATATAGAGAAGCGTTTCGCTAGTTTTCCCAGTAATTCAGCCTCTACAGAAAGTAGATGCTTGCCATCAAGCGTAAGCCTCTCCTGCAGAAATAGCTCAAGATCCGGTTCCGGCAGAGATATCTGATAATCAAAGAATCTCTGAAGATACCCAATCGAATCAATATCTCCATAAATTGTTTTTATTGAATGCTGGAGTTGCTTCATATCCAGTGAAAACACAAAGATCACGTTCTCCAGATCGAAGAAATGCTTTACCACTTCCAGCGTCTCAATGGCAAAGGTCGGTCGGCAGCGATCCAGCTCATCGATGCAGATAAGGAGATAGTTATGCCCGTCACGTACTCCGTCTGCAAATTTTTTGAAAAGCTCCTTGTTTTTTTGTCGATCCATATACGTTTCAAAAATTCTGTTTGGATATTTGTCATTCTTGTATCTATGATAGGCTCTTTCACCCGCTGTCACCAGGTTTACTCCAACAAAACATTGAGACGCCATTCCTATTGCCTCTGAACCGAAAGTAGTAATGATCTTTCGAAGGTCTTTCGCCTGTTGTTTTCCCTTGTCAGTACTCTCATCAATCAGCTGCTGAAAACTGCAGATAATCGGCATCAATGCATCCGGAGAATCATCATTTTCCCAGGCATTATACTTCAGGCAGGCAAAAGAGGACGTGTCAGCATCCTCCAGTTTCTTCATCCACATGTTCACAAAGGACGTCTTTCCGGTTCCCCATCCGGAATCCAGTGCAATAACCCGTGAATGCTCGTTTGTGGTGGGCTGTGATGCCGTGATAAAATGCGTCAGATAATCTGCAAGCGGCTCGCGGGATAATCTGTCCTGAGAAAAATCCGAAAGGGAAGCGGGTGACATATGATGTAATTGGATGTGGTGGGAAATATATTCATTCATTACATTGATTAATTAGTATTGAGTATGGACATCATTGCCTGCAGAATTATTTCTTTTCGAACGTTATGAGCTGATGGAACCATAGAGAAATTTTGTCCCTTAGTTTCTTTTCAGGACAATATGCGTTACAATCTCGTGGATATCCCGCATAAGAATGTATGACATGATGAGATAATACCCAAATATAATGACGAAAATGAAGAACAGGATTGTTATGGGGGAGAATTGGGCATACATAATCACTCCAAAACAACAGATTAGTAAAGCAATAAAATAGCAGAGATCACCCCATTTAAACCTGCCTTGGTTCTGAATATTTTCCTGCTTCAGCCATCGAATTCGCAGATACATCCGGAAGTTCTGAAAGTGCTGTAGTTCCGTCACTTTCAGAGAATTTTTTTGCAAAAGATACGGAGCATTCTCATTTACTGGATAACGTTCTGAGTAATCCATTGAGGTCAGGGTATAAAATATGCGAATATAACAAAATGCAGCACAAGCCAATGCTATACAGACCAAAGAAAACCATATTTGCTCAATAAAAGTCTTGGAACCAAACGAAGTCAGCGAATCGGAGAGGACAGTCAGGAGGATGGTTAACGATACACCAATGATACCAAGGAAAAACATTGTCCGGTTTTTCATAGAGTCAGCAATTCTCCGCTCATCAGCATATCGCTGATTCAGTAAAAACTGAACATACTCCATCTTATCCGAATCCTCATCCGGCTCACTGAGCCAAAACTCATCAGGCAGATCGTACTTCAGATAGGTTTTTTGTAACCGGACTTCTCTGGGGTTTTTAAATATCATAATTCGGTAGCGAATCTTTGGGATACGATTCTCTTTGGACAAACAAATTCATATCATGCAACGACAATGATATGATATGAGTAAGGGGATAGGGGCTATTTTTGCTTCCATTGCTACACTGATTGTTCTCCTCTATGTGGTAATAAATGTACCCGCCTGGATAGAACCAACAGGTCTCACCATTGAACCATTCTGGATTGTCCTCATCAGCATTGTCATTCTTGTTGCGATATTGGCAGGAATTGTCAGTCTATTTCGTTAAGTTCCTAATAAACCCGTATTTGTTCTCCCGTAATGAGGTCATCAGGAATCTTTATCGCGTGGTTGGATGGATGATTGGCGAATAAAAGACGAATGTTTCGTACTGCTGAATAAATATCCACTATCATCCTATCTTGCTTCGTGTAAAGATCCAGATCATACTTGTTTACGTATGTTTCATGAGCAGGAATCTGCCGTTCTTTCCTAAGCCACTTCAATGGTTGTATAATCTCCTCTTTCCATGAATCATCCTCGCTTTTAAAACGGACATTACGTTCCAGCCATGCCTCAAATATCTGAAGTGTTTTGGGGTTCGTCTCCTTCGGTTCAGCAGGAATCGGAATAAAACCAACTCCGGCTTTTCGGAATACCTTTACATTCAGATTTTGCACCACAATCTTCTCCAGTGCCGTAACAAAACTGTAATACTCATCTAACGTAGGCAGCAGTATATTCCGATATGTCGGGGAAGAACACCACTGTTCCTCTGGGGAGGGAGGATGAAGAAATAATGCAGGTAATCCCATGTTCTCGCACATCTGATTAATAATCTGAATCTCCTCCAATAGAGCAGTAAATATCCAGATATCCTCAATCCATTCTCCCTGTATCTGATTTTTATAGCAGGTTGGATGGATAAAATACAGATCCTGATCCCTCAAAAGAAAGCCATAGAATAAATATTGCGTAGCAGGACTTAAATCTGCTAAATCCCGCAATAATAACCCGACATATCGTTCTTTCTTTTTTGCCTCTTTTCGATAAGCAAGACCATAATCTCGTATAGAATTTAGCATATCCGCATCGTCCATCTCATCAGAATCTGAATGCAGAGAAATGTCGCCCATACATCCCATATCCAAAATTGAATATTTCGGGTTTTTAAAATATTGTAAGAGAACATCTGGTTTAAAATAGAGAAATTTCAGCTGCGACTCGCCTTTCGCCAGCATTTTTGTAAATGGCTTCTCCTCAAAAATCTGTAATGATTGCAAATACGCAGCAGTAGGATAGGCTACAAACCATCTGTCTCCATCATGAATATAACCAATCTGAGTCTCAACAGGCACCTGAAAATCAAATCCACGGATATGGGGGTTCGTACATTCATTCTCTGTAAGTATCTGTACGTTACCCTCATTCACCAACTCGACCAAGGCTGCTTTATCATATCCATCTATCTGATAGGAGGGAAGACCATTGAAATCACGGGAACCATGCAGATAATAGTCCGTAATCTCAGCCAATATCCGCTCTTTTTCAGTCATCTGCATCCCCCGTCAAAACCCTCTCGCGTCTCTTCTTCAGCTCCATCATCTGCACATGCAGCTCCATCCTCCGGTTAAACTGATCTTCCCGCCTCATCTCCGCCCGCAGCCGGGAAATCTCCGCATCAATCTCCCCCGCCTCCCGCAACATCTCCCGGGCAGCCTCCCCCGACGAACAAACTCCCCCCTCACACCCCACACAATACACCGACAACGCATCCACCACATCAGAATACAGCGTAAAATAATTCGTAAACCGCATTTTTCGCATGTCCATCCTCGCAAACAACGAATCCCCCGACAAAACCCATCCCGAATGCACAATCTCCTCCAGTGTATTCCGTGACCGGTCCTGCAGATTCACCCGCTGATGCGCAACCCAGAACTGCCAGCACTCCCCCATCCGGAACACCAAAATCATCGGATACGGAATTGCCCGCATCATTATCTCCGCAATCCGGGAAATCCCTTTCTCCACTCCAACCCGGACCTCCAGAATCTCAACTTCCGGATACTCATACACCTCGCTCACAAACCCCGCCACCCGGATTGTATCAGGCCGCAAACAGAACCGCCACACAACCTTCTCCACAACATCGGAAAACAACCGTTTATCCGCCGCAGTCGCCAACCCGAAACCATCCAGAATATCCTTCTTAAAGACCGTCTTATCAACCACACAACTCTCCGGAAGCTGCAAAAACCCATACTCCTCACTCATTTCATCACCAGAAAACTCACCAGCTCAAAATCCTCCACACCATCATAGAACGTCTTCTGCAGCGTCGTCCCCCCTTTACTGAAAAGACTCGCAACACCCACCTCCTGCTTCGTCCCGATAAGATGAAAGATAGCCTTCTCCAGAAGATCCGAATACCGCCGCATCTCATACCCGTCCCGTGTCTCCGCATTAAACACCCCAACCACATCCTCCTGAACCTCGGCAGACTCTGCACACAACCGTGAATAATAATCTAAAATCTGCTTCGCATGCAGATACGACAACTCCACACATCCCTCCTCCGAAACATACATCACATAATACGGGAACAAAGGATTCTGCTCCTTACTCTGCCGGATACCCTGAATCTGCCGCAAAACAAAAATCACTCCCGGCTTCACCACATCCCGCATATCCTCAGGAATCCGCACAACCGCATACATCCCAGTCGGCGCCTCCTCCAACTCACGGCAATGATCCTTCATAAAATCCATCAGTTCAATCTTCGCATCATTAAACGTCAGATCCGTAATCGAAATACCGCCCGAAATATCCTCAAGATCCACCACCTTACTCTGCAACTGATGCAGCTGCTTGCGGCGATACTCCAGATCCCGCATCTCTCCATCTCCCGGCTCAATCAGATTCTCCTCACCCGTCGCGGAAACATCCAGCAGCACCATCCTCCCCTTCACCCGCCTCTGCAGATTAATATACTCATCCAAATCCTTCATCGGCCAGAAGTTCACCAGCTGCACCACCTCATTCATCGAACCAATACGATCAATCCTCCCAAACCTCTGCACAATCCTCAAAGGATTCCAGTGA
This sequence comes from Methanocorpusculum petauri, assembly GCF_026891975.1. Lineage (GTDB taxonomy): Archaea > Halobacteriota > Methanomicrobia > Methanomicrobiales > Methanocorpusculaceae > Methanocorpusculum > Methanocorpusculum petauri. Next base: position 147,187 of record NZ_JAPTGB010000001.1, on the reverse strand, counting down.
ATATCATAATTCACCAGAAAATCACAATCTTGCAGATTCTGACCCTCCGAAACACAATCTGTTGCAAACAAAACATCAATCCTCTCAGAAATATTCGGATACACCACCTTGCACTCCTTTGACCGTGGAGAAAACAGCGTCAACACCGCATTCAGATCAGAAGAAAAACCCCGCACTGTTTTCGGAAGATTCGACGAATTCCCTCCAGCACCCGTAACAAGTCCTGAATATACCCCGCACTCTTCGAAAACATCTCTCAGATTCTCATACAAATACCGTGCAGTATCCGCAAACGCCGTGAACACCACCACCTTTCGGTTATCTCCATTCAGAGGATGCGAAAGCTTCTGCACAATAACCTCCCGCAACTCCGCAAGCTTCGCATCCCGGCTTGGCGTAACCTTCCTCGCCCCCTCCAAAATACTCGCCAGCATCTCTCTATCCGCAATCAGATCCTGCCGCCACTTCACCAAATCCATATCCTGCAGCAGAACCTTCACCTTCCGGCCAAACACCATCCCCGAATACTCCTCTTCATCCGGATCAATATTCAGAATATTCAGATCAGCATCATACGACTCATCCGATAACGAATCAACCCGGGCAATCGTAGCAGACACATCAGCCAGCATCTTCTCAACCGTCATAGTAAACGAATACACCGAACTCTCCAAACGTTTGAGAAGAACTATCCGCATCAGACCCGTCAGACTACTCTCACGATCACTCTGCTTAAACACCGTATGACTCTCCCCCACCTCAAAATCATACTTCTCTGCATACTCCGCCTTCTTCCCCGGAAGAACATAATGCGTCGGCAAATACAAACACAACGTCATACGATGAATCTGCCTGCTCACCTCAGAGATTGAAGGAAACTCACCCAGCAAATCAATCTCAGGGTAATGATTCTCCGGCAGCAATCTCCGTGGGAACCTTCCTATCTCACCCTGAGGGTAATACTTCTCAATATGCTTCCGGGAACGGGCAATCGTAATCGTATCAAGAAGCTTAAAATAATCAATATCCATCATCCGGACAAACATCTCCGTAGTCCGTTCCTCATCCGGAAGATTCGTCCACTTTGAAAAAACAGCCTGGGCACGCTGTAAAACCATCTCAATATCTGCAACCCCGCCTGAAGCCAAAGCCTTCGGATTCTCCTCCGTAATAATCGCAATCTGATTTTTCAAATCCGCCATCCGGTTATTTACCGGAGTTGCCGAAAGCATCAGAACCTTTGTCTTTACGCCTGATTTAATAACATTCTGCATCAGCTTATGATATCTGCTCATCCGGTCCTTATGGGGTGGCGCATTCCGAAAGTTATGACTCTCATCAATCACCAGAAGATCATAATTTGCCCAATTCACCGTCGCGAGGTTAATATCTCCTGACTTCCCTCTTACCCGATCCAAATCAGTATGATTCAGAACATCGTAATTAAACCGATCCGTCGCAAAAATATTTCTGGAATCATTCTGCGTATAAATCGTCCAGTTCTCCCGCAAACGTTTTGGCACAAGAACCAACACCCGATCATTGCGTAGTTCATAGTACTTGATAACCGCAAGAGCAGTAAACGTTTTTCCCAGACCAACACTATCTGCAAGAATACACCCATTATACTTCTCAATCTTATCAATTGCCCCTTTAACCCCATCCTTCTGAAATTTATAGAGCTTGTTCCATATCAGCGTATCCTCAAACCCGGTCTTAGCCTTCACAATATTCGTATCGGTCAACTCACCCAGATAACTGCTGAAAATATGATACAAAGAAACAAAATAGATAAACTGCGGTGTATTTTCCTTATACATCACCAGCATCTGTTCCAAAACACGATTTTTCACATCCTCAACCTGCTCATTATCCTCCCACAACTCATTAAACTGCTGCAAAAACATCTGAGTGAACTGCGTCCCATACATACACGTGTTGGAATCATTTCGTGTTGAAGGAGTGATCCCCAGCCCATCCGTAGTGAAATCCACCGTTCCATTTATTGAAACGGTTTCCCCGTCAGGATTTTCCAGATGAATTAACCGAAACTGGGCTGGATTCGGGTGTTTCAGTGATTTTATTTCAACTTTTTTCCGAATCCAGTCAGCACACTCCTTCGCAATAGCTGCCTGCTTCATTTCGTTACGAAGTTTAATTTCAAATTCATTTCCTTGGAGCTTCCTCTCAGGAGAATGATCAATATAATACTCCCGGATAAGTTCGTTATCATTCGCGACAAAAGTCGGTTCTGTAAAAATAAACCGCATATTATCTATTTTTGACAACTCTTTTTTCAACTCAGCATAAGCGTAGATGGTAAAGTATGCGGATATAATTGATAAGCGGGAACCTGTTTTGAGACTCTCCATAAGCTCTCCCGACACAGTCCCATTTCTCTTATTATCAATAATTTTTGGAAATTTTGTATGTATCATATCATTGTTCTCCCTAGATGATCCAACACAATCACCATTAAAACTATGAATATATATCCACACTGCACCATAATTTTCTTTTCTCTCATCAACAGATTTCAAAGAGCAGATCGCCCCCTAACTCATTTTTCATCATCTCCACCGTTTTCAGCTTGTGGATAAACAGTCCGCTCAAAACGCCTTCATGACCAGCTTTTCTCCCCGTAACTTTTATTACATCCCAACCCCCAACAATTCACGAACCAATCCATGCCAAAGATCGCCCTCTACCAAACCGCCCCCACCGTCAAAGAACTCCCTGCCCGCCAGACCGACATCGAAAAACGCCTCCAGATCCTCATCGAAGAAAACATGGAAACCTTCTTCGGCGTCCGGTTCCTTGCCTCCGAGTACACCACCAGAAACGGCGGAAGAATCGACAGCCTCGGCCTCGACGAAAACAACCTCCCCGTAATCTTTGAATACAAACGCTTCATCAGTGAAAACGTCATCAACCAGGGCCTCTTCTACCTCGACTGGCTCCTTGACCACAAAGCCGACTTCCGCGAACTCGTCCGAAACAAACTCGGAGCGGAAGCGGTCAAAGAGATCGATGCAACCTCAACGAGACTCATCTGCATTGCCTCCGACTTCACCAAATACGACATCCATGCCGTCAACCAGATTGACCGCAGCATTGACCTCATCCGCTACCAGCTCTACGACAACGACCTCATCCTCTTTGAACAGGCATACACCAAAGCCGCAAAACCTGCAAACATCGCAGAAACTCCCAAACCCAACACCGGGAAAGACAAAACCTTTGCCGACCGAAAAACAACCCTCGCCCCCGAAACCCGCCAGCTCCTCGACGCAACCACCGACTACCTCCAGAGCCTCGGCGACGACATCACCGAACAGGAAAACAAACTCTATCTCGCCTTCAAAAAGATCAAAAACTTCGCTTGCGTCCAGATAACCAACAAAGCAATCACCCTCTACCTCCACCTCAACCCCGACGACTACACCCTTGAGCCCGGCTTCACCCGCGACGTTCGCAGCATCGGTCACTGGGGAACCGGCGACCTTGAAGTCACCATCACCGATTGGGACTCCCTCGAAAAAGCCAAACCCCTCATCCAGGAAAGCTACCGCAGAGGATAACCCATCCCGAACAAAACCCCTTCCTCGTTACCCCCCATTGGACAAAACATATATTAATAACCTCTCAACACCATATAAATAATCAGAGGTTGTTCGCAAAGCCGGACAACGCAGAACCACACGCCCCGCAGACGAACCTGCCCCAAATCTCCGGTAAAATCACCCCCGACAAAACCCACACCACAACCACCCAAAAAAAACCGGAACACAACCTCCCGCACCCGGCAGAGCAGAACAACCCCGAACCCAACAACAAAAAAACCACACAACCACAAAAAAGGAGACCTCAACCCCATGCCAATCGACTTCACCCCCACCGCAATTGTAAAATCCGCCAAACGCACCTTCACCGCCCCGATCACCGCTGCCGCAACCTTCGACGAAACCATCGCCGCCCTCAAAGCAGACGACAATCCCCTTGGCGCAACCGCCTACCAGACCGCAGGCGAAACCATCGACGGCGTCACCACCACAAACGAATACTACAAAGCCACCATCGAATACCTCGACCCCCGCGGAAAAACCCGCGGAACCATCACCATCGACGCACCAACCCGCACCGCCTACGACGACATCATCGCAGAAATCCTCTCTGCAACAGCGATCACCCAGGCCTACGGTGCGGACACAACCGCAACCCGCAACACCGCAAAAGACAGCTGGAACGTCCGCCTCAGACTCCACGACCCCACCGGCGAACTCTACTACCTCAACTTCACCAGAAAGGATCTCAAAATCAGCTCCTACGAGGCAGACGCCATCCTCACCAAAGTAGACACCTGGGCAGACAGCGTAACCGCACTCAACTAACCGACCCACCCATTTTCTCATGTGGGGGTTTGCATCCGCCCCGAATGGGGCGGGGCAACCCCCACAAAAAATGACCGGCGACCTACGAAGTGGGGAGTAAAGCACGGCGAAACGACGTGCGACTGCGCAGTCCACTCGCAGGCTTCACCCGCTCGGACGCAGCGGTTGAACAGAAGAATTTCAAAAAGAAAACACCAAAAAAAGAGCAACATCACCATGGACACCATCACCCTCATCCTCATCATCGGACTCACCGCAAACGGTCTCGCCTTCGCCGCACTCATCCTCGCCCCGCCCCTCTACGCATGGGCCGACCGGTGGCTTGACCGCACCCACCACAGCACCGCACACGAAAACCGGGACTAACCCGCTCCCAAACCCTTTTTACCCGCAGACCGGACCAGCCGGAACCGGCACTCCCCCCTCATCCGGCAGCCGCAGCACCCTTCCTCCAAAACAAACAAAAAAAATCACCGGCTTTCCAGCCAATGACTCGCACGAAGCTCCGCATTCTCACGAAGACTCACAAAATAAAAACCATAATCATACCCGTGATAACTCTCCGGACCAAACACATCCACCGCAGGAATTGCATACACCGCAGGATCCACCGACGTACAGATCACACTTCCCCGCGTCAGATTCACCCGGGCATCCGCAATACCCGCACCAATGGATAATCCGCCGTCGGCATCCTCAACAAGCGAACCGGGATTCTCGGAAACACCCGCATACATCTCATCCGTCCTCCAGTTCAACGGATTAATCGAAACCGCATTCTTATCCACAACCAAACTCTCCGCATACAAATTTCCCGGCCCCTCCGTATTCCAGGAAACCACCACACCCAGATCATCCGCTCCCGCAGCCGCCCGCACATGCGGATTCTCCATCAGAAAATCAGTCGTCAGGGAACACCCGATCTGGTACGCCGCAATCATCCGTTCATAATACTCAGGATGCAGCTCCATATACTCATCCAGAACAATATTAATCATATTCGACCCCTGCGAATGTCCCGCAAGAATATACGGCCTGCCCGAATTATAATGAACAAAATAATAATCCAGAGCCGCATACACATCCGTCCGCGGCTCATTCCAGCCGCCCGCAAGAATATCCGCATTCGTCATAGTAGAAAACAGCGCCCCGTTCAGCTGACGATAATACGGGGCAAACAGATTCCCGGTCGTCTCAAACGCCGTAGCCTGCCCAAGATATATCTCCCGGGCAGCCGTCCGCATACCCGCATCAGTAATCTCAGAAACACGCGTACCGTTCGCATCCGAATATGCCGTCGGATACAAATAAATCACATCAACCGGATAGACAACTGCATCCGGCAGATGCATCCAGTTATCAGAATTTCCGTAATCCGAAGGAGTTCCAACAACATTCGGATACTCTGCGACCGGACCTCCCGCAGAACTCTGCGGGAAAGTAATACAGCCCGCCCCAAAAACAAGCAGGACTGCACATATAACCATAGAAAAAAACAGAACAACCCTCATCAGCTATCATGGGATTCCAGAAAACATAAGTATTTGGACCAGCCAGGTTTTACCCCAAACAGATGCGTAATTGCAGGATCAAAAATTATCTGAATAAAAAATATGGTGACTCTGGTTTTCCCGGGCAAAACAACCCACACAAAAAGGCCGGAAGTAACCCGCTTTCACACCAAATCCATCAGATCCCCGTATCCCGCCTCCGCCATCTCCCCATACGGCACAAACCGCAGCGCCGACCCGTTCACACAAAACCTTATTACCCGGCCTCACCATACTTCGTTATCATACGGGCAGTGGAAAGGAAAAGCGAACCGGCAAAGAAAAATGTTCAATACACTCCCACCGGACACAAAAAAACGATCCTCCAAAGGAAAACAAAAACATGACAGACCCCAAAACCCCTGCCAAAAGTTCAGCCGCAGAATACCTCACCTACATCGCCTCCATCGGCGGACAAAACGCAAACCTCGAAATCCGCTACGAAGACGAAAACATCTGGCTTACCCAGAAAATGCTTGCCGTACTCTATGACGTTGACACCCGTACCATAAACTACCACATCAAAAAAATATACAAAGACCATGAACTGGAAGCTGACGCAACTATCCGAAAATACTGGATAGTTCAAACAGAAGGAGAAAGGCAGGTAAACCGTGAAGTTACCCACTACAACCTTCAGATGATCATAGCCGTCGGCTTCAAAGTAAACTCAGAACGTGCGGTGGCATTCCGCAAATGGGTAAACCACATCGCCAAAGAATATACCATCAAAGGATGGGTAATGGACGACACCCGTCTCAAAGAAGGCTCACCCCTCACCGATAAATACTTCGAAGAACAGCTCGAACGCATCCGCGAAATCCGGGCAAGCGAACGGAAATTCTACCAGAAAATCACCGACCTCTACGCAACCGCAATCGACTACGATAAAAACTCTCCTGCAACCAAACGCTTCTATGCAAATATCCAGAACAAAGTCCACTACGCAATACACGGACACACCGCAGCAGAACTCATCGTAGAGCGTGCAAACAGCACCAAAACACACATGGGGCTGACCACCTGGCAGGATGCACCCGACGGAAAAATCAAAAAATCAGACGTCATAATCGCCAAAAACTACCTCTCCGAAACCGAACTTACCCAACTGAACCGCCTCGTATCCTCCTACCTTGACTTCGCCGAAACCATGGCACAGCGCAGAATCCCGCTCACTATGCAGGACTGGGAAACACGACTCAACGGCTTCATCGAAATGTTCGAATACGGACTTTTACAGGACACGGGAAACGTAACCGCAGAAATTGCAAAACTTCATGCACAAACTGAATTTGAGAAATACCGAATTCTCCAGGATAAAATCTACGTATCAGACTTCGACCGTTATCTGGCAGAACTCGAAGAGAAAACAAAAACGCCATGAGGCAAAACAAGCAGCTTCGACAAAAACCCAACAACAAAATCGGAACACAAAACCTGTAAACAACCAAGAATATCACCCGACCCCGACCAACAGACAAAAAAGAAGAATCACCACCATCAGGCTTTGGTGTGCAGCAATTCCGGTACAACCGCACCCGCTTTCACACCAAATCCATCAGATCCCCGTATCCCGCCTCCGCCATCTCCCCATACGGCACAAACCGCAGCGCCGACCCGTTCACACAAAACCGCACCCCCGACGGCGACTCCCGATCCCCCGAAAACACATGGCCCAGATGGGAATCCCCCGCCCGGCTCCGAACCTCCGTCCGCCGCATCCCGTATGACCTATCCTCCCGGAACACAACCACCTGCGGATCCAGCGTCTCCGAAAACGCCGGCCATCCGCAGGAACTCGCATACTTCGCCGCCGATGAAAACAACGGCTCGCCCGTAACCGCATCCACATAAATTCCCCGCCGCATCTCCTCCGCATACGGATGCATCCAGGGAATATCCGTCTCTCCCTCCTGCGTCACCGAAAACACCTCCGGCGCCAGCATCCGGGAAAGCTCCGCATCACTCGGCCGTTCATACCGTCCCGGATCCACCCGCAGACTCCGGGCTTCGGCAAACAACCCGGGCCGGATATGACAGTAGCCGCCCGGATGCCGCTCCAGATACCGCTGATGCCCCTCCTCCGCCGGGAAAAAATTCCGCAGCGGAAGAACCTCCACACCAAATACCTCCGAACGGCGGCGTTCCACCTCCGCAACACCCCGCACAACAGCCGCCGACTCCTCATCCGTAAAATAGATCCCCGGCCGGTACTGCGTCCCCCGATCATTCCCCTGCCCGTTTGCATCAGTGGGATCAATCGCCCGGAAAAACAAAAACACCAGCGCCGCAAGACTCACCCGGGCAGGATCATACACCACCCGTACCGTCTCCGCAAACCCCGTCCGCCCCGAACACACCTCTGCATACGACGGTGCCGCAGCAGAAAATCCGTTCGCATACCCTGCCGTCGCGGAAACAACGCCCGGAACAGACCGCATCAGCTCCTCAACCCCCCAGAAACACCCGCCCGCAACATAGATCTCCCGCATCTTCCCTCCACTACCATTCGCATTCTGCTGCATAGAACATTCTCTGTCGGCACAATGAATAAATGGTCAGATAGAGACAAACAAAGTTGCGGCTGCCCGGGGATAAGGTATCCCCGGGCAGCCTGAACACGGCATGCGCAAAGTCCATTAAACCCCCATCCTTAAAGCCCTCTGCACCAAATAATAATCATTCATGTACGTTGATCCGATAACCTACGTCGTCGCCTTCGGTGCGGTCGTCGTCTCCTTCCTCTGGCTGCGGGACACCCGCATCTACGCCAGAACCGGCCTTGAAGGATACCGCAAAGCCGCCTACCAGGGAGTCCTCTTCACCGCCCTCGGATGGTTTGCCGCCGCAGTCGCCGGCCTTGCCGACACCACGCTTCTCTACCTCGGCTGCGGACTTGTCCTCCTTGCAATGTACCTCCAGTCGAGAATTGTCCGGGGAGACGTATGGAAAGGAAACGAAACTGCCTGGCAGCGACTGATCGGATCAGCCCCCATTCCCGAAAACCGGAGGAACCACTAATGCTCCAGAAACCACGCGGAACGCGGGACTTCCTTCCCGCAGAAATGGCACAGCGAAGATACATCGAACGCCGCATGAGAGACGTCGCCCGGTCCTTTGGCTACGGCGAAGTCCAGACCCCCATGTTCGAAGAGCAGGAACTCTTCACCCTCAAATCCGGCGAAGGAATTATCGGCGAAATGTACGCCTTCGAAGACAAAGGCGGCAGAAAAATCGCACTCCGTCCCGAACTCACCGCCGCCGTCGTCCGGGCCTACGTCAACGAAGCCCAGGTCGCCCCCAAACCCCTCCGCTGGTTCTACTTCGCCGAATGCTTCCGGTACGAACGCCCCCAGAAAGGACGATACCGGCAGTTCTGGCAGTTCGGCTGCGAACTGATCGGTGCAGACTCGCCCGCCGCCGACGCCGAAGTCATCGCCCTCGCCTACGAACTCCTCAAATCATCCGGCGTCCGGTTCGTCCTCAAGATCGGCCACCTCGCCCCGATGAAACACCTGCTCGCCGGCCTTGACGCAACCGGACAGAAGAAGGTCATGGCAGCACTTGACAAACGCGACACGGACCTTCTCCATACCACCCTTGCCGCAATCGGCCACGCTGACCTCTACGAACCCCTCATCCGGCTCATCACCGCCGCAACCCTCGACGAAGTCTGGGCGGTTACCGGCGACATCCCGGAAAAAGAACGCATCGAAGAGACCTTCCGGTACCTCACCGCCCAGAACATTCCCTTCGTTCAGAACTTCGGTATCGCCCGGGGACTCGACTACTATACCGGCATGGTCTTTGAAGGATTCGCCGACAACCTCGGCGCCGAAAACCAGATCCTCGGCGGCGGCGTCTATCGCCTGGCACACCTGTTCGGCGGAAAGGATGTTCCGAGCTGCGGATTTGCAATCGGGTTTGACCGCGTCATGGTCTCGCTCGGCGAAATCGTCCCGGAAACCGCACCGGTCGTTGCGGTTGTCGCAACGCCCCAGACGCGGACTGCGGCGTACGCCGCAGCCGCCGCGTTCCGGGCGGCGGGCATCACGGTCGTCATGGACGTCATGGACCGGAGTTTCGGGGCACAGCTCTCCTCAGCCCTGAAATCGGGCGCATCCTACGCGGTCCTCATCGGAGAAAAAGAGGCAGCGGCAGGAACAGTCACCCTGAAAAATCTGGCAGAAGCAGCACAGACGGAGATGAGTCTTGCAGATGCCGTAGATGAGGTAGCGAATGGTTCTTGCTGACGAACTCGCCAAGAAACAGCGAAGCATCAGTGTAGCAGAATTTTTTGAAAAGAATAAGCATATGCTCGGCTTTGATTCCCCCACGCGGGGAATCATCACCACCATCAAAGAAGCCATCGACAACTCGCTGGACGCCTGTGAAGAGGCCGAAGTCCTGCCCGATATTTTAGTTTCCGTCCGCAAACTCGGCGGCGACGTGTTCCGCGTCGTCGTCGAGGATAACGGACCCGGCATCATTCCCGAAAAGATGCCGGCGGTGTTTGCCAAACTTCTCTACGGTTCACGATTCCATCAGGTCCGCCAGACCCGCGGTCAGCAGGGTATCGGTATCTCGGCGGCGGTCCTCTACGCCCAACTGACAACCGGCAAACCGACGACCGTTATCTCCCGCACGGGTGCAAAGACGAAAGCCCACAAGATGACGCTCGTCATAAAGACCGAGACGAACGAGCCGGAGGTGCTGTCGCACGAGGAGATCGACTGGGTGCTTCCGCACGGAACCCGTATCGAGCTTGAGTTCAAGAGTACGATGCAGGCGAAGAAGAAACTGCTGGAGTACCTGAAGTACACCTCGGTCGTCAACCCGCATGCCCGGTTCCGGGTGGAGATCGATGACGAGTCGTTCACCTTTGACCGTGTGTCAAACGATGTGCCGCCCTGCCCGGTTGCCATCAAGCCGCATCCGTACGGTATTGAGCTGGGTGTTCTCAAACGCATGACGGCGGCGTCCGATCTCCCGCTCAAAGAGTTTCTGATCGAGAGCTTTTCCAAGGTCGGGGAGAAGACGGCGCTGGAGATCTGTTCGGTGGCAAAGCTGGACGCGAAGGTTCGCGTGAATACGATTCAGCTGGAACAGCTGAACCCGCTGCTTGACGCGATGCAGACGGTGAAGATTCCCGCCCCGCCTGCGTCGCAGTGTCTATCGCCGATCACGGAGGATCTGATCGTGAAGGGGATGGAGAAGGAGTTCCAGCTGGATTTCATTAAAGCCCGGACCCGTCCCGGCAATGTGTTTGGGGGAAATTCATTCATCGTGGAGGCGGCGATCGGCTACGGCGGGAAGCTGCCGTCCGAAGGCAGCGCGATGATTCTCCGGTTCGCCAACCGTGTGCCGCTGCTGTATCAGCAGGGGGCGTGTGCGATTACGTCCGCGATTGCGAACGTGAACTGGAAGAACTACGGGGTGTCGCAGCAGGGCCTGCCGATGGGACCGATTCTGATTCTGGTTCATGTGGCGGCAACGAATGTGCCGTTCACGAGCGAGTCCAAGGATGCGGTGGCGTCTGTTCCGGAGGTGGAACGCGAGATTACGCTTGCGTTGCAGGAGCTGGGACGGGATCTGAAGCTGTTTTTGTCGCGTCGCGACAAGAACAAGCTTCAGGACGACCGTGCCCGGGCGATTTGTGCGGTGATTCCGTTAATCGCCCGGAAAGTCGGGGAGATTGTGGAGCTTCCGCCGCCGGATACTTCACTGATTGAAGGGAGAATCATGCGGCGGGTTGTCCTGAAGAAGGGGTCGGCAAACGGCAGAATTACGATCCGGATTGATAATTATACGACGAAGGATCAACTGGTGTCGCTGTATGACATATCGGGCGATTCGGCGGCTGACGCCACCGTTCCGCCCGATTTCGTGACGGAGATGGAGGGTGAGTATACGAAGGTGTGGAAGCGGACGCTTTCTGCCGGGGCGAACTTTGAGGTGTCCTATACGGGCACCGGAGGAGGTATTGTGGATATGCAGGGTGTTGCAGAAAATCTGAAAGTGGTGGTGGATGTAGATGTCTGATCCCCGTGAACGTGATATGGCGACGAAGCAGCGTCTGATGGAGATTGCGAAGGTCTGGTATGATCAGATGGACGCAGGAGATGTGCCGTCTATTACGCTGCCGACACGGACAAAGTATAATCTGGAGTTCGATGATGATTCGGAGGTCTGGACGTACGGTTCAAAGGAGAGTACGCGGAATGCGGGGACGGCGAAGTCGGCGATTCATATGCTGAAGATGGCGTATGTGATCGGGTTTATTAAGATGCAGCTGGCGGAGAACCGGTCGTCGACGTTAAGGGAGATGTATTATATCTCGGAGGGCTGGAAGCAGGCGAAGTTCCATGCGCAGAATGAAAGTAATTATCTGGTGGAGGATCTGGAGATTATTACGAGTTTGCAGCGGGAGTTTTTCCATATGCGGCCTGAGGAGGACGGGGCGTCGATTTTCGGTCCGCTGCGGGTGCGGGAGAATACGCGGCGGGGGATGAAGGAGATTCATTGTCAGGATGATGTGGGGGAGGCGGGGTATAATATTCCGAATAATGTGGAGAATGTGGAGCTGGTGGATCATGATGCGAGTTGTGTGATTGCTCTTGAGACGGGTGGTATGTTTTCGCGTCTGCAGGAGAACGGGTTTGATGAGGAGTATAATACGATTCTTCTGCATCTGAAGGGGCAGCCGACGCGGGCAACGCGGCGGATGCTGAAGCGGATGAATGAGGAGCTGAAGATTCCGGTGGTTGTTTTTACGGACGGGGATCCCTGGTCGTACCGGATTTATGCGTCGGTTGCGTATGGTTCGATTAAGGCGGCGCATATGTCGGAGTTTCTGGCAACGCCTTCGGCGCAGTTTATCGGGGTGAAGCCTTCAGACATCCGGGATTATAATCTGCCGGCGGATAAGCTGACGGAGCAGGATGTGAATGCTTTGAAGGCGGAGTTGTCGGATCCCCGGTTCGGGTCGGAGTTCTGGAAGAAGGAGATTAATTTGCAGCTGGAGATGGGGCTGAAGTCGGAACAGCAGGCGTTTGCGAGCCATGGTCTGGATTTCGTGACGAAGGAGTATCTGCCAACGATGTTGTCGGAGATCGGGGTTTTGAAGCGGTAATGTTGTGTCCTGTGCTGCGGTTTGCTACCAAATCAGTCTGCCGATTGAGCATTTGCTCTGATGCGGGCTGATTCACAGGCTTCGTCCAGCAGTACTGACGTTTCGTAGATCCGGCACCAGCCGTGTGCCTGAATTTCCATGCCCGGTTCAGTGGGCAGAGAATCGCAGTAGTAACAGGTTTTGCACCTGTGTTTTTCTTTTTCCACCCGGACAAAGGCAACGAGGTACCCCCACAACCGGGAATAGGTACTGCCCCGGGCGTAGACTGCCCAGTCTACGCCGTGAAATCCTTCTTCCGCATCAGGAGCTGCCGTGATAGTGGCGGTTATGTGGGTACCGTTTGTTGTACAGGTTGTGGTAATCTGGGTGTTCACGAATCGTGGCGATGCATAGTAATAGTATGCTCTGTCAAAGGTGCCTTCTCCGTCGTAAAAAAATGAATAGCTTTCCCCCGGACGGAGCGTGATCTCAATTCGTTTGTAGAGGTGTTCGCAGTTCTGGCGGCAGTAGAGGGCTGTTTGGCCTGTGTCCGTGAATTTCGCGGGTACATGCGGCTGCTGGAAGTTGTACATTTTCGCATCAATCCTCTTGGTGGGAAGTCCAATAAGAGTGTTGAACGCAGACTGACATGCCGAATTAACAGGGAACAAGGCTTTATCCGCAGTTCGCAGGCAAGCCGTGTCACCTCACACATGGGAGTTCCCGATAAACGAATTTCAGTGCCGTGCCATAAAACTCGCAACCTTAACAATCTCAGAGGGCAACTAATACACAATGACTGATGTGAAGGTACCGCTTGACGTTCCCGAGTGTATGCGGGAACAGTACACAGAAAACTACAACCTGATCACTGCAGGTTCCGGCCGCCTCATGCTGTTCGCCGGCGACCAGAAGATTGAGCACCTCAACGACGACTTCTGCGGTGCAGGTATCCCCGAAGACGATGCAGATCCGGAACACCTCTTCCGTATCGCATCCAAAGCCAAGATCGGCGTACTTGCCGCCCAGCTCGGCCTCATCACCCGCTACGCCATGGACTACCCGGATGTTCCCTATCTCGTCAAGATGAACTCCAAAACCCACCTCGTCGGCGTCTCCCAGAAAGACCCCGTCAGCCCGCAGCTGTGGACGGTCGATCAGATCGCCGACCTCGCCGACCGGGGCATCAAAATTGCCGGAATCGGCTACACCATCTACCTCGGCAGCGAGGAAGAAGCGGACATGCTGGCCGAAGCCGCCCAGCTGATCAACGCGGCGCATCAGTACGGCATGGTCTCCGTACTCTGGATTTACCCCCGCGGTAAAGCCGTCAAAGACGAAAAAGACCCGCACTTAATCGCAGGAGCAGCAGGCGTCGCCGCATGTCTCGGCAGTGATTTCGTTAAGGTCAACGCCCCAAAGAAGGAAGGGGCAGCCTCCGCAGAACTCCTTAAAGAAGCAGTCAAAGCAGCAGGCAGAACAAAACTCGTCTGTGCGGGAGGCTCATCCGTCTCCGAGGAAAAGTTCCTCGCCGAACTCTACGATCAGATCCATATCGGCGGTGCGTCCGGCAATGCGACCGGCAGAAACATTCACCAGAAACCTCTTGATGAGGCCGTGAAGTTCTGCAACGCAATTTACGCGATAACCGTTGAGAACAAGAGCGTCGCTGAAGCGGTCGCTCTGCTGAAATAATGTATTTGGATATCAGAACCATGAAAAAACAGTCCATACTCATCGACGGAGAACTCGAAAACTTCTTCTCATCTGAAGGAATCCTTGCCATTTTTGTCATGATGATTCTCATGAGTATTTTCGTTGGTGTGTTTCTCCAGTGAGTTCTGCGTACGACTGCAGGACAACGGACAAGAGATACTTCCGGAGCGGAGGAAAACCCTCCGGAAGATTTTTTTAGAAAAACGGAATGCCGAGAGGTCTCCTCCCGATTTACGACAGGATATTGCCCACACTCGCATACCCGTCGCCGCGGGTCTCCGCACAGCCGACGGCCGTTGCCCGGGAAAACGCAACCTCTTTGCACACGCGTTCCCGCAGACAGAATGCAAGAGCGGGCGACCGTTCCGCAACACCATCGATCACAAAATAACGGGAATGCATACAGAACCGGCATTTTTCCGGCGTCACCCTCCGCCCGTCCGTACATCGCAGATGTCCGTCCGTAACCGGAAGTTCATTCTCCGTCATAGAACAGAACCGAGTATCCCTGACCGCGGAGGAGGGCGGTAATTTCTTCACGGGACATTGCCGGTTGTTTTTGCACGCCTTCCCGCCAGATCTCTTTGAGCGTCTCATCACTGGTCACCAGAGAGAGCTTTCCTTTCACGCGGCCCACCTCCTCGCCGTTTTTGCTGATGCGTGCCGCACAGCAGTGATAGTCCTTGCAGATGAACAGCCGCCCGGGATGAATGGTACAGACATATTTGCCGTCAGGCCGTTTGCGGACGAAGAAGCAGGCAGAGGTATGTTCTTCCTGAATGGAGTGGTCGGTGTCGAAGAGGTCGCGGTACTCGGGCGTGATAAGAACCGCTTTTGTCTCGCCCACCACTTCGTTCTTTACGTAAAACCCGTACTTCGAGATCTGGCGATCCATCCGCACTATCTCGCCGATCCCAAGACAGCACAGACCGCACTGCGTACACTCAAATGTGCTCATGATTCCTACTACCATCTACTCTGGGGAGTTATTAAGGTATCAGTCGGGAGGGCGTTGAGTAAATGTCCAGACGTGTTCATACCATATGATCGGATTCAAATTGCGTTGCTCGAGAGTCTTTGATTTTTTGTTGCATGCTGGACGTAGCAATACTGAAGTTTTCCAGTGTTGTTTCTACAGGAATGACCCAAGAGGATCCTGCCCACGCCGGCAGCCGCAGCGCAGGCTGTTGATGGCATCCTGTTGTTAGGAGGGCACATTCACAGCCGGGGCAGAGGGGCGTGGTGTCGATAAGGCCGGCGACTGCGGGACGGTTGAAGAGAACTCCGCGAAAAGCCCGTGAGATTGCTGGTGTGGTGGTTGCATGGGTATTACACCCACACGCTAGCATCAGTTCCGTCTGGAACGGTAAATCCGTGTTCTTTAACCATCTTTTTCATCTCTTCAATATCTTTGATCTCCTCCTTATGTTTCTCGATGGTGTTTACTAACCCGTAAATCGCACCTGCGAGAGCAGCACACGCGATTGCAATAAGTACCAGTACAATAACTAGTGCCAGCTGCACCTCATATTTTGTAAGACGGGTAACTTCGCCGAAGCTCTTTCCCAGTATATCGTATTCAAACTTGCCCACAAATGTGGTTCTCGGGCTGAATATAATCCATCCGACAGTATAAAAAAGAATATTTGCAGCGATGACTATTGTTGCCATCTCAAATGATAAGTCCTGAACATACTCCGTGTGAGCTCGCTCGATCTTGTACTGTAACTCAGTGTATCTTTCAGTTTCATCTTTCGTCCATACCTCTTTAGATGTGTTGTAAGTAACAACCTCGGATCTCTCGGTAAATGGGTTATACACGGTTTTAAGGCGCTGGTTGAGAGGAACTCCCAATTTTTCCTCCGCGGGGTAGTTATTGCGAGACGGTTCAAATCGTGTCAACGCCAATCCCTCACTAATAGATAAGCTGTTGGCTACGTTTTTGAGATCAGTGCCGAGCATCTGGTAGTCATCCGTGTTACAGTGAGATCCGAATACCGCACAAGCATCATTTAACTTTCTTGCTGCATCATAAGATTGAGACAACTCCATCTCATAAATTGTAGTAAGTTCCGGGTCTTTCACGAACAATTCGTTAGAAAGAGCCATATACGAGGAAATGTTTTCTTTTACAATCGATTGGTAGGCCTCTGGGTTCTTGGAATATAAGATATCCAGTGAGACAATCTTGTCTCGAATAGAGTACACAACTCTTTCTTTATCTGCCATATATTCCATATATCCCATTCTTCCTTCTACAGTGTTCATATCATAATGGTTACCCACATATTGCACGAGATGATGCCACGCAACCATAAACTCAGCCCGCAGTATGCCAGGGTTTTTGAGATGACCGTCATCTCCAAACACATTGGCACACCTCAGCAGCTCCTTCTCAACATCGGCCTTTTCGATATTGTCGTTGACGCCGTTGGAAGCTGCAACTGGACACACAGCAACATATGACAAAAATAAGATCAAGACGACACTGCAAAGAATATGGTTCATTTCTTCTTCATCTCCGAAAAACAAATACTACCAGATCTATTCTGTTGTATAATACTAATCTCATTAAACAATGTTAAAGTCATTGAACACAAACTGACACCCAATTGGAAAACACCGGAAACAGCGTTGTGTACATCCCTGTTTCACTCGTCACATGATGACGCAGAACCATCACGAACAGAGGCGAACATGAGGAATGCGAGAGGCAAGTTACTCCTTGGAGAGGGACGGTGTAATCAGAGTGATTGTCAGACGTTGAAACGTTACGTTGGTGCCATCGTGAAATTATCTAACGAATACGCAGTACTGGGTGTCATGTTGTTCTGTGTGACAACACAGGCAAGCTGATTGGTATTGTACACACTTGCCGCAACAGAAAACGTATCATTCTGATGGATAACAACCGATGAGTTTAATTGCGCAACAAGTGTTTTACCGGCATATCTGCCAGTTTTTGCGATGCCGTACCCGTATACGGTAAGGGATCTATTGGACAGGATATCCTCTTTTAGGATGCGTTCGTTTACCAGCGAGTATACACGTCCTACTCCGGAATCGCCCGGCCAAAACCTGAACATTGGATTTTTCTGGCGATCGGGATTGTTTGTTGGTACAAAGTAGTATCCCTGCAGACTAAAATCATTGCTCGGCACGTACTGAAACTCTGTAGTGCCATTGAGGACTTTTATCCATACTGCATTATCTGCTGCTGCTGGTGGAATTGCGATCAACATCACAATCAACGCGAGGAGTGTGGTTACTTGCGATAGTTTTTTCATTTTCGTGTCACCTCTTTTGTTTAATATTCCAGTTAATTCCAAAAAAACCGAAACTCTTTCGTTTGGAGTTAATCTCTTCATAATTTTTCCTGAAATGCCATTTTCCGTTTTTTTGCAAATGGGTGATTGGCCTGCAATCATGCAGATAACGTGTAGTGTTTTTCGGACAAAAAATAATCAACGTGTTGAACACAGACTGACACTATTCCGAAAAACAGAGATTCCCAACAGATAAATGCAGGACAAAACCGGTTGGGAGACAAAAAAAGAGATCATCCGGATTCAGACGCGGTGCATCTCAACCGGAATATCCATATCCAGCATCGCATTCAGCCCGAGTTTTTTCGGATTGATCGTCATCGTAAGTGTATCTCCCGCAAGCGTAAACCCCATCGACTCGGTTCCGATACTGCCCGTGTAGCTGCCGCCGTCGTTGTTCGTCCAGACGAACCCGCTCGCAAACGTCTCGTCCATGCCTGCACCGTGCACCGCGCCGGAGAGATCACCGGTAAAATCGTCGCGGAAGGTCACGGTTCCCTGCCCGTTCGCCGAGACGAAGAACAGTGAGACGGACTTCGTGCCCGTCCAGGTGCCGAGAATGGGATCGTCCGCCGCAGGAGCAGACAGGGGTGGTGCGGCAGGTGTCGTTCGATCTGAACCGGTTGCGATCGCCGTGGCAGTTACCGGAACTTCGGGCGTTGAAACCAACGTGGGGACAACGGCTGGGGTATCCGGTTTTCCGCTACTTACTGCTGTAACCGTCCCGCATCCCACGATGAGAATTAGAAATACCAGCCCAATACAGAAAAGCGGTTTCAAAACCGAAACTCTTTCATTTGGAATTAATCTCTTCATAATTTTTCCTGAAATGCCATTTTCCGTTTTTTTTTGCAAATGGGTGATTGGCCTGCAATCATGCAGATAACGTGTAGTGTTTTTCGGACAAAAAATAATCAACGTGTTGAACACAGACTGACACTATTCCGAAAAACAGAGATTCCCAACAGATAAATGCAGGACAAAACCGGTTGGGAGACAAAAAAAGAGATCATCCGGATTCAGACGCGGTGCATCTCAACCGGAATATCCATATCCAGCATCGCATTCAGCCCGAGTTTTTTCGGATTGATCGTCATCGTAAGTGTATCTCCCGCAAGCGTAAACCCCATCGACTCGGTTCCGATACTGCCCGTGTAGCTGCCGCCGTCGTTGTTCGTCCAGACGAACCCGCTCGCAAACGTCTCGTCCATGCCTGCACCGTGCACCGCGCCGGAGAGATCACCGGTAAAATCGTCGCGGAAGGTCACGGTTCCCTGCCCGTTCGCCGAGACGAAGAACAGTGAGACGGACTTCGTGCCCGTCCAGGTGCCGAGAATGGGATCGTCCGCCGCAGGAGCAGACAGGGGTGGTGCGGCAGTTGCGGCAGGAGTGGATACAGGAGTGGTCACAACCGGAGAAGAAACGGTCGTTGCCGCAGGGGATGCAGGTGTTGTCGCCGGAGAAACCGGCGTGCTGACGGTTGCAGCAGTTGTTGAGGCAGGTGTTGTTCGATCTGAACCGGTTGCGGTTGCAGTGGCAGTCGCCGGAACTTCGGGCGTTGAAACCGACGTGGGGACAACAGCTGGGGTATCCGGTTCTGCAATACTCTGATAGTTCTGCCACGCAGAAATTCCTGACGAGACAACAAGCAGTACTCCCACACAGATCACTGCAAGAATAAGAATTGTTCCAAGTTTTGAGGTATCTGCCATCTATATATCACCACCACATCCATGAAAAACATCAGCGAAAAACGTGAGTCGGAGTAGTAAGCCTCCTCCTGTTCGTTGCGGCATTCGGCTTAGCGTCGTACCCGGATCATGGCGTTCAGGCGCCGCACGCAGATCCTGTTTCGACTTGCACCCGCAGGGATTCGCCGTTCCATCGATCCCCCCGGATCAGCGCTCGACGGGTTAGGTTCCGTCTCATTGCTCCCCGGAGGACGTGTCGTTTCTGTTCCAGAGCCGTGACTCTCGCCACCCGTGCTTGCACACGGCTGCGTTACCTGAATGGTGGGAGGACTTTCCTCAGCGATCCCGTAATGATCACCGTCGGCCGCATGCTCCCTCTCACGTACCTGTTATATTAGTGTCAGGGGGTTATCAAGATGATGACAGAACAGTATATCTCCTCTCCCGTACAGAGAAAACAATGAGAATATCAATGAACCAGAAATACCGGACGTATCTCGCAGTTGTTCTTGCAGCCGTACTCCTTCTTGCAGGTTTCCTCGTCATAACTCTGGGAACTGCCGGGGACGCGGAGGTAACGATCACCATCTACCACACAAACGACATGCACGGTCATCTCGAAGACCTTGCCTATACCATTCCGCTCCGCGACGCCACACCCAACGCTCTGCTGGTGAGTGCGGGCGATGCCACCCAGGGAACGCTTCTTGCCACCGCCACAAACGGCACGGCAATCATGACCCTGATGAACGCTGCGGAGTATGATGTGATGACGCTGGGAAACCATGAGTTCGATAAAGGGGCAGGCCATGCCAGAGAACTCGCCGGGCTTGCGGAGTTCCCGGTTCTTTCGGCGAACACGATCTATCCGAACGGCACGGCACTGCTTGGAAACGACGGAAATCTCATCATCGAGACCGGCGGGAAGCGGATCGGTTTCTTTGGTATTACGACGACCGAGACAAGCGGCCCGTACTCGCAGTTTATCTGTACGGATGAGATAAGCGCTGCAAAGAACCAGACCGCTCGTCTTGCGGAGAAGGATGCGGATCTGATTGTGGCTCTGGTGCATATCGGTAACGACCCTTCTTCGTCGCCGACTTCGTATGATCTTGCGGCGGCGGTGCCGGAGATTGATCTGATCATCGACGGTCACAGTCATACGGTGATTCAGGATACGGTAGGAAATACGACGATTGTGCAGACCGGCGCATTTTTCCAGAATCTCGGACGGATCAATATTACGTTTACCGCGGACGGCCATTCGATTGAGACGTCGCTGATTCCTGTGGCGGATCTCCGGAACGGGACTGCGGATCCGGCATACGCGGCACTGTATGCGAATCTGTCGGATATGTCCGGGGAAGGGTATGAGCGGGTTATCGGCAACTCGGCAACGCCGCTTGCGGCGAATGCCGAGAACGGGACGCGGCTTGTCCGGATGCAGGAGATGCCGCTCGGCGATCTGGTCGCAGATTCGATGCGGTGGTATGCGAAAAAGACACTTGCGGGAACTGAGCGGGACGGACTGCCGATTGTTGCAGCAGTGAATGGCGGCGGGGTGCGGGAGAATCTTCCGGCGGGAGATCTGACGCTGGGCGATGCGTATACGGTGCTGCCGTTCGGGAATATGGTGACGCTGCTTGGCATTACGCCGGCAGAGTTGTATGCGGCTCTGGAGAACGGGGTTTCCGGTCTGCCGGGTGCGGACGGGAGGTTTTTGCAGGTCGCGGGGATACGGATGACGATTGATGCGGAGGCCGTGCCGCAAAACCGGGTTGTTTCGGTGGAGCTTGCGGATGGCGGGGGCGTACTTGACCGCAATGATACCACGACTGAACTGGTGTTTGCGACGAACAGTTATGTTGCTTCGGGTGCGGAGGGGTATGAGGTGTTTGCCGGGAAACATCCGATCGAGGAGACGACAGTGGACGCGGTGGTGTTTGCGGAGTATCTGACGGTTCTGACGGAGGCGGGCGGGGGAAGTTTCACCTATGCGGTTCCGGCGAGGATTGTGGAAGAAGAGATTTGATACGTTGTCCCGCCAATAGAGTATCATGATTCTGCTGACGGATGCGGACGGGGCGTTTGCGGTTGCCCGGGCGAGAGAGCTGGTGGAGGCGGTGGTGCGGCGTAAGCCGGTTGCGGAGATCGTGTATCCTCCGGCGTTTGCACATCCCCGCGGGGTGTTTGTGACGCTGACGGAGTTCGGGGAGTTGCGGGGCTGTATCGGGATTCCGTATCCGGTGATGCCGCTTTCGGAGGCTCTGGAGGATGCGGCGGTTTCTGCGGCGGTCCGGGATCCGCGTTTTCGGCCGGTTGAGTCTGGGGAGCTTGCGGATATTTTGCTGGAGGTGACGGTTCTTACGCCGCCCGAGGCGCTGATCTGTCCTCCTGCGGAACGCTGGCAGCATGTGGAGGTGGGTCGTCACGGGCTGATTGTGAAGGCCGGGAGCCGCAGCGGGCTTTTGCTGCCGCAGGTGGCAACGGAATACGGGTGGACGCCGTCAGAGTTCCTCAGTCAGACGTGTATTAAGGCGGGTCTTCCGCCGTCTGCGTGGCGGGAGAGTTCGTGCAGTGTGTTTGTGTTTGAGGGGCAGGTGTTCCGGGAGCAGGAGGTCTGAGAATAGTTCAGTACGGAGTGAAAAAAATTTGATGTTCCCCCTTTTGTTCACTTTGTACTGAGCTTTTTTTGGCAGATGATTTTTCAGATGTGTCAACTTCTGTTCCTGTTTTTTCCCCTCCCAAAAATAGATAATCAAAAAAACCCTATTATATCATAGTGACATGCCGCACGAATACATCTCTATAAAAGAGGACGTCCTCAAAAAACTCTCGCGAAATCTTCCGGAGCTTGAGAAACGTTTCTCCGTTGAGACAATCGGCGTATTCGGTTCGGTCAGCCGTGGGGAAGATACCGCAGAAAGCGACATTGACATATTCTACGCATTCCGGGAAGGAAGCGGGGCAGGGATGTTTACCTGCATGGAACTTGTTTCCTATCTGGAAGATCTTTTCGGGCGAAAGGTTGACCTGGTTTCCCTCAACGGTATGAAACCGTACTTCCGTATCCTGATTGAACCGGAGATGATACCGGCAGAGGCTGTCGTATGAACCGGGATACACGGTTATACAGCTATTGATGCCGTTATTCTCTGGAATACCGTTTCACACGACATTCCGCCGCTGCTGGAACAGGTGCAGAAGATATTACGCGAACGTTGATACTGCTTTTCGGTTTGCGTGCTGCGGTCTTTCTGTTTAGAAAGGTCTGAGAAAAAATGGGTATATGGTTATTCTCCAAACGCTACCTTCGGCAGCTGATCCACAATTTCCATCGTCCGAAGACTCACGGTGATCAGGCTCAGCAATAAATCCAGAATGTATCGCGGATTGCCGACTTCGTCCGCCCAGTCGTTGGGGTCATTTTTGATGCCGCTATCTTTGTCAATGGTGATTGCATAGCGTTCCATGATCCATTCAATCGCACTTTTTCCGTTGACGATGTACTCATATGCTTTTTCCGGAATACCGGAGATGACAATAGATTCATTATACTGAATGCGGCTCTTGTCGCCTTTAGTAATGAACTTCATCTTGGTTACGCGGAGGTTTTCAAATTCCACACCACTGACATCAGCAGGATACGGCTCTACGGTTTCGTAGTGAAGATGTAAGTCTGCCAGGGCACGTCCCGCCCTGCTGAATGCAAGGAAGTCTTCTTTGTTCGCAACGAGCGGGATACGGGCAAGCATTTTTTTGAGGTCGTTTGCAAAGGTCTGTCGGTATTCTTTGGAGTGGAGGAATCCGTAGACATAGTAGAAGATGTCCTCTTTGGTGATGCTGTCATCCGCGTACTGACTGTGTGCTTTGTGATAGATGAAGTCGCTGATGCCGTCCTTTCTCGTGTAATAGGGCTGTTCTTCCTCGGCAACGGCGGCAAAGAGGGAGGTCTGGGTTGCGTCGAGAACTTTTCCGGGGGCGGCTTTGGTTGAGGGCTCGTAGTAGTAGAGGGGGAAGCACTGGGATTTTCCCACCAGTTCCAAGTCAGGGGTGAGATCTGTTATGAGGGCAGTAAATTCTTTGGTGACTCCAATTCCTGATATGCAGATAACTAGATTTTTCGTATTTTTGGTCGGGAATAATTTGGGAATCTGAAGTACTCTTTCATTTAATTCTCGATTGAAATATACCTGTTGTTTGAAATATGGTCGATACATACCAATTCTCACAGAGGATGCAACGAAGGAATACTTTTTGAGTCGTTCTAAATCTGTTTTTCCCCCATCACTCCAACTGAATCTTGTCGAATCGTAGGTTATGACATCTTTAGCGTCTATTTTTGGATTAGTTATTTTCTCCGTTGCATACTTATCTACCTGAGAATTATAGAAATCAATGGAATCCTGAATATTTTTCATCAGGTTTTCCTTTGAGAAGTTATAACACCATGAATCCCGTGAAGTACCTAAACCTCCAGAATAATACGGCACGAAAAAAGCCTTATCTTCCATCTCTCCTTTCTTATCCCCAAGAGGGGTATACATATCAAAGATCGGACTCCTCAGATTAATCCAGTCACCTGCTTCATTCGGTGTCAGAATCTGCAAAGACATTGTGAGATTTACGATACTGCTGAACCCTTTGATAATTTTCAGTTTCTCCTCCCGCGAAAGATAATCCCCAATATCATGGTAATAAATCGTTGCCTTCTCCTTTGAGGAACTCTGCCGTTTTACCAACAGAGTAATTGTTACAGACGTCCGGGAACCCGAACCGAAGATTTTCCCACCCTCTTTTCGACTCAGCTCACCACTCGTCCGCTGATTTCCCCGCAAGTTAAATACATAAATACTTGAGAAATCTCTCTCCAGATGTTTTCTGAACCCATTCATCGCATTTCCGTCAAGCCAGCTCCCGTTTGAAACAAAACAAATCACACCCTCATTCAGACGATCTGTAGCCCATCGGAATGCCTTGATATACGAATCATACAATGATCTTTTCTGAGTAACGTTCGTGGCCCGTACATACGTCTCCTCAATCCGCTTCTCCAGCCGAGGATACTTCACATTCTGTGCATTGTCATTTGCTGATTTTTGTCCCATTGAATACGGAGGATTACTCATAATCACCGTAATCGGCGTCTTCTTCTGCACATTCACCCGTTCCGAGTTCTTCGGGAAGAACTCTGAGGCAATCTGTTCCCCTTCCCGGTACTCATACATCTGGAACGTATCCGTCAGACAAATCCCCGGAAACGCCTGATAACTCATTCCCTCCGGCATCAGCGAATGAAACGCGTTCTCAATATTCACTGCCGCAATATAGTAGGCAAGAAGAACAATCTCATTCGCATGAATCTCCTCCCGGTACTTTCGCTCCAAGTCCCCGGAATCAATCAACCCGCTTTGTAACAACCGCGTCACAAACGTCCCTGTTCCCGTAAACGGATCTAAAATATGCACATTCTCGTCCGTCAGTCCCCGCCCGAACTCCTTTCGCAAAACATCATCCACAGAATGCACAATAAAATCCACCACCTCAACCGGAGTATACACAATACCCAGCTGCTCCACCATCTTCGGAAACGCCGTCCGGAAGAAATTATCATACAACTTCACAATAACTGACTGCCGTGCCTCCGCATTATCCAGCCCTTTTGCCGTCTCCCGAACCGAAGTATAGAACTTCTCCAGAGACTCCGTATCCTTCTCAAATGCATTCTCCTCCAAAACCCGGATCATATCCTGCATCGACTTCGAAACCGGATTATGTTCCGCAAACGAATAATTCTCAAACAATGCCTCAAACACAGGCCGTGTAATCATATGCTGAGACAACATCTCAATCGCCTGCTCCTCATCAATAGTCGGATTAATATTCTCCCGCAAACTCTCCACAAACTCTGCAAACACCTCCATCACGTCAGTATTCTGCACAAGACGCCGAATCCGGGCAATCTGCTTCTCCGCAATATCTGCAACCTGCTTCGCCCACACCTCCCAGTACTGCCGCTCCCCAACCTTCACCACCATCCTTGCATAAATCGTATCCTGCAACTCCGTAAACTGCAACTGAAGCCGTGTCTGAATGGTCTTATCACCCGCAGACCACCCGCTTCCCTCCTCCTCATCATCATGCGGAACACCGCCAATCAGGATATTCAGCGGCCTCTTCTTATTCAATTCAATCTTATTAACCGTCGCATTAAACCGATCATCATGCGCCCGCAGAGCATTCAAAACCGTCCAAACAACCTTAAACCGCTCATTATCATCCAAAACCTTCTCCGGCGGCATATCACTGGGAACCACCACAGGAATAATAATGTACCCGTACTTCTTATTCGGTGCCCGCCTCATAACTCTCCCTACAGACTGAACAACATCCACCTGCGAGTTCCGGGCAGACAAAAACATCACCGCATCAAGTGACGGCACATCCACTCCCTCTGAAAGACAACGGACATTCGTCAAAACCCGACATCCATAACTCTCCTCCTTCAACCACGACAACAACGCATCACGCTTCGCCGCATTCATCGAACCATCAATATGTTTTGCAGAAACATTCACAATCTGGGCCTGTCTCTCCGGCGACAGATCAGAAATATACCTCTCAGGAATCTCATTTAGATACCCGGCAATCTCCTTACTCGCAGAAATCTTCGGACAAAACGCAACTGCCCGCCTCATAGGTAACGGGTCCGTCTCCCGGATAATCCCCTCGTCCCCCACAATCTGCTTCGACAACGCATTCACACACCCAATCAACTTCGACGCATCATCCATCGAAATAGAATTATCTTCCCCAGAAACCCACCGCTGCACCGAAGGTGTGATATCTCTGTCAGAAAGGGTCAACACCAAAACCTTGTAATCCGTTAAAAGCCCCTCATTCACCGCCTGTCCAAACCCAAGACGATATACCTCCTTCCCATATACCGCCTCATCATCCATTGAACAAAGAACCGCATCATGCAACTCCGCCTTTTTCTTACTACTATCACTATACAAACGCGGCGTGGCCGTCATATACAAACGTCGATCAGCTGCAAGAAACGCATTATCATGTACCTTCACAAATGAGGACTCATCCTCCCCCGCCAACGTAACCCCCGTCGTCCGATGCGCCTCATCACACACAATCAGATCAAACTTCCAGTCAAACCTCTTCTGTACCTGAGAAACAACATCAATACTCTGATACGTGGAAAAAATAACGACCATCCTCGTATTCTGATTTCGAAGAAAACGAACAATCTGCCGCTCAATATTACCTACATCCGTACTTGCAGGCAGAGGAAGATCCATTACACTTCCACCAGTCAAATCCTCATTCGATCTCTTCTTGGAAACGGTCGCGTCAGAACAGATACAGATAGCCGATATGGATCGTTCAGCATTTGCCACCCACTCCCGCAGTGTCTGACCCATCAATGCAATTGAAGGAACAAGTACAAGAACCAGACCACGTTCCTTCGTTTCCTTCTCAGCAATCTTTAATGCAGTAAAAGTTTTTCCAGTACCACAAGCCATTATCAGTTTCCCACGATCTGCCGTCAGGAAATGCTCATGTACTGCCTCCACTGCTTTTTCCTGATGCAGGCGCAGCTTTTTCTTCTCAACACGCGCCGCAGTACCAAAAATCCCCTCATCCAACTTATTCCAATCGACCCCCGACGTTTCCAGATCAGAAACACTCAGACGGGAAACCGGAGGATCCTGCCTGTCCAGAACCTCCTCAGCATTCTTTCCCCATCTATTTGAGGTAGATATCCACAAACGGCGGGAAAAAGCAACCTCCCCCTCATCAGTACCGAATTTTCTGCTGGAAGTTGATAAAAATGAGTCAACTGCCTTCTTATCAATAACCGTATCTTCCCGGTAACATTTGCACTGAACTGCCCAGTACTCCGAATCTTTTGTGACGGCCACAAGATCAATTCCTGTATCATGCCCCCCAAACTGCCCCCGATACGGGAATTCATTCCATAACCAAACAGAGGAAAAGAGATCGACATACATTGGGTCCGTACGCAAAAATCCCTGTATAAGCTGTTCAAAACGGTTTCCCTTGTCAGTTTTAGAGGTGGAAAGATTACGATGTTTCTCTAAGACGGATGCAAATGACATAAGCCCTCAGTTTCAAATATTTTCATATTGTATATCATTGCATAACAAATGATCTATTTTGCAGACTACAAGAAATCAATGCTTGACTTAATCTAATTGAGATGGTTTTCGAATATCTATGTATGACAAAGTCAGAGATGGTTGGGCTACGGGTTCCTACAGATTTATTGGAAAAAATAGATGCTCAGCGAGGCAAGGAGTCCATAGATAGAAGTACCTTCATTATTCGGGCTTTACGCTACTGGACAGCTGTCGAAGGAAATATTACAACTGATCATGAGTTTATGAAACGTTTGGAAGATATTGAAAACAATGTTAACAAAATAACCGAGGACGTTAACACAATAAAGCAGCTATACGAACTCTCGTCCGATCAGCAAAAAGCCATTAACGCTTTGGTGAAGTTGCTCCCTAAAAGATAACGACCAGATAAAAAAATTGTCATCCGATAAAATACAATCCCGTTCCAATCACTCCGGACAATCCCCATATTTAATACAGCCCCCGCCAAACATGTACCATCTTTTCCAAACGGAGACAACCGGGCATGGGCATATATTTTGAAGTAATCCACAAAGACATCGCAGGGCGCGTCGGCAAACTCAAAGTCGGCGACAAAACCATCAGAACCCCGGCACTGCTGCCGGTCGTCAACCCGCATCTGCAGATCATCCCCCCCGCCGAGATGAAGAAGATGGGCGTGGAAGGCATCATCACCAACGCCTACATCTTCTCCAAAAGTGAGGAATTCCGGCATCAGGCACTCGAACGCGGACTGCACGACGTCCTCGACTTCGACGGGCTGATCATGACCGACTCCGGCTCATTCCAGATGTCCGTCTATGGAAGTGTGGACATCACCAACGAGGAGACCATCTCCTTCCAGCGGGACATTGGTTCCGACATCTGGGTTCCTTTAGACATCCCGACGCACCCCGACACGCCCCGCGAGGACGTCATCGCCCAGATGGAGATCACCGTTGCCAGAATGCGGGAGGCAAAAGAGATCTTCGGCCCCGACGCCCCGCTCTCCGGCCCGGTACAGGGAGCTGTCTTCGAAGACCTGCGGGAGACCGCAGGTCGTACCGTCTCCGAGATGGGATTTGCCTACTGCCCGGTAGGCGCAGTCGTTCCCCTCATGGAAGCCTACCGCTACCGCGAACTCGTCGATGTCATCATCGCCGCAAAGAAGGGGCTCAATCCGGGAGCCTGTGTGCATCTGTTCGGAGCCGGTCATCCGTCCATGTTCGCCCTCGCGGTAGCGCTCGGCTGCGATGTCTTCGACTCCGCAGCCTATGCTCTCTACGCCAAAGAGGGCCGTTACATCACTCCGTCCGGTACGCTGAAGCTCGACGAGATGAGTGAGCTGCCCTGCGCCTGCCCCGTTTGCCGGTCGCACACCGCAGATGAACTCCGCAAATCGCCTGACCGTCAGAAACTGCTCGCCTACCACAACCTCGCCGTCACTATGGCCGAGATCTCCCGTGTCCGTGCGGCGGTGCAGGAAGGAACGCTCTGGGAACTGGTGGACGAACGCTGCCGGGCACACCCGCGGCTGCTGGACGGCTACCGCCGTCTGCTGGAGCGTTCCGGCGAGCTGGAACACCTCGACCGGGCAACCAAACGCCGGTTCTTCTATCGCGGTGCTGAGTCCTGCGACCGTACCGAGGTCAGAAAATATCATGAGATGATCCCCCGCGTGAAACTTTCTGACGTTTCGCTGATCGATGCGGGCGGGCCGGTTCCCTCGCGGTTCGCCGAGGTTGTCGGGTTTAAGCCGCCGTTCGGCCCGGTTCCGTATGAACTCGCCGAGACCTTCCCGGTCGGCCCCTGCGAGATTCCGTCCTGGGACGAGACGATGGTGTCGTATGGTATCAGGGGTCTTGCGGCGCTTCTCGCCGCAAACCCTGATACGAAGGTGACTATCTCTACCACGGAGAAGTGGGCTGCCCGGTTCCGGGATGCGTTTCCGGACTGTGAGGTTATTACATGAGTACGTTCGATGTGAAAATCCGTGACGGTCTCGCCCGTACCGGCATGCTCCGCATCGGTGATGTGGAGATTCACACGCCCGCAGTCGTTGAGGC
Source organism: Methanocorpusculum petauri (assembly GCF_026891975.1). Taxonomy (GTDB): domain Archaea; phylum Halobacteriota; class Methanomicrobia; order Methanomicrobiales; family Methanocorpusculaceae; genus Methanocorpusculum; species Methanocorpusculum petauri. The sequence goes on along the minus strand of NZ_JAPTGB010000001.1, from coordinate 117,177 downwards.
ACGGGAGCTGTTTCCTTCGCTTGCCGACCGGCCGTTTACGAATCTTCCGCTCTCCGCCCCGCAGTCGGACGCGGACATCTATTATGTGCCGGGTACGGATCCGGTTTCTTTTCATCCGCTGGCGGTCTGTCCTGCGGTTTCCGGCGATGTGGTGATGATTCCGGGATGGCGGCCGGTGCTCGGCGATGCGAGGCGGTATGTGGAGTACCTTGCGGCGATCTTTGCCGGAACGCCGCCGGACGCCGCCCGCTATGCTCCGGCCTGTGCTCTTCCGTCGAACGCTGCCATGCTGATTGCAACCGGGTTTGATCTCTTCGATTACACCGCGGTCGATCTGGCGTCGATTCAGGGAAAGTTCTGTATGCCGGAAGGGGAGTTCGATGCTTCGTATCTGGAGAAGGGTGTCTGTGGCTGCGAAGGATGCCGGACGCATGATCTTTTCCTGCATAACCGGCTGGCGCTGGAGCGTGAGGTTGCGGTCGTGAAGACCTGGATTGCGGCGGGACAGATGCGGGAGCTGATGGAGCAGAGATGCCGGCTTCATGCAGAGCAGGTGGCGCTTCTCCGCAGGCTCGACCGTTCGCCGCTTTCTGCGGCGGCGCTTCCTGCGGTGCGGTCGTCCCGGTTCCTGGCAAACTCGGCCGAGTCGATGACGCGGGCCGAGATTGCATTTTTTGCGGAGCGGGTGATCAACCGTTTTGTTCCGTCACGGAGTGATGTCTGCGTTCTTCTGCCGTGTGCGGCACGGAAACCCTACTCAATGTCGAAGACACATCAGAAGTTTCAGAAGGTTATCGAGGGCCGGGCACATGAGGTGATTATTACGTCGCCGCTCGGCGTTGTGCCCCGCGAACTGGAACTTGTCTATCCTGCGGGACATTATGATGTGCCGGTGACGGGATATTGGGATCGGGAGGAGTCGGCGATTTTGACCGGGTATGTTGCCGCGTATCTGGCGAAGCACCGGTATGAGCGGGTTATCTGCCATCTGGAAGGCGGGGCAAAAGCGGTTGCAATCGCGGCAGCTGAGGCGGCAGGCGTTGAGTTGGAGGTTACGTGTACGGATGACCGGCCTTCTTCGCCCGATTCACTGCGGGCGCTGAATGCGGCGCTGAAGGATTGCCGGAAACGCCGCAATGATCCCGTTCGCGGTACGCTTGCCTGGCAGTTCGGCGAGCTGGTTGATACTAAAGGCTGGATGATAAAAGGCCGGTATCCGAATCAGAAGATCTATGAGAAGAAGACCCAGATGTTTTCCATTGATGCGTCAACCGGGCTTCTCCGGCCCACGATGGAGGGCTGGAAGTTCCTTTCCGGCTACCGGGTTCGGATCAGCGACGGGTTTGTGCCGCAGGGTGATATTCTTGCACCGGGAGTGGCTTCAGCCGATCCGGTTATTCGCGAAGGGGATGAGGTGCTGGTGGAAGGGCCGGGATATCTTGCAACCGGGAAGGCGGCGATGGGTGCGGAGGAGATGATCCGATCTTCCCGCGGGGTCGCCGTCCGCGTGCGGAAGACGAAAAAGAGCTGAGTTTTTGTTCACATCTGAAAATTCAAATACTTTTTTCGCATTTTTTTGCGGAATGTTTTTGGTACTATCTGCATTCCTTTATAGGATCGTGACCTATGGTAGTAGCAACGAGTGCTGTGTTCCGGCATACGAAGGACATGTCAGAATTCAACACTCGTTACAGATGCACACTTTCCGGTTTAGCGGACGGGTTTTACCCCTTAATAAAATCTGCCCGCGGATTCGCGAAAGTACCCGGATCTGTTGAAACCACCACAGCTACAGACCCTGCACTGATTTTTATCAGTGCGGGTGTCGTACACACATTCATACCACACACACATACTCTCCCAAGAACACATGACTTCCGGTTCTCCACAAATCGGAACAGATGCGGCACACAAAAAAATCAGATTTGCCGGTGTGCCGCATCACCCATCCCTTTTCCTGTTGTTTATTTCCGTGCGGTCAATTCGTTGTTATGAGAGGATTCGGTCTGATTTTTGCGGGAACAGTACCCGGGTGATGACATATGCGTTACACATTATGTAAAAGATTATATACATTCACTTCCTATGTGTATATGGTTGTGAGCGTCGGGAAATTCCGGCATCTCACAACAGCGTGCTTCGATCCATCCCCGGTTCGGCAGCACGGGTGTTCCGCGGCACAGCAGGTCTGCGGGGCACAGAGCAGAAAACAACATCACACACAGCAACCACCACACACAAGCATTCATTCATAGTCGTTTGACGGGCATCCGGACCCCCACACACCCGGATGCTTCAATATTCTTTTTGGTTCTATCCGTTCCTTTATGGACTTTTCCCGCAAACGTGACTGGTACAGATGGATTTTGGTGCAGCAATCGCTTCGGGTCTGTTTCATCTTGGCAGTTATGCGGCAGCGAATGCGCTGACAAGTCTGGTGCCGATTTTTCTCCTTGCAGGGGCGATTGTGGTGTTTCCCCGCAGTTCCGGTATCTTTCATTACTTTACTGATGCGGTTCCCCGCCGCGTTTCGTATCCGGTTGCGCTTTTGTCCGGCGCATTTCTCTGTGTTTTTAGTCTTGTTATTATTCCGATGTTTGCCGCCCTGCACCGGAGAGGGTCGGCGGTCGGTCCGCAGATTGTATTTTTGTATGCGGGTTCGGCGCTGAATGTTGTTGCGGTTGCGGGTCTGGCCTCGGTGTTCGGTGCGGGAACGGCGATCGTTTTTGTTGTGTGTGCGGGTGGGGTTGCGGTTCTTGCGGCCTGGATTATGTCTTTTCTGTTTCAGGCGCATACAACACCGCTGACGTTTCTCCGGCAAAGTACGCCGGGGTCTGCGGAAGAGACGGTGTGGTGTGTTCCGGTGCTGTTTCTTCTGCTGATTCTGATGCTGTTTGCCGGAACGCTTCCGGTTCCGTTTGCAGGAAAGATTGCGGCGGTTCTTCTTGCGGGTATGGTCGTTGTGCTGTATGCCCGCCGGTTTCTCTCTTCCGGCGGTATCCGCGAGTGGATGCATTCTGCAGGGCATATCGCAGTGCGGGCGGTTCCTTTTCTTCTGCTCGGCCACTTTCTGCTGGGGGTGTTCACTTCCCTGATTCCTCCGGAGATGCTGGTGCCGTATCTTTCGGACAATGGTTTTCTCTCGTGTGTTGCGGGTTCCCTTTCCGGGATCATTCTTCATGTGCCGGCAGCACTGGATGTGCCGGTTCTGGAAAGTACGTTCGGGTATCGGGCGGGGGATATCGCCGCAGGACCTATGGTTTCCCTGCTGCTTTCGGGTTCGGGCATCTGTCTGCCGCTTCTGATGGTGGTGCATATTGTGATAGGTACGCGGCGGACGGTGGTGTACGGTGCGGTCATTTTAGTTCTTGCGGCTTTGTTCGGGTTTTTGTACGGGCTGGCCGGATAGTATCCTTTTGGATCGGAGGGCCGGATGAAAAAAAGAGGAAGGGTTATGCTCTTCTTCTGAGGAGAACTCCCGCGATAAGAAGTCCGAAGAGTGCGCCGAAGACCGGGGCAGGTGCCTGGGTCAGGGTCGGGGAGACGCCGGCGGCAGTTGTAGTGACCGGTGCTGCGGTGGTGGCTGCTGCCGTTTGGGACTGCGTAGCTGCCGGTGCGGTGGTGGCTGCTGCCGTTTGGGACTGCGTGGCTGCCGGTGCGGTGGTGGCTTTGGCGGTCGGCTGGGTGGTTGCCGCTGCGGTTGCTTCAGTGCCGGAGGACGACGATGTCCATTTTGCATACAGGGTCATGTCTCCCGGAATGCTGTCGCTGAAGCTCCATCCTTGCGTGCATGCTGCGTCTGTGTACCAGCCTGCGAAGGTGCAGCCGTCCTTGACGGGGTCGGCGGGTTTTGCCACGCGGTCGCCGTAGGAGAGGTCGGTTGCAGGACTGATGAAGCCGCCGCCGTTGGTCTCGAAGAGGACACGGAAGGCGTTGTTCATGTTGCCGTCACTGGAGGAAACTGGCTGAGGTACTGGAGGTGCAGGTGGCTCTTCGGGTTTCAGATAACTTCCATCCCCAGAAACAGGAGTAATCTGCCAGACGAGAACCGGTAGCTGATAGTTGTCATTCCCGGAGTTCATCTTCCAGACACGCTCGAACGTCCACCCGAGAGTGTTAGAGAAAAAGTTCTGTTTACCCCAGAATACTGCGCTGGAAACTCCGGTTGCGTTGTAGGATTTTCCTTGGGAAATAGTAGAATCGTCAGTATATCCAAGTTTATCCCACGCATATGCCTTCGTGACGGGGTGACTATCTTCCTTTACATACCCAATGAATCGGCTAACATTACCTGCCGATGTTGCCGAAATCGAATTCACCAGCGCAACGCAACTATTCATCGTTGTCATAGTGTTTTCGTCAGCGCGGATCTGTCCAAGGAATCCTCCCACATTCGTATTAGGAGTTCCAGTTACGGTAATTGTACCTACTGCATAACAGTTTTCCAGATTGGATCCTTTTGTAGTACCAACAAATCCCCCAATGTTGACGTCTCCAGAACTCCCGAGAGCTTCGGGAACGTCAATCTGTATCTGAACATTACTGTAACAATCCGTAATTTTGCTATTCACACGTTCCTGACCCACGAATCCGCCAACATCTATTCCTACACCAGTGATAGTTCCGGTAACGGTACTGTTGTCGATCGTCCCTTCACAGTATCCTGCAAAACCACCAAGTCCGTTTAGCTCATGCTGAGAGGCGATAGTTGCGTCCAGAGCAGAACATCGGGTAACATGAGCATCTTTTCCCATCCAGCCCACAAACCCTCCGGCGGACTGTACTCTCTGGTCATTCGTCACAACATTTATGGTGATCGTTACTCCGGAGGAGGTACAGTTCTCGATGGTGCTTGCTCCATTAAGGGTTCCGACCGTTCCCCCGCATATTGACCAGGCCTGAATAGTTTCTATCTTACCACCAGATACGCGACTATTTTTAATGGTGGTTCCCACGGCCTTTCCTACCAGACCACCCGCACTTTGTGATGTACTAGTCCCATCTATACATATCGTGACATTTGACACAGTGACATTCTGAATTGTGGCTCCATTTGTATAGCCAAACAAGCCCTTATCATATTCAGCAGGCATTACGAGGTTTGTAATGGTATGATACTGCCCATCAAAGGTTCCGTTGAACGAGTTACTCTCAGTTCCAATTGCCGTCCAATTGTGTCCTTCCAGATTAATGTCTGACATCAGCTTAACGGTTTTTTCGGAAAAGTCAAATTTAGAACTGTTTTTCGAGACTTTTTCGGAAAACGCGGCAAGGCTTCCAGCATCATAGATGAGGAACTCATTGCCTGATGAATAGGTTTCATACCACGATGCGTTGAAGTTGCCTGAATCTGTCCATGTATCAGCACTGACTGCTCCCGCCATCAGCACACACGCAAGCAGAGCTGCGAGCAACAGCACGCCTGCCTTTCGTAAGGGACATTTTATCCCGTAATTTCGTAAACTCATGAAATTCCTCCTTAGGAGCCGATGGAAATGCAGACAGAAGACACAGCTCTGCATACATGGGGAGACCATTACATCCTAAGTTAATAGGATATAATCCGGCATATTCCCTGAATACACAATTTGCCGGATGAATTTCGTTTGTGCGGGAAATGAAACAATTTCCGTATGCAAAAAATGTCATCAATGGTGTTGGGTATAAAAATCTATTGAGCACAAATTAGGTTTTCCAATGCATACAATTCCGTGTGCATTGAACGATCTTTCCGTTTCAAAGAATAATTGAAGATAGTTTAATATCGTGTCAGGTGTTATATCCTATTAACTGAGGATAGCACCCTTCCAAAAAAAGGAAAGAGCATTCCCTTCACCCCCTGCATCCCGCAAAGCACAACTCCATTATCCCCCAACGCCCAATACTACTCCATCAATGTCATCCATCGCCGACTACTTCCCCTACCAGTCCTACCGGAACAACCAGAAAGAAATGCTGGAAACGGTAGCAAAAACCGCACGGGAAGGCGGCATCCTCATGATCGACGCCCCGACCGGCAGCGGCAAATCCAGCGTCATCGCCCCGCTTCTTGCCGAAGCAAACGGCAAAAAAATCTTCGTCGCCGTTCGCACCATCTCCCAGCTCCAGATCTTCATCCGCGAACTTGAACTCATCCGGCAGAAGAAAAAAAAGGACCTCAAATTCGTCTACCTCATCGGCAAAGGAAACATGTGTCCCTTAGGCGGTTACGGCGACGTCTACCGCAGATGTGAAGGTGTCAAAGCCTTCTCCACCGCACTCATGCAGGAACGCGCCGATCGCGGCTCCATGGTCCCCGCCAAAGACAAAATGATTCAGGAACAGATCCGCAAACAGGACCGCGACCACCCGATGATCTGCCCCTACTTCATCAACAGCCGCGTCTTCGTCCAGGGCGAAGACGGCGGACGCCGCATGATCCCCTCGCCCGAAATGCGCACCAAAACCGAACGGGCGCAGAAAGGCGTCGTCATGCCCGCCGACCTCCACGACTTCGCCGGAAACATCTGTCCGTATGACCTCATGCTCTCCGCCGCCCGCGGCGCAGACGTCGTCATCCTCAACTATCACCACCTCTTCAACGACGACATCCGCGAACAGCTCTATGTCACCCTCCAGTGCGAACCCGCTGACGTCATGATGCTCCTCGACGAAGCCCACAACCTCGGCGACGTCGTCCAGAGCATCCAAAGCATCCGCCTCAGCGAAAACGACATCGAAAGCGCCTCCCACGAACTCGCCTCCATTCGCGGAAAAGTCCGGGGAGCCGACGCAGTCCGGCACGTCCTCCCCCGCATCGCCGAGTTCATGAACGGCCTCAAACGATCCAACGAAGTGGAAGACTGGTTCGATCCGGCAATCTTCAACCGCCTCCTCATCAAAGGATCACTCTATCCCAAACTCGACGACATCTTAGACGACCTGCTCTCGATCAAAGAAACACTCCGCGAAGCAAGCATCCAGAAAGCCGAATACCGTGAAACCGCAATCGAACGGCTGTGCGAATTCCTGTTCCGGATTTACCGTTCCTCCTCCGACCCGGCATACCTGACCGTCTACGTCAAAGACGGCGAATCCGTAACCCTGGAAGTACGCAACATCGACCCTGCCGGACGGCTGCAGGAGCTGGTCTCCATGCATGCCGCAACCGTTCTCATCAGCGGAACCCTTGCACCGGTTGAATCCTACCGCCGCTACTACTTTGGGGAAATGCCGGTTGCAACCCTCTCCCTGCCCAACGCATTCCCCAAAGAAAACCGGCTGGTACTCGCAAGCCGCGACATCACCACCGCATTTTCACGGCGGCAGAACAAAGAAAACACCGACGCGATTGTTACAAGCATCCTCAGCTTCGCAAAACTTCCCGGCAATGTTGCGATCTACTTCCCCTCATATCAGCTCCAGAGCCAGTACGCAAAACTCTGCGACGGCAAAATCCGCACCAAACAGGTGTTCATCGAACCCCGCGAAACCGAAGAGGCCAACGCCGCACTCAAGGAGTTTGTGACACTGCCCGCCCGGCGGAAGTCGGGAATCATGTTTGCCGTCTGTGGCGGCAAATGGAGCGAAGGACTGGACTACCGCGGCGACCAGCTGACCGCCGCAATGGTGGTCGGCCTGCCGCTCGCCCCGTTCACCCAGGTGCGGAGAATGGTGAACAGCTACTTCCGCCGCAAGTTCGGCGCCGAAGGAGAGTTCATCGCCTACACCCTTCCGGCGATGAACAAAGCAATGCAGGCACTGGGCCGCGTACTCCGCACCGAAACCGATCGGGGCGTCCTGCTGCTCGGCGAAGAGCGGTTTCTGGATCCCGAAATCTTCGCCGGCCTCCCCCCCTGGATGCGTGCGGAGATGAAAGAGTGCGACGCAGACACCCTGCCGGCAATTCTTGCAAAGTGGAAGTGAACAGAATGCAGACAGGTTCCTGTAAATTCGGCCTCTGGAAGGTGATTGTCTCCTGGAACGGAAACATCGTTCATCAGGTGCAGTTTGTTAAAACCGCACCGGAAGGTGCGGTTCCGGTGCAGTTCACGAAGTTTCTTGCGGGACGGAGCGACTCGTTTGCACCGCTCATCTCCTCCGCCGTCTCCGGAGAAACAGTGTATGCCCGCATCTACCGGGCGGTCGCGGAAATTCCCTATGGTGAAACACGGACGTACCGGGAGATTGCCCTTGCCGCCGACACGCATCCGCGGGTCGTCGGCAATGCCATGGCAAAAAACCCGACCGCATTACTCGTTCCCTGTCACCGTGTTCTCGCGGCTGACGGAACGCTTGGCGGGTTTACGCCGGATTTGCAGATCAAAAAAGATCTGCTGAAGATGGAGGCAGCCAAAAGGCATACCATCGGCAAATCCTGACTTCGGACAAAAACGAACATTTCACAGCACCCAACAGGTCTGCAATATGCCAAAAAGAGGAGGGGAGTTTTGAATATTTTTTTACCACCGTGAATCTGGACAATTATTCCTCGGCAGGTGGACGACAACATTGAACTCTGAACTGAATCCGACAGTCCGGGTGACATCCATCTTCCGGTTTTGTGCGTTATTTGTTTCTCCGCGGCGGTCGTCTGCCGAAAAGTATTCCCGCTGCAAGCATGCCCGTCAGTATCCCGAATACGGGTGCAGGAGCCTGGGTTAGGGTCGGCTGAGGTGTTACTACCGTACTGACCGTGACGGTTGGACTGGTCCGGATTTGTTCTGCCGTGCTATTTTCCTGAAATGTTGTTTGTTTTGTCGGCTGTTCGGTTGGAGATGATGATTCACCGAGCCATTTGGCATACAGTGTCATGTCGCCGTCAATTCCCGAAGAGAAGTTCCATGCCTTTGTACAGGCCTCATCCGTGTACCAGCCGCCGAAGCTGCAGCTGTCTTTTGTCGGGTCATCGGGTCTGCTTATTTTGTCACCGTACGAGAGATCTGTTACGGGGATGACCTTACTGCCGCCGTTGGAGTTAAAAATTACACGGAGGGCAAATTCCAGGTTGCTGCTACTCGGTCGAGGAGCCACAACAAGGGAATTTCCTTTTACCACGAGGACCTTGTCAGGAATGCCAAAACCCAGACGGAAGAAGTTCTTCACTACCGATGCATCCTCGGAAAAGGAGGTCAAGACCACTCTACGATTATCCTCCAGATTCTCCGGGATGATGTTTCTCGCACCGCCAGGGGATGCCATCTTTCCGGTAACGTTGATATACGTATCCCCCGCGAGATAGAGTTCATCCTGGATTGTCGCTGTACCGGACATTTTGAGCGTACCTTTGCCGAAAACACACACGCCGTCGCCGTTGTATCCCGCGTTGCAGTTTGTTATGTTTCCGCCCTCCATCCAGAACTTTTCGCTGCAGACCCACACGCCGCCGCCGCTGCCTCCCGCGCTGCAGTTTGTTATGTTTCCGCCCGACATTCGGAACGCGGAGTCGGAGAAGACCTCCACACAGCCGCCGCTGCCTCCCGCGCTGCAGTTTGTTATGTGTCCGCCCGACATTGTGAACGTACCACCGAAGGAGACCTCCACACAGCCGCCGCCGCTCTCCGCGCTGCAGTTTGTTATGTTTCCACCCGACATTCGGAACGTGCCGCCGAAGACATTCGCACAGCCGCCGGCGCCGACCACCCTGCAGTTTGTTATGTTTCCGCCCGACATTGTGAACGTGCCGTCGCCGTAGATACACACACAGCCGCCGGCGGCAGTGCCGCTGCTCGCGCTGCAGTTTGTTATGTTTCCGCCCGACATTGTGAACGTGCCGTCGCCGTAGATACACACACAGCCGCCGGCGTAGCCGCTGCTCTCCGCACTGCAGTTTGTTATGTTTCCGCCCGACATTGTGAACGTACCGCCGGAGGAGAGCCACACACAGCCGCCGGCGTAGCCGTCGCCTTTCGCCCTGCAGTTTGTTATGTTTCCGCCCGACATTGTGAACGTGCCGCCGGAGGAGACATACACACAGCCGCCGGCGTAGCCGGCGCCTATCGCGCTGTAGTTTGTTATGTTTCCGCCCGACATTGTGAACGTACCGTCAGAGGAGATATACACAAGCGGAGGCCCATAGTCCTCGTCATTACAACAACCATCTAACGTGAGACTGCCTGTATTCATTGGATTGTTCCTAACCACAAGATGGCCGTCACTCTGAACTATGAAGAGCCCGGACAGTTTTGGATTCAAAGGTTTGGTCTGAGAAATACAGCGATTATTGCCATCCGATTGAAGGGTAATGTTCCCAGTGACACTGATGGAACCTTTCTCCGGAACAGCGATATCAGCCGTAACCGTGACAATGCTCACACCAGGCGATTCAAGTGCGTTTTTGAGTGCAGTCCAGTTGCTCACCTGTACTGTTGCAGAAGACGATGCAGTAACCGGGACGGTGAGAATGCTGCATACAAGGAGCAACAGGAGAGCACCGATTACCAGTCGTTTCAGAGAAGAATCGCCAGGAAAGGGAACGGCAACCGTAGAGTAACGTTGTTTTGTTGGAATCATCGTAATTACCTTTGATATACAGTTGAGATATCTCGATGAGGAAACAGGACAAAACCAATCGATTCTTCTCAGTACCAGGTACAATTGTTCTCAGTACCAGGTACAATTGTACGAGAAGAAATTTTAACCGCAATCATGATTAACGTGTTGGTGGATTCTGTCTCCACGGTCACACAACATCTCTGGCAGTCATCATGTTTCGGAAATAATGATCATTACAAACGTCATACCGGACACGAACGTCATCACCCCCGATGAGCGCTGTTACCGGTATGGCACCTCTGCACATCCAGAACTTACTATCTTCCGTAAGAAAAACGAACATTTATCTTCATATCTGATGATGATATAAATATAGTAGGTATCAGAGGCATGGTCGACAATAATAGTGCAGGAGGTTCAAACCGATACCGCAAGCTTTCCGGTGTCGGCGTCTCGGAACGACTGTTTTCCTGGGGAAAAGTCCAGTCCGAGATCGTATCCGCGGAAAATGAATATCTGGAGATCGCCGGATCGCTTTCTGCTGCAAATAAAAATATCGAGCAGCTCAAACGCGAAATTGCCGAGCTTACCGCAAAATATAATCAGGCAACCGCAGAATCCGCACGGTTATCAGAAAAGCTTGCCGAGGAAACCACCGCGCATGAACTCCTGAAAGACAGCTACGAAGCCAATACCAAAAGCTGGGCTGAGGATGGAGAGTGCAAAGAGACCACGATTCGCAGACAGGAAGAAGCCCTCGCCGCCCAGAAAGATCAGATATCCCGGCTTGAGGCTGACCTTGCGGCGGCGGTCGAACGATCTGCGGAACTGGAAACATCTCTTGCTCAAAAAGAGGCAGAACTCTCGGAGAAAACCGAACGTTACGCTACGCTGACAACCGAGTACACCGCCCTCCTGCATGAAAAGAACGATGCACTTGACCGGCTTGCCGCGTCCGAAGAGACCATCACCCGCCTCAACTATACTCACGCAAAGGAGATCGATGACCTCAACGCAGACTTCGAGGAAAAAAGCCGCCTGTATGTTCCAACCATCCACGAACTTACCCGGACGGTTGACTCCTGGAAGTACCAGCGTGAATGCGATTTAACAGAGATTCACCGCCTGAAGACCACGCTTGACTCCCGCGATGCAGAAATTACGGAGCTGAAACGGGAACTGAACGCCCTGAAAGATGTCAAAAAGCAGATGCTGACCGAGATCAACCGTATGGGTTTTGCAACTGTTCAGGCCGACTCAGAGTTCCGGCAGAAACAGGATCAGTTAAAAGAGGAACAGGCAAAACTTGCAAAAGAGATCGATCAGCTCGAACAGACCAAACAGTCCCTGCAGTCCGATCTCTCCGCAAAACAGCAGACACTTTCCACCTACTCGGCCATCACCGACGAGATCCTTGAGGAATGGAAAAAACACAGTGACAAGACACTGGCCTGCATCACTGAAGCGGCAGGAACTGTTCCTGCGGTGGAGAAGTACGGATTCCTCGCACAGATCAGCGGCCATCATGTGCTGTTTTCAGCCTTTGCCCCGACATCGTACGAGGAGCTGCGGGGGGCTGACGGACTGGTCCGCGAGGTTGCCAAGAAGCTGGCAAACACGGTTGACTCCGTCAACTGCCGCAAGGAGGCGTTTGTGGTTGTTCCGGACGAGTGCATGATGTATCTGACGAAGTGTCTGTATGCGTCGCCTCTCTGTTCGGTGCAGGTGATCACGCCTTCGCAGGTGATTGCCGCAGTCCGGACGGTGGCCCGGTTTGTGGTCTATGAAAAGACCCAGGTCCAGTAACCCTTTTTTCTGTTTGATTTTCCTATTGGAGAATGCGAATGTATTATCTGATAGAAAACACATATATTTCCCTGATTAGATTATGAGCGATTCGGATAATCTTGGTGCGTTCTTCGGAAAGGTACGCGGGGCAGGTGCCGGGGCACGCCTTTTTTCCTGGAAGAAGATCTGTGATGCAGCAACAGTTGCGGAAGAGGAGTATAAGGTTCTGGTTGAAAATCTCGCCCAGACGCAGCAGAAGCTGACCGAAACGGAAGGTCTTGCTGCGTCACGGGAGACCGAGATCGGCAGTCTGACCTCCCGTCTGACCGAGGCAAAGTCCCTGAACGAAAATCTCCACGGCGATATAGACAGCCTTTCGGAGGAGCAGGAGATTTTAGAGGAGAAACTCGCCGAGATGACAAAGACCGCATCCGCGAATGCAAGTTCTGCCGAGCAGTGGAAGGCTGCGGAAGGTGCCCGTCAGGCAGAGCTTGCCGCGTTACATGATCAGTACAAGGAACTATCCGCCGCTCATACCGCTCTTTCCGCCGACCGTGATGCCCTGTCTGCGGATCTGGCGGCAGAACGCACTGCGCATCTGGCGGACAACGATCAGGCAAGAACGTTCCGTGAGCAGTATCTCTGCCGCGAGGCAGAGATTGACGGTCTCCGGAAGGAACTGGATGCTGCTGTAAAGGAGACCGCCGCACGGCAGGCGGAGATTGACGGCTATGTGGATGAGCGCGACGCAAAGTATGCGGCGCTTGCGGTTGAAGCAGAGCGCCTGAATACACTTGCGGCAAAGCTGGAAGAGGAGAGAAAGGCGGCTGAGCTTGCAGCACGGCAGAGTATGGTGGAGATCTTCGAGGGTCATCATGCACGTGTCGGGGAAATTCTGGAGAAGGTCTGTTCGGATCTGCATCTGGATCTGAAGACGGAGGCAACGTACCGGGGCACGGCACACCCGGACTTTGCGGTGCTGGTGAACAGCAGTTATGTCTTCTTCAATACGGTCTCCCCCGCATCACCGGACGAGGTCGGTTCGTTTGCCGGACGGGTTGCGGCGGAGGCCGAGGAGCTGTTTGAGGCGGCGAAGGAGGAGGGTGTCCGCGGTGAGGCATATCTTGTGGTGCCGAATGCGGTTGCCGCACAGCTTACGGAGTTTGTGTTTGCGTCCGATCGCTGTACGGTCTTTGTGGTGACGCCCGAAGCTCTTGAGGCAGTTGTCCGTACGCTTCAGAGAATTGAGGAGTATGAGTTCGCCCGCCAGATTACGCCGTTTGAGCTGGATCAGATCTGCCGGTTTATCGGCGAGCTGTCGCACATGACAAAGAGAAAGATTGTGCTGGATACGTACTTCAGCAATGAGATGCTGGAAATTTTGCAGAAGGCCGAGAATCTACCGACGGATGTCGCGGCGGATGTTGCGGGATATGAGAATGCGGCACGGCTGAACCCGCCGGTGGAACGCGATGCGGCGGTGCTTACGGTTCCGTCACTCTCAGCAAAGGTGCAGAAGCTGGAGAAGGCTATGCTTGCCCGTGCAGCTGCGGAGTCCGAGGACGATTCGCCGGAAGAGTCCTTGGAAGAATAATTTTTTTGTGATCTCTCATAATCACTTTTTTTACCGGATTCCGATCTTTTGTGGATTTTTTGATACATCGCAATAGTGCGGATCCGTGTTGTTATTACGAATGGCTGATCCATCCTATGTAGAGAACGGAGATAGGGTATGGGAGCACATGAGCCGCCGACAAAAGAAATGATTGAGGAGTGGAAAAGGACGTGGCAGTACTACAAAGACAGACTGCAGCCAAACCGGAAATCCGGCAGAGAGTTACTTGAGTATCTCCACAGCAGATATGTTCTGACCGAGACAGAGGATAAAAGAGCGGCCGCTGTTGTGTATGATACGGTGATAATGAATAAACCATTTGCCGCAAAACTTCCTTCCGGAAAATATCCGGTACCCAAAACATTTTTTCTCGAAAATACCGGACCGGGTAAATGTTTGTATGCTGCCGAAAAGAGAGAGACCGATCTCAGAATTTTTGTCGGAGTGGATTTGACAACAGGTTTTTTTCTCGTGGAAGGAAGCACGATGCTTTGGGAGGAACTTTGCGCATTCCAAGGTTTGGATGAGAGAGATCTGCAAAATTATGTATGTGTTGCAAACTATGTCAACAGTTTGAAGCGGGTTGGACGATTGGACGGAGCGCTCTAATGCTGCCGGTATAACATATCCCCCAAAGGTACAGAAGCTGAAATTTTCTGCGGTAGTTTTTTCGGAGAAAGGGTACGGATCGGTTTCGGTGATGCCGGAAAAAGATGTCGCTGGTTTTTTTGGTGAACTGATACTGATATGGCATCAGGAGTGAAGAGATAGGGAGAAAAATATGAGTGAGTATCCCTCAGTTCAGAAAGGTAACCAGAAACTCTGTCCATGGCGGGACCGGGTCTTCTCCGATCAGTTTCAGAATTTCGTTCGCCTTTTCAATCGGCAGAAGAATGGTATGGTCCATCTCGCCGTCGCGAACGGGAGATACATAGTAATACAGCTGATTGCGCTCATCCGGCAGGTCCGGGATGGTCACGTAAATCCGGTCAATCAGAACGGTGGTATTTCGTATACGAAGATCGTAGTAATCCGGACAGATAAGTTCCCGCGTGGGGTTGTAATGGATCTCAAGTGCAACGCCCCGTTGGGCTGCCTCCCGTACCTGTATATAGCCCATGGCAGACCAGTCATCATAATTCTCCTGAACGAACTGTTCTATCAGTTCGATTACTGCGGTATCATTTTCTGCGGTGATTTCCATTCCGTGAGAGACGATTGCAAGGCCGTCTTTTTCCGGAATTCCCAGACGCGACAAGGAGGGGTCAGGGACGGTACTTCGGTCGTGTATGTCCCAGACTACACAAGAAACCACGAGGCAGATGATTGCGATGAGGACCACAAAGAATGCGATGAGTTTGAGGGTTTCACGGTGAGGCATGGGTTCGGTTCCTTTCTGGTATTTTTTCCCGCGAGAGACGAGGAAGAGATTGGTCAAAGTCTCGCTTTGAAAAAAGAGAGACGATATCTACTGCATTCATCACAGCGTTGTCTCAACAGGCACCAGCCCTATTAGTTCCAACAACTCGTTTGCCTGATGTATTGGAAGTCCAAGGACTTTTATTTCCGGATTACCTGAACCATAGAGAAGTACACGGTACTCCAGGTTTCTGGGACCAAACTGACGTTCATTACGATCCGGTATTGTGATAATAATTTTTTGGACGTCAATCGTATGGCTTATCGGTTCGTACCCCCCCTGATCAATCCAGATGAGGTCTATGGGAGTGGTATACTGCATGAGTGCAACCGTTCCATATTTTTTACAGTCTTTGATGTTGCCTGTGTCGATGGTTGCAAGAAGATTCTGAAGATTATCCTCTGCCAGCTGTTCCATTTTTTTCACGACGAGAGTGCCATTTTCAGGAATGATCTCTTCCCTATGTGAAATTATGAGCAGACCGGGAGTTCTTTGAACAGACGAATTTGGTGTTAACTGAGGAGTATTCTCATCAGGAATATTGATACTATTCCCGTACTGGATGAGACAGATGGCCATGAGAACACCAATGAGGACAACAATCACAAAGAATGCGATTGTTTTGATTGTGTCACTGCGGTACATTTTGTATCAGTTTTTTAGATTATAACTTCCACTGCCTGGGGATGAGAGATACTATGCCAGTATTCATTAATAAATTCATTGACCAAAGTATCATCACCCCCCAATTTTCCGCATCATGCGATGAACAAAAGAGAACATCACGAGGGGATGATGATACTTTGGCCAAAGTCTCGTCAGGGAAAAAGAGAAGATGTCCCACAGAATACGTTCATTTCTGTGTGGTCTTAACCGGCTTTTTTCCGATCAGTTCCAGTAGTTCGTCTGCCTGCTCGCGAGGGATTTCCAGTGGATACTGGTAATCAGCATCTGAATAGACGATGAGCCAATCGTCGGGATAAGATTCGCGATCATAGGAGAGTGCAGCAGTGATCTGCCTGACATTGATATGATGAATCTCCGTGTTCATTCCCTCTATGTTCCAGTCAAGAACCCAGGTAAGGTTCACGGGTGTCTGGTACTTCATGGTTATGAGGGCTCCTGTGTCCCGATACTTTTGAAAATTAACCCAGGTGGCAACGTAACACATTGGATCCTCTTCGGCGAACTGCTCCAGCTTTTCGATGAGTGCGGTTTCGTTCGGTACAGAAATTTCTTCTCCGAGGGATCTGACAGAGAGCCCCATGGGTTCTGTGTACTTCACCTCAGGTTTTAAAACGGGCGGTGATGCAAGACCGGTAGAGAGAATGGTGGCACCGTATCCAATCAGTACAAGAATTACAATGATGACAAGTGCATTTCGTGACATTTTCTTTGAAATAGTACTTCGTTAGAGGTTCAGGTGTGTATAGTGCTTGCTATAGAATGCAATGAGTTTGGTTGTTGGGTTCGGAGTTCCTTTCTGATATTCTTCCGCAGAGATGATAAAAAGATTGGTCAAAGTCTCATCAGGAAAAATATTATTGGATAGTTCAGGCCGTTGCTTTGTGCTCGGGATCGAGAACATCTTTATAGATCCCGTCTGGGCTCGGCTGGTTGTGATAGGCGTATGTCTTTTGGGAAGTGGTAGCAGGTATATACCGGCGGATTTCGTCATCGGTCAAATCATATGCCCGTCCTATGGAGAGATGGAATGCATTCCAGTTGATCTCATACCATCCGCTTTTGTTGTTGTAGGCATTTTCGTACTGTTTTGCAACTGTTTCAGCCCGAGAGGTTATCTCGTTTTCCGGAAAGTTGACATCAAGCTGGTGTGCTTCGGCTACCGCGTAGGAGGTGATGTTTTTTACCTGAATGGTTCCTTGATCCGTGAACTCCATGAGAAGGAGAGCATCACCCGGTCTGTCTAATTGGATACAACCAGCAGCGGAGAGGGAAAGAATAATTCCTACTACGAGGAGGAGATAATGGATTTTCTTATTCATAGATTCATCTCACGAACTATTATTTCTTGCCAGAACTATATAATTTCATTGATCAAAGTGCCATACCCCCACTACAGAGCAATGAACTTTGATGTGTAAGGCTAATTTACTCATCATAAACCAACGTAATGATAGCAAAAAATCACATAAGGCAATTTATATCGAGAAAATAGAGGGCCTACTGAAAAAAAGAGTTCCCCCCATCCGATGAAATTCTTCGTTGATGTACTCATTGAATATGTGTCATACATCTTACCGCACAGAATACTGTTGTGTGGTAAGGGTATTCCTCATGATTCATATTATCATACAAAAACACACAGGCATAGCTAAGACCAAAGAGTGCGGCGGCGAAGCAGAGCGTGGTGATGATTGCGGCAAGGGTACTGCGGGAGATGGCTGTTTTACCTTACTATGCTATTTTCCGTTTGAGAAATGATACAGAGAAATGAAATGAACCGGGATTTATGTTCCCGGTATTTTCTCAATTCCCAGAAGGGTCAGGATTTTGTTCGCGTGTTCAGCCGGCAGGAGAATCGCATGACAGAACCGTTCATCCTCACCATAGACCACCACAAAGTTGGCCAGTTCTTTATCCCAATCGGGTTCATCAGGAATTGTTACTACGATCTTGTGGACCTGAATTGGTGTAGTTACCAGATAACCCCGCCCATAGTCTGCCCAGAGAAATTCATGGGGATTGGGATACTGTATTGCCAGTGCAACCCCGTGGAGGGTGGCATCTCGTGTGTTTATCGAGGTAAGAGCATAATAATTGCCATAATTCTCTTCAATAAAGTGTTCGATAAGGTCGATTACCGCAGTGTCATTTTCCGCGGTTATTTCCACGCCGTGCGAGACGATAGTGAGACCGTCCTTTGCCGGAATCCAGGTCAGAGGTGACTGCGAGGAAGTATTGTTTGCAGGGGGCAAAGTATTCCCGTACTGGATGAGGCAAATAGCCAGCAGGCATCCAATGAGGAGGACAACTGCGAAGAATGCAATGAGTTTGATTGTTTCTCGGCTGGGCATGGGATCTGTTCCTTTCTGCTATGTTTTCCCGCGAGAGACGATAAAGAGATTGACCAAAGTCTCGTCAGAAAAAAACGCATATGTTCCAGTGCATTCGTTCTCTATCGTGAGATAGGAAGAAAAGAATTGAATGATTATTCTCTTCCTATCGTGCCGGATTCACTCAGTCATCAGATGACACGATGGGAAGTCCCGCAAGCTTCAGCAGTTCGTTTGCCTGCTCGCGAGAGATCACAAAGATGTAACGATCCGGATTGTAGCGTTCGGGATCTAAGGAGGGACGGTACACAATAAGGCGAAAGTCTCCATTTGGATCGTCGGGAATTACTGCGGTGATTTTATCCACGACAACCGGAATACTTTTTGGAGAGATTTCTGCTATTCCGAGATCCTCTATCCATGTGATTCCGATTGGCTCTCTATACTTTATCGTTATGACAGTCCCGAATAATTTATTCTCGTTCACGCCAGTTCGATCGGTATTTATCCAGTATCGATAGCTCTCCTCAGCGAGCTGTTCCATCTTCTCGATGAGTGCCGATTCATTATCCGGGGAAACATGGATTCCATGAGATACAATACTAAGTTCGTCCACATCCGTGTACACTGAGGCAACCCAAAGAGAGACAAAAGCCACACTAACTACGATGAGTATGAGAATTACAATTTTCATTGACTTATCTAGCATTGTTTGATCATCTCCATAAAAAATAGTCTATTTTTTTATTTATGACAACTTCCATCCTGTGTTTCCATAGATGACAATATAGGCACCATTACCATCCGTATGACCATGAATGGTTTTTGCGGTATCTAATACTATTGGTCAAAGTCTCATCAGGGAAAAATATTGCCGGATTTTTTAGGCTGCTCTTTTTGTACTGTAGGTTTCCTTGTACGTGTCGGCATATGTTGCTGCAACGTGAACAGCACATCTCTGCATCAATGCCGGATATCCCGAAGTACCGGTCACGATGACTCCGGAATTGGATTCACTCCAATCATGTCCAGCAGTTCGTTTGCCTGCTCGCGAGGGATTTCCAGTGGATACTGAAAAGGAGTTTTCTGATCCGGATAGACGAGGAGCCAGTTTGCGGAGTAAGATTCGCGATCATGGGAGAGTGCAGCGGTGATCTGCTTGACATTGATATGATGAATCTCCGGGCTCAGTCCCTCTATAGTAATAACCCAAGTAATGTTCACGGGTGTCTGGTACTTCATGGTTATGACGGCTCCTGTGTCCCAATACTTTTGATAATTAACTGATGTGGCAACGAAGTACTGGTAGTCCTCTTCGGCAAACTGCTCCAGCTTTTCGATAAGTGCGGTTTCGTTCGGTACAGAAATTTCTTCTCCGAGGGATCTGATGGAAAGCCCCATAGGTTCTGTGTACTTCGCCTCCGGTTTTAAAACGGGCGGTGGTGCGGGACCGATATAGAGGATGGTGGCACCGTATCCAATCAGTACAAGAATCAAAATGATGATGAGGGTATTTCGGGACATACAACTCCTTGTTGATTTAACTTTCTTGCGGGTACCTAAATAATATTGGTCGGCATTCCTCTTGTTTCTCAGTATAGCAGAAAAAGGGTGGGTGGCACCTTTGGGACAGTACTTCGTGCCACAGGAATGGAAAAAGTAATACACGGTCCTTTCCATAATCCATCTGTCTGGTGTTTTTCTTATGCAGAGCGCTGCAGGACATGGATGTTTTACCTCACTGATATCTTTTTCCGCGAGAGATGATAAAGAGATTGACCAAAGTGTGACAGATGCATTTTTACCAACTACCGACAGGTTTTACAAAAAAAATGGATACCGGATGTCCCGAAGTCCCATCACGGTGACTCGGGAATTGGATCCAGCCCGATAAGTTCCAGAAGTTCGTTCGCCTGTTTGACAGTCACTTGAAGTACGTAAACATTCGAGAGGTACTTTTCAGACCAACGCGGGGAATACACGACAATGAAATATGACAGAGTCGTCTCCCAATTTGGATTATCAGGAATAGTTACCATGAGCTTCTCTACCGTGACGTTAGTCTCAGAACCAATAATCATACTTCCATAGTAGTCCACCCATGTGATTTCTGTAGGAGGGTTGTATTGTGCTGTTATCACTACACCCTGCTTCCTACAATCTGCCACATTGACTGTCCGGATAGCAAGCCAGTATTGGAAGTTTTCTTCTGCGATCTGCTTCATTTTTGTGACAACAGCCGTGCCTTTTTCCGGGATTATCTCTTCACCGTGGGATACTACAAGCAGACCAGGAGTTCTTTGAACAGACGAATTTGGTGTTAACTGAGGAGTATTCTCATCAGAAATATTGATACTATTCCCGTACTGGATGAGACAGATGGCCATGAGAACACCAATGAGGACAACAATCACAAAGAATGCGATTGTTTTGATTGTGTCACTGCGGTACATTTTGTATCAGTTTTTTAGATTATAACTTCCACTGCCTGGGGATGAGAGATACTATGCCAGTATTCATTAATAAATTCATTGACCAAAGTATCATCACCCCTCAATTTTCCGCATCATGCGATGAACAAAAGAGAACAACATGGGGGGGTGATGATACTTTGGTCAGTGTTCATATATACTCGCACATCCATATTCTCCCCTACGGAAAAGATACAGGAAATGTCTGAAAAAACTATATTTCTCCTCTTTGGAATTGCTGCATGTCTCCTAATTGTCGGGTGTCTCCCCGTCACTGCGGCGGATGCCGGGTATTTTTCCGGCGGGATGGGGACAGCAGAGGATCCGTATCTGATTGCAACTCCTGCTGATCTGATGAATCTGAGTTGGGCGGTAAACAACTGGGCTGAGTACGGGAGGTACGCCGGCCTCGCCTACGTGGTGACGGCACCAATTGATATGTCAGGGATTTCTGAGTGGGAACCAATTGGTGTCCGGGATTATACATTTCCAACAAACAACTACAGTATTTTTGATTTCCATGGTGTGTTCAATGGAAATTATCAGCCGATCACTGGTCTTTCGGGAACAGCCGGGGAGGGTTCCGGATTATTTTACCAAACATCAGGTTCAGTACTGAAAAATATTCGTCTGGAAAATATCAGCGCAGAAAAAGTGGGACTGATATCGTATGCGTCACAGACACAGATAGAGAACTGTTCCTTTTCAGGATCGCTTTTGGGGAATTCCGTCGGCGGACTGATGAACAGCGGAAATTTTTGTACAATCGTGAACTGTTCGGTAACCGGTTCTGTAACTGGAAATTATGCTGCAGGAGGGATTGCCTTGACATTGAGGGATACAACGGTGAAGAACTGTATTGTATCAGCCGCCATAGAGAGTGATCGACCGATGCCCGATGACGGGCGATTGCGAGATGCAGTAGAAGGTACCGGAGGACTCTTTGGTCATACAATGGCATGTACCGTGGAGGATTCGTTCTTTGCAGGAACTGTGAGAAGTGAGGGAGCACATGTCGGGGGTCTTGTCGGTATGAGCATTGATGATTCGTATCTTCGCTGTGGTTCAGCTGGTGATGGAGAGGGCGAGCGTTGCGTCGGCGGACTTGCAGGATATGCAGATAAGACGACGTTTTCCGACTGTTTTTTTGCAGGAAATGTGCATGCAGCGGAAAGTGTGAGCGGAGGGTTTGTCGGGAAAGCGGATCCTCTGGTATCTCTGATACGCTGTTATACGGCAGGGGGGCAGGTCAGTGGTCAGTGTTCGGTTGGCGGGATTGCCGGGTGGATGGAGGAAGGGACGGTTGAGGACTGCCTGATTTTGCATCAGCATATCGCAGGTTCGGTAAATGTGTCGGCGGTGATCGGAAGAGAGGATACGCGGTGGCCGGTTGTAGTGAGAAATACCGGGGTCTGGGGAGATATGGTGGTAGCGGGAAGAGATGGTGTGCTGAATTATTCCCATGGTGTTGTACCTGTTTCCTCTGCGGATGTCTGGAATGTTCCTCCCGAAACAGGCGGGTGGGCGGAGTTTTCTTCAGAAATATGGAAGCAGACGAATACTGATAGCTACAGACTTTTGGTACCGGATGCATCGCCGGAAATGGTGATGCCTGATGTGCGGTATCTGAATTCCTCTGCGGTTCCTTTTCAAAAAACTGAGAGTTCATTTCCCCTGACGGGACTATGTACCGGGTTCTGTTTACTGGGATTTTTGATCTGGCGGAGAGATCGGAGATGAGTATTTTTTGCGGAAAAAATATTTTTTGCGGTGAAATTCAACACAATATTTTGACGATAACAGAAATACAACTTATTTTCTGTGTCATACTCTTTGGACCATAAACGTACCTGCCGCAGCATAACTCTTTTTGGGATCGGATCCCCGCTGATCGTACAGCCCCTTCGGGTTGGCATTCCGGTCTCCCGGACCCTCATCCTCACCTTCCCGGAGAATCCCCGGGACGGGGAAGGGAGAAAAAACGTGAGTGGATATCCCTCAGTTCAGGAAGGTAACCAGAAACTCTATCCATGGTGGTACGGGTTCCTCTCCGACCAGCTCCAGAATTTCATTCGCCTTCTCAATCGGCAGAGGAATGGTATGATCTAAATCACCCTCTCTCCGAGGAGAAACATAGTAATACAGATTATTTCGCTCATCCGGCAGGTCCGGAATTGTCACGAAAATTTCATCAATCCGAACGGTGGCGTTCGCCCGAAATGTTTCATCGAATGGAGGACAGATGAGTTCGCGAGAGGGAGTGTAATGGATCTCAAGTGCAACCCCGTGAAGGGCGGCATCCCGTTTATTTATATAACCCATGGCATACCAATTATCATAATTCTCCTGAACGAACTGTTCTATCAGCTCGATCACCGCAGTTTCATTCTTTGCGGTGATTTCCACTCCGTGAGATACGATAGAAAGACCATCCTTTTCCGGAATTCCCAGAGGCGACAATGAGGGGTCAGGGTGTATGCTTCGTGTATTCATATCCTGGATGAGGCAAAAAATCACGAGGCACACGATAACGATGAGAACTGCATAGAACACGATGAGTTTGAGGGTTTCATTACGGGACATCTTGATTCATTTACTCCCTGTTAGCTGATTTTCCATTATTACAATAAAATAAATTGGAATGTATAAATTAATTATGATTAGAGTGTCCAACCTCCATTGCCATGTACTACAATGTATTCTCCATTCGGCCCTGTATTTCCCTCACTGCTTTTTGCAGCATTTACTGATGATTGCAGAGAGTTTCCATTAACAAGGTTTCGAATGATATCTCTACACATACCTGTTTCATATTGGTACCAAACTTTCTTGACATATCCTGTAACTGCACCCGCACCTGATGCAATAAATTTGGATGCAAGTGTATTATCGGCAAACAAACCGTTTCCAAATCCCTGGCACATACCCAAGTGCACATATGCGCCACCAAGTTTATTGCCGCTATAATAATACTCAAAGAAACTTGGTAAAAGCGCAAATGTATCAGATTCATCAGATTGATAGACGACTCCTACACGATTTTGTAACAAATCACTGGAGTATAAATCAAACTTTACATCTGTTGTTGTTTCACGAAGAACAACACTTGGAAAGTGGGTAAAAAGGTTAAGAGAGTAAACACCTCCGTGAGACATAATTACAATTACACGATAACCGCCTGACCCCAATGTTCCTGACAACAACGTTCTGTATTGAGGGACCGTTGGATTTTGTTCAACAGTACTTGAAATTGAGGGATTGTTTCCTGAAAGGTAATATCTTAAAGAATCAAAACTGGCGATATGTTCCCCTGTCGTATCCCAATCATAAATCAATAAAGCTTTATCTCCTGATACTGCCCGCATCAGTGATTCGCCTGAACTTTGTTCACCAGACAATAGGACTCCCTGCATGTCAGTGAGTGGATTTTCCTCATTTACCTCACTAAAACAGTCGTCCTCAACCAGTTTTACCATCGCAAGAACGCCATTACTATATTGAAAGGTAAACGTCTTCGCATCCGCATCATAATAGATCGACTCGCGATCAATAAGCGGTTCGGAGTACGTCGAAAGATCATACTGCTGCAAAATACTGTTGGTCTGCGTCTGATACTGAACCTGAGCCTGCGGGTTCACATTCGCGGACGACAATCCGGGAACACTGCTCATCATCACAGCTGCACTGCCTGAAGGCCCGGACAAACTTCCAAGCACCGTTGCCATGTAGTCTGCTTTGGCATTGTCATCAAGGGAATTGTACAGGGTATCCTCAAACACATCAGAGAAAACCGAACCTGCGGTCATCATTCCCTGAATTTCCTGCTGAGTGAACACGGCGGAACTGTTCTCGGCAGCAGCCGGAACAATCACCACACATGCAAGAAGTACGGCAAGAAGCAGCAGTGCTGCGGTCTTACCAGTACGCCAGACTTTTTTGGTTTCTTTCATAGTATAAATCTCCTCATGCCGGCAGACCGTTGAAACGGATACTCTGCTCTTTCGTCTGCGGCATGATTTGCTGATACCGTATCAGACCATCCCGGGGATGAGAGATACTATGCCAATATTCATTAATAAATTCATTGACCAAAGTATCATCACCCCCCAATTTTCCGCATCATGCGATGAACAAAAGAGAACATCACGAAGGGGGTGATGATACTTTGGTCAATGAATTCATAACAGATGCGACAAATACATTAGTTCATGGATCATCTGAAAAAGATACTTATTGCAGCAATAATTCTGCTTGCCCTTGCCGGCTCGACGAATGCTGCCGGTACTGACCAGCAGGTATCATTTGAGATTCTTACGCAGGATCAGATCACAGGCCCGTCACGTGCTCCTCCGATAACCGATACTGTTTCCCAGGGGGAAACAAATCATCATACCTACACTCCGGTAACCGGACAGAAACTTGAAGTCTCACTTACCTGGAACAGGGCATCATCCGGAAATGATCTGGACTTACGTATCTGTCCCCCGGGAACTGACTCAATAGTATTGCAGGATGAAATTGATGGAAGAACGGATGGGAACATTTTCATCCGAACATCTCTCACCACAAATACTCTGAATAAACCATGGGGATTTGAGGTGATTGGCGCTCGTGTATCAGGAACACAGTCATATACTTTGACCATCAATAGCTACTAAGTATGGAAAAAGAACTGCTGCGGGAGATCGGCATTGTCATACTCGCGATACTTGTTCTGTTCAGCGCAGCAGTTGTACTCTTTTTTGCAGAAGGGGGAGAGATTTATGGATTTAATCATGATCCAAGTAACCCTGTCGTTAGTCTGGAACATCCAGAACTAACATTTGAAGTAGTGGTTGATGAAGAGATTGTGCCCATCTATGACGGCACAGAGATCAAAACCGTAGAATTATGGCAATTAGCACCAAAAGAAATTCTCCGGCAGCTGATTATCTCCCCAATGGCGTACATCCCGCCCGTCACCGCACACCTCATCACCCTCTTCATCTCCGCTCTCGGCCTCGCCTTCATTGTTCTCTGCCGCCGCAAAGACAGCCGGGAACATCTGCAGGAGAACGGCAGACCAGAACAGATACGCACCCTCCTCACAGAAAACCCCGGAAGCTCCCTTCAGCAGATCGCAGACAGCCTTGGCATTTCCCACAGCACAGCACGCCATTATCTCAGGAAACTGAAGAAGGATGAGCAGATATCTCAGTTCGACTACCACGGACATCTGCATTACTTCGCCGTCGGCAAACCCTACACTGACATCGAAAAACTGATGTACATCATTCTCTCACGGGAAAAAGAAGAACGGGTGATTACCATCATCCGGGAACATCCCGGCATCACCAAACGGGAACTCGCCGGACAGCTCCGGCTCAGCCTCGCCACCGGCAACTGACATCTCCAGCGACTCCTTGACGACGGGCTGCTCATGATCATATTTGACGGCATGCACAACAAGTACCGGCTGACCAGAGAAGCAGCTGACGCCATCGAAACGATCGCCGCCGAACGAAGAAACGCCACGAACTCCCGAACATAAGCAGACCGAAGAACCTGGCACGGCTTTACCCTGCGGAAGTATCCGCAGGAGAAAATCTCACCTTCCCTGATAATACCGCAGAATCCACAGCGGCGGAACAGATACCAGTACCGCCATGACAATGATGAAAACATCAAGCGGTGTCGTATCGCCCGTCCCGGCAACCGCCCCGCTCAGAAGAAAATATCCGAGGATAGTCATCATAATCAGAAAGCCTTCCGTAACGGCTGCGGTCTCCACATTCGGAAATAACTGCATATCTCTGAACTATCTTTCCGGCAAACCAGATAAAGACAACACGTTACCCTTATCGTATCTCAGGAGAGAAATATCGGTATCTTATGGGCGAGGAAGACGCAGTACCGGGCGGCAACGGAACATTCGATCAGGAACAGTACAACAGATTACTCCGCTGCGTACAGGCAGGCGATCTCAGTGAATGGAACAAACCGTATCTTGCAATCGTAGAAGAAATCAAAGCAATCTCCGGCTCCGACATCTGGATGGAACGTGCCGGAATCCATGACGTCCCCGCAAAAACCCGCGACACCACAGGAGCCAACCTTGCCGGAGCGGGCCTTGCCGAACTGAACCTGAAAGGCATTGAACTGCGGGACGCAACCCTTGAACGTGCCAACCTCTACAAAGCAGACCTCAGCAAAGCCTCCCTTGCGCGTGCCAAACTCGCCAAAGCCTCCCTCTTCCGGGCAAACCTGGAATCCGCCGATCTGCGGGACGCCGACCTCACCGACGCTGACCTCCGCGAAGCAGACCTTACCGAAGCAGACCTCCGGGGAACCATTCTCGCAGATGCCGATCTCCGGGAAGCAAATCTGGAATCAGCCGACCTCTTCAAAGCAAACCTCGCCGGGGCAAAACTCAGCATCGCCAAAATGGAAGGAGCAGACCTCCGCGAAGCAGATCTCTCCGGTGCTGACCTCAGAGAAGCAAACCTCTCCTCAGCCGACCTCCGCGAAGCTGACCTTTCCGGAGCAGACCTCAGAGAAGCCAACCTCTGCGGTGCCGACCTCTTCAAGGCAAACCTCGAAGGAGCAAAACTCGGCAGTGCCCGGATGAAGGATGCAAAACTCGGACTTGCCGTCCTGCGGGATGCCGACCTCTCCTGTGCCGTACTGCAGTCCGCAAACCTCTACGAAGCAAATCTTTCCGGCGCACTACTCACCGAAACAGACCTCTCCTCAGCCGATCTCCGGCAGGCAAACGCTACCGAAGCCGATTTGCAGAAAGCAAATCTGGTACGGGCAAAACTTGCCAGAACAAACCTTTCGGATGTAAAACTCCAGGAAGCAAACCTGCTGGGAGCAGACCTCCATGACACCGAACTGATGAGGGCAGATCTGAAACTGGCAAACCTCACGGATGCCGACATGATCGGATCCCACCTCACCTCGGCAACCCTGCGGGAAACGGTACTTGTCCGTGCCAAACTATCCGGCGCAGACTTCGGTGACGCAGACCTTACCGGGGCAAATCTGGAAAACGCAACACTTGACGGCGCAAAAATGGAAGGAGCACTTCTTACCGGCGCAGTACTGCGGGGAAGCTCACTGCGGCATGCGGACCTGCGGCGGGCCGTCCTCTCCGAAGCGGATCTGACCAGCGCAGACCTCAAAGGAGTAAACCTGCTGCGATCAGAACTCATCAGAACAAAACTGCCGCGAACCGATCTCCGGCGGGCCGTACTGGAAGAAGCACGCATGGAAGGAGCAGACCTGACCAGATCCGACCTCCGCGAAACGGATATGCAGAACGCGGTACTCTGGCGGGTACGGATGACCGAAGCAAACCTCCGGGAAGCAGATTTAAAGGAAGCAGACCTTTCCGGCGCCGATCTGACCGGCGCCGACCTCTCCGAAGCATATCTGGAAGGAGCAAAGTTCCGCAACGCCACACTGTTCGGGACAACCTGCTACCTGGCAAGTGTGGACGGCCGTACGGTGATTGCAAACTGTGCGATTGACAGCAATACAGACTTTACCGGTGTCGGGCTGTCCGGATCGCGGGTGGACCCGAAACTGCACTCGCGGCTTCTGCGCAACATCCGCAAAATACGGTGGGAGGAATGGTATGCAGAGAAAAAAATTCTCCGGTTCTTTGAACGGATGGCCGGAGTTCCGGAAGAACCCGAACCTCCGCGGATACGCCAGCCGTATGTTGCGGAGAGTGCATCTGTCGTACAAAAAATACAGGCAGTATCGGCGACCGCCGCAACAGGAATTACCGCATGGAAGAACCGCATCGCCGAGCATCCGGGAAAGGCGGTACTGGAAAGTATCGTGCAGATTTTTGAATCGGTGTTCGTGAATCTGCCGGTCAGACTGTTCTGGATGATCTCCGACTACGGCAGCAAGACCTGGCCGATTGTCGGAGCGTTTATCCTGCTGAATGTGATCTTTACGTTTGTCTATCTGTATCTCATACCGGTTCTGCCGATGATAACCCCGACAGGGATGGAACCGACACCACTGCTGGCAAATACTACCGGGCCGGTAATGGGCGTGATGCAGACAACTATGATTCTCTTCAGCATCACAGACATTGCGACGAAAAACATTAGCTACTACACGATGTTTTTCGCGCTGGTACATGTGATTCTCGGTTATTTCATCCTCGCCGCCCTGGTAACAAGGTTTGCGGTGATGTTTCAGAATCAGAGTCCCTGATTTTTTTCACGTACCTTTTTTTCTCCCATCCCGAACCATTATCCCGTCCGCCGTCGAAAGATACCGTATGCGAAAACTCTTCCTGCTATCCTTCCTGCTGCTGGTGATTGCGGCAACCGTTCTTGCGGCAGGATGCATTCAGTATCTGCCGGGAACGGACACAACACCGACACCCGTCCCGACACCTGCGGAAACCCATGAAACAACACCGCAGACAACCGTGGCAACTCCCGCGGCAACCGCAACACCGAAACCCGAACGAACCCAAACACCCATGCACCAGATTGACGGTTCCGGAACAATGGAGTCCTGGGAGATCTGGCTGGACAAAGGAGTGTCCATCGTAACCGGAAAGAACTACGGCACCGGCAACTTTGTAGTGTGGCTTTCCCAGAACGGCAAACATCAGGACATGCTGTTCAACGAACTCAATGAGTATGAAGGAAAGACCGCCTTCGAAATTACGGAATCAGGCTACTACACCTTTGACGTCATCGCCTCCGGAACCTGGGCACTCATCGTGGACGGTCCGTATGACGTAAGCCTTGCCTCGTTCAACGATTACCGGTCGAACGGGATTATGTTCATCAGCGGGTCAAACTCGATGATGTCCGCACCGTTCACCCTGGAAAAAGGTGTAGCAGTGTTTAACGGCTACTATCTTGGATCGGATCAGTTTTCGGCAACGCTGTATGCAAACGGACTTGCTGCCGGAACACTCGACTCGGATACCGGTCCCGCCAAAACGCAGATAGTTTATCCCGTGGACGTTGCCGGTTCCTATACCCTGAACGTCCAGACCGCAGGGTCCTGGGGCTTTGAGGTCACCCAGCCGCTTCCGATGAACCCTGCGCCGTTCACCTCCATCTCCGGAACGGGCGATGAAGTGACGCCGTATTATGCAATTACCGGCGATCAGATGCTGACGATGTCCAACTCCGGAACGAGTCCCGCAACCGTGGTGTTCTATCAGGCAGACGGAACGGTTGCAGGCGATGTAGTGATTCCGGCAGGAGTGAGCGGTTTTAGCTATCTGCTGAAAAATCCGAAGGCCGGAGGAACGGTGGTCTGTCTTGCAGCGGTCACTGCGGACGGGGCATGGTCGGTGTCAGGAACACATTCCTGAAAAATATTTTTTTTTGGAAAAACCGTTTAGCGAACCGGCACGTACTCGATCTGCGACTCCTCCCCGGTTGCCTCAAGTTTGAAGATGACGGGACGAAGTCCGTCATTACAACTACAGATAGCAACACCGGGCGTTCGTATCCAGTCGCCGTAGTAGAAGAGATCCTTTCCCGCACCGTGAGCAAGAGCAAAAACATACTGGTAGATCGCCTTCCAGGCCTCGTCACAGAACCCGGCAGGTTTTGCATAGTCGGCGTAAAAGATCTGTCCTGCTTCCAGCATGGGACAGGCAGAAAGACCGGGAACGCCGTACTCTTCGGCAAGCTCTTTGTCGAGCGTTGTTTTCAGCACAGTTATCTTCACTTTTTTCATCAGAACATTCACTCGGTTTTTATTTTGTAGAATTTTCCGTCCGCAGCGTACTTGGCAAGAGTTCCGTCCTCCATCTGATAAACCTGACCGACCACAAACTCCGGCGGTTTTTCCTCGGCGAAGACCTCACGGGCACGCTCGCCTGCATTTTCCAGAATGATCTCCTGACGGGGACTGACAAGCCGTTTGTTGTATTTTGCTTCGATGCGGGAGATGATCGCAATCAGGAGGAGACAGCCGATAATAACAATGCCGAAAAGGATCCAGCTGTCCATCCCCACTTCTGTTCCCTCATACATAGGTACCTTTCTATGGGGCATGATGCCGGATAAAAGTAATCCGCCGCACCACTGCATGTCAACATGTGCCATGCTAAACAGTGTTTTATTTTTTATACTTGGAGTACATATGATGATACTGCATTATCTGTGGTTCGGGCAGGCGGGGATTTGAAAGCTTGAACTTCAGATTCTCCGTCCGGACCGCGCTGAATTAGGCAGGTTTGATCATGATTGATACCGGTTCTGTTGCGTGGGTTTTGGCATCCACTGCGCTTGTACTGCTGATGACTCCGGCTCTCGGTCTGTTCTACGGGGGCATGGTGCGGAAGAAGAATTTTTTGTCGGTACTGATGCTGGTGTTTGCGTCGCTGATGCTGGTGATTCTTCAGTGGTTTCTGGTCGGCTACTCGCTGGCGTTCGGCACAACACAGCTCGGCATTATCGGCGGGCTGGAACATATCGGTCTTGCAGGTGTCGGATTTGACACACAACTGGGTCTGGAGATTCCGGACCTGCTGTTCGCAGCGTTTCAGATGACGTTCGCAGGACTGACGCTGGCAATTATTGTGTCAGGTGTTGCGGAACGTATCCGGTTTGGTGCGTTTTTGATCTTCGGCATCTTATGGACGACGTTTGTCTATGATCCGCTCGCCCACTGGTTGTGGGGCGGCGGCTGGCTGGCACAGCTGGGTGCTCTGGATTATGCGGGCGGAACGGTTGTCCATATCAGTGCCGGATTTGGTGCGCTGGCTCTTGCAATTTATATCGGGAAGCGGTCGGGTTTTGGGATGCACAACTTAAATCCGCAGAATATTCCGATGACCTTTTTTGCGGGCGGACTTCTGCTGTTCGGCTGGATGGGATTCAATGGCGGCAGTGCGCTTGCGGTGAATGAGACGGCGATTCATGCGATAATGGTGACGCTGATTTCTGCGGCGGCCGGTACGATCTCCTGGATGATTGTGAACTGGCGGCACGGGAAACCGAGTTCGCTCGGGTTTGTCTCCGGAACGATTGCGGGTCTGGGAGCGATCACGCCTGCTGCCGGGTTTGTGGATATGTGGGCGGCTCTTCTGATCGGTGTTGTTGCGGGTGTTCTCTGTTACTACGCACTTCTCTGGCGGGTGAAGCATACGTTTGATGAGAGTCTGGATGCCTGGGCAGTGCACGGGGTCGGCGGGTTCTGGGGAACAATCGCCTGCGGTATTTTCGCAGCGGCTTCGGTCGGTGGTATTTCCGGACTGCTGGAAGGAAATGCGTATCTGTTCGGTGTCCAGATTCTGGATGCGGTGGTGACCGCGGCGTTTGCGTTTGCGGCAACGTACGTTCTTGCCTGGGTGGTGGATAAAACGATCGGTCTGCGGGTGACGGAGGATGAGGAGTACATCGGTCTGGACCTGACGCAGCACGGCGAGATGGTTACCTGAAATATTTTGAATTTTTTCTTCTTTATTTTTATCAGCAACATTTTTAGAAAATCCCAGTGTTTGACTGTAATCCTTGTTTTTCAGTTTAAAGCAGAATATGCGGCGTCATGTTAGTCTACGTTCAACAGGATGATAACATCCGATTACACACTAAGATTATGTATGTCCGTATAAAAGGTTCAGTAATGTGTGTCTTGCAACGGGTTATCTGAGATCGATCCGGAATGTATCTGTTTCAGGTTCTATAGGGATATCAAAGGAAATTATGGTGTTTATCTATGGGAGAGAAATTTCTGATTGTTGTGATAATACAACCCACTCACCGTACGTTACCTACATCCTTTCGAAAAAATCAAATGAATGAAACCAAGGAGGGACCCGCATGAAAAATTATTTTGAAAATTTCCTGTGTGTACTGCTCGCCATGATGTTACTTCCGCCAATGGCTTTGCCAGTAATGGCTGATGAAAATATACCCGCAGTTTCTGATATCGAAAATGAAACAAAGCTCCCAAATCCTGCGGAAGTAGTTCCGGAACCAGCGATAGAGTTTACATTTGAGGAAGTGGGAGTCAATGTCGCATCTATCATTGTCGGACCCTGGCCCCGGAAGGATGTTACATGAGAGAACGGTTATACTAGCTGAAAACCTGAGAACAAAATATACTCCGCACATCCTCTATGGTGATGCTTGGAAATTACCGGTGTCAAGATGACAAAAAATATATTTGATATAGGCGAGGATCTGATTAGACAGTACCCCGATATCCGTATCTCTATCAATGATATCATCTTTGAGATGCGAGGACTTCAGGTAATTCCTATACCTGGTTATACATGGGTAATTGAGGGATATCCAAAGATAGTCAGTCCAATACGAGAACATGAAAAAAGTATGAATAATTCAGAAGTACAATGGGAAATTCATCATGAAGATCCCGACAACATACAGACCGTGGAGGAGTTGTATCGATCGGTGGATTGGAAACACCCAGTAGTATTTAATCTCTGCGGATGGGAAGACATAAGACGCGGCGGCAACCCACCGAAACAGCTGAAAATTTGTGACGAAGTCTGGGAAGTCGGGCAGCCGCATCTAACTATTCACCCTGTGGGAGGATGGTATACCTACAAAGCGGTTCTCAGCAACCTTACTCCGGATAAACAGTTGCAGTCCGGTGAAGTGTGCTGGTCTGTTGATCTGATCACTGAACCTCTCCCTGATGTAAGAGACCCGCCGAAAAAAAATGATGAGTACTATCCTTACACCTACTGGGAACTCCCGCTAGACATTTATTTAAAATACAAAAAATGATCATTTCCATTTTTGTAGTGCAAGCAGGGTATTATCTAAGTGGTGCAGATTCGGGATATGGTGTTTGCAGCGACGTTACGTTTTTGCCTGGGTGGTGGATAAGACGATCGGTCTGCGGAGGACGAGGAGTACATCGGTCTGGACCTGACGCAGCACGGCGAGATGGTTACCTAATTTTTTTACAAAATATTTTTTCTCAAAAAGAGAGAAAAATTAATTCTCCGAGAAGATCATCTTCAGCAGGTCCACCGATCGGACCATGCCGTACGATCCTTTCGCGGCAACCTCTTTTTCCGTGTACACCGAAACCGCATCCTTTTCACCAAGACCGAGGACCGCAAACGGCACGGGATCGCGGGTGTGGGTCTTCTTTGCGATCGGGGTCGGGTGGTCCGGCATCAGCATGACACAGCCGTCAAAGTGATCCAGAATGTAGCCGACCGACTCGTCCAGCCGCTCAATTGCCTTTACCTTCTCCTCAACCGAGCCGAGATGTCCCGCCTCGTCGGTTGCTTCGACATGCATGTACACAAAGTCCGCGTCACCCTTCAGGGTCTCGACCGCGGCCTTCGCCTTGCCCAGATAATCGGTGTCCAGATAGCCGGTTGCGCCCGGAACCTTCACGACTTCCATGCCTGCACAGCGGGCGATACCGAAGAGAAGATCTACCGCTGAGATGACCGCACCGTTTTTGCCGAACATCTCGGAAAACGCGGGCATTGCCGGTTTTGCCCCGCCGCTCCACGGCCAGATCATGTTCGCCGGGTTTTTCCCTGCGGCGATCCGTGCTTTGTTGACCGGATGGTTCGCAAACACATCGTAGGAGAGAACCATGTAGCGGTGCAGTTCGGCGGCGTCTTCGCCGGTCGGCAGATACGGATCGATCAGCTCGCCCACAATGTCATGCGGGGCTTTGGTCACGGATCCTTTGCCGTTCGGGAGCATGAGGACGTTGCGATAGGAGACGCCCGGATACAGTTTCACGCCGAAGTCTTTGAGGCGTTCCTGTAACGAGGCAAACAACTGTTTTCCTTCTTCGCTGGAGATGTGGCCTGCGGCAAAGTCTTTCATTTTGCCGTTTTCGATGGTGACAAAGTTGCAGCGGTAGGCCAGATCTGCCGGGCCGAAGGGAACACCCATGCTGACCGCTTCCAGAGCGCCGCGGCTGGTATAGTATTTGTCCGGGTCGTAGCCGAGAATCGACATGTTGGCCACATCCGACCCGGGTTCCTGGGAGTCGGGAACCGTCCGCATCATCCCGCATCGCCCTTCACGGGCGATGCGGTCCATGTTCGGTTTTTTTGCAACCTCCAGCGGAGTTTTGCCTCCGAGTTCCGCAATCGGTTCGTCCGCCATACCGTCTCCAAGAATCAGAAGATATTTCATATTTGCTGTAGTAGTATGGGAGGGTAGATGAGATAAAGGGATTTATCAGAGACCGGCATGAGCGGGTTTTTCCTCATCCTTAATTACCTCTGCCGCCCGATTACTATAGACAGAAACAGGAACTTCCATGCACAAAATAGTACAACACATAACCGATATCCTCCGCGGGATATCCATGGCGGTCGCCGACAGTGTGCCGGGAGTTTCCGGTGGAACGATTGCGTTTCTTCTCGGCTTTTATGAAAAGTTCATCAGTTCGGTGCACTGTTTCCTGCTCGGGACGAATGCCGAACGCAAAGCCGCATTTCCGTTCCTGTTCAAACTCGGTCTCGGATGGGTGGGCGGGTTTATTGTCTGTGTTCTTATCCTCTCAACCCTGTTCCATACCTATGTGTATGAGATAAGTTCCGTTTTTATTGGTCTGACGCTTGCTGCGGTGCCGATTGTGATTCTTGAAGAGAAGGAGTACCTCAAAGGGCATTACCTGCATCTCATCTTTACGGCAGTCGGTATTGCGGTGGTGCCGGTTCTGATGTCTCTGAGTCCTGTGGTCGGCGGCGGAAGCGGTATTGATCTGACGGATGGGTCGATCGGTCTTGCGGTGTTCCTCTTCGTTGCGGCAATCATCGCGGTCTCGGCTCTGGTGCTTCCCGGAATTTCCGGCTCGACGCTTCTCTTAATCATGGGCCTGTACGTTCCGCTGATCTCGGCGGTCTCGGCGGTGCTGCACCGGGAGTTTGCGTATCTTCCTATGCTGTTTGTGTTCGGTCTCGGGATGATCGCAGGTCTTGCCATCAGTGCAAAAGTGATCCGCCACTGCTTTGCCCGTTACCGGTCGCAGACGATCTATCTCTGTGTCGGTCTTTTGATAGGTTCGCTGTACGCAATTGTGCTGGGAGCAACGACGTTGTCCGATCCTCTGCCGGCGATGAGCTGGGAGACATTCCACCTTGGTTTCTGTATTTTCGGCGCAGCAATCCTTGCGGTGCTGCAGATAATGAAGAGGCGGACGGAGAGAGACGTTTCTGCGGAATAATTTTAAAAAAAATATTTTTGTATTTTATTCTTCCAGTGTTGCACGGATTGCCCGCCGCACACTTTCTTCGGAGGTGATGCCCGGTTCCCATCCGGTTGCTTTCAGTTTCTCCACTGAAAGCCGCATCATGGGCACATCGCCCACCCAGCCGCGGTCGCCGCCGGTGAAGTGGAAGGAGACGTTTTTCAGATCCATTTCTTCAACGATGAGTTCGGCAATCCGTTTTACACTCACCCAGTCCTCAGACCCGATATTAAACACGTTGAACGTTCCGTCCGACACGGTCGGGGCATACACCATGGCTGCGACGCAGTTTTCTACTGCGAGATACGATTTGCTCTGGCGGCCGTCACCGAGAATTTCCAGCTGTGCCGGATCGTTCTGCAGTTTGCGGACGAAATCGTAGATCACGCCGTGCGTGCTGCGGGAGCCGATGATGTTGGCAAACCGGTAGACCCAGGCTTTCATGCCGTAGGTTGCTGCATATGCGGAGATCATTGCTTCGCAGGCAAGTTTGCTTGCACCATACACGGAGATGGGGATCATGGGCGCGTAGGTTTCCGGCGTCGGGATGACATCCGCCTCGCCGTAAACGGTGGAGGTGGAGGTGAATACGATTTCCGGAACGCCGTGTTCTTTCATGGCTTCCAGGACACGGACGGTGGCGGTTACGTTGTTGTTGTAGACTTCATAGGATTTTCGGGCGGAGCCGCGGACGTCCGGGTCGGCGGCGATGTGGTAAACACGGTCTGCTCCGGCAAAGAGGTCCTGCCAGCCGTCGTCAAGGAGATCGGCGTGTCTGAACGCGGTCAGGGAGCCGAGGTTGTGTTCGAGGTTCATCATCCGGCCGGCAACCATGGAGTCGATGACGGTAACCGAGTCGCCGCGGGAGAGAAGGAGGTCCACCAGATGCGAGCCGATAAATCCGGCGCCGCCGGTAACAATGCAGTGCATACTGGTATGTTGGTGTTTTGAAATGATTAATGCCGCGATTGTCTGATAAGCCATCCGACACCGTTGCCCACGAATGTGATGAACAGAAAGGCGAGTGCGTAGGCGAGAGCGGTAGTATTGTAGTAGAGATAGACGGTCGGGAGATAGAGCAGGGTGATGAGGAGCGGAAGTGCCGGGTGAAATCCGGAGATGAAGCCGTAGAGCATTCCTGCGGCGAGGCAGAGCAGCGGGAGGATGATGAGAAGGAGTACAATGAAGTAGCCGGTGTCTTCCCCGAGGAGGGGAAGACCGTAAAAGGCGGCTCCGCAGACGGCAAGATACGGGAGCATCTGTTTGCATGCGGTGAGGAACGCCATGGAAATCAGGTTCGGGTGACAACGATTCCGGTGTTGTCTACTTTTGTTTCGACGGCGATTTCAAGGCCGAGCGGGGCGAGAACCGGCTGCAGTTCGGCAGCCGGTTTTTCGGTGACGATGCAGATGGAGGGACCGACGGAGCTCATGGCGACGAATTCCAGGCCTGCATGCCGCAGGGCGTTCATGTGGCTGTAGAGGATGAAGGTGTGATGCTGGACTTCGGCACGTTTTGAGCCGCGGAATTCGATCTCCCACATGGTGTCGCCCATTTTTTTGAGGTTGCCCCGGGCGAGGGAGGGGATCATGTCCATCATGAGGAGGTAGGCTTTGAGTTCACGGTCGCGGTAGTCGAGGGTTCGTGCCCGGTTCATGAGGAGGGTGAACTCTTCGAGGCCGGCGTTGTCGTTTTCGGCGTGAATTCTGGGGATGACGATGAAGACGTTTTTGCCTTCGGCGAAGGGGTGGCTGTAGATGCGGGTGAGCCGGTCGCCGACGAAGGTCATGCCGCCGTAGGTGCTGGCGGCGGAGCCGACGCCTGTTTCAAAGCCGAAGGCGACTTTGCCTTCTTCGTCGGTTTCTTCGACGTAGTTGTGGCCGATGACCATTCGGACGTCTTCGGGGCTTAAGGGGCAGCCGGTTGCTTCGTTCATGGCGGTGACGACGGCGGTTGCGATGGTGCAGGTTGAGCCGAGGCCGACGTGTTCGCGGCCGTGGTCTTCGGCTTTGATGGTGAAGCCGCCGGTGTAGCCGGTGACTGCTTTGAAGGCTGCGACGAGGTGTTCGATGAGAAGTCTGCGGGGCGAGTCGATGATGACATCACGGTCTGTGCAGGAGACGGCTGCTTCGCAGTAGATCTGGATGGCGAAGCCGAGTCCGCCGCCGCCGGGGGTGCCGGGGCTGAACCGGTTCATGTCAAGTACGGAGAGGTGGATGCGTGCGGGAGCACGGGCTATTATGGTGTCTCCTGTCGGGCAGGGTTCATGGGCGAGGGTGATGTCTGCGGTGTGCAGGCATTCACCGGGATAAAATGCGCTGAACTCATACTCGACGAGATCGAGATCTCCACCCCGAATCTTCATGATGGTCATAGGTTATACCGGGGTTTAGGTGATGTCTGAGGAGATATAAGAGTTTGGGTTGTCCGGGTGGTGTTCGGATATGTTCGTGTGGTCTGATCGAATGCGGGTTGCATTATTCGGAATTTTTTGATGTTGGTTTTGTCCGGGTTGTTGACGGAAAAAGCGGAGTGGCGGGAAAAAAGCGGAAGAGAGGGTTACTCTCTTCTTCTGAGCAGGATGCCCGCGGCGAGGAGTCCGAGGAGTCCGCCAAGTACCGGGGCGGGTGCCTGCGTTAAGGTGGGCTGTGCGCCTGCGGCGGTGGTGGACACCGGTGCTGCGGTGGCGGCGGATGTGCCGCTCTGCGCCTGCGTGGCTGCCGGGGTCGCTTTGGCGGTCGTCTGGGCGGTTGCCGAGGCGGTTGCTTCGGTGCCGGACGTTGAGGTCCACTTGGCGTAGAGGGTCATGTCGCCCGGGATGCTGTCGCTGAAGCTCCAGCTTTGGGTGCATGCTGCGTCTTTGTACCAGCCGCCGAAGGTGTAGCCGTCTTTGACGGGGTTGGCGGGTTCTGCTACGCGGTCGCCGTAGGAGAGGCCGGTGGCGGGGCTGACGTAACTGCCGCCCTGGGTGTCGAAGAGGACACGGAAGGCGTTGTTCATGTTGCCGTCACCGGAGGAAGAGGTGGAGGGGACGACGGGTTTTGGCGGGTTCGGGTCTTCCCCCTTCTCGTAGTTGTTGGCTTTCACGTCAAGTCCATCCATTGTTACTGCGAAGGAGAATGAACCCTCATCAGGTTCTTTTGTATGGATGTTTGCACCCGTGATC
Source organism: Methanocorpusculum petauri (assembly GCF_026891975.1). Classification (GTDB taxonomy): domain Archaea; phylum Halobacteriota; class Methanomicrobia; order Methanomicrobiales; family Methanocorpusculaceae; genus Methanocorpusculum; species Methanocorpusculum petauri. Next base: position 78,047 of record NZ_JAPTGB010000001.1, on the reverse strand, counting down.
GGGTGATAGTCGTTTCCGTCGATCGTTCCTTTCACGGTGTATCCGGCCGTCCGTGCGCCGTTGTCGTCATCAAGGTAGAGGAAGTTGGTTCCGCTTTCGACTATGTTTCCTTTTACGTTCAGAGTGATTTCAATACTGTCTGCACCCGGGTTGATGTAGAGGGCATTCCCGAAACCGCCGACATCTCCTTTCTTTCCTTCTTCGCGAAGGACGCGAGTATTGGAAAGCGTGAACTTGTTGTTGTTTGCGGTAACGGTGACTGCATTTGTCACGCCGTCAATGGAGATACCGTTGTTCATCGAAGCATCCCCTTGCGTGGAGATAAAGGTGTTACCGCTAATTACTACATTATTTGCTCCGCCATTCAGCCGGACACCTACACTTCCTGAGGATACTGCTTCAGAAGACTCCGTTCCCTTATACTGAGCGGAATTTCCGGGTATCAGCGTGTTTCCAGTGATTTGTATGTCCGCACCGATAACTACAATACACTGACTGCTGCTGTAGCCCTCTTTGGCGTTTCCTGCCTTGATCGTGGTACCGGATACTTCTGCATTCGTACCCTGAGCAACAACAGTCATGAACGATGTCCTACTTGGAATCGATGTTGTTTTTGCATTGGAGAGATCGAGGATACTGTTGGTCAATTTACTTTTTTCCCCAGCCAAATGCACAATTTTACCCTGATGGAGTGTGAAATCTGTGTTTTCACTGGCAGTGATGTTGATGTTGGTAAGTGTTGTGTTCTTATTATCGAGATTGATAAGACCGTAGTCACTGCCAGTTGTGGGGACAGTGTCAACAACGGTGATGACTACACCAGCGTCTGCACTTCCGTCAATGGTCGTGTCTTCTGCGTTTACAACCATTTTAGCAAGGGAAAAACTCTGCATGATCTTGTAGATGCCACTCTTTGAGATCGTCAGATTATAGCTACCGTCGCTGTTCTTGCTCCATGTCACGCCTTCCGCAGATGTTTCCGGAATCAGGAGAGTATACGCATCTGAAGATGAATCAGTCGTGACCGTTCCAATACCGGCGGTCTTCATGTATCCTGTATCAACAAGTTTCTGCAACTCATCGGCGGAGATCTCATAGGTTGTGTCTTTGACGTTTTCGCCCAGGGTGGTAAGATCATCCTGTTTGTTGTAATCACTACCACTCCGTGTAGCTCCGATTAATCCGATGGAAACGGTAGCTTCATCTAGCTCATCTGGGAGAGATATGATGCCGCTTGCAGTAGAGTCTTCAATCTTGGTTATTTGTTTACTACCGTCTTTATTCACATATATCGGATGAACATCCCCAAATAATGCACCTGCTGATAATGTATTACCAGGATCATATCCAGGAACATATAGCAGTTCTACAGTTCCCTCGGCAGTACAACCAGTGACGGTGTTTCCATACTGAAGATGTCCAATGAGACCACCCACTTTCCGGGTGCCGGACACAGAGATAGCAGCAGAGCAGTTGAATGTCGTAATATCTCCTTCTGCACGGTAACCAATCAGGCCACCTACGGCATCGCCTTCTAAATTATTTCCTGTGTAAACACCTTTTACAAAACTTCCCGTATCTCCTTTAACACTGCAATTGCTAATTTTTGCATAGGAATATCCACCGAGTCCGCCGACCTGATAGTTACCGGTTACCTGAATGAACCCGGAAACATGACAATTTTCAACCGTACCGGTATATGGAGATCCTGCCAGTGCACCAACTTGTGATTGCCCAACCACAATGGCATTCTGGATCTTGATATTTTTCAGAACTGCCGGACTAGCACTATACCCAAACAGGCCCTGATTCTCTGTATCCGGAGCATAGACCGTCACGTTACTGATGATGTGGTTGCCTCCGTCGAAGGTTCCTTTGAACGAGTGGTCTTCTGTGCCGATTGCCGTCCAGTTGTGTGCGGCCAGATCAATATCTGCCATCAGCTTGACAGTTTTTGTATTAAAATCCGTTCCATCATCGGTAACATTCTTCGCAAACGCGGCAAAACTTGCATTGTCGTAGATGTAGTAGTCGGTTGCATCACCGCTGTGACTACTATACCACGTAGAATTAATGTGATCTTTCCAATCGGTTGCACTGACAGCTCCCACCATCAGCGTACACACCAGCAGCAGAGCCGCGAGCAGCACCACACCGCGCCGCAGCAGCTTCGCTGCATCATCTTTGGGACAGAACGTCCCGTACTTACGTAAACTCATGAAACTCCTCCTCAGGACAAAACAGATACGCAGCGGAAAACCACAACGTGGGGAGCCCGTTACATCCTAAGCAGATAGGATATAATACAGCATCAATAATAAAAGTATCTCATCCCACTGAAGATAGTCGGAACTGAACATACTCTGCAAAAAAGTGCTATAACAGTATCAAATCGGAAAGACAACCACGCGCATCAAATTCACAAAGATCAACCGGTACCTCTCGGACATACGCAAAATACCTGCAAGAGATCCAAAACCACCACCTCACCACATGATATCCTATCTGCTCAGGATTCAATCTCCTGTAACCGGCATACCGGTTACAAAAATCTCAAGAAAAATACCGGAAATCAAAAACAAACAAAAATCCAAAGACATCCGCAAACCTGTAACCGCTGTAACCGCAAAAATCGTACTGTGTACAAGAATCTGACAAAAACTCACAGTACAGTACCAAACCACCGGTTACAAAAATAAAAAAATTCCAAAAACACTTTTGAATCAAAAACAAACCAAAGAAAAAGGACGAATTTGTAACCGCACCCATCGGTTACAAAATTACAAACCCGCCGATCCCAACATCACCGGTCAAAGAACGGACTCTTCCCCGTCACCGACAACGGAATCCCGAACGCCATCGACGAACCCGGCAGAAGCCCGAGCGCTATCGCCGCAGTCCCGGCGGAAAACATAACCCGGCTGTCCACATTCAGCATCGACGCCGTCTTCACCGCAGACCCGACCGCAATACCCAGATCAGTTGACCGCAGAGCACAGACCGGACCTTTATACAGAGAATCCGCAGGAGCAATATCCACCGAAGCCTTCATCTCCGCACACGTAGCATGACCGCACGCCCCGCAGTTCAGACCGAGCGTAGACAACCCATCCACACCGATCAACAGACACGCACCGCTCTGCCGGACATTCCCCGCATCACGGAGAAAAAATTTCATCCCGGTTACAGAAGAAATTTCCTCCATCTCCACGGCAAGCGGTTCAAGCTGATCAGGACCGAGAACTCTGATCTCAATGACATCCGAACCTTTGGACTTGGGAGCAGTCCGGGCAGACACCGCCATAAGCTCTGCCGCAGTAAGAAGTACTGAAGAGAATTCCATGCTGTTGTGTATTGCAGTATCCGGTTATCTTTCTTCTGATTAGGATCAAATTTCGCATATAGCATCATTTGGTTTATTCCATATGCGAACGAAGTTGTTCGATTGAAAAAAAGGAGATCACTCCCCGCCGGCTGCCAGCGGGAAGTACTCCTGATACGCCTTTCTGCGTTCATCAAGATCCGTATGGATGTAAATCTCCGTCGTCTGAATGGAATTATGGCCAAGATTCTCCTGCACCACCCGGAGATTATGCGAACGCTTGTAGAGTTCACTCGCATAACTGTGCCGGATTTTATGCGGCGTAATACCCGGCGGCGCATAGAGATGAAAAATATGCTGCACCGTCCGGGGCGAAATGGCGTGACCGCGGTTCCCCAAAAAGACCGGACCTTCAGCCCGGCCGTCGAGATGCTGCCGGATCATGGAAAGCGTATCCGGATCGCAGAACACAATCCGGATTTTCCCCCCCTTTCCCCGCACGCGGATCGTCTGCTCCTCAAAACTGATATGCTCGGCACGCAGACCGCAAAGCTCCGAAACACGCATACCGGTTGCGTAAATCGTTCGAATTAAGAGAGCATCCCGGGGATTCGTAAGAGAAGCAATGAACGCCATAACCTCTTTGTGCCGGAGATACTTCAGTTCGCGGTCTTTAATCTTCGGCCGCTCAACGCGGCTCATCGGATTAGCATCAACAACATTCTGCGCAATTAAATGCCGGTAAAAGGAACTGAGGGCGGAATCGTACTGATGCAGACTTGCCGGTTTGAGATGGCGCTCATTGCGGATCATCGTGAAAAAATCACTGATCTCATACGCATCCGCATCCACATCCGCACCCATGCCGAGATTTGCGAGAACCCCGGTATTCTCCGGCGTATCTCCGTCATGCTCGGCGAGATAGGTTTTGTAGCGGGCAAAAAGTCTGAGGACCCGCCCGTAGGCTTCGATGGTGTTCTCCGAATAATTTTTTGTTTCAATACTGCTGAGGTAGCGGGGTATCCAGATCTGGAAGGTTCGTTTCGGCGGGGCCATGCGCACTCACTTGATCAGGTTGTTCGCGGTCAGGAGGGATAAGGTTTGCGCATAATAGACATTATGCGCAATATTTTGGGGGTCTGGGATCACAACAGAAAAGGAAGAATAACGCGTAAAATAAGAAAACAGCTACAAATTATGACTTTTAAAAATTTAAAGTCCCCAACCCCGGAAGGGAAGATCAGTCGGGAAAATTTTTTCGGAAAGGAGAAGAGGTCATAACAAAATCAGGGATTTGCGGGATTGCGATCCCGGGGAGGATGAATCACCCGGACCCCGGGGAGAAGTCCGCTCAAACGCCGTCTATGCGGATCGATTTTCCGGGATGTCCCGACCGGGCCCGACAGAGTTATGCGGCGTGATACCAATAGATTAGGTGGAAAAGATGGATCTTCTGAGACTGACAAAAGACAACCTGGCAGCTGAACACATCTGCTGCGCAATCTCACACAACAACGACTGTCAGGTTGCAGCAAAGAAGAACTGGCTTGGTGACCGGCTGGATGAAGGACTGGTATTTCTGAAGGGAAACGTCCGCGGGAAATGTTTTATTGAGTATATTCCGGCGGAAGCTGCGTGGGCGCCGGTTACCGCAGACGGCTATATGTACATCAACTGTCTGTGGGTTGCCGGGCAGTACGCAGGCCACGGCTACGCAACCCGGCTGCTGGAGGCGTGTATTGCGGACAGCAAAGAAAAGGGAAAGCACGGACTGGTGATGCTCGCAGGCGATAAAAAACGGCCATTCCTCGCGGATCCGAAATTTCTCCGTCATAAAGGATTCACTGCGGCAGATACTGCCGCACCATATTACGAGCTGTATTATCTGCCGTTCGACTCATCCGCACCAAAACCACAGTTCACCACATCGGCAAAACAGCCGCATATTGATGAACAGGGTTTCGTTCTGTACTACAGCCACCAGTGTCCGTTCACGGCAAAATATGTGCCGCTGATTGAGAGGACAGCGCAGGAACGGGGTGTTTCGTTCCGAACCGTTCAGTTCACATCAGCCGCCGAGGCACAGAACGCTCCGGCACCGTTCACATCCTACAGCCTGTTTTACGACGGGGAATTTGTTACGAATGAAATTTTGTCGGAGAAAAAATTTGCAAAGATTCTGTCGGAACACGGGCTGTAACTTTTTTCCGGAAAAAGGAAGCGGGGGCTTTGCTCCAAAAATCGAAACCTGTTCAGAATCTCTGATGGGATTTTGATTGGGTACTTCGAAATTCTTTCACGGGTTTTACGTAGAGTAACTCCAAGAAAAACCAAAGTCAAAGTATTTTTATTCAGATACGGTAAGTGAACCGCATTGAAGGCATGTGCATTCTGATACCGTGAAAAGGTTTCGGTGTTTTTTCAGGAGGATTTTTTTCAGAGAAAGGCGATTCGCGGAAACAGTGATCACATATACAGAAGTTCACGAAAAAAAAAAAATCACACCTATCCCCAATCATGCAATCGAAGCCCCGCATCCGCACAAGAAATAAACCACATAATGCTATACAAAAAATTCCTGCAAAAACCACTCCCCCAAACCCTCAATACCGATAAACTCCCAATACAAACACAATGGACTCTGACCCGTACCCGCTGACTCCTGACGAAGACGACCGGACAGAAGAGATCAACAAATATCAGAAATTCAAAAAAGTTGACGGCGCAACCTACCGCAAGGTCAACGTATTCCTGCGCAAACGTACCTACATCACCGCCCGCGAATGGGCAATAGCCCGGCTCTGCTCCGACTTCAAAACCCCGTACGGTGCAGAAATGACCTTCATCGGCCAGCACCTCCCCGAACTCGTCCCCTTCATGGAAGAACCCTACAGCCCGCAGGCCGTCAACCAGGCGCGGAACGCCTTCAAACGCAAAGTCAGAAAATCCGGCGCCACCTTCTTCTACGGCGCCATGTGCGGATTCTTCACCCTTGACGAACTCGACGACATCCTCTTTGAATCCAGCGAGATCGCCCGCTTCCTCTTAGAGATCGAAGGCACCTCCCTCGCCATCGACGACGAACTCGACATCGAAGACAAAATCACCGAAATCATGCGAAAGCTCGGCGAGTCCGCAAACGTCCTCCTCAACACCCGCAAAGGAACCGGCACCGAAGACGACGATGCGGATGATGACGACGACGACGAATAAACCCCATCCTCTTTTATCGACATTTATAATCTACCGTCCCGCCAATACTACTTCACGGAAATATTGGTTATGGAACTTGCAAAACTTCAAAAACAGTACTTCGGCACCAACGGCGTCCGCGGCGTAACCGGCATCGACATGACGCCCCGGCTCGCCTTAGAGATCGCAGAAGCATTCGGCACCATGCTCGGCCCCGGAAAAACCATCGGCCTCGGCCGTGACACCCGCACTTCCGGACCCGCCCTCGCCGCCGCCGTCCGGGCCGGTCTCCTCTCCTGCGGCTGCAACGTCATCGACTTTGATATCGTCCCGACTCCCTGCCTCCAGTACCTCGTACTCGACCATCACCTCGACGGCGGTGTCATGATAACCGCATCCCACAACCCGCCCGAGTACAACGGCATCAAAATTATCGAAGCAGACGGAACCGAAATGGGTGACGAGCGAACCATTCAGCTCGAGCAGACCATGATTCACCAAAAGTTCGTCGCCGCACCCTGGAACCAACTCGGCAGCGCAACATCCGAACCGGAAGCCCGTGAACTCTATATCAGTGCAATCGTCGCACAGTTCCCCAAAGACTGCGGTCGCGGCCTCACCGTCGTCGTCGATCCCGGAAACGGCCCGGCAGCCGCAACAACCCCGGAAATTCTCCGGCGGCTCGGTGCAACCGTTCACGTCATCAACGAACCCTTCGACGGAACCTTCCCCGGACGCCTGCCCGAACCAACCGCAGAAGGACTCGCGCCACTCTCCGCAAAAGTCATCGAAACCGGCGCCGCATTCGGTGTCGCCCATGACGGCGACGCAGACCGCGCCATCTTCGTTGACGAACACGGAACATTCATGGACGGCAACATCACGCTCGGTCTTGTCACCTCCTACTTCTGCCGCAAACATCCCGGAGGCGTCGTCGTAACTCCGGTCAGCACCTCAGGCCTGGTGGAAGCGGTCGCCGACAGTCACGGATGTACCACCAGCTATACCGTCGTCGGCAGCATCTACGCAGCCCGCACCATGCGCAAACTCATCGAAGCCGGACAGCCGGTCATCATCGGCGGAGAAGGAAACGGCGGCATTATCTATCCGGCTCACCAGTTCTGCCGTGACGGCGGCATGAGTGCCGCAACCATGCTCAGCCTTGTCGCCGAACGAAAACAGCCGCTCTCCGCCCTCATCGCAGAACTTCCGGTCTTCACCATGTATCAGGAAAAACGCAAGACCCGCCGTGCCGCAGAGATCACCTCTCACATGAAAGAATACTTCAAAGAATGCCCCATCGATGCCCGTGACGGCATCCGTATCACCCGCGGCAGCGCATGGGCACTCATCCGGCCCTCCGGAACCGAACCGCTCGTCCGTGTTTATACCGAGTCCAAAGACCCTGCTGAAGCAAAACAGCTCATGGACGAAATACTCGGAGAAATCTCCGGGTATCTCGAATAATTTTTTTCCGCAACAACAATTACAAATACCTCAACATCAAGAAACATAAACATGAATATCATGGGGTTTTCGGGTAAAACTCTCCGGCTCACCGCAGTGCTTGCCCTTATCTGCATTGCAGCAACACTTTCCGCCGGATGTATCGGCGTCGCCAACCCGACGCCGAACCAAGCCATGGTCCGGGAAAATCTGATATTTCTGGACCCGGACTACGTGGACGCAAACTTCATCTGGATTCTGCTCCTCGATCCGAACAGTTTTGACCGTGAACTGGTAAACGCCGTGAACGGCTGGCTGACTCCCGCCAATCCGGTAATTGAACTGGGTGCGGGAGTGGGAATGCTTTCCACCTACATCAATGACCGGCTTGCCATCCCCGCCCAGCAGGTCTCGGTAGAGCCGAATCCGTATCTCCTGCCGTCACTGGAAAAAACAAAATCCTACAACCTTGCAGGGTACACCATTGTGCCAAAAGCGGTGGCATATGGAACACAGAACGTCACCATATCAACCAGTTCCGACATTATGGATAACCGCATCACCCAAAGCTCGGCATTTGTGGAGACCACAACCGTCCCCGCAACAACCGTCCGGCAGATCGCCTCCAATGCAAACTTTGCCGGAAATATTACGCTTGTGATGAACATCATCGGCAGCGAGTTTGATGTGGTGTTAAACGAGGCGGAATTTTTGAAAAATAACGTCTCCACTATCATCTCAGCCGTATACACCTCCGGAAAGAATACACCCGACAGTTTTGCGGAACGTCTGGGATGGCTCGGGTTTACGGAAATGAGCCGGGTAGAGGATATTGACGGCGGATATACCGTAATGGTCTTTGAAAAGACCGCATAAACCACCCCATACTTTTTTGGAAACCACAAAGACGGATGATACCCATCCGGAAAAAAACACTACAAACAAAAACGAATCTTTCAAAACGTGGGGTCGGTGAGATTTGAACTCACGATCGACGGGTCTCTCCGACAAGCGAACATGGTGGAGAACAGATACCTGCATCAGCGCTCCAACGGGTCATCATCTATCAATCAGTAGACCCGATAGTTCATCATACGCTAAGACCGCTGGAGCCCGTCGCCATTCCGGACTAGGCCACGACCCCGCATGTTTTGCGTAAGTAATGTTTGTTTCCATTCATTTAAGGATTGTGTTTTCCGGGCGTTGCTCGAAAAGTCTGGATAGACCCTGACGTTCGAAACAGGAATTATTTTTTGTTCAGAAAAAATTCATGCTGAAGACGCATGTCAGGCACTGAGAACAAAACCGGAAACGTCCAAAATCCCGCAATCCTTATTTCTGCCCAAAACAACACAAACTATTAGAGTATGTACGCAATATCCACCCACTGTCTCCACGCCGAACCGCTCGCCTCAGCCCTCGACAAGCTCGCTCCCCATACAGAACACGTCGAGATCATGAGCGACGGGCCGCATCTGTTAACCGATACCAAACTCCTCGAATCCTACAGTTTCACGTACAGCATCCATGCTCCTTCCCGCGGCGTCAACATCGCATCAGTCTTAGAACCCATCCGCCGCGCTTCCGTGGAGGTTATCGCCGACACCTTCGCCCTCGCCGCCGAAGTTAACGCCCCCGTCGTCGTGCACCCGGGATACTTTGCCTGGGAGTACGAATATGATCTTGCCGAACAGCACCTTCGTGCCTCTCTTGCCCAGATTCGTGCGGAATCCATACAGTACGGCGTTACCTACTACATCGAAAACATGGGCAACTGGGGATACTTCTTCCTCAAAGAACCGAACGACCTCCCGCTGTTGGACGGTGCACTCTTCTGCCTTGATGTCGGGCACGCAAACGAGTGCGGCAATCTCGACGCATTCCTGCCCGCACCCTTCGCCCATGTTCACCTGCACGACAACAACGGCAAACACGACAGCCACGAGGCGATCGGGAAAGGGAACATTGACTTCGACAAAGTGATGAGGCGTGTCCGCGAAAACAATATCAAAACGCCCGTAATCGAGGTCGAGTCCTTTGATGGCGCAATAGAAACGCTCGATATCCTCACGAAACGGTACGGAGCATAAACGTGAAACGCCTGACATGGGAACAGCGGCTCATCATCGCCCTGATCTGTGCCTCGGTTGTCATTTACGCGATTAAATTTCTCGTGTTCGGCGACAACGGGGAAAGTAACACGCTTTCCTATATCTTCAACAGTCTCGGTTTTCTGCCGATAAACATTCTGATTGTCACCCTCATCATCAACCGGCTGCTTGCCATGCGGGCAAAACGGGAACAGCAGGAAAAGATGAAGATGGTCGTCGGCCTTTTCTTTTCCGAGATGGGCGCGCGTCTGATGCGGCTCATCGTCGCGTCCGACCCGGATGCAGCGGAGATCCGAACCATTCTCACGGTGCACAAAACCTGGACGAAAGCGGAGTTCGCCAAAGCACAGGAACAGCTTTCGGCTTGCAGATTTATTGCATCCCCATCCGCAGAGGATCTCGCCAAAATGCATGAACTGCTTGAGAGGCACCATGAGTTCCTGCTCAGGCTTATCGAAAATCCGGTACTGATGGATCAGAACTCCATCTCAAAACTTTTGCAGGACCTCTTTCATCTCGGTGAAGAACTGGCCAGCCGCAAGGATATTGCGACACTCCCCGCAACCGATATTGCCCATCTGGGAGGAGATGTGAACCGCGTGTACCGCCAGATTACTCTGGTCTGGCTGGATCATATGCAGTACCTGGCGGAAAACTATCCGTATCTGTTGTCGCTGTCGATTCGCAAGAGTCCGTTCAATGCCCACTGCGACGTGGTGGTGCGGGAGTAACAAAAAAATCAGGAACGCGTCAACTCTTCGCAAAGCCGGGAAACAAACGCGTTCATCTGTAAATATTCACTGGAACCGGCACGAATCGCGAGATCGGCATCCGAAAACAGCAGCGCTGCATCAGGCGTCAGATCAGAACGAAGCTCCTCGCGGAGAAGACCAAGGACAGCGGGGCCGGAAAGTCCGTACTCGATCATCAGGTTTTCTGCTATCTTTCGTGCTCCCTCCTCATCCCCGCGCCGACATGCGGCAACCGCAGCACAGGCCAGAGCGCCGGTCTCCGTCTCGGACAGCCCGGCAAGATCGGTGACACCGTGCAGTGCCATCAGTTCCAGCCAGACCAGGGCGCGGCGGAGGTCGCCGTCCGCGCCGAGGATCAGCATCTCCAGATTTTCCTCGGAGACTGCACCCGGCACACCTTCGAGGGCCAGAATCTCCAGCAGTTGTTTGCGCATCAGGTCGCGGTCGATGGGGAGGAAATAGAGCGGAACACAGCGGGATCGGATCGGATCGATGATGGAACTCATGGAATTTGCCACAAAGATGAACCGGCAGGTGCGGCTGTACTGTTCCATGATCCGGCGCAGAGCCGCCTGGGCATCCTTCGGAAGATCGCCCGCACCGTCAAAGATGATCAGCCGGAACTCGGAGGACAGGGGTTTGAGCGAGGCATGCCATTTTACGATGTACTTAAAGTTCGCAAGAACCGATTTGTCCTTCTGATACAGAGCGGCAAAGCGATCGTTTTCGGCAAAGTAGGCGTGTCCCTGGGAAAACATGACCGAAACCGGAAGAACCGTGGTGTTCTCTGCAGCGGATTCGGGGTAAAATTCCCGTGAGAATGCTTCAAGGCTTGCGGATTTTCCGCAGCCGGATCTGCCGATGACCATGAGGTGCGGGAGGTTAGCGCTTTTTGCGTAGGACCTCAGCTGGCGGACGGACGGTTCCTGCCCGAGGACTTCGTCAAAGGTTTTCGGACGGTATTTTTCAATCCAGAGCATGGGTCAGAGTCTCCGAAATGGCGTCAACTGCTCCTTTAAGGAAGTACTTTCCATCAAAGGATGCAGGCATCTCCGGTTTTTCTCCCGCAGCTCTGAGTCTTCTGCACTCTGCGGCGATATTCGGGAGAGCACGGGTGACTTCGTCGATGATCGGGATAGTGGCGGTCTTGGAGGTGCGGTCAAGGGGATTGAGATCAACGGTGATGACGATCTTTCCCATACCGACCAGCGCTTCGCAGCGGTCGCCGTCCTCCAGAGGAACGAGGACGACATCAGCCGAGCCGATGCCGTCCGGGCGGCAGAGACCGCGGTCGTGCGGGAGCGGGACGCATCGTTCGACCGGGCCGGTCGAGACGGTGACGCCTGCTTCTGCGAGGACGGCGGTTACTTTTTCGATACGTTCTTCAGTGCGGTGGAAAAGGTTGACTTCGACTTCGCAGTCTGCGGCGTTCTGGAGATCGGCGATCTCCGCTGCGGCAAGGGCTGCGGTGTTACCGTTGATGGAAAGCACCGGATGGTTTGCGGCAAGGAGAACACGGGCTGCAAGTTTTTCTGCTTCAAGTGCTGCTGCGGGAGTTTTCTCTCCGATCAGGTAGTCGAAGGCTTCGCCGCGACCGTGGGAGGTGAGACCTTCCATGGAGACAACGCCTGCAAGGGCGTAGTCTGCAAGCTGTTTCCGGGTGACAAGCGATTTGTATCTTGGATGACTTTTGGGAATATCTGACATGTTACATCTCCATGAGGGTCGGGCCGTGCGGGCAGAGCTTCAGGGGTATGGCTCGCCCGAATCCGGCGAGGATTTCATGGGCGTCTCTGCCTGTGGCAAAGACGCCGCAGCCGAGCATGGTCATACTCGCGGGGATTCCTGCGTCGTCACAGGCAGCGAGGACGGGGCGGATTTCCCGCGGGATAAGACCGCTTGCTTCGGCAAATTCCCGGGAGTTCTGCATAAACTCGGTGAGGTTTGCGGGGGTACGATCCGGGAACGCAGCAGAGACTTTCCTCATCTGTTCGGGAGAACTGATGATATCGGGAGTGAATATGGAACCGAAGGTAACGGTACAAAGGTCAGCGTCCGGGAACATGCGCGTTGCAACGCCGGTGATGCCGGGGGCGGTACGGACGGCGAGTCCGCCGCCCGCAGCCGCAGCAACGTCGCCGAGACCGGTGTTATGAGAGACCTCAAGCATATGGGCGCGTTCGGCGATGCCGCACTCGGTGAGGCCGAGGTCAAAAACGGCGTTTGCGGCAGTGAGGGTGGCGAGAATTGCAGCGGCACTCATACCGAATCCTGCACCGATGGGGAGATCCGCAACCGTTTCGACAGCGGCAGAGATGCCGAAAGAACCGAGGAGTTCCTCAATAAGACCGGATCCGTAGCGAATCAGGGGATCGCCGGTGGGCAGGTGGTCGGTGATAACAACCGAGATGCGATCCGCGGGCCGGACGGTGGCGGTGACGCCGCGGTTGATGACCAGACCAGCGCCGCAGCTTCCGGTGGTGCGGGGAGTGTCACCGTCAATTCTCTGGAAGTATCCGGAGATGTGACCCGGGGCAAATGCTACAGCAGTTCGTTCCATAGTTCTCGTGCGATTTCGGATTTTGTTCCTGATATGGTTCTACTGCCGGATTTTTTCATGAGCAGGTAAACACCCGCGTCCGCGCCCATGACAGCCGGACGGTTTGCGGCGACAAGGACGATGTCATCTTCCTGAAGAAGTTTTTCTGCCTCGGTTTCGGCGTTTTCGCCGAGTTTGAATGCGACGATTTTGATTCCTTTGCCGAAGAGGCGGGTGATGAGTTTCGGCAGAGGATGGAGGGAGATGGTGCAGGGACTGCCGCTTGGAATTTTTCCGGACGTTCGTTCGGGTGCGAAGTCGGAGATTGCAGCGGCGCTGAGGTAGATGTCGGGCGCATGTTCTTCCACTTCCCGCAGGACGGTATCGTGCATATCAGCGGAGGAACTGATGCTGATGTTTCGGACGCACGGAACTGCTCCGTGCACAGCGGTGTTGGAAACGACAGTGACGTCTGCGCCGAGCCGGAACGCTTCCAGAGCAAGTGCCCGTCCCATTGTGCCGCTGGATCGCGTGGTAAGTATTCTGACGTCGTCAAGTTCTTCACGGCAGGAACCGCTGGTAATGAGGACACGACGGCCTGACAGGGGCTGTGCGGAGAGGGCACGTTCGGCGTAGAGGCAGATTTCTTCGATTCCGGCAATCTTTGCTTTCTCTTCCTCCATCCGCGGCGGTACTACGGTAATATTCATGGATCGGAGGGTTTCGAGGTTTTTGATGACCGCCGGGTGGCGGTACATGGATTCATGCATGGCAGGGACAAGGACAACCGGCATTCCCCGACCGATTGCGGTGGTGGCAAAAGTAGTGACGATGGTGTCATCGATGCCGCAGGCGATTTTGCCGATGGTGTTGGCGGTGGCGGGGGCGATGAGAAGGAGATCGGCTCTGCCGCCTTCGCCGCAGTAGAGGACATGTTCGACCATGCCGGTTATTTTCGTGAGGGCGGGTTCTGCGCAGGCGTAGGTGAGGGCATCGGGGTGGATGATGCCGCAGGCTGCCGGAGTGAGGATTCCGGTGACTGCGGCACCGCGGCGCCGCAGCTCATGGGCGAGTTTGATCGTCTCAACGGCGGCGATGCTGCCCGTGACAGCAAGTATGATGCGTTTGTGTTCGAGTGTCCGATTCATCTGAGTTCTATGTCCCATACGCAGTGCCAGGTGCGGCTTGCATATTTCTTTACTTTATGTTCGCTGAGAGAATACCTAAAACCTGCTCCTTGTAAGGTGTCTTCAATGTCTCTGGTGCGGTCGCCGATACCGTGGACATGGAGGACGGTGCCGGGTTCTGCGTGAGCGAGAGCGGCTGTAAGGAAGTCAGGAGAGTCGAAGTGGCCCATGAGGATGCGGTTGTAGGTTCCGGTAAGATGCGTGCGGCAGTCGCCGCACACAATGGCGATTTTGTCCGCAACTCCGTTTATTTCTGAGTTTTTTCGCAGATATGCGCAGGAATCCGGGTTGATTTCCATGGCGTGGACATGTGCGCCGGCAAGTGCTGCAGAGAGGGTGAAGTAGCCGATGCCGGCGAACATGTCGGCGATCTGTTCGCCAGGACGGATCAGGTTTCTGATCCGTTGTTTTTCAAGTCGGTTGCCCTGCGAAAACATGACTTTCGTCGGGTTGAGGGTGTAGGTGATGCCGGTTTCGCGGAAGGTGACGTCGTGGGGAACTCCGTAGAGAACAGTGACGTCAGGCAGACGCATAACGCCGTCATGATGGTTAAGCAAGAGGATGCAGGACGGGTGTTCCCAGTCGATGAGATTTTGGAGCTGGTCATCGGTCGGGGCTGTGCTGTGGAGGAGGAGGGTGTCACCGAGCCGCTGGTAACCGGGGCCGGTGTAGGGTTGTCGTTCGGGGAGATCGAGGTCGTACGGGAAGCCTGTCCGGACGGGGATGTAGGCATACCCGTTGCGGCAATAGGGTCTGCGGGCCGGGTCAACCCAGGATTCAGATATGCATTCCTGCAACTGGTTCTTCGGGATCCTGCGGACTTTCATCGGTTTTGCCTGCGGCGATGAGGGTGTCGTGGTCACGGACGATGAGGATGGTGTCGCCTGCGTCTGCTTCTATCCATGCGTAGTCGGGAATTTCGCGGACTTCCTGGGTTGCGGGGTCGAGGATGCCGAGGATGCCGGCGTCGCGATAGACGATTGCGGCAGGCTCTGCGGTATGGATGTTTGCGATGAAGACATCGCTGTCTTCTTCGCGGAAGTTGCGGGACTGACCGGTTGCGAGGTCATGGACGAAGAGCATGTCTTTGGTCTGGCGGAGAATGCGGAAGTAGCCGCGGCCGTGTCTGATGATGTCGCCGCGGGAGAAGCGGGGGAGACGGATGGAATAGGTAACGCGGTAGAGTTTGATGCCTGCTTTTTCACCGACAAGTTTGGGGTGGGTGGTAAAAGACCCGCCGAGTGCTCCGCAGATATCGTGGGAGATTGCGCTGCCGATGGTCTGGGAACTGAAGATGATGTCGATGCCGTCTTTTTGTTCGTCGATGTCGGAGACAAACGAGAGCCGGTCACCTGCGGTCTGGAGCTGGTCTTCTATCTGGTAGGCGATTTCTGCGGCGCGGCGGAGTTCGAAGGATGTGGGTTTTCTGCCGGTTGCACGTACCTGGATGACTCCTTCGTAGTAGCTGCCGGAGATGCGGCAGCAGCGGTCGCACTGTTCGCGCGCCCAGACGATTTTGACTTTCTGGGTGGTTTCGAGCGGGACGCCGTAGAGGGTACCGGAGACGAAGACGGTTGCAATGGAGCGGTTGACGCTGATGTCAACGATATGGATGTCTTTTTGGATGTTCTGGACGTCTTTGTGGATGGATATTGCGGAGTTGACGAGGGTTTCGGCGAGTTCCTCGCGTTCGATCTGGCAGTCACTCCAGATGCCGGCGGTTTTGGTGGAACCGCAGCTGGGACAGCAGATGCATTCAACGCGGGGCTGTATGGTGATCCAGACGGTGTCTTTGACGCGGCAGTTTCCGCAGAGTTCACCGTTAACGCTTGGAGCGCCGCATTTGGGGCAGAAGCCTGAGGTGAGTGTCATGGTCAGAGTCCGTAAATCTGCGCGTGGGGAATGTCGCCGATCATGATGCAGGATTCTTTGTCGATGAGTCCTGCGGCAATGGCGAGGTCACAGACGCGTTTACCGATGATATTGGCGTTGACTGAGGCGGTGAGGGCAGCAAGGACTTCGGTTTCATTTGCGAGGACGTTGCCGTAGAAGCCGGGGTCAACAATGATGTCGCAGGTGGGGCAGGTGAGGGTGGTATTGAGAAGTTCGCGGTCACAGACGGCGAGGATTTCACCCTGACCGGGGATATTGTGTATTTTAAGATACATTTGCAAGAGTAGTATTGGATGCAGGGGTTTTTACATCTTCTCACAATTCCGGCTTTGTTCCAAAAGTCCGGACAGACTCTGGCATTCGAAGCAGGAGGTATTTCCCGAACAAATACATGATTTCTGTTTTCGGGAATCTTTGGCACGTGGTTGTCCGCGTGAGGCGTCTCATGAGGTCTTCACTTCACGTCAAGCATCTCCGTGTGCGGTTACTCCAAACGAAAGTCCGCGAGATCTTCCACGTTCTGAGACGCCTCACGTGTACAGTACGCGGGCAACCACACGCCCAACTATCCGCAGACAAGAACTATTGAACCAAGTCAGGCATCATAAACATGTTTAGACTTTTAGAGCAAAGTCATGCCGACGAAAAAAAGTATTATTCTTCCGGAGTCTCCTCATCCGTCTCATCGAGAATAATATTCTCCGTCTCAAGCCGGTTGCGGTAGGCGACCAGTGCTGCCGCGTACTCCTCGGACTCGTGGAAACCCTTGAGGAACTCATCGGTTGTCTCACCGGTTGCAACTCCTGCCTCTGCAGCAAGATCGGGGATGATCTCTGCGGCCTGCTCATCCACACTGTTCTGGGAATCGAGGGCAACATCCATAAGGGTATCAATCGCGCTCTGATCCGCGAAGTACTTTCCCATCGACGTACAGTAATTCATCAGAATCTCTGCGGCCTGCTTTTCCTTCTTTAGTTCCTTCAGTGTTTTTTTGGCAGCCTTTGTCTGCTTTGCAAGCTTTTTATGGGAGTCTGCCGCCTTTTTTACGGTTTTTCCCTTCTGTTTATTGTTGCTGCCGTTTGGGCCTTTTCCTTTGGCGGAGGACGCCACAATAACAATTTTTTTCTCGCCGTTTAGTTTAATGACATTATTGTCGCCTTTTGATTTCTCTGAGGCCATGGAAGTACACAACTCCTTGTGTACTACTGCATTGATTTTGTAATGATATTAGTCTTTAGGTGATCTCTGGGCTGATCAAATTTTTTTCAAATAAAATTTGCATATTTTTCACATCATGACGATATTTTTTGTCATTCAATTGATCTTTACCGGCGAAACAGGCTGCCGGTTTTACAATCCGGATGCATTATGCCGGATGTTCTGTCGTCCGGAGACCAAAAAACCGAACCTCGGCAGCCGAGGCGGTTGCACCCGCGCGGGATCCCACGAAAAAAGGATCAGATGAGCTGATAACCGGCATCAGTCAGGGCCGTCTTTATCTCATCAATCTGCTGCTGATCCCGGGTTTCCATACCGATTTTAATGACACAGCTGTTAATGGCCGAGTTTGCCTCCCCGCGATCATGGTGGACGCTGACCACATTGCCGCCCAGGGTTGCGATGATCTCCGAAATATTCTGTAACTGACCCGGCTTATCGATCAGCGGAATCGTCAGGTTCGCAACACGCCCGGACTTCAGAAGACCCCGGGTAATCACCCGGCTCAGAATCGTTACATCAATATTGCCGCCGGAAAGCACGCAGACCACATTCTTTCCTTCCAGCGGCAGTTTATGAAACATAGCAGCAGCAACCGCAACTGCTCCGGCACCCTCTGCGATGAGTTTCTGATGCTCAATAAGTTCAAGAACCGCACTTGCCGCCTCATCATCAGTCACCGTCACAATCTCATCCACATATCTGCTGATGAGATCAAACGTAATATCCCCCGGACATTTCACCGCAATACCATCCGCGAACGTGGAAACCGCAGAAACAGGAATCTTCTGACGCGCATCAAAGGACTGCTTCATAGCGGGAGCACCTTCGGTCTGAACCCCGTACACCTTGCAGTCCGGCCGCAACTGCTTGATGGCAAATGCAATCCCGGCAATCAGCCCGCCGCCGCCAATCGGGACAATCACCGCATCGGTGTTTGGCAGCTGATCCAGAATTTCAAGACCAATCGTTCCCTGACCGGCAATAACATCATCATCATCGAACGGATGGATAAACGTCCGGCCCTCTTTGTGCTGCAGCTCACAGGCACGTGCGTAAGCTTCATCATAGTCACCGTTGACCAGTTCCACCTCAGCACCGTAGGACTTGGTTGCCTCAATCTTTGAGATTGGGGCATTGTCCGGAATACAGATGAGGGAATTAATGCCGTTTTTCGCGGCAGCAAGCGCAACACCCTGCGCATGGTTTCCTGCGGAACATGCAATAACCCCGTGTGCCTTCTCCTCCGGAGAAAGCCGCGAGATCTTATAGTAGGCGCCTCTGACTTTGAACGACCCGGTAACTTGAAGATTTTCCGTTTTCAGGTAAATATATGCATCTTTACTAAGATTTGGTGCATAGATGATATCGGTCTTCCTGATGACAGGTCGGAGAGTATAGGCTGCGTGGTAGATTTTATCAAGGGTGAGCATGTGCAGATATCCCAGTTAGATAGATGTCTCTTTAGAGAAAAGCATTCCTTTTGTACCAGTTACGGCAAACGTGTACAGCCGTTTCTCATTTCAAAAAAAAAAACAAAAATTAATATTTGATCTTCTTATACACCGGAGCACGGCTCTTTTCATCCGTCTCCGCATCCTGCCGCATCTTCCGTTCAATCCAGTCAAGCACATACCGCTGAACCAAAGGCCGGTAATAAATTCCCGTAAACGCTACAATCAGTCCTGCCAGTGTCAGCAGAATAATTGCCACAATTCCCTCAGTTGCATTGAACGGGAACGGCTCAACCGGTGAGATTGACAGGAAATAGATCACCGCGCCGTACATAATCATACCGATTGCCACCACAAAGAACGGCACGACAAACATCCGGGCGAGCGCTTTTCGTTCGTTCTGCACATAATCGGTGATTTTTCCGGCTGCTGCAAGCAGACCTGCGGCCATCATCCAGATGACCGCCCCGTACAGGAACGTCATAATATTGTAGAGCAGTCCCGCATCCCCCGAAACCGGATAATAGGTGATGATACTCATGAGACCGGAAACGACTCCGCAGATGACCAGAATACCGGCAATAATATACGCCACAAACGACATCCGCCCTTTATGGAACGAGTCAACAAAACCGTAATAGATATAGCCGATGTACTCATCGAGATCGAATCCCTTAATCAGCAGATAGACGCCGATGATTCCGATTACTGCCAGCATTGCAGGAATTTCATCGGAAACAAGCGATGCAATCACATACAGAATCATCGCAAGTGCTATCGGCACCAAAACACTGCGGGCAATTTTCGGGTCGTTGAACAGCTTTTTGATGATGTAATATGTTCCTTCAATGTTGGGCAGCTGCTTGATTACCACCCGCACCACGCCTGAAATTTTCAGATGCGACTGGATAATCGGCAGTACAAACTCGTCTTCCGCACCATCCGAGATAAGAATACACTTTTCCACGCCGGTATCAGTCACCACTTTTTCCAAAAGCTCTGCAATCCGGCGATCGCCCTCAAGCATATTCATATGATTACCGCCGATTACTGCGACCTCAACCTCTTCACCTTTTCCAAAGAGGTCGTCATAGGTTTTAATCGCCTGGAAGATTGCATTCGTATCCGAGTCCTCGGGGTCTGCAATGCCGAGCCGTGTTGCTGCGTCCAGACAGGCCTCCCTCCCTACAACAGGACTGATCACTCCTGCTTTATATCCGATATCATCGTCACGATCAACGCTGAGAATCAGAGTCCGTCCGGCAGTCATTCATTATAGTTTTGCGAGTTCTTCGATAATATACCTGTGGGCGTGCCGGGTATCTTTGGAAATACTTTAGTCTTTTTTCCTGGAAACTCTAGGCGGGTTAGCTCTTAGAGGGTGGTTATCCACGTGCTGAGCACGTGAGCTGTCGTGCGGGGTTGAAGACCTCGTGGATTTTTGCCTGAACCACGGAATACACCGTACACGTAACTCATAAAGCCGGTGTACCTCTGCATACAAAACAGAAAAAAATATGGAATTTAGATAAGCTTCGACCGCTGGAGCTTTAACAGATCCTCGGTCGTCAACTTCTCGCCACTCTTGAAAGCATTGAAGATGGTCTCTGCCTCCTTGCGTGCGGACTTGTTCTCCTTGACACTTCTGACCTTCTTCTGCTTCGTGCGCATGCCGGTCAGGACTTTATCATAGTCGCGGAGGTTCTTCTGGCACTCAAGGAATGCCTTGTGCTCTGCATCTGCTGCTTCCTGAGCCTCAACAAACTGCTTGTGCTTTGCATCTGCACCCTCGCGCGACTTATCGGCTTTCCGGTAGCACTCAACCATCAGGTCATGGTGCTTCTGGGCAAGTTCTGCCTTCTCAGTCACATCTGCATGGAGTGCGGATGCCTGTTTGCGGAACTCGCGGGCCTCAATAAGGCGACCGCGAACTTCTTTATTCTGCTCGTGCTCAACTTCCTGCTCTTTGACTTCGGCACGGAGTTGCTTGATCTTGTCAACAAGCTCGCGCTCCTTTTCCGTTGTCATGACCTCAGTCTGCTGTCTCTCTTCAAGAGACTCAATCTGACGGAGGATGTCCTTTACGGATGTCTTCTTCTCATGGCTTGCAGCGGCCGCGCCGGAACCTGCATCGCCCCTGAGTGCGTCAATCTCCTCAAAGAGTGCATTTGCCTTGTCGTTTAACTCATTGCGCTGTTCTTTCAGAGTCTGGACGTCATTGTTGTACTGATCACGAAGTTCCTTGTTCTTCTGTGCATCCTCAACATACTGGCGGGTTGCATTGTTCAACTCGTTTCTCTCGCGTGCAAACTGGCTTGCCTGCGCGTTTAACTCGTTGCGTTTTGCTTTGTGTTCTTCGGACTCTTCAAGGAGTGTTTTTCTCTTTTCGACAAGATCTTCGGTCAACGTTCTTACCTATCCTGAGCAGTCGTCTGTCAGATCAGAGAGGGGAGGGACATACGGAAAAGAACAGGGAATCAAATACAAAACTGCATGAAAAATGACACAAAAACGAATCTGAAATTTCAAGCGAACGAATGGTATTCAACCTCCTGTACTTTCTGCCGTCTGTCTTTCGGGTCTCTGCCCTGCAGATATACGACTTTCCTATAATAAATGGTGCTATACTAATTTAAACATATCGAAAACCGAAGAAAAAACGAAAGACGCGGGTACCACAACCCATTTTCGGGTTGGGGTTTCCAGGGACGGATCTGTATGTACGTGTTATCCAATCCGTCCCTGTGTGAACATATTCTATCGTATTTCGTGTCCTTTCTTTGTATCCTGGGCGGGGTTCGTTCCGGGAGGGTTTAGCGTGTGTATATTTTTTCCCGGAACACCTGTGGTGTAATATATGAAACCTGTGTAACTCTGATGTGGCAGGCCCGACTTACATAATCCAGTCAAAGCTTGAGCCGCTGCGGGCGGTTGCTGCGTTGTTGGAGGACTGGGTTGCTGGTGAGGAAGACTGGAATCCGTAGATGTTTCCTTCCGAACGGGAAGAATTGGTTGCGGTGTTGACTGAGTGACCACCAAGGATCTGCGGGCTCTGGATACCGGTCATGATTGCCATGACAGAAACCTTGCCTTCAAAGTCCTTGCGGACACGTGCACCCCAGATAACATCTGCGTGCGGGTCAAGCTCGTAGGTGAGCTGCTGGGCGATCTCTTCGGCATCATGGAGCGTAAGATCATTACCGCCGGTGATGTGGATCAGGCCGCCGGTTGCGCCTCTGAAGTCGATGTCAAGGAGCGGGTGTGCAAGGCAGTCGCGGATAACGCTCTCTGCTTTGTTCTGCTGCTTGGACTCGCCGACCAGCATGACTGCAAGACCTCCCTTGCTCATAATTGCACGGACATCTGCGTAGTCGATGTTGATTAAGGACGGCTCGGTGATGGTCTCGGAAATTCCTTTGACGGTCTCTGCGATGATCTGGTCCATGACGGAGAATGCCTGGCCGAGCGGGAGGTTCGGGACGAAGTTCTTGAGTCTGTTGTTGTCAAGAACAATCACGGAGTCTGCTGCCTGGCGCATTGCTTCCAGACCATCCTCGGCTTTGAGCATTCTCGCACGCTCAACCTGGAACGGATAGCTGACCATGGCGACGACGATTGCACCATGCTCTTTTGCGATCTGTGCAACGACCGGTGCGGATCCGGTACCGGTTCCTCCGCCCATGCCGGCGGTGACGAAGACAAGGTCTGCATCCTTTAAGATCTCTTCAAGAGTCGGGCGGGCCATCTCGGCTGCGCGACGACCGACGTCGGGAAATCCTCCGGCACCTAAGCCCCGGGTCAGGGATTTTCCGATCAGGACGCGCTTGTCGGCCTGGATCATGTCAAGGTGCTGCTTGTCGGTGTTGATGGCGATCGTTTCCGATCCTGCAACCTTCATGTTGTGGAGACGGTTGATGGTGTTGTTTCCTGCACCACCGCATCCGACGATGACGATTCTTGGCTGTCCAAGCATGTCGTCGTCGTCAACGATGGAGGTCTTCTGCATTCCCTTTTCAAGTTCTGAGTTTTTTAATGCCTCGTTAATGATGCTCTGCATTTTTCACACCCCAATAATTTTTAACTTTAGAGTCGTACGTCGAATGTGGATACCTGTTCACTTTCACGGATAATCCGCTCTGATCTTCCAGCGAGAAACTCTCTTACAGCATATCTGACGGCTTCTGACACGGTGGGAAACTCCCCAGTTTCCACGAGTTTCTCGAGCAGTTCAACCTGCTGCGGCGGTAGGCGGATGGTGATTCTGTCCATTGTAACTCCATTCAGACAATTGTCAGTCATTTGTCCGACATTTGTCTGACGTTTGTAAGACATTCGACTGACGTCCTAATTTGGACAAATCATAATTGAATCTCTTGGTATATATAGATATGGATATGTCGCGGAGCAGATTAAATGAGAAATCCTTCGTTTCTGCACTTTATTTATGTCCGGGGTGTGAATAGTAGGATCAGGAACACGGCATCATGGCAGGACATTTTCCGGAAAAAGCAGTTCACGGGGGAAAAGTGCAGGAACTGCGGCGTATTTTCGGTCATGATTTTCTTGATGTGAGCGCAAGCATGAACCCCTTTGTACCGCAGGTCGGGGCTGACTTTTCCTGCGCGGATTTGTCCATGTATCCGGACGACAGCTATGCCGAGCTGAAGGAAAGTATTGCCCGTGTCTTTTCGCGTACCACCGACGAAATTTGTCTTGGAAACGGGTCTGCGGAACTGATCCGGGTGTACTGTCATACTGTACTTTCCCGGGGTGATACCGCGCAGATCGATCCGCCGACGTTTGCGGAGTATGGTCTTTCCGCAGAGCTTGCAGGGGCTGCAGTGCTGCCGGGAGCGATGCTTGGGGATCGTGTGCCTACGGTCCGGTTTATCTGCAATCCGAACAACCCGACCGGGACGCTTCTTCCCCGCAAGATCATGTTTGCAGAACTTGATCAGTGTTGTGCGGCCGGAACACAGCTGTTTGTGGATGAGGCATTTATGGATCTGTCCTGCCCGGAAGATTCGATCACGGATGTCCGATCCGAAAATCTGTTTGTGATGCGGTCGCTGACAAAGTCATTTGCAGTGCCGGGAATCCGGTTCGGATTCGGGTTCGGACCGCCGGATCTGATCGAAAAGATCGAGACGGCACGAACCCCGTGGACGATCAATGCGTTTGCGGAGTATTATGCAAAACTCGCGTTTGTCCATTATCATGAGCTGCGCGACGCGGCCAAACGAATTGCCGCCGAACGTGAATGGTACTATGCCCGTCTGGATGAACTCGGGCTGTCATACGAACGGTCGTCAGTCAATTATATTCTGATTCATCTGAACCGCAATGCGGCTGCCTTTACCCGTGCGATGATTGATAAAGGAATTTTAGTCCGGGACTGTACGTCGTTCGGCCTTCCGGAGTGTATCCGGGTGTCGGTGGAGACCCGCGAGAGAAACGTCCGGGTTCTGGAGGCAATCTCTGCATGCTTGCACTGATTCTTGCGGGCGGCGAGGGGTCTCGTCTGCGGCTCGGGGAAAAAGCGCTGGTGATGGTGCATGAGCGGCCGATGATTTCCTGGGTGCTGGATGCGTTTGGTGATGCGGACTGTGAACCTGTGGTGGTGACGTCGTATAAGACACCGTTTACACGGAACTGGTGCCGGGCAAACGGGGTTGCGTATCTGGATACAGCAGGGATCGGGTATGTGGAGGATCTGACCGAGGCGGTGGAGGAGTGCGGGGTGGAAGGGCCGCTGTTTACGTCCGCCGCAGATATTCCCTGCCTTACCCGCGACATTATCTGCCGCATTCGTGCGGCACATGCCGCGTCCTGTCTGCCGGCGTGTTCGGCATGGGTGCCGGTCAGCCGGTGCGAGGTATTCGGGATGCAGCCCCGCTATCGTGAGGTGGTCTGTGGAATTCCGGCAACGCCGTGTGCAGTGAATATTCTGACCGGCAGTTTGATTGGATCCGTGCAGGAGGAGTACTGTCTACTGCTGGATGAGCCGGGTCTGGCGTTTAATATCAATACCCGCGAGGAGCTGACGGTGCTGGAACGCGAGTTTGCAGCAGTGCGGAAACGCGGATGAATGATACCACGAAATGAAGTTCTTCGGTTTTTCTGGAAACAGCAGGCGGGTGAGTGGTGAGTGTGGTTTTGTTTGGAGTAACCACGTGCTGAAAATTCCCGAAAACATTTCCGTGTATGGTTACTCCAAGCAAAACCAAAGTCAAAGTTTTTTTTATTCAGATAATTTTTGATCCTGCAATAAAAGACGTTTCAGACTTTTGGATCAAATCCCGGCAATGATTTTCCGGGAAATGTAAGCAGGTAAGAGGGAAGCGTTTTTCCCCAAACCTGCAACGTATATATCCCTCCAATACAAAGGGACATACATGCGTCCCTATGTCATCATCAATGCTGCAATGAGCGCTGACGGGAAAATCTCCACCAAAGAACACCGGCAGACCAAAATCTCCGGCGACCAGGATTTCGCCCGCGTAGACCGTCTGCGGGCCGACTGTGACGCCGTCATGGTCGGCATCGGCACCATTCTTGCCGACGACTCCTCCCTTCGCCTCAAAAACCCTGACCTCATCGCAGAACGCACCGCCGCAGGTAAAACCGAACAGCCCATGCGGGTGGTAATCGACAGCCGGGCACGAATGCCTCCGGACGGGGACATGTTCAAAAAAGGAACCGGACAGCGGGTAATCTTCGTCGCGGAAACCGCACCCCCGGACCGCGTCGCTGCCCTTGCAGAAAAAGCAACCGTCATTTCTGCCGGAACCGACAAAGTCGATCTCACCCTCGTCCTAGACAAACTCGGAGAAATGGGCGTCAAAAAACTCATGGTTGAAGGCGGGGCAACCCTCCTCTGGTCATTCACCAGCCAGAAACTTTTCGACGAAATCCGCATCTACGTAGGGGCATTAATCATCGGCGGCACCGACGCACCAACCTTTGTGGACGGGAGCGGTTTCACCCGTGCCGAAGGCTTCACTCGTCTTGCACTCAAAAACGTTGAAAAGATCGATGACGGCCTGCTGATAACCTGGCACAAAAAAGAAGAATAAAAAAATAATTTTTTCGGGGATTTAGGATCTCTTCTTGTAGGTATACAGATCATCGCTCACAACCACAACCTCACCGGAGTAGTAGTAGGCAACAACCTTCACCCGATCGTCCGTGGACGGTGTGGAAGAACCCTCAAAGACCAGTTCGGATCCGATCTTCGGCTCTTTTCCAAACTGTTGGGTAATGACTTCCTTATCATCTGCACGGTAGAGCGTTACCTCAATCCTGCTGATCTGGTTCGTTCCCTTCCCGCCGGAATAGGTTGCCGTAATCGTCGGCTTGTTCGAGTCACGGCCGATCTGTACCGTCACCGATTTTCCATCCGGAAAAGAATCGGTCGGGCCGGGAGTCAGGCTGAAATCCGAGTTGCCGGACTGTGTCGGCTCAACTGTCGGTGTCGGTGTTGCAGTAGGAGACGGCGTGTCGGGATTGACACAACCCGCCGCAAGCACCAGAGCTGCAAGCAGCAGGACACACGCGGTCACAAGTTTATAGTTCATACAGTAAAGTCGTCTCACCGGCTATTATATTTTGCGCTGGGACCGGTTCTGCTCCAAAAATCTCAACGTGTACAGGATATCTGATCGGTTTTTTCCGGTTTTTTTCGCGGTGATTTTGTTTGGGGGATCTACAGAACGTCTGGCCTTCAGCCTGTTTACCTCCGGCAAAGTGCGTAATTCACACATATTCGCGGAAGATCAGCGAAAGAGGGAGAATGGGATGGAGTTGATATACTATCGTAAGAGGATATAATACTCCAGATAGGATAAAGATATCCTTTAACCACCTCGAAATACGAATTGACACCCGATTTGCCACAGCTTCATCTTTCCGGAATGGGGGTTCATTTCGGTTTTTTTACTTTTTTCCGACGTACTGATCATGGTGCGCGACAATATTTTTTGTCGGTATTGTCGATCATTTTTGTTTTTGTGTTGTTTCGTCCCCGTATTTTTGTATCCTCTTACGATAGGATAGCATCCTGAGATTCATTCGCGTTTCAGCTCCGTATTCACCGTATTTTTCGGGAACTATTCCTATTCTGAGGAATTTTCATGAAGTCAATATGTGTCCAGGAGCGTGTGTTCTCCGCGCTCCCGATAAATTCTGTTCTGCGGCGCGGGATGTTCGCCGCCGCAGTTCTGCTGCTGTTTGCGGTGGTGTGTGCCGTACCAGCGGCGGCCTCCGCGGATGATGCGGTGGTGTTCGATGGCAGTGGCGATACGTTTGACACCGCAGAAAAACTTGCAGAAGCGCTCGGCGATGGTAACGCAATCCTATCCGGCGACAGCACGCTCAAGCTTCTGAAGGACATCAAGGTCACCGGTACGATCAACATCACTGGTGACATGACCATCCTCAGTGACGGCATCACCATCTGGCGTGGTAAGAACGACATCACCCTCATCGAAGTCACCGGTGGAGCCCTCACGCTCGGTGACGGCTCATCGAAGCTGACCATTGACGGACAGAAGGATACGTTCGGTACAAATAAGGAATCTCTCATCTCTATCAGGAATGGTGCATCCTGTACGATGAATGCCGGAGTTACGCTCACTAACAACTACGCGGAATATGGCGGCGGGGTATTCGTCAATGATGGCAGCACGTTCGAGATGTCCGGTGATGCAAAAATCTCCGGCAACATCGCCAGTTATGCCGGCGGCGGGGTATACGTCACCGGCAGAGGCACATTCACGATGTACAGCGGAACGATCTCCGACAACAGAGCGGCTCATGGCGGAGGGGTATACGGCAATATGGGCAGCACGTTTACGATGACCAGCGGAGAAATCTCAGACAACAAAGCGGGTTATGGCGGCGGGGTACACGTCGATGGGGGCACGTTCACGATGAACGGTGGAACGATCTCCGACAACAGAGCGGCTCATGGCGGAGGGGTATACGGCAATATGGGCAGCACGTTTACGATGACCAGCGGAGAAATCTCAGACAACAAAGCGGGTTATGGCGGCGGGGTACACGTCGATGGGGGCACGTTCACGATGAACGGTGGAACGATCTCCGACAACAGAGCGGCTCATGGCGGAGGGGTATACGGCAATATGGGCAGCACGTTTACGATGACCAGCGGAGAAATCTCAGACAACAAAGCGGATTATGGCGGAGGGGTAAGGCTCTCCCAATGTAAGTTCCTGATGTCCGGTGATGTAAAAATCTCCAACAATATCGCGTACAACGACGGCGGCGGGGTATACATGGATGATGACACCACGTTCACGATGTCCGGCGGTGTGATTTCCGGCAACAACGCGAAGAACGGCGGCGGGGTATGCGGCAATGAGGGCAGTACGTTCGAAATGTCCGGTGATGCAAAAATCTCCAACAACACCGGGACCCAATACGGCGGCGGGGTACACGTCGATGGGGGCACGTTCACGATGAACGGTGGAGAGATCTCCGGCAACACTGGGTACAGAGGCGGCGGAGTATACGTCGATGGGGGCACGTTCACGATGACTGATGGAGAGATCTCCGGCAACAACCCCGATGATAAGGGCGGCGGGGTATTCGTCAATGAGGGCACGCTCACGATGTCCGGCGGTGTGATTTCCGGCAACATCGCCAGTAATGGCGGCGGCGGGGTATTCGTCAATGAGGGCACGCTCACGATGTCCGGCAGCGTAACGATCGCTGCGGACAACGAACTGTATATAGATAGTAGTTCTTCCTTCGTCATGGTCAACGGCACCTCATTTACCGGCAGTGCCACAAACATCACCGGTGATTCAAAAGTTATCACGAATGGCTACCTACTTATCAAGATCAATTCTACCTCCATCCTCACCGCATCGGAGATTCAGGACAAGTTCCAGCTCCAGAAGTCCCAGGAGTATACCCTCACCCCTTCTGACGATGACAAAAACCTCATCGTCACAGCTTTACCAGTGAAAATTATCACTGAGTCACTTCCTGCCGGCATGGTTGACGAACCATACAGCCAGGTCATCAATGCAACCGGTTCCTCACCGCTAACATGGACATACGATGAACCATCGCTACCGCCCGGCCTGACGTTGGAAGAGGTGGAAGAAAGACAGTACCGGATCTCCGGCACACCGACGGTGGCCAACACCTACACGTTCTGGATCAATGTAACGAACGGCCAGAATTCCTGCAACGAAACTTTCACCCTCACCATCAATGATCTCCCCGAGCCTGACCCACAGCCGCAGCCTTCGGTCGGTCCCTCCGGAGGCAGCTCCTCCGGTGACGGCAACATGGAAAACGCCTTCCGCGTCCTCTTCGACACCTCCGGCGGCAGCTTCATCAGCCCCGCCACCGGCCTCTCCTACGGCGACCGCGTGACAAAACCCGCCGACCCCGTCAAGGACGGTTCCACCTTTACCGGCTGGTACAAAGATGCAGGGCACACACAACCCTGGGACTTCGCCGACGGCATTCCGGGCGACATGACCCTGTATGCAAAATGGACCAGCACCACGGCAACCACCCAGCCGACAATAACCGCGACCACTGCCGCAACCGGAACTGTAACACAGATTCCCGTAACTGCGGCCACCACGACAACCCCGGCGGCAACAACCGCCACAGAACCCCGCCGCACCTTAGTCCAGACACCCGCACCTGTGTTCGGCGTACTGGCAGGACTCCTTGCCGCGGGAGTTCTCCTTAGAAGAAAAACGTAAGAAGAGCAGAACCGCTCTTCCTCATTTTTGTACTGGCATCACCGGCGGCACAGAACACGCCACGCCTGTATCCAGGCGGCACGCGCCGTCTCCGGACCTCCTCCAACAATCGTAAACTCATGGGTCCGGAACACGGCACCGGCAGACCGGCGCCTCTCTGTACCTTGCAGAATCACATGCACGGTAGGGACCGTGCATAGCGCCAGAACCCCGGACAGCAGCATCTGCGGATGCAGAAAGCGTGTTCGCCGAAACCGGTATCCTGCCAGCAAAGTAACGGGATTTTGTATCGTATGACGTGGTCACCTCGGTAGCTGTTTTCGGGAATCTTCAGCATGTGATTTTACCCAAGACACCAATCCAATCAGACAATCCGAACAAACTTAGACATTTGAAACAAAACCGCCAGAACAGAAAAAAGAAAAAAATTGAATGAACCGGTTTTACGCGGACTCGTACAGCTGGGCGAAGTACCGTGCTTCCCAGATGGCCAGGAACGGAGCAAAGATCAGCATCAGAATCAGACCGATGATCACAAGCGCCAGCAGGAAGAAGATGAAGAAGATGACCGCAAAGATGATTGCAAGCACAATCCAGGACAGGATGTAGTGCACCCAGCCGATCTTACCGATGATCTTAAAGATCTCGCCAAACTGGAATGCTGCACCAAGGCTCTCCTCCTTTGCAAACCGGACGATTGCCATCGTTCCCATGATACCAAAGATGATGGAAACAATCAACGTAACGATCACACCAATGATACTGACTCCCGCCGTGAGTGCGGTAAGTGATCCCATCGGGTCCATCGGATTGATTGCATAAAGGGATGCACCAAAGATCATACCGACAATCGCCGGGATAATACCATAAATAATCGCGATGATGACCAGAAGGATACCATCAATCAGCATCTTAATCCATTCGCCGAGTTTTGCCTCGCCGCCGCGGTACACGCGAACAATAAATCCGAGCAGGAGCAGCCAGCCGATGAACGGAATGATACACAGGATGATAAGAATAAGCCAGTCAACCCAGTTTCCGAACAGTCGGTTCTTCGCAAAGTCCACAGACTTGTTCAGGTTTTCTACAATACCAATAGACATAAATTTCCACCTCTTTTTGTGGTTATAGATACATCTGCGTCTTTCTATATATAAGTATCTCATAATTTTGTCAGACAACGATTGAATATCAGTCGGTTTCGCAAACCAATGCATTTTTTCGTGATTTTCCCCTCCGAAAAAAACCCACGAAAAAATACCTGAAAACAGGGCTATTTCAAAAACTTACCACAATATGATGGAAAATTCGGCAATTGGTAAACATCAATTCGTCCGAACATCCAAACTGCGCGGAAAAAAAGAGTCAGGGAAAAAAACACCGCAGCCCCTCCCCTCCCCTCCTCCCGCACATCTTATGCGGACTCGTACACGTTTGCATAATATCTGGCAAAACCGATCAGCACAAACGGCGTCAGAAGTGCCATAATCAGCCACCCGATACCACCAAGGAAACCACATACCGCGCCAAGAACCCACATGATAATATAGGCAACAAGAACCGCAATCAGATAGCTCAGCCAGCCGATCGAAGCGATCTTCGTAAAAACCGCACCAAGCTGAAATGCATCACCAAAACTTCCCTTTGCAAACCGGATAAGGGCAATAATCAGCAGCAGTACAAACAACAAGGAGACAACAAAGGAAACCACAATCGTAACAATATTTTCAGCACCAAACAGCACGCCGAAAACGGCGGCAACAACTGCCGGAATAATCAGGTACACAACCGCGATGATAAGCGCCTTCACACTATCGATCACCAGTTCGACCCAGTCCCCGATGGCGAACTTATTCCGGAACACCCTCACCGCAAAACCCGGCAGAGTCAGCAGATTCACAAGCGGAATAAGTGCACACACAAACAGAACCACGTACGTTATCCACTTTCCAACCAGATTGTCCTTTGCATACTGAAAGGACTTGCCAAGATTATCAGTCACATCAATTGTCATACACATTCACCTCCCGGGTGAACAAAAAATATCTTGCCACGTCACACATATACCTGCCGGAATGCGAAACAAACAGCAGACCTCAGTCAGTATACGCTGACAACAGTTTTTGAAAATTACATAAAACAACAAAAAAAAGAGGATTACTCCTCAAGAACTGCGGGTGCGGACGCGGCAACCGCCGACTCATACAGATTCGTAAAGAACTTTGCCTCCCAGATGGTCAGAAGCGGCATAACAACAAGTAACAGAACCCAGCCGACCACCAGAATCACCAGCAGAATGACGCAGATAATCAGAAGAACAACGCCGACAACAATAATGTTGCCCAGATACCGCAGCCAGCCGATCGTCGCAATAACGTTGAACAGTTCCTTCATCTGGAACGCCGCACCAAACCGCTGCTCCTTGGCAAACCGGATCAGCGCCATGATCAGTACCATACAGGTGATCAGCAGCACAACGAACCGGATGACCATTGAACCAAGAACAAATGCCGCATTGTCCATGGGACCGAACATCAGCAGCACGGATATCACAATATATGGAATACAGTACACGAGCGAAATGATCGTTGCCAGCAGACCGTCAAGGAACATGCCGCCCCAGGAACCGAGCTTCAGCTCACCGCCGCGGTACACCCGCAGAATAAAACCTGTCCACAGAATACTGAAGATGAGGGTAAAAATCACACCGATACACAGAGCAGCCAGCGAAAATGCACCAACCACTCCGGCAAAAGGAATGCTCTCCGGAAACAGAGTCGCCGAACCCGGAGCAATTGCCTCCATGGACGCAGCAATAAACCCGAACAGACCAACAGCCATCAGGACAGCCCCTGCCAGTGTCAGCAGACAGATCGTGATCAGAATTACCCAGTCGCTGAAAGAATGCAGCGCCTTGTTTGCGTACTCATACGAACCGCGAAGGTTCTCTACAATACCAATAACCATACTTTTATGCACCTCTTTTTGGAGATACCAAATACTGTGCCCCAAGAGTATATACAAATTGTGCACGACGTTAAAAAAAAGAAGTTAATGCCGGAAATGCCGGGTTCCGGTAAACACCATCGCAACACCCAGCTCATCCGCCTTCGCAATAACCTCATCATCACGGATCGAACCGCCCGGCTGAATCAGCGCGGTTGCCCCGGCAGCCGCTGCGACCTCCAGTGTATCCGCAAACGGCAGGAACGCATCCGACGCCACAACCGTATCCTTCATCGTCCGGCCGAACTCTGCCGCCTTCATCACCGCAATCTTCGCCGAATCCACACGGTTCATCTGGCCGACACCAATACCCACCAGCTCGGTTGCATTTGAGTACACAATCGCGTTGCTCTTCGCATACTTCACAATCTTCCAGGCAAACCGCATCGCCGCAGTCTCCGCCGCGGTCGGCGCACGTTTGGAGACAACCGTCCACCCCTCTTCATACGCCGGAGTTCTCTGCACCAGCACCCCGCCGTCGATCGTCCGCAGTTCATCCGCCGGAACCTCCGGCGGGAGAAGCAGAAGACGCATATTCTCCTTTTTCCGCATAATTTCCCGTGCCTCATCGGTAAAGGACGGGGCAATCAGCACCTCCACAAATGTGGAACAGATCTCCTCTGCAACATCCTTTCCGACCGGACTGTTCATCGCCACAACCGAACCGTAGGCAGAAACCGGATCAACCTCGCGTGCCTTGAGATAGGACTCAAGCTGGGTTGCGCCCGTCGCAACCCCGCAGGGATTGTTGTGCTTCACAATAACTGTTCCGGGGGACGGCAGTTCGCGGCAGAGACTGACCGCGGCGTGCACGTCCAGATAATTGTTGTAGGACATCTCCTTCCCCTGCAAAGCCGTCTGACCGGCAATCCCGGACGTTCCGTACACCGCAGCTTTCTGGTGCGGATTTTCCCCATACCGGAGATGGCGGCCGTTGGCAAACTGCACCGTATAGGTTGACGGGAACTCGGCACCGATACCATTCAGATAGTTCGAGATTGCTGCATCATATGCCGCAGTCCGTGTAAACGCCTTTGCCGCAAGACCAAGCTTCTGCTCATACGTAAAGCCGCCGCCGTTCACCGCATCAATCACCATCGGGTAATCACTCGGATCCACAACCACCGCAACATCCTTAAAATTCTTGGACGCTGCGCGGATCATCGCCGGCCCGCCGATATCCACAAACTCGATCAGCTCGTTGAGCGGCAGATTCTTTTTTGACATCTCCTCAAACGGATAGAGATTGACACAGAGAATATCAATCCCCTCAATACCGTGCTCCTGCATGACCGCATCATCTGTACCGCGGCGTCCCAGCAGTCCTCCATGCACTTTCGGGTGCAGCGTCTTGACACGGCCATCCATCATCTCAGGAAAACCGGTATACTCCGAAACGTCCTTCACCGGAATTCCTGCCTCCCGAAGAGTCTTTGCGGTTCCACCGGAACTGAGAATACCGATATTTTTTGCTGCCAGGACTTTGGCAAGATCAATAATGCCGGTCTTGTCCCAGACCGACAGGAGTGCGAGAGTCATAACACATGTATATGGTTGGAAGAAGGTATTAATGGCATCGGGTTTCTGCCGGCAGGCGGCTCAAAGCCCGTCCCGCAACCCCTTGATCCTGTCCCGAAGCTCAATTGCCCGCTCGAAATCCAGCGAACCGGCTGCCGCCTTCATCTCCGCCTCAAGCTCAATGATAAGGTTTGGAATCTCCGACTTTGGCAGATGCTTGACATCTTTGATGTCAACTTCTTTTTCCCGCACCGGTTTTTTGATCGTCTTTGGAATAATGCCGTGCTCCGCATTGAACGCAATCTGCATCTCGCGTCTGCGGGACGTCTCGGACATTGCCACCCGCATCGACTCGGTAATCTTATCAGCGTACAGCACAACCCGTGACTCGGCGTTTCGTGCTGCCCGACCGATGATCTGAATCAGACTGCGGGAGTCGCGGAGGAACCCCTCCTTATCGGCATCAAGAATACCGATGAACCCGACCTCGGGAATGTCAAGACCCTCACGAAGCAGGTTGATACCGACCAGCACATCGAACATACCGAGCCGCAGCTGACGGATCAGTTCCGTGCGTTCCAGTGACTGAATGTCCGAGTGGAGATAGCGTGTCCTGATTCCCTGCTGTGCAAGATACTCGGTCAGCTCCTCGGCGAGTTTCTTGGTCAGGGTGGTAACCAGTGCCCGGTCGCCGCGTTCGATCACCGCATGAATCTCTTTGATGATATCGTCCGTCTGTCCTGCAATCGGCCTGACCTCCACAACCGGATCGACGAGACCGGTAGGCCGGATAATCTGCTCCACAGCACCCGCTGAATGGGACAGTTCATACTCGCCCGGCGTTGCCGAGACGAAGATCACCTGATGCATGTACTGCTCAAACTCAGGGAACCTGAGCGGCCGGTTGTCAAAGGCACTCGGGAGCCGGAACCCGTACTCAACGAGGGAAACCTTTCGAGAGTGGTCGCCGTTGTACATGCCGCGTACCTGCGGCAGCGACTGGTGACTCTCATCAATGACCATCAGGAAGTCGTCGGGGAAGTAGTCCAGAAGACAGTACGGTTTCTCTCCCGGGCAACGACCGTCGAAGTGGCGGGAGTAGTTCTCGATTCCCTTGCACGAACCGGTCTCCTCGATCATCTCAAGATCATACTGCGTCCGCTGCTTCAGCCGGTGGGCGGCAAGATCATCCAGCTCCCCGCGGGCAAGTACTTCGCTGAGTTCGGCACGGATCGATGCAAGACTGCGCTGCATCTCGGACTCTGGCGTTACGAAGTGGCGGGCCGGATATACATAGAAGTACTCCAGCCGCTCCTTTTCTTTGCCGGTGTTTTTGTCAACCTCTGCAATGCGGTCGATCTCATCACCGAACATCTCAATTCTGATGATGTCGTTGAAGTATCCCGGAATGATGTCGATTGTGTCTCCCTTGACGCGGAATCGTCCCGGCATCAGTTCGAGATCGTTTCTTTCAAAGAGAATGGCAAGCAGTTTTTCCATAATCTCGCGGCGGGAGATTTTCTGGCCTTTGCGGAGTTCAAATCCCAGGTTGCGGAAGTTCTCCGGATTACCGAGACCATAGATGCAGGAGACCGAGGCAACAATAATCGTATCGCGATGGGAAAGAAGTGACGCTGTTGCCGCAAGCCGCATCATCTCAATCTTCGGGTTGATCTGGGCATCCTTTTCGATGTACTGATCCTTTTTGGCGATATAGGACTCCGGCTGATAGTAGTCGTAGTAGGAGATGAAGTACTCCACGTGGTTGTTCGGGAAAAACTCCTTGAACTCATTGTAGAGCTGGGCGGCGAGGGTTTTGTTGTGGGCGAGAACGAGTGTCGGTTTCTGGACGTTCTGAATTACATTTGCAATCGTAAAGGTCTTGCCCGACCCGGTCACCCCCAGGAGCGTCTGGTACTGTTCGCCGTCTTCGATTCCTGCGGTCAGCTCGGCAATCGCTTCCGGCTGCGAACCCCGCGGAGCAAATGAGGAGCTGAGTTCAAACGTTCCTGACATCAGTAGTAATGATGTTGGTGCGGGACGATATTAGTGTGTGGGGATGCGGCAGGCAGGGGGTGGCAGTGTACGCAGTTCCGGACAAAAAAGAAAAAAATATTCAGATCAAAGATACCAGATCCCGCAGAACCGCTTCGGGATCCTTTGCCTTCACCACACTTGACGCAAGAAGAACCCCGTCGGCGCCAAGGGAAAGTGCGGTCTTCACACACTCGCCGGACTGAATCCCTGCACCGCACAGCACTTTTACGTCCGGATTCACCCGGTGCACCGCATCAACCGTTCCTTTGATAATTTCCGGATCTGCCTTTGCCACCGAGATGCCGGAACCGATCAGCTCCGGCGGCTCCACCGCGATATAGGTCGGGGCAAACGAAGCCGCAGCAGCAGACACCGCCACATTATTTGTACAGACCACCGACTCCAGATGGTGGAACTTTGCCGCAGCAACCGTCGCCTCAATGTCTGCAATCGACAGACGGCGCTCCGAATGAT
Organism: Methanocorpusculum petauri; assembly: GCF_026891975.1. Lineage (GTDB taxonomy): Archaea > Halobacteriota > Methanomicrobia > Methanomicrobiales > Methanocorpusculaceae > Methanocorpusculum > Methanocorpusculum petauri. The sequence continues at coordinate 41,150 of NZ_JAPTGB010000001.1, read as the reverse complement.
TGATCAGCGCACCCGTGCATCCTGCTGCGCGGACGGTGAACGCCGGAACACGGCCGGTAAACGCACCCTCAACCGGATCGATGTGCTGTGCATACACCGGAATTTCATAATGTTTGCAGAACGGGTGCAGCTCGGTAAACTGAGGGGCAACCCCGATGGTCACGCCCGACTCCTGCATTACCAGCTCTGCCGCAGACCCGATCTGGCCCGCATTATTGCCTGCTCCTTCCCGGTACGACTTGAAATTAATAAGGATAAGTGGGGATGCCATGATCGATTCGTCCCGCTTACTTCCGCTTCACCTGCAGAACATCACCAAGCGTTGTTGCCGCAACACCGCCCTGTTGGAGTGAATCGGAATCACTGCCGGTATCCAGAAGCTCAATACCAAGCTCTGCTTCCAGCTTCTTGCGTTCCGCCTCGGTCGGCTCACGCTCTCCGCGTTCCAGCTTCTTAATATCCCCTTCCTGCATCTTCAGAACAAAGGCAAGATCCTTCTGGGAGAAACCCTTTGCCAAACGCGCTGCTGCAATGCGCTTCGGGAAATCCTCAACAATATCGCCTTCCATATAATCAAACATATCGCGCTTGCGCGGTACTGCGGCTGATGCCGGCTGTGCGGGTCCTTTGCGCACAACCGTTGGCCTGCCAAATCCTGCAGATGCCGGCCGCGGTGCCTGGACCTCTGTGCCGAGTTTGGCACATTTATCGCAAACTTTCATTGGCTTTGCACCTTCAATCTGCACCAGTTTTCCTTTTTTGGTGAGAGGTGCACCACATAACTCACAGTATTCTGTTTGCATGATAAATTCGCCGTACTATATTATTTATTTCTACCACATTAACAATTCGGATACCGATACTTTTTAGAGAAGAATTTTCCCGAACATCAAAAATCCGATATCCATATGGGAAGCTATTTTACTCATATACACTGATATACCCGTAAGTTGCCATGTCAGAAACACCGGACATCATCTCGTCGTGTGCCAGAGAGTCAAATTCCGTAGACACGATCGCGGAAAAATCCTCGCACTCAAAGGAAAACGAACTTGCGTCTCTCCGGAAGGCAAACATCGCACTGGAGAGCAGAAACTTCGAACTCCGCGAGCAGGTCCGGCAGCTCCGACTCCAGAATGCGGCAGCAGAGTCACAGCGTGATCAGTACAAGCGCGAAATAAAGAAACTGCGCGATGAACTGAATGACTACCGCAGCCCGCCGCTTGTTCTCGGAACGATTGAGTCGGTTATTGATGAGACACATGTGGTGGTCCGAAGCACCACCGGCCCGCAGTTCCTTTCCCGGGTGAGTGAACATCTGGATCCAAAAGATATCATGCCCGGGACCCTGTGTGCTATGCACCTGCAGTCCTTCAGTATCGTGGATATCCTGCCGCCGAAATACGACTGTCAGGTATCCGCAATGGAAGTCATGGACACACCGACCATCACCTATGACGACATCGGCGGCCTTGAGGAGCAGAAGCAGCTGCTCCGCGAATCAGTGGAGCTGCCGCTCAGATCTCCGCGGTTGTTTGAGACGGTCGGTATTGCCCCGCCCAAAGGTGTTCTGATGTTCGGACCGCCCGGAACCGGCAAGACACTTCTCGCAAAAGCAGTTGCACATCATACCAAAGCATCATTTATTCACGTGGTCGGATCCGAACTCGTTCAGAAGTACATCGGCGAGGGCGCACGGCTGGTACGCGAACTGTTCCAGATGGCCAGGGAACGCTCACCGACAATTATTTTCATCGATGAGATCGATGCTATCGGTGCGGCACGCGGAAACGACAGTTACTCCCCGGGCGATCACGAGGTCAGCAGAACACTCATGCAGCTGCTTGCCGAGCTGGACGGATTTGACAACCGCGGCGATGTAAAGATCATAGGTGCAACAAACCGTCCCGATATCCTTGATAAAGCACTGCTCCGCCCCGGACGATTCGACCGCATCATTGAGTTCCCGCTGCCGGATGAGGAGGGACGAAAGACCATTCTTGAGATTCATACCCGAAAGATGAATCTCCGGAAAACGGTGTCGCTTGCAGATATTGCAAAAGAGACCGAGGGTATGAACGGTTCGGAACTTATGGCGGTGTGTGTGGAGGCGGGTATGAACGCTATCCGCACACGGCGGACGACGATAAGTTCCGAGGACTTTTCAAAAGCACTCGCAGCAGTGAAAGCCGGACGAACCGGGATTGTGGTCCAGCAGCCGGACGCAATGTACTCCTGACCGGAATGGTCACCCTTTCTAAGACCGACCTGTTTTCAGCGGGTGTTTGTGCGGTGACAGGTTGATTTCGTTTTTTTTTGTTGTGATTCCATCAAACAAAACCCCACAGGCCGCGGAATGAGTGAAAGTCTGTAACTGTTGCGGCCCTGCGGGTACCGGTATGGTAGTACCGGTTTCGGCGGACACGCCCCTATCGGCAGATGATGCTGCCGGAGATCGGGCGCGATGCACGGTCCCCACCGCGCGTATTATTCTGCAAAGTGCAGAGAGGCGCTGGTCTGCCGGTACCGTGTTCCGGACTCATGAGTTTACGATTGTTGGAGGAGGTCCGGAGACGGCGTGTGTCGCCTGCATACAGGCGAAGCGTGTCCTGTGCCGCCGGTAGCGGGAAGATGCCCGCGAAGAGGGGAGGGGAGAGGGAGTTAACCGAGGTATAACTCGATGCTTTTTCGGACACGGTCTTTGTTAAAGTCCCAGCGTTCGCGTCGTCCGGGGTCGCGATACCAGGCGGCTGTACGGAACAGTTCGGGAAGTTTGTCCGGGTTGATGTATCTGCCGTGCCATACTTTGATGCGGTATTCGCTGAGTTCTCCGCCGGAGGGGATGAGGAAGGTGACGGTGTGGCGGAGGAAGAGGAGGATGAGGAGCAGGATGGCGAGGAACAGGAATAGGATGCCGCCAAGGAGGGGCAGGATGCCGCCAGCGGGTTTGGTACCGGTATCGCTGGTGGGTTGTCCGGTGGGTTCGCTGGTCTGTTCCCCGGTGGGTGTTGGGGTTGCGGGCTGTCCGGTTGGTTCGGGGGTTATGGTTGCGGTGGGTGTAGGGGTTGTGGTCGCTTCACAGTTCCATTTGGCATACAATGTCATGTCGCCCGGAATGCTGTCGCTGAAACTCCATGCCTGGGTGCATCCTGCGTCTTTGTACCAGCCGTCGAAGGTACAGCCGTCCTTGACGGGGTCGGCGGGCTTTGTTACGCGGTCGCCGTAGGAGAGGCCGGTTTGGGGCGGGATGGTGCTGCCGCCGCGGGTGTCGAAGAGGACGCGGAAGGCGTTCTCCATGTTGCCGTCGCCGGAGGAGCTGCTGCCGGAAGGGGTGGGTACCGGGGTTTCCGGTTCAGGTGTACCGCCGCCGGAGGCGTCTTGGTAGGTCGCAGTGACGGTAACCGACATGGCAGGCATTGTGAAGGTAGTTGCACTGCTGAATGGATCGTCAAGGGTGGTAACGTCGTCCGTGACGACCCATTTGTCAAATACCTTACCTTCTTCAGACGTATTTGCGGTAATCCAAACCGTGTCTCCGGAAAAGTATGATTCACTGGTATTAGTAGTTCCGGTAATAACACCGTCGAGAATTGTTACCGTGTACGGAGTTTTCAGAATGAGGTTTGGTTCCTCCACCTGAAGCGTTATTTTCGGGTCCATCCTGCTGCCCAGAGCAAAGAATGGCCGCATGTTCTCTGCTGTTTTCGCTGTATCAGATACCTGAATCACAACCGTACCATCGCTCTTCTCTGCTGTTGTAATGTTCTTTGCACCCCCGTTGCCCGCCAGCGCTCTGGGGATGTTGATGAACGTACCGGTAGTCAGATAGACTTCAGAGGAAATATTGGCATTTTCGGACATGTTCAGTTCGCCTTCTACGTATACTCCGGCACCATTCTCCGTTGCATAGGAATCGGTGATTTTTGCTGTGCCTGATAGATTGAGGACTCCGCTGGTACCAACCATCACCCCGCCACCGATTTCGGCAGAGTTGCCGGAGATCGTGCCGTCGGACATGGTGAGACATCCCGTGTCGACTAAAACACCACCACCCTGTCCGGCAGAGTTGCCGGAGATCGTGCCTCCAGTCATGATCATTTCTTTTGCACCATCGTCGAGGGAGACTCCGCCTCCACCAAAACAGGCATATGTATCAGTACCCTTGTTACCTGTGATACTTCCCCCGCTCATCTCAAACGTAGCATTCTGGCTCAGATAGATACCGGCGCCACCTTTGGGAGCACCGGTATTTTCGGAGATGCTGCCTCCTGTCATGGTAAGAGTTCCTTGGGTAACATGAATGCCTCCGCCAGATGTCGTTGCTGTATTCCCTGTTATCTTGGCATCACCAGAAATGATGTTAACTCCCCCAACGATCTGAACATTCCCACTATCTGTAGTATGCGTAGAACTATTAGTAACCCTGATTCCTCCGCCATAGGCTGCAGTATTATTCATGATTATTCCCCCTGAAATAGTCACATTAGACCCGGGAATGCCCCACACCCCGCCGCCATCGCCAGATCTTACCATATTGTTGGAGATCTCACCACCGGACATGGTGAAGTTCCCACACACTCCCACCAATACCCCACCTCCGCCTTTACTTGCAGAATTATCAGAAATTATACCTCCTTTCATAATGAACTCTCCAGGTTCTTCCCAAAAGATATCATCTGTATCCGATTTATGACCCACAAATACAGCACCACAAACATTGTTTGACCCATCAATATTTTTATTGTTTATCAGGTGTCCGCCTTCCATGGTAAATGTAGTTCCACTTGGAACTGAGACAAGAGGTCCCATAATTAGCATGCCCTCTTTTGTTCCATCAATGGTAAGTACCCCGGTACCATTATTCCGAATAGTAAGAGCACCATATGAATACGGGGAGAGATGAAACAAGGACTGCATCACGGTACCACGGAATATAGTATAGTTCGTATCTTCAGGAACCGTAAGAATAACATTGCTTTGAACCAGGATTCCATCCGTCTCCTCGGACCAAGCCGAAATCCCGGTAATGTTATTCCCGATGACAATAACAGTACCGTCGTTGCTAGCGTCCATTAATTCGCGAGATAAGTCGTCGAATGTCATGACATACTTTGTCTCTGCCGATACTGCGGGCACCAGACACAGCCCGCAAAGCAGAAGAAGTACACATATCCATACCACACAGTGCGGAGTATCCTCCGCACGCTTTTCGGGACACGAATGTCCGCCACCACGTAAACACATAATTGTTCCTCCGGACAGTGGTCACACACGTACGCACACACACGAATCACTTGAATATGTGATGACCACTGAATCCTATGACAAGAGAATTTATCCGGAAATTGTCCTCCCTCCAAAATTGAGGAAATGAACCGATTTTGCGTGGATAAATGAGGAATAGATGCAGTCAAAAAAAATCACAAAAAAAGTAGGATATAATATTGCGGACGCAGTCCGGCAGGTCTTCCCTCCCTATTTCTGTGTCGTATGCCGAATTCACAGAGGAATTACGAGTATATTTAATAAGAGTATGTATATATCATATTGTCATAGGATTCAATGCTCGTCTGTTTTTTTTTGAAACTCCGGTCCATAGGCGGCCCGCGTATTCTCTCTGGAAAAAACCCGTACCAAAAAAATCCAGAACAATTCACTGAACCTCTTCCAAGACATTCGGCACACATCCGGACAACTGCAGCAAAACCAAACCAACCTCTTCAATAACATAAAAACGAATACATATTTTCACCTATGGTCTCCCAGAAAAAACTCACTCCTGCAATGGAACAGGTCCGGATGTTCAAGGAACAGTACCCGGACTGTATCCTCTTTATGCGGATGGGCGACTTTTACGAAACCTTCTGGGAAGACGCAGAAATCTGTGCCCGCGAACTTGACATCGTCCAGACCTCGCGGTCCAAAGACCCGGACGGAAACCCGATTCCCCTCGCAGGCATTCCCTATCACGCCCTCGATCTCTATCTCCCCCGGATGATCCGCAAAGGCTACAAAGTTGCCATCTGCGAACAGATCGAGGACCCCAAAACCGCGAAGGGCTGTGTAAAGCGGGATGTCATCCGCGTAGTCACCCCGGGCACGGCAATTGATACCGGTATCGTGGACACCAGTGCCGCACATTATTTACTGGCGCTTGCAACGGATGCAAAAGGCCGGGCCGGTCTTGCGTTTCTGGATATTACCACCGGTGAGTTCTTCGTCGAAGAAATACCTCTTGAGGAAAACAACGCCTCGCTTGCAACCGAGATAGAACGCTACACACCGGCGGAAATATTGGTGCCGCAGCAGATACCGGCGGACCTCATCAGCTTCCTTGCCGGATGCGGCCGCGTCATCACCCCCGGACGCGCCGGTCTCTTTACCGACGGGGAATCAGCGCTCTGCAACGCCTTCGGCGTTGCATCGCTTGACGGCTACGACTGCGCCGACTCCCCGCTCTGCATCAGTGCCGCCGCCGCCGCTCTCCGGTATGCAAAAGAGACGCAGAAAACCGCTCTTCCTCATATCAACGGATTTTCCCGCAGACACGCGGACGATGCAATGGTGCTGGACGCAATCACCCTGCGCAATCTGGAAATTCTCTCACCACTGCGGGGAGACCGCAACGACACCACACTGTTCGGATTCCTGAACCGCACCAAAACACCGATGGGCAGCCGGACCCTGCGCAGTACCGTAACCGTTCCGCTGCTTGACGCAGACGCCATCAATCTGCGACTGGACGCCGTGGAATTTTTCACGGACAGGCCCGTGCTGTGCAAAACACTGGACAGCATCCTTGCAAAGGTTGCCGACATTGAGCGGATTGCAGGACGCATTGCCTACGGCAACGCATCCCCTCGCGACCTTCTGTCGCTTGCCGCAAGCCTTTCCCTCCTGCCTGAAATCGGCAGAGAGATCGGCAGCACCTCCGGCCTTCTGGCAGACCAGCTTGCCCGTATCCCGGACTTTACCGGCGTCGCCGAGTTAATCACCTCCGCACTCATCGACGATCCGCCCGTGGTGTACCGCAACGGGAACGTGATCCGTTCCGGCTACAACGCCGACCTTGACCAGCTCCGCGAAGTTCTTGCAACCGGCAGAGACTGGATCGCAGAACTGCAGCAGAGCGAACGCGACCGGACCGGTATCAAATCGCTCAAGATCGCCTACAACAACGTCTTCGGCTACTACATCGAGGTAACCAAAGCGAACGCGGACAAAGTACCGCCCGAATACGAACGCAAACAGACCACCGTAAACGGCGAACGGTTCACCCTTCCGGCGCTCCGCGAACGCGAAGCGCTGATGGCGCAGGCGGACGACCGGATTCTCGCCCTGGAAATATCCCTCTACGAATCCCTGCTTGCAACACTCCGCGGATATGTGGCCGATCTCAAAGAGGCGGCGGAAGGAATTGGTACCATCGACATGCTGACTGCGTTTGCCGAACTTGCATCGGCGAACCGGTATATCCGGCCCGATTTCTCCGCAGGAGTTGATCTGCTGATCCGCGACGGCCGTCACCCGATCGTTGAGGACTCTGTACCGGGCGGCTACGTCCCCAACGATACCGAGATGAACGCATCCGGCGATCAGATTCTGATTCTGACCGGTGCAAACATGGCCGGAAAGTCAACCTACATGCGCAGCGTTGCCCTAATCTGCATCATGGCACAGATCGGATGCTTTGTTCCGGCACGTTACGCAAAAATCGGCATGGTGGACCGGATCTTTACCCGTGTCGGGGCATCCGACGATCTTGCCGGCGGCCAGAGCACATTCATGGTGGAGATGCTTGAGTTAGCCAACATCCTCAACAACGCAACCGACAAAAGCCTGATTCTTCTGGATGAGATCGGGCGGGGGACAAGTACGGTGGACGGATATGCAATTGCCCGGGCGGTACTTGAGTATCTGCACGGAAAAGGAGCGAGCGGTCCCCGGACACTGTTTGCCACGCACTTCCACCAGCTGATTGGTATGGAACAGGAGTTCCGCCGCATGAAGAACTACCACTTTGCCGTAAAAGAGGATCAGCACGACATTACTTTTCTGCGAAAACTGATTCCGGGAGCAACCGACCGGAGTTACGGTATCCATGTGGCACGGATTGCCGGTGTTCCGAAAAAAGTACTGACCCGTGCAGAGGCGATCCTCAATCAGGCGCTCCGCGAAGATGCAGGTTCCGGCGGCAGAAAATACTACACACAGATGCTTCTGGTTGATACGGCCTCCGAACCGCTGACGCCCGCGGTCTCGGCGGTTGAGGAACGGGTTCGCGAGGCGAACATCAATGAGATGACACCGATGCAGGCGCTGATGTTCATCAATGAACTCAAGTCAATGTTAGAGAGGAAGTAATGGGCGTAATCACCGTTCTTGACGAGGAAACCATCAGCCACATCGCCGCAGGCGAGGTGGTGGAACGTGCCGCATCGGTGGTAAAGGAACTGGTGGAAAATGCAATTGATGCCGGGGCACACCGGATCAAAATCGATCTTGCGGCGGACAAGACCGCCGTGACCCGCGTTGCGGTCACGGACGACGGGTGCGGGATGGAAAGTGACGATGCACTGCTTGCGTTCCGTCAGCATGCGACCAGTAAAATCTCCCGGCCTGCGGATCTTGCGGCAATCGGCACACTCGGATTCCGGGGCGAGGCAATGGCGAGCATTGCCGCGGTCTCACAGGTGACGCTTACCACCAAAAAGCATGGTTCCGAGAGTCCGGAAGCAACCCGCGTAGTGATTCACGGCGGAGAACTCGTCGAACATACCGCGACCGGAGCACCGGAAGGAACGAGCGTTGTCGTCGAGGGACTTTTTTACAACACGCCCGCACGGCGGAAGTTTCAGAAGACGGTCGCAACCGAGCTTGCCCACATCTATGATATGGTGGAACGGCTGGCGCTTGCGCACCGTGACATCTCGTTTGTACTTTCCTATCAGGGAAAGGAACGGCTCCGTACCTACGGCAACGGCAGTTTTTTAGATGTGATTGCAGCGGTGTTCGGGCAGTCGTTTGCCAAAGAGCTGGTGCCGGTTGCAGGGATGTACGGGATTGTGAAGGTCGAAGGGTTCGTGACCCGGCCGGGTTGTGAGATGAAGAGCACGCCGAGCCGGTTTTATCTTTCGATTAACCGGCGGCAGATCTCTTCCCGCCCGCTTCAGTGGGCGGTGCGTGAGGGATACGGAACTCTTCTGCCGAAAGGGATGTACCCGGCGGCGTTTCTGGATCTGGAGATCGATACCCGCGATGTAGATGTGAATGTGCATCCGACAAAAAAGGAGGTGCGGCTGTCCCGTGAGCGGGATGTGCAGACCGGCGTTCAGGACGCGGTGTACTGTGCTCTTCATGAGACGCGGGTGTTTGCAGCATCGGCAGAACCGGATCTTCCCGTAACTCCCCGAACCGCAGCACAAACAGCAGCGGCAACACTGCCGCTCTATGTTCTGGGTGAATCGGTTTCCCCGTATGAGCGGCGGACAGTTCCGCAGAAGACAGAATCTGCATCCCCGCAGCTGCCGCCGGCTGCGGCGCTTCGGCAGACGGATAAACAACTGCGGCGGACAGAACGTTTTGACCCGCCGGAGACGACAGAGTTTGTACCGGAGGTTCTGGGACAGATTGCGGACACGTACATTCTTGCCCGCAGCGAGACCGGCGATCTGGTGGTGGTCGATCAGCATGCGGCACATGAACGGGTGATGTATGATCTCCTGCTCGCCCGACAGGAGAAGGGACTGTCCGGTCAGGAACTGATCGTTCCCGTACAGCTGAAGCTCACAAAAAAAGAGGCGGCGGCTGTTCCTGACCTGCTTCCGGTACTTGCAGATGCAGGTTACACGCTTGAACCGTTCGGGAAGGATGTCTGGATGGTGCGCACCGTTCCGGTTGTGTCGGCATCGCTCGGCGATCCGGCGGTGATTCATGAGATCATTGCCCAGGCACTGGACAAGACCTCCTCCGGTGGTGAAGAGAGCGTGCTTGACCGCGTGCTGAAAACGGCGGCGTGCCGGTCGGTGGTAAAGGGGGCAACACCGATGACGACGGAACAGATGCAGCGTCTGCTTCGCCAGCTGATGGCAACCCGGTCGCCGTACACCTGCCCGCACGGCAGACCGACAACGATCGTACTGACGAAGGAACGGCTTGCGGCGATGTTTCTGCGGACGTGACCTATGCCTGAACATCCGATAGCCAAACTCTACCGCACCACGCAGAAGCGCAAGCTCCTCATCTTCGGTGCACTCCTCCTCCTGCTCATCATCGCCGCCGTCATCGCCTGCGGTATCGGGACGGTTGCCATTCCTCCGGCGGACGTTCTGGCAGCCTTCGGTCATGCGATTCTCCCCGGCCTCATCGACGCTCCCGCAACCGCCAACGCCGGATTCATCATCACCGGCTACCGGCTGCCCCGCATCCTGCTCGCCATTCTTGCAGGCGTGAGTCTTGCCGTTGCCGGGGCGGTGATGCAGGGGCTTTTGCGCAACCCGCTCGTCAGCCCCTTCACCCTCGGCCTGTCCTCTGCGGCATCCTTTGGTGCCGCGTTCATGATCGTCCTCGGCCCGATCCTCTTCGGCGCCGCATTCGCAGGCGCCGTAACCATTGCGGGCATCACCTTCTCTCTTGATACGGCACTCCTCATCCTCTCCGCATTCCTTTTCGGCTGGATGAGTGTCGTTCTGGTGTATCTCATCTCCCGTACCAGACAGACCTCGCAGGCCATCATGATTCTTGCGGGCGTCGTCATCGGCTACCTGTTTCAGGCAGGTCTTCTGGCGTTACAGTACATCTCTGACGACGAAGCGCTCCGCGACATCGTCACCTGGCTCATGGGCGGTATGTGGGGCGCAAACTGGCAGGCGGTCATCGTCCTTCTGCCGATAGTTCTCCTCTGTTTCCTGTTGGTTGAACGGCGGGCATGGGATCTCAACACCCTTTCCGGCGGTGACGACGTGGCAAAAAACCTCGGCATCAACGTCCCGCAGTTTCGGATCCGCGGGCTTATGATCGTCAGCTTCGCCGCATCCGCCTGTCTTGCATTTACCGGCGTGATCGGATTCATCGGCCTCATGGCGCCGCATATTTGCAGAATGATTGTGGGAAACGACTACCGGTACCTTCTTCCGGCCTCCGCAATAATGGGCGCACTGATTCTCCTTGTTTCCGACACCGCGGCCCGCAGCCTCTTCTCGCCGGTTGAAATTCCGGTCGGCGTCATCATGTACATCCTCGGCGGTCTCTTCTTCCTCTACCTTATCACGCGGGGACACGGGAGGTATCTCGGATGAAAATTGCAACGGAATCCGTCTCGCAGAAGTACGGAAACGTACCGGTTCTGCACGACATCAGCTTCACCGCGGATGCGGGCGAGGTCGTCGCACTGCTCGGACCGAACGGTTCGGGCAAATCAACGCTGATCAAAACCATCGCCGACATTCTCCCGCCTGCATCCGGAAAAATTCTGATCGACGGAACCGATGCATCCGCACTCGATCCGATCGACCGGGCGAAGCTGATCGGTTACGTCCCGCAGTACTTCCATTACACACCGTTCACCACCGTGCTTGACACGGTGCTGATCGGACGGCGGCCCTACATGAGCTGGTCGGTCACCGACGATGACCTTGCGGTGGTGGACAACAGTCTTGCAACGATGCATGTCACCGATCTCGCCGGACGGTTCGTGAACGAACTGTCCGGCGGTCAGCGGCAGCGGGTGTTCATCGCACGGACCCTTGCCCAGCAGCCGGCGTTCTATCTTTTCGATGAACCAACGAGTTCCCTTGACCTGCGTCACCAGCTGGAGACCGTGGCAACAATGCAGAAGATTGTCCATGAAGAAAAGTCCTGCATGATTATCGCCCTGCATGATCTGAATCTGGCTCTGCGGTACACGGACAAAGTGGTGATGCTCAAAGACGGCAGAACCTACGCCTGCGGAACACCTGAGGAAGTGCTGACGGAAGATGCAGTCCGGGATGTGTACGGCGTCTGTGCCGAGATTGTGGAGAATTCCCACGGCAGATTTATTCTCTCCTATGCCCCGTCCGATGTGTGAGAAGATTTGTTCTTCGTAACACTGAAATAGCGCGTCATACCACTACTACAAAGAGTGTGTACGATGAAACACTATTCCCTTCTTCTCCTCTGCCTCGTTGCAGCGGCAGCTGTTCTTTGTTCGGCAGGTTGTGTGACAACCGATGTGCCTGCCGGTGCGGTGGTGGTCAACCAGACAAACGGCGATGCATTCACGCTTGACCATACCGCGGAACGGATTGTTTTGATGAACTCAAACGCTGCGGAAATGTTGTATGTCATGGGTGCTGCCGATAAAGTGGTCGGGGTGTCGCAGTCGATTGCAGATCATGCCGAACTCGGCCCGCTCTTCCCGCATGCCGTGAGCGTTGGAAAATGGGATGTTCCCGATATCGAGACGATCAGTTCCCTGTCGCCGGATGTTGTGATTGCATTCTCCACCTCAAAACCACTGAACGCCGATGCTATTGAGGCGGCCGGAATTCCGATCTGCTATATCGACTGCTACAAACCGGTCACAATGGCGGCGGATGTTGCAGCCCTCGGAGTTCTTACCGGCAACTCCGCAAAAGCGGAGGAGTTTGCTGTCTTCTACACCGGAGTACTGGACTCGGTGACAAATGCAACCGCGGGTATTTCGTTCTCCCCGTCGGTGTACTGCGAAGGATACACGGACTACTCCGGTCAGGCAAAGGGGTCGGGGATGGATCTGCTGATGGAACATGCAGGCGGCAGAAATGTGCTCACGCAGGAAATGGGCGCAACATCCCCGAAGGTCTCGCCCGAGTGGCTGATTGCCGAGAATCCTGATGTGATGATCAAGGTGCTTTCGGTGAAAAATATGGAGAGCGCCGCAGATCAGTATGCCAAATTTACGGGCAGGGCCGGGTTTGCCAATCTGGATGCAGTGGCGGAGAACCGGACGTACCTGATCCGTAACGATATTGCCTACGGCCCCCGGACGTTTGCCGGAGCAGTGGCGGTGGCAAAGATGCTGCATCCCGAGGCTGCGGCGCATCTGAGTGTCCGGGCCGTTCTGGATGAGTACAATACGCGGTTTGGTCTGAACGTGTCTGCCGGAGAGGTTGTCTATCCGGCATTTGCATAATTTTTTTTGGAAAGGTATCTCCCCTGATCGTACCAAATCCCGTCAAACGGTCTCCCGCAGTTTTTACATTTTCCTGCGGAAATTCCCGGCATTTTTGTGACATACCCGGTTCGTATCAGCAGCCGTTCCCCGCATGCGGGACATCGTGTCTCCGAACCTGCCGCATGCATGATATTGCCGATATACGGATAGGCAATTCCGTGTTCTTTCGCCTGCACAAATATTCTGTCCAGCGTTTCTTTCGGAGTAGGGCGGGCGTTTTCCATCCGGTACATCGGCGAGAACCGGGTAAAGTGGTGCGGAGTGAGAGTTCCGAGATGTTCCGTCTCCCAGGAAAGCATTGCGTCAATCTCTTCGGGGCTGTCGTTGTATCCGGGGATGATCAGCGTCACCAGCTCCAGATGCAGACCGAGTTCCTTTGCCCGAAGAATCGTGTCAAGGACGGGAGCAAGATGCGCCCCGCAGACCGTCCGGTAAAATTCGTCGGTGAATGCTTTGAGGTCAATGCGGATTGCGCCAAGGTAAGGTGCAAGTTCCCGTAGCGCCTCTTCACTCATATAGCCGTTTGTGATAAACGCCGAGCCGAGACCGGCAGGTTTTGCCAGCCGGAGCACGTCCAGCGCATACTCAAAGGAGAGGGTCGGTTCGTTGTAGGTGAAGGAGATGCTCTTTGCCGGTGTCTTTTGGACTTCAGCGATCAAATCTTCGGGGGGAACCGCGGATGCGAACATGTCCCGTACCTGCGACAGAGTATAGTTCTGACAGTGGCGGCAGGTGAAGTTGCAGCCGTAGCTGCTGACGGAGAACGTCTGTGTTCCCGGAAGGTAATGATACAGCGGTTTTTTCTCGACTGGGTCCAGACCGGCGGCGGTAAGTTTTCCGTAGCTGTTTGCATACAGGGTGCCGGAGATGTTTTCCCGTACCCCGCAAAATCCCCGGTCCCCGCTCTCAATCCGGCAGTGCCGCGGACAAAGACGGCAGATGACCGCCTCATCCCCGGACGGCGAGAACAGCAGAGCTTCGTGCATACAGGAATATTATGGGGAGAACCTATATCAACGTCTGGGTACCCTCCGGAATTGACAGGAGTACCGCCACAGAATCAAAACAATTTCATGCGTACCGTAACTGTCGTGCACAGGACACCGATACAAACAGGAGATTGGGATACTGAGGTACGGCGAGATATTCATCTCTTTTCACGATCCATATATATTCATGAAATTCTCGCGGGAGATCGAACTAAGGGGTCATATCGTTGACTCAGGAATCCTTGCCAAAGTCATGGACTGCGTTGTCGAGTACAACGGAGATTTCGAGACCGAGGAGTTCAATCTCGGCAGACAGAAGACCGACCCGAGTTACGCACGCATGCAGATCTCCGCAGAGACGCCCGAACAGCTCACCAAGATCATCAGCGAACTGCGTCGTTTAGGTGTTCTTGTCACGGGAGAAGCAGAGGTAACGCTCCGGAACATTATCAAGGCGAAGGTTGCCCCGGAAGGATTCTACTCCACCACGAACCACCCGACCTACATTCACTATGACGGCGAATGGATTCCGGTAGAGAATATGAAGATGGACGCTCTTATCCGGGTTGATACCGTCAAACGAACTGCGACCTGTGCGGTACAGGGTAAACTTCTTCCCGGCGACTTTGTGGTTGTCGGGGAAGAAGGTGTTCGTGTGGACTTCCCGGAGCGGCCGCGTGAGATCGGTGTCTTCGAGTTTATGGGAGGCGACGTCTCCTCCGAACGGCCAAGCAAAACGATGATCCGCCAGATTGCAAAGGAACTTCTGCAGATCAAAGAGTCCGGCAGAAAAGTTGCGCTCGTGGGAGGGCCTGCAATCGTTCACACCGGCGCCGCAGATGCGGTGGCGGCGATGATCCGCGAGGGATACATCGATGTGCTGTTCGCCGGAAACGCACTTGCAACGCACGATCTTGAGTACAGTATCTTCGGGACGTCGCTTGGGATGGATCTGCGGAGCGGGGAGCTGGT
Source organism: Methanocorpusculum petauri (assembly GCF_026891975.1). Taxonomy (GTDB): domain Archaea; phylum Halobacteriota; class Methanomicrobia; order Methanomicrobiales; family Methanocorpusculaceae; genus Methanocorpusculum; species Methanocorpusculum petauri. The sequence continues at coordinate 25,994 of NZ_JAPTGB010000001.1, read as the reverse complement.
CAGCGGCGGTCACCGTCATCATCTCTACACGATCAACAGGATCATGGATGCAGGTTCCATCTATGCCGCGGTGCAGACCGGGATGGTGAAAAGCGGCATTATGTATGAGTGTATCAAACACCATGTCCCGTTCGTTCTTGCCGGTTCCATCCGGGATGACGGGCCGCTGCCGGACGTTATTCAGAATGTCATTGAGGCACAGGACGCGATGCGAAAACACATCCCTGACCTTGGCATGGTCTTAATGGTTGCAACGCTTCTCCATTCCGTTGCGGTCGGCAATCTGCTTCCCTCACATGTCAAGACCATCTGTGTTGACATCAACCCGGCCTCTGTTACCAAACTCATGGACCGCGGAACATCGCAGGCAATCGGCATGGTCAGCGATGCGGGAACGTTTATGCCGCTGCTGCTTGATGAACTGCGGGAACTTGCAGAAAAAAAGAATTAATCTGTTAACGGCATGTTCCACGACGTTTCGTTGTCGAGAACATACTCCCATTCTTTTTTGCAGGAACATCCGGCGTCCCAGACCGCCTGAAGAACGTTTTTATCGGCAGTGAGCGAGTACGCATTGATCGCCGCAACAATCTCTTTGTCGCAGCTGCCGCAGTTGTGCGGCCCGCGACGGAATCCGCCGCCGACCGGGTCGCAGGCGACGCAGGCGTCTGCGTCCAGCAGCACCTTCACTGCCGACCACAGATACGGCGGGCGGAACGACCCCCGCTGCCAGTACTGCTCAAGTTCGGTTCTTCCCTGTACTGTACACAGGTTCATGGAGATCATATCCGCATACGGCGCAACCTCCGCAATCGACTTCTGCATATCCTCCATTGCCTCACGTTCGGTCAGGAACAGCGGCTTCATCATCAGATAGGCTTTCACGCCGACACCTGCTGCATGACAGATGTCTGCGGCACGGATGAAATCCGCAAAGGAAAATCCTTTGTCGATGGACTTCTCACGGACGGCATCATTCGTGGTCTCAAGACCCATGGCTACGGTCAGCGGGTGGGACTGGCCCTGATCCAGTGTGGACAAAAACCGTGAAAGAGCATCTTCGGTTACGTATTCGGCGCGTGACTCGGCGATTACAGGTTTTCCGGCAAACAGATGCCCGAAGGAGTCCAGCACCTCGCGGGGTACCTCGATTGGATCAAACACACTGCCGGAGGTAAAGATCTTGCCAAGTCCGTACTCATCAGCTGCGTAATTTTCCGAAATCCAGGCAATCTGGGCATTCATGTGCGCGATGAGTTCCTCACGCGAGCCGCAGGTACTGCGGTCGTTTTTATAGCCGCACATTCTGCAGCGGTTCCAGCTGCATCCGCCGGAGAGAAAAATACCGGTCAGAGACGGCAGAACTTCGCCAAAATATCTGTCCTGCCCTTTCCAGGATGCAAGCGGTTTTATTGGTGCTGACATGACTCTTATCTCATGGTATTGCTGGCATTATCTTAGTTTGGTTCTCAACGGCAAAGCCTATCTATATAGAAAATAACTAAGTAGATTATGAATAACGGTACGAGAAAAACAGGAATCCTTCTTCTCGCTGCCGGTCTGCTGGCTCTGCTGACTTGTGCAGGAGCTGTATCGGCGTACTCATTTGACTTCATCACGCCGGATGCCCAGACCGCCACGCTAAAAATGGGAGTGGGATCCCAGATTGTAGTTGACTGTGTTACCGACAATATCCCCGCCGGCGCCACGATGCGCATCGTGCTCGCAAAATCCGGTGGAAACTCTGTGGAATCGAAATCAGTTATTATCCAGTCCAACGGTCACTTCGGAACAACTTTTGAGACCTGGGAACTGGCCGGAGGCATGTACACGGTAACCGTTCAGGAACCGAAAGACTACCCGTTTGGCAGCAAACGCAACTGGTTCACCGTTCAGCTCGTGGATCGGACCGGGGAACTGACCAGTACCGCGCCCAGAGTCCAGTACTCCACCGAAGAAGTACAGGTCTCCGGTAAAGCCAGTGCAACCGGCGGCAGAGGAGTGGAACTGACGATGTATGAGGGAACCACCACCGACGGCAGGGTCGTGTACGGCCCGACCTGGGTCGGGACTGATGAAAACGGTCAGTTCTCCGAGAAGCTTCCGGCAACGGGTGCAGGAGTCTATCAGGTCGTTGTCAAAGACAAAGACGGCTACATTGGTCTTCTGACTTATACGCTGATGAGCGGAAGTGCAACCACCTCCGCAACCACAACCGTAACCCCGACCTCTGCCGGAAAAACGCTGACCGCAAACGCGGCTGCATCGACCGACAAGCCGGCATACTTCGCAGTGAAAACCGGAACCGGAACGTCAACCATTACTGCATTCCGCGGAACCGACTGGACGATTGAGTACACCGTCAACGGCGGATCGGTCACCCGTGTAAACGATAAGGATGAAAACTCCGATGAGACCATCACGATTACGGCAAGTGACGCAACCGTCCATCTGAAGGTCTATCCGACCAAAGAGGGTGCAAGCGGAACGGTCTATCTCAGTGCAAAGAATGTGATCTCGCTTGCCGAGGATCCCAAACTTGCCGACAGCTTCGGAACCGGTGCCGGACCCAATGCAACCCAGAGTCCTATCGGTGCTGTTGTGCCGGTCTTTGGCATTCTTGCCGCGGCTGCTCTGGTTCTTTCCCGGAGATAAGCCAACACAAATCTTTTTTTAGGCAGCATGCGTATTATCTGGTGGACTTTGATGCCGAGATAGTCTAGTCCGGAAAGGCGGTGGCCTTGAAAGCCTCTGGTGGTAACACCTCGGGAGTTCAAATCTCCCTCTCGGCGTATATCTCTTTTCGTTGTCTTTATCACTCTCCCTCACCAATATACCGTATATGTGCATAGCAGTTCCCGCAGAAATACTTGAAATACGCGATGGAAATGTGGCGCTCGTTGACTACGGGGATCTTCAGCAGGAGGTCAGGATCGATCTGGTTGATGTTGCAGTCGGCGAGTTCGTGCTGGTTCACGTGGGTTTTGCCATTCAGCGTCTCTCCCGTGAGGAGGGACTGGAGACCCGCGAACTGTTCAAGGAAGTCTATAAGGCGATGGAAGAGGGGCCGGAAAACCATGCATGAGTCGGGAATCGCATATGATATATATGCGACCTCCAAACGTGCAGCCGAGGACAATGGTGCGGTGAAGGTCAAAACCATCTACGTGGACGTCGGGTCGATGGCGATGGTGAATCCGGATCAGGTGGAGTTTATGTTCGGAACATTCGTCACCGATGATCCGATGTTTTCGGAGACGAAGCTGGTGTTCAATATAGTGCCGCCGGTTGCCGAGTGCGAGTGCGGGTATGCGGGGCCTGAGATTTTTGTGTGTCCGCAGTGCGGGAAACTGCCGCATCTGGTGCAGGGACGAGAAATTTTAGTGAAGAATATCGAGATCGACACGGAGGAGTAAGATGAAAAAGGATACAGAAGTCAATATGATGCACGGTGCGGGCGGCGAGGTCATGGGGGAGCTTCTCATGACGCTGACCGCATTCAAACACAATAACGCGGGCGGGATCGGTCTTGAGTCGCTGGACGACGGTTCAACCTTTGAGATCGGCGGAAAGACCGTTGTTCTCACGACCGACTCGCATGTGGTGAAGCCGATCTTTTTCCCGGGCGGCGACATCGGCCGGGTTGCGGTGTCGGGAACAATCAATGATCTTGCGGTAATGGGCGCACGACCGGTTGCACTGACCTGTGCGATGGTGATCGAGGAGGGATTCCCCATCTCCGATCTCGAAAAAATCGTGGCATCGATGGACGAGGCGCTCGGTGAAGCGGGAGCTGCAATCATCACCGGTGATACCAAAGTTGTGGAGAAGGGAAGTCTCGACGGTATTGTGATCAATACGGCGGGTGTCGGCGTCGTCGAGGAGGATTCGTATCTGATCCGCGACAAGGCGCTTGCACCGGGAGACAAGATCATCGTTTCCGGCACGCTCGGCGATCACGGGCTGGCAATTGTTGCCCACCGTGAGGGGTTCGATCTCGGCGATCAGCTGAAGTCGGATGTTGCCCCGCTGTACATGATGATTGCAGGAGCGGTAAAGGCCGCTCCCGCGGGTGCCGTTCATGCGATGAAGGACCCTACCCGCGGCGGGTTTGCAGCCTGCATCAATGAGATGGCACGCAAAGCCGGTGTGAAGGTTGTGGTGGATCAGGAGGCTGTGCCCATCCGCGAGAGTGTTGCATCCGCCGGCGGACTGCTTGGAATTGATCCCCTGCAGGTAGCAAACGAGGGCAAGTGCGTGATGGGCGTCGCCGCAGATGCGGCAGACGCGGTGCTTGCGGCTCTGCGCAGTCATCCGCTCGGAAAGAACGCGGCTATCATCGGTGAGGTCGTGGAAGGTTCGGGCGTGGTGATGCGGACGCGTATCGGCGGTGAGCGGTTCATCGAACCGCCGATGGGCGATCCGGTTCCACGGGTCTGCTGAGATGGCAGATCTGGTTCTGAAATCCGCAACACTGCCGGACGGCAGGGTTGCGGACATCAGCATCACCAACGGTGTTATTACGCATATCGGCAGTTCCGGAGCGGCGGAACAGACGATCGACTGCCGCGGCCGTCTCTGTGTTCCGGCGGCGATTGACGTGCATGTCCATATGCGGGATGGTCCGCAGGCGGCAAAGGAGGACTGGGAAACCGGAACAAAAGGAGCGGTCGCGGGCGGGGTTGCGGCGGTGGTGGATCAGCCGAATACGGTTCCGCCGATGGAAACGGTGGAGAATTTTGCTGCCCGGGTGCGGCGGGCGGGAGAGAAAAGTTTCTGTCACTATGCAGTGAACGGATCGGTGACGGAGTCTGCGGACCTTGCGGGTCTGTACCGCGCGGGCGCTCTTGCGTTCGGCGAGATGTTTGCCGCGCCGTCCAGTTACGGTTCTGCCCTGACACCGGAAGTAATCCGTTCCGCTCTGGCCATTCTTGCGGATCAGGGAGTCCTCACAACGGTGCATGCGGAAGAGGTGAAACCGGATGAGGTGAAACCGGGTGAGGTGCATACGCTCGCCGGGCATGCGGCATCCCGGCCTGTCTCCGGTGAGGCGGCGACGGTGGATCTGGTGAATTCCCTTGCTCCGGCGGATGCGAAGCTCCATTACTGTCACATGAGCGGGACAGCGTCGATTGCCCGCGTGATGATGCGGCAGAGGAACACCTTTGAGGTTGCACCACATCACCTGTTTCTTTCGTGGGAGGAGCACGACTGCGCCGATACGCGGTTCCGGATGAACCCCCCGCTGCGGACGAAGGCGGAACGGATGGATCTGTGGCGGATGTTTGATGCGATTCCGGTAATTGCCTCAGACCATGCACCGCATACGATTGCGGAAAAGGCGCAGGATTTTGCGTCGGCGCCGTCCGGGGTCCCGGGTGTTGAGACGATGCTGCCGCTTTTAATGAACGAGGTCTTTCTGGGACGAATTTCCCTTGCCGCAGTTTTGGAAAAGACGGTAACCAACCCGTGCCGGATCTTCGGACTGACGGCACCGGCAGTTGCGGTTGGCAGTCGTGCGGATCTCGCGGTGTATGCAGATGTGCCGGTAACGATTTCCGCAGAGAATCTGCACAGTAAATGCGGCTGGACACCGTATGAGGGTATGAACGGGCTGTTTCCGGAGACGACGGTCGTCGGAGGTACAGCGGTCTGGCACAAGGGCGAGTTTGTCCGGGGCAGAACGCTCTGGCTTGCCGGAAGAGGTAAGTCATCCGAAACCGAATACTAACGTGTGCCGACACACCGGCATGTGTTAGGCCCCCGGGTGACAGATACGCGGTCGCGGAGGATGATCCACGGGACAACACGGCATGCCACAGGCACCCCCCGTCCGGTCAAAGATCCATAAGGGACGGCAACAGCCACCGATGCATGGACTCGGTTAACGACGGGGGACATTCTCTTCTTATCTCCAATGTAGCCATCAGTACAGACAAAAATAGTTACCATAACTATTATGGGTGATGGGATGAGTAGTTTCATTTGTTATGTTGAGAAGGGATGCTGCAGTTTCTCCATCAATTGCTACCCTGCTTCTTGTCCTGCTCACAGTACTCATTGCTGCGATCCTTCTCCTTCTGTGCATGGGAATGATCAATTTTTCCCTGGACACGTATGAGCCGGTTCCGGAAATTATCGTAATACAAGAGATACATCACGAAAATATACAGGGTAAGATTACCTGGGCGGGTCGTCTCTACCTTATTCACAAAGGGAGAGAGGAGAAGCCGGTAGTGGAGATGAAAAACGGCAGATTTTCCTATGTGATCAAAGAGTACGATTCTATCATTCTTTCAGACCATTCTGCCGTTATCTACGTTAATGGAATCAGACAGCCCATCTTTATTAATACACTTCAGGGAAATGAATTCATTCCCACTCATCATTACGGGGTTGCAACACTTGCCGGAACCGGAGTCCGTGGTTATGAATGGATGGCAGGAGAGTGGGCCTGGATAGATGTGAAGGACGAAATGATCACCGCAAATAATGAGGTTACCCTCGAGATTGTTCGCAAATCAGATAATAAGGTGATCTCCAGATCTACGAAAACAGCACCAGATAGGTGGTGGTAATCACTATTCCTTACCTAAAACTTTGTGGTCGGATAGTTTATAAGCGTAAAGAGTACATATGGTATCTATCTATGGTTACCTCTTACATTACCCATTCCAACCATGGAGGCTTTCTTACATGTACTCACCTGACACTACAAAGTATCTTATTCACATTCACATCGAAACAGAGGGGGTGGTCGAAAAACCCGACGTAGTCGGGGCTATTTTCGGCCAGACCGAAGGATTATTAGGCGAAGATCTGGATTTGCGCGACCTGCAGCGAAGCGGCAGAGTCGGACGCATTGATGTGCAGATAACCAGCAAGTACGGAAAAACATCCGGCGAACTCTACATCGCATCCTCCCTTGACCGTGCGGAGACAGCAATTCTTGCAGCATCTCTGGAAACGATCGAGCGGGTCGGTCCCTGCGTATCGATGATCAAGGTGCAGGGAATTGAGGACCTGCGGGCGATCAAACGACGGCAGATTGTGGGCCGGGCAAAGGAGCTGCTGCTTGAGTCCTTTGATGATGTGGGAATCTCGACAAACGAAATTCTTGCAGAGGTCCGTGAGTCGATACGGGTGGAAAAGGTTTCATCCATCGGCGAGGAACGGCTTCCGGCAGGTCCGAACGTGCTGGACTCGGATGCCATCATTATTGTTGAGGGACGGGCGGATGTGCTGAATCTGCTGAAGTGCGGAATCAAAAACACTGTTGCCGTGGAAGGAACAAAAGTTCCCCAGATTGTTGCAGACCTCAGCATCAAAAAGAATGCGACGGTGTTTGTGGACGGCGACCGGGGAGGAGATCTGATTCTCCGCGAACTGCTGCAGGTTGCAGATATTGATTATGTTGCCTTCTCTCCCCGCGGGAGAAGCGTGGAGGATATGTCCCGCAAGGAGATTGTGAAATCCCTGCGGAACAAGATTCCGGCAGATGTTCTGCGTGCGCAGCTTATGCGGGACGGGGAGATTGCGGATCTTGTGCAGGAACTGGAGCAGGAACATACTGATACAACTGCAGAGACCATGCCGCCTGCGGAGATAACAGTACCAATTTCTGTACCGGTCCCTTTGGATGAACCGGCGGTACCGGTTTCAGCAGTCATTCCTGAAGAAGTCCCCCAGATATCGCCTGAACCAGTGCAGGTAGAGAGTCTGTCTCCGGCAAAGACAGTCCGGACGCGAAAACCCGCGGAAACACCGGTTCCCAAACAGGAATCGAACACGGAACCGCCGGTTCATGAAGTGAGGGAGGGGGAGGTTCCGCTTGCAGCGGTTGCAACCATCACCGGCCTGGTTGAACGCACAGCGATCGAGACACCTCCGGTTGCCGCTGCAGAAGAAACGCTGCAACCGGTTCTGGTTGCAGAACCACGGACGATTGCCGAACATGCCGACTGGATGCGTCAGACCGGCAGGGCGCGGGTGCTGACCGGTGAGGGGACAATCTATGGTGACTACTCACTGTCCGAGATGCATGACATTCTGCCGAAACTGAAAGGAGATTTTGCCGGAATTATCATTGATGAGACGATAAACCAGCAGTTTGTGGATACCGCAGCGGAAATCGGGATGAAGTTTGTCGTTGCCAAAAGTTTTGAGGGAATCGTCCGCCGTCCGGTCTCCATCCGGATGATTTCTTTATAAATTTCCTTTTTCGATCTGAAAGACCGACATCTGCAAACAAGCATTCTTATTTTACTGCACAACAATACGGGTACTTCATGTCTCTGATGGTTCTCGGAACCTCCTCCCATGCAGGAAAAAGTTCCATTACGGCTGGTATCTGCCGGATACTGAGCGACCGCGGCATTCCGGTCGCACCGTTTAAGGCACAGAACATGAGCCTGAACTCGTATATCACTGAAGAGGGAGCAGAGATCGGTATCGCCCAGGCGACACAGGCGTTTGCGGCACGGGCACGACCGGTGGCCGAGATGAATCCGGTTCTTCTCAAACCAAAGGGAAACTCGGTTTCGCAGGTTGTGCTGCTCGGCAAACCCTGGAAGGATACAAAGATCGGGGACTACTATACGGAGACGGAGTTTCTGCTGGATGAGGCGGTTGCAGCCTACGACCTGCTGAAGGCCGAGTACACGAATATTATTGTGGAGGGGGCAGGCGGTGCTGCCGAGGTGAACCTGTACGACCGTGATATTGCAAATATTTTACTTGCAAAGCGGTTGAAGATCCCGATTATTCTGGTTGCGGATATTGAACGGGGCGGTGTGTTTGCGCAGGTATATGGGACGATTGCGCTTCTGCCGGATGATGTCAGACCGCTCGTAAAAGGGATTGTGATTAACAAGTTCCGCGGAGATGCGGAGCTGTTTGTGTCAGGCAGAAAAATTCTTGAGGAGCTGACCGGCGTTCCTGTTCTGGGAATTGTTCCGTGGAAGAAACTCAATATTCCTGAAGAGGATTCGCTGTCGCTCGGCGACAAGGTCCCTGCCGTGCGGGAGATTCGGATTGCGGTTATCCGCTATCCGCACATTGCAAACTTTACGGACTTTTCCCTGCTTGAGGAGGCGGCATCGGTTGAGTATGTCCAGCCGGGAACGGAGCTTGATTCCTATGATGCGGTGATTCTTCCCGGTACAAAGAATACGGTGAGTGATCTTGCATGCCTCCGGGAGTCCGGAGCGGCGGAACAGATACGTGCCTACGCAAAGACAAACCGGCCGGTGATCGGTATCTGCGGCGGGTATCAGATGATGGGCGAGTCGATCTTTGACAATGCGGTTGAGGGCGATGTGGTTGCAGAGTATGAGGGCCTCGGACTTCTACCAGTGCAGACGCGGTTCGACCGCTACGATAAGGTCACCCGGCAGGTGAAGCGGGTATCGTCCGGGTTCGGGCCGGTTCTGTCACGTGTGGAAGGTGCGGCAGGTTATGAGATCCATTCGGGACTGAGTACCGTTTCCGGCAGGACGGCGTTTGCGGATGAAGGGGCGGTTGATGCAAGCGGGCTTGTTTTCGGGACATATATGCACGGGCTGTTTGCAAACGCCGGAATGGTTGATGCACTGGCCGGTTACCTTGCGGAACAGAAGGGTATTTCCTATACACCGGTGAGTGAAGCAGGCGATCCGTATGCGGCTCTTGCCCGGCATCTGGAGAGCTGTCTGGAGGTGGACCGGATTCTCACGCTCGCAACGGATAACTACATGAGGGAATGACACCTATCTAAAGGGTAGAGATGGCACTCAGGTTATCATTCACGCTCGATCCCGAGTTATCGGAGCGCATCGATCTGTTTGCGAAGAAACAGGATCTTGACCGCAACGAGGCGCTGCTCCGGCTGATTGAGTCGGGGTTGTTTCAGGCGGAGCAGAAAGGGGAGATGCCGCCTGCGCCCAAACGCGATTTCAAGGAGCTTGTGCGGATGCAGAAGAATGTGGATCTGCTTTTGCACAGCATGGAGGAGGTAAAAAAGGAGGTGCGGGTGATGCATCATATGATCGATCTGGAGGAGAAGCGCGAGGCTGAGGGGAAATCCGCGACAAAACCTGCCGGGAAGTGGTGGGGCCGGCTGGACTTTACCAAATAGTCTGAGGCGGGTATTTCAGGCAGCCCCGATGCATCTCATGATTTTTTTCGGATGACTTTTTTGAAAGGATATTTTTTTCTTGGGAGTTATGGGCGAATCTTCTGAATCAGATGTGCCACGTTTTCCGCAAATGTCCGCATGGTTGCGATGCCTTCCTCATCCTCGGCAACGGTTCCCGGAGCCTGGCCAAAGGCAATGTTCCAGTAGGTTGAGCCGGGTACTATCATGCCGCAGATGAAATACATCATCAGCATCTCCTGTAAGGTCGCGGTCTGGCCGCCGCGCCGTGCCACCACAACCGGGCCTCCTACTTTGCCGGACATCCAGCCGCCGTTCGCACGCGAAACCATGCCGACACGCTGCAGCAGGTTCATTACATCGCCGCGGGCGGTTCCGAAGTACACCGGTGCACCGACAATGAAACCGTCCGCTTCACGAATTTCGGGCAGCATTTCATTCAGCCCGTCGTTTAACGCGCATTTACCCAGTTTTCCACACTGTCCGCAGGCAATGCAGGACTGAACGGGGTTTCCCCGAAGGGTCAGCACTTTTGCGGTGAGACCGGCTGATTCGATTGTTTCTTTGCACACGTTCAGCAAATATTCTGTGTTTCCGTTCGTACGCGGACTGCCGGAGATTAAAACTACGTCTGCCATTGTACCTGACAGGTTTGATGCAGGGGTTTATGAAACACGCGGAAACCCGGGTTTTGTGCCAAATGTTCAAACGTGTTTATACGGTCTGACCGGATGTAAACTGAGTTGTTTGATGGGATGTGACGAAAGGGAGGTCGGAGATATTTTTCCGGAAACTGAAGACGGGAGGGGGGTGAGTGGGGTTTTTTCAGGCAAACATCCGCGACGTTTTCAACCCCGTGAGACGCCTTACGTGCACAGCACGCAGACAACCACATGCCGAAATAAATCCGGTCAGGCATCAGAAACATGTTGAGACGTTTAGCGCAGTTTCTGATTATGGGAACAAAGCCGTAGTTCCTCCGGAAAGACAGCATCAGTCAGGTTTGCGCCGGAAAAGATCGTCCCCGTACAATCTGCCAGCCGGGCATAGGTTCCGGAAAGATCAGCGCCGGTAAAATCAGCGTCGGTAAAAACGGCGCGCTGGGCGTAGCAGCGGTGAAGTTTCGCGGACCGGAAACTGGCGGCGGTGAAGTCTGCACCGGAGAGGTTGGCACCGGAAAGATCCGCGTCCCGGAAGTTTGCATACGCGGCGAATGTTCCCGAAAGATTTGCAGACGACAACACAGCGCCGGAGAAATCCGCATCATCAATCGTTGCGCCGGTAAGATCGGTATCGGTGAGGACGGCACCGGAGAGGCGGCATGCGGTCAGATCAAAATTTCTCATGCATGCGCCGGTAAAGTTTCTGCCGGAAAAATCCTGACCGGGAAGGATCATCACTGCCTCTTCCGATTCTTTGAGATAGGCAGCATACCAGCAGTTCCATTCGGTGTAGTCACTGTTCTGAACGGCAGACAGGAACAGCCGGAGGGCGTTCACGACATCCCTCCGCCAAACAGGATTACGATCAGAAAGACGGCGGCAAGGAGGATAAACAGGATCAGAAACAGGACGTCATGATTCCCGTCACGGGCATCCTGCGGACGCGGGGGAGCAGGGATTTTTTCCTCGTGCGCTTCGACATATGGATGTTCGCGCTCAAGCCGCTCAAACTCCGCATGTTCTTCGGCGGTGAAGTCGGGATCAAGCTCAAGCGGTTCAGAGGTATTGCGGGTCACGTAGAATTACGTGCGATGCATGAGGGCTAAAAGGTTTGGTGAGGGGAAAGTTTCGGCATATCCGAAAACTTCCGAAACAGTTTCGGGAGAGGTATTTGACAACCTAAGCGCCCAGTATAGTATGGAGTTTCCCAAAATGGACTCCAATGCCATGTATGAAAAAAGAACAACAACCCTCTTGGAAAAATTGATGGAGGAAAGAATGACCTGGATTCGCTAACGCTTACACACCAAACCAGCCACTATGGATAACAAAACCTCATCCGGCATTTGGACTGATTTCACCAATGCTAACACAATTGTCCATTTCCAACATATAACATACCGCAAAGACGGGGCTGAGAGCTTCAAATAATTTTCTGCGGTAGACCCCACGTATTCGTTTTTCTCATGCTGCGATAAATGCGTCCGGCACAGATTAAAGTTGTCAGCCGTACAATACGTATTCACAATTTCTCAAGGCAGAACAGCGGAGTGAAATACTAATGTACGAGATAGTGAAGGCACACGCCTTGTCCGAGGCGGTTTTTGAGATGTGGATTCGTGCGCCGCAGGTTGCACGCAATGCACAGGCAGGACAGTTTTGTATTATTCACCCCGACGGCGCAGGGGAACGTGTTCCTCTGACCATTTCCGGAACTGAGGGCGATCTGATCAGGATTTCGTTTATGGCAATCGGTACAACAACGAAGCTTCTTGCAACCCTCTCCGCAGGCGACTGTCTGCGGGATGTGGTGGGGCCTCTTGGGATGCCGAGCGATATTGCCAAAGGTCCGGAGACAGTGGTAATTGTGGGCGGCGGTGTCGGTGTTGCCTGCACGCCAATTATTGCCCAGGCGGCAAAGGATGCCGGAAACTACGTGATCGGAATTATCGGCGCACGCAACAAGAGTCTGCTGATTCTTGAGGATGAGATGCGGGAGATCTGCGATGAGCTGTTTGTGACAACGGATGACGGTTCGTACGGAATCAAGGGATTCGCCAGCGGGCCGTTACAGACGCTGTGCGAAAGCGGCAGGAAGATCGACAAGGTCTGGATTATCGGCCCCGGGATGATGATGAAGGTTACAAGCGGCGTCACCAAGCCCTACGGCATTAAGACGTACGTGTCATTAAATCCGGTTATGGTGGACGGTACCGGAATGTGCGGTTCCTGTCGCGTTGTCGTGGGCGGCGAGATGAAGTTTGCCTGTGTGGACGGACCGGAGTTTGATGCACATCTGGTTGACTGGGACGATCTGCTGGCACGCCAGCGGATGTATCTTGCCGAAGAGAAAGAGTCGGTTGCGTATCATGAGGAGCACCATGTGTGCAGATGTAGGGAGGTGGCGTAAATGGACAGAGATGCAAAGGAGCGGATCGCCGATTTCGGTGAGGTGGATCTCGGATTCACGGAGGCGGAGGTCCGGGCAGAGGCGGCACGCTGTATTCAGTGCAAGAAGCCGAAATGTGTAAACGGTTGTCCGGTCGGCATTGACATCCCGGCGTTTATCCATGCCTGCGAGATCGGCGAGTTCCGCGAGGCGGCACGGATCATTAAGAAGGACAACATGCTGCCCGCTATCTGCGGCAGGGTCTGTCCGCAGGAGACGCAGTGTCAGGGCGAGTGTGTGCTCGGGAATAAGGATACCCCGATCTCCATCGGTCATCTGGAGCGGTTCGTTGCAGACTGGGAGAGACGGGAAGGTATCGAGACGCCGGTGCGGCTTCCTGCAACCGGCAGGAAGGTTGCGGTTGTCGGGTCCGGTCCTGCCGGTCTTTCGGCAGCTGCGGAGCTTGCACGGCTCGGCCACGCGGTAACGGTGTTTGAGTCCCTGCATGAAGCAGGCGGTGTGCTGATGTATGGTATTCCGTCGTTCCGTCTCCCGAAAGATATTGTTCAGACGGAGATTGAGCAGGTGAAAAAACTCGGTGCCGAGATCAAAACAAACTATGTGGTCGGCCGCAGTGTGCCGGTTGCGGAGCTGCTCGGCTATGATGCGGTGTTTCTGGGAACGGGTGCGGGTCTTCCGTACTTTATGGGGTTACCGGGCGAGAATCTTTGCGGAATTTACTCGGCAAACGAGTTCCTGACCCGGGTGAATCTGATGGGCGCAAACAGGTTCCCGGAAAAGGATACACCGGTAAAGAAAGGAAAGAAGGTTGTGGTCATCGGCGGCGGAAATGTTGCGATGGATGCAGCACGGGTGGCACGCCGGATGGGAGCGGCGGTTACCCTGATGTACCGCCGCGGCGAGGCGGATATGCCGGCACGGCTGGATGAGGTTCGTCACGCAAAGGAGGAAGGGATCGAGTTCATGTGCTGTACGAATCCGGTGCGGTTCATCGAAGGCGAAAACAAGGCGGTTGCCGGTGTTGAGGCAATCAGAATGGAGCTTGGCAGTCCGGGCGATGACGGCAGATGTTCGTTTGCGCCGATTGAGGGAAGTAACTTCACGGTTGAGGCTGATGTGGTGGTGGAGGCTATCGGTCAGGGTCCGAACCCGCTTCTGTTACGGATGCTGCCGGATCTTGCCCGCAATAAGAACGGCAGTGTTGCGGTGAACTGTCTGGGCCAGACGTCGATTGCGAAGGTGTACGCGGGCGGCGATGTGGCGACCGGTGCTGCGACCGTGATTCTTGCGATGGGTACGGCAAAGGATGCAGCACGGGCAATCGATAAGATGCTCCGCGGTGCACCGCAGTTCTAAAAAAAAATACTTTTTTTTGATAATTTTTGGAACAGGATCCTTCACTGGGTGATGGAGCCGTCCGAGGTCCACTCGGTTACCTTTCCGTCAGGCTCGACCATTTTGTAATGGACAACACCGTTTTCGTCAATGGTGTAGGTGAGAGAACCTCCGTCACCTTCAACGTGACCACCGGTTGCGCTTCCGACCATACTGGAGCCGTCAGTACCCTGATAGTTGAAGTTGCCGTCTTTGTCCATCGATCCGGAACCATCTTCGGATGTGCCGCTCCAGGAGCCGTCAGGATTGATCTGAACTTTTGTTCCGTCCTCATCTTCGGCATAGTAGGAACCGTCGGGGTTCTTATAGACTGTTACACCGTCTTCGGATGATACCGGAACAGCACCAAGAGCCGGACCGCTCGGGCCGGCGTCACCGCCGGCCGGAGCGGGAGTTCCTACACATCCGGCAGATATTGCCAGCAGTGCAACACACAGCATCAAAACAATCAGCATTCGCTTCATACTAGATACGTGCCGGTTGTTACGTATATAATAGTATTGGGCATCCGGGAATTACCTAAGATAATTTTTTCAATATTTCCGAGAGTCACATCCATGGTATATGCAAAAATATTCCCATACAGACGCAGAATAAAAATTGCCTCAATATAAATACATATATACTGCAAGTAACAATCATGCGCGGGGACACAAAAAGGATACGAAAACCGGTGAACAGGAGGTTTTGTTCCAAAAGTCAAAACGTGTTCATAGAATACGAACGTTTGGAACAAAAACCCGCCGCAGTAATAGGGCGGAACCCACGGTCACAGCAGTACCATCATCACCAGCAGAAGCGCTGTCGCCCCCACCAGATCGATGGAGCTCGTCACCACCGGTACCCCGAAATTATCCGGATCAAAACCCATCCGGTAACTGAACACCGCCGTATAATACCCCAGCAGATTCATCACCGTAATCACCAGTACCCCGGCAGCAATCGACAACTGCACCATCGGCCAAAGACCAGGCGTCGTAATCCCGATAGCCGTTGCAAACAGATGCGACAGAATGCCCATCAGCGGCAGAATCAGCAGAGCATATGCATAATTCTCCACAAAATGCCACAACACCGTCCGGGACGGTACCAAATCCGCATCCACCAGACCCATGTGCATCTCCGTTGCAACCCGTGACGTCAGAATACCTCCGATAGACCCGCATCCGTTCATAAACGGCGCCATCAGAATCAGAACCGCCGCCGCCGCAATCAGACTTTCCAGACTGTCAGTATATAAGACACCCGCAATAATCCCCAGAAGCGATAGCGGCGCAAGCAGCGGAACACCTTCCCGCAGTACATCCCGCATCGTCGCGGTCACCCGGCCCATCGAAACAACCGCCCACACAATCATCGCCAGCACCACAATACCTAAAACCAGCTTTAGTTCAGCCGGCGCTCCCATCATCAGAACCGCCGTAACCACCAGAAACGGCAGCGTCATCATATCCCCGAACGTTGTCACCACCGGTGCACCCACCATATCCAGATTCCAGCTGCGGCGGTAACACACAATCGACGTAACAACGCCTATCATTGTTACAATCAGACCCGCAATCGTCCCGGAAACAACCGAAATGATCACCAGATCAACAAGATCGATAACCTCCGTACCTGTAACAACACAGATGATCTTTCCAAACACCGCCAGAAGCACCGAAATAATCACTGTCAGCAAAATCGACGCACGCAGATTATCTCCCAGATCCGTCCCGCGCGAAAACTTCACCTCAAATGCACCAAGATGCATCGATGACGACAACCGGGACGTCAGAATCCCTGCTATTGCTCCGCGCATATTAATCGACGGTGTAACCAGTACCATAAGCCCCGGAATCAGCAGAAGAACTTCATTCACCGATCCCAGATAGACGCCTGCAATAAATGATAAACTGACACTAATTAAGAGCGTGAAGAGGCCGGTAAGAAACTCCTCGTGCTCCGAAAATATGCGGCGCCCAACTATCGCCAATTTCATCCGGAGTCACCTCATCAGTCAGTATCATAATACCTTATCTATAGATCATCGTAACGTATCAAGACTTTGCCTCAAACGAAAGAAAACACAAGAATAGAATCCCAATAGGCATAATTAGACCAATAGTGTTTCTATAGAAAGGACTGATACCAATGGGAAACAAATATACCTGCAACAACTCCCCGGAGATTCCCATACAAATGACCCCCGACTCTATCCGCGACCCGAACGATTGCCAAATCAGTCTCACGGACAAATCTCTCTATATCAACAGAGAGATTTCTCTCATTCAGTTTAACCGCCGTGTCCTGGAAGAAGCCGCAAACCTCAGCCATCCCCTGCTTGAACGCGTCAAGTTTCTCTCCATCTTCGCAAACAACATTGATGAGTTCATGATGATCCGGGTCTCCGGTCTTCTTCGCCAGATTCGCGGCGGTGTTCTGGAACGCCCGCCGGACGGTATGACCCCCACAGAGCAGATGCAGGATATCCTCGGAACTCTCCTCCCTCTTCAGGCAGAATCCGGCCGCTGCTGGAGTCAGGACCTCAAACCGTCCCTCGCAAAGGAAGGAATCTATATCCATAAATGTAAAGACCTCGGCCCGGAAATGCAGGAGTACCTGCAAAAATACTTTGAAACCCAGATATTCCCTATCCTCACCCCCATGACCTTCGACGGTTCCCATCCTTTCCCGTTCATCTCCAACCTCTCCATCAATCTCGCCGTCGTTATCAATCACCCTACCCGCGGGCAGGTCTTTTCACGGGTCAAAGTCCCCAAAGGAACCATCCCCCGGTTCATCCGTATCGAGAACGACCGGATGATACCCTCCGCCAAAAAATCTGAATATCACTACGTTGTTCTGGAAGATCTCGTCGCCGCAAACATCCAGATGCTCTTCCCGGGAATGGAGGTCAAAGACACCTACATCTTCCGTGTAACCCGTGATGCCGACATGGAGATCGAAGAAGATGAAGCGTCCGATCTTCTCACCGCAATCGAGACCAGCGTTGAACAGCGGCGGATCGGTATTCCTTCCCGTCTTGAAGTCCACGCTGCAATGCCGGAATGGATCCGTACCCTCCTTACCGCAAAGCTCCGACTCATGCCAACCCAGGTCTATGTTTCCTCAAGCGGTCTCATCGGTATGAATGATCTCATGGAACTCATGGATATTGACCGGCCTGATCTCAAAGATATCCCGTTCAAAGCCTCTGTTCCGGCATGCCTCGCAAAAGAGTCACTGCCCGCTGCAATTGCCCGCAACGATCTCCTGCTTTACCACCCGTATGACAGTTTCGGACCCGTCGTCGAGTTCGTCCGAACAGCAGCCCATGACCCCAATGTCCTTGCAATCAAGCAGACCCTTTACCGTACCGGCAAAAACTCGCCGATCGTCCACGCTCTTATGGAAGCCCGTGAGGAGGGAAAACCGGTTACGGTTCTCGTAGAACTCAAAGCCAGATTCGACGAAGAAAACAACATTGAGTGGGCGCGGTCGCTGGAACGTGCAGGTGTCCATGTCATCTACGGTATCGTCGGGCTCAAAGTTCACGCAAAAATGTGCATGGTTGTCCGCCGCGAGCAGGACAAACTCAAAACCTATACCCATATGGGCACCGGCAACTATAACGCATCCACGGCCCGCATCTACACTGACCTTTCCATGTTCACCTGTGACCCGGATATTGGTGCTGATATCGCTGATCTGTTCAATGCCTTAACCGGTTACTCCAAAAAGACCGACTACCGCAAACTGCTCGTCTCCCACGGTACCATGGGTACCATGCGAAAAGAACTCATCGCACGAATCGATCGGGAAATCGAGCGGCAGAAGACCCACGGCGACGGTTACCTCGCATTCAAACTCAACGCTCTGGTAGATGAAGAGTGTATCGTAGCCCTCTACCGGGCAAGTCAGGCGGGTGTTAAAATCGATCTCATCGTCCGCGGCGTCTGCTGTCTGCGGCCCGAAGTTCCGGGTGTCTCCGACAACATCCGCGTTATTTCCATCGTCGGCAGATTCCTTGAACATACCCGTATCTACTACTTCCGTAACGGCGGTAACGAAGAGGTTCTGCTCGGCAGTGCTGATCTCATGCCAAGAAACCTTTCGCGGCGGGTTGAGATTCTCTTTCCGGTGGAAAATCCGCATCTGCGGGACATGATCATCCATACTATTCTTGAGACCCACATCAAAGATACCGCACAGGCGCAGATTCTCCATATCGACGGAAGCTACGAGAAAGTTCTTCCCGCAGAAGGAGAAGAGCCCCTGAACTCCCAGATGTGGATGATGGAACACCGCGGAATCTGGCATGACTACTAATATGGACGAAGGATACCGGCTGTACGGGGCAACTGCTCTTGCGCAGCTCGCCGCCGATATGGCCGGGGAAAGCGCCGGTGTTAAAGCAGGAACCGATATTGAGTACATTCACCGCATGCGGGTCGCATCCCGCAGACTCCGGGCTGCTCTGCCCCTTTTTGCCGGATGTTTTCCGGAAAAAGAGTATTCGCGCTGGGAAAACGAAATTAAGCAGATCACGCGATCACTCGGACGCGCCCGCGATCTTGATGTGCAGATAGCGTTTCTGAGAGATTATGCAAAAACACTTTCAGGAAACGCTCTTCCACCCGGAACACCACGTTTCCTCCCTGAAGAGTTCCGGATGCCGGTTGAAGAGCGACCGGCACACCCCACCGCCCTTCCGGCACCTGCATCTGTGCCGGAGGTACAACCCGGATTTTTTGCCCGCCTGAAACAATTCTTCGCAGGAAGCCCTGCTGTTCCTGTGGAATCCGAACCGTTCCGTTCTGCTGAGGAGAATACAAATGCTGATCTCAGATCCGGTATCGAATGTCTCACTCTGCGCCTGATGCAGGAGAGAACGGCACTTCAGCCTGATATCATCTGTGCAGTGGAACGGTTTGAAAAATCCAAGACCCTCCCCGCACTGCAAAAAGCCTGTATGGGAATAATTGTCCGCGGTAAACTCGAAAAAACCGAGACCACCACTGCTGTCTCCTACAACACTGCTTACTATGCAATCAGTTTTGCCGCAGAACAGGTGAAACTGTATGCAAAAGCCCTCGCTGATCCGGAACGCGTAACTGCGCATCATGAGATGCGCATCGCTGCAAAAAAGCTTCGTTACACGATGGAGACCTATCGCGATCTCTACGGTGACGGACTTGCACCCGCAATCAGGATGGTAAAAGATCTCCAGGATTATCTGGGCGATATGCATGACTGCGATGTCTGGACAGAGTTCCTGCCAGGGTTCCTTGCAGAAGAAGAAGAAATGTGCGCCGCATACTTTGGTAATACCAGTTTCATGGAAACTATCCGCCCGGGTATTGCTGCGATTGTTGAGGACCGGAAAACAAAACGGACGAAGCTGCACGCAGAGGTAAACATCTTCTGGAAAAAGAATGAGAGCCAGTGGAAGGTGCTGGAACAGAGTCTGACAAAACCGCTTGTTGACCTCCGGCTGAAAACCATCTCTGTCCCGGACTCTGTTTCTGCAATCGCCTTTTTCGCCGATGTGCATGCAAACCTTCCGGCACTTCTGGCAATTACTGCTGATGCGAAAAGCCGCGGCTGTACCACGTTCCTGTATGCGGGCGATGTGATCGGATTCGGGCCCTTCCCTGAGGAAACGCTGGAATATCTCCAAACTATCAGTGCCGCAGGTGTTCTGGGCAATGCAGAAGAGGCTGTTCTTGCGGTGGGCAGGACGAAGAACTGTCCCGAAGGAATGGATAAAAAACGCTGTGCAAATCACAAAAAAACCTGGAAAAAACTCTCGGATGCGGGGCGTGCCCAATTGTTTGCGATGCCTGCGGAGATACGGTTCACCTGGGGGGGTCAGCGGATCGTTGTCATGCATCATCCTGTATCCCCGGAAAACATCTGTTCGGAGACGGCCGCGGCTGAACTTGAACGGTTTTGCGCCGATACCGATGCAGATGTTATTATCTGCGGCCATACCCACCGGACCTTTGCAAAGAAAATTCACGGCGTCTGGGTCGCAAATACCGGGGGAGCAGGACGTTCGGGGGACGGAGATCTGCGGGCGTCGTATCTGCTTGTGACCCGTGATCCTTTTTCCCTGCATCACATCCGCGTCCCGTATGATCTTGAGGAAACCCTGCAACATCTCAAAAAACAAAAAGAGATAGCCGCCATGTTTGCCGGGGGTCTGGATTTTGACGAAGCAGCAGGACAACGGGAGATCCCGAGGCCTGTGCCAATGCAGAACACGGTTACGGTCACTGCGGCAGAGGAGGAGAGATGATCAGAGAAAAGGTAGTTGCGTTCATTGATATCGGGACAAATTCGGCCCGGCTGCTGGTTGTTTCTATCGGGGAAAACGGCGCATATCATATGCTTACCCGGATAAAGGATGTTGTCCGGCTCGGCGAGGGAGAATATACTGCTGGAAAAATCCAGGCAGATGCCATTGAACGGCTGATGCGGGTTTTGAAACGGTTCATGGATCTTTCCCGCAGTCTCGGGACCACTGAGTTCGTTGCAATGGCAACATCCGCTATGCGGGAGGCGGTCAACTCTCAGGAAATTGTGGATAAAATCGAGTCTGAACTTGGTCTTGAGATTCAGATCATCAGCGGTAAGGAGGAGGCACGCCTGATTCATCTCGGCGTTGCTGCAGGTATCAATCTGGGAAGCGAGAGTGCCCTTTTTGTGGATATCGGCGGAGGGTCAACGGAACTGATCGTCGGCGGCCAGTACACCTATGCGGTGCTTGAAAGTATGCGGCTTGGTGCTATCCGCGTTACGAATCAGTGCATCAAAAAAGGGTTTACCGGTGCTCTGCCCCAAAAGCGGCAGACGAAGATGATGAACCGCATTATGACAGTGGCGATGCCTGCACTTCAGCGGATATCTGCATTTCCGTTTACCCGCTGTATTGGCAGTTCGGGAACAACCATCAATCTTGCGGAGATTGCGCAGAAGCTGTACCATCCGGCAGAAACACCCGAAAAGCCGGTACTGCAGCTTTTTGATCTGGAAAATCTCTATTCCTATCTCTGTTCCCTCACACTGGAGGAGCGGCGGAAGGTTCCGGGAATTAATCCTGATCGTGCCGATATCATTCTCGCCGGAGCTGCAATTCTTCTTGCTGTGATGAAGACCCTTCAGATTCCGGTAATTGAGATCAGCGACCGGGGTCTGCGGGAAGGCATTTTAATGGATTATCTTGCCGAGATGCCCGGTACTCCGCAGTCCGAAAAGATGCCGGTAAAAGAGGCAAGTATACTTCAGCTCGGGCGCTCCTGCCGCCTCGAGGAGATACATGCACAAAAAGTGCAGGAGATTACGCTCAGACTTTTTGATTCGGCAAAGGAGTGCGGTCTGCACAATTATGGTGCATGGGAACGCGAGCTTCTGGCACAGGCGGCGTGGCTGCATGATGTGGGAGATTTCCTCTCGTTTGTTGGTCATCATCAGCACGGCGAGTACATTATCCGGAATACTGAACTGCTCGGATTTGACCAGCGGGAGATTCTGATCCTTGCGAAAATTGTCCGGTATCACCGCAAAAAACTGCCCGGGAAAAAAGATTCGGAGTTCGGTAGTCTGACTCCTGCGGACCGCGACCGTGTGCGTGTTATGGCAATGTTTCTCCGGTGCGCCGAGCTGTTGAACCGCAGTCATGCAGATGCGGTTGCAGATGTGAGATACATCTGTAAAAAAGGAGATGCGGTTGTGCTGGATGTTGTGCCTGCGGCTGATGCGGATCTTACGCTGGAACTGATGAGTCTGGTGCCGGAAGCCGCGCTGTTTGCGAAGGTGTTCGGCAGGAAACTCATTTTACAGAGATAAGGGCTTTATCCGGAGGGGAATGTGTGCGATGCTGCGCTCAGGACAGAGTATTTTCCGGAAACGGGGGTCTTTTGTTCAGGTGAGGGGAATTACGAAACGGTGTGTGCGGCTGCGGGTGGGCCGAGGGGTGCAGTTGGGGGTTACGCCAAATAAAAGTTCACGGGGTTTTCAGCCCTGTGAGACGTTTCATGCGTCTATTTTCCGGAAATGTGTTCCGGCTGTATGTCTGGAGGAGTGATAGGGAAACGGGATGGGGGAACATGCAGTTTTTCATCCTCAATCAGATAGAATATAAACGCCGCGATCCTAACATACAGTTAAGATATGAACGAAGAAGTTCACACACTGAATACCAATACTACGCGGAAGGGGGCGAAGGTTGCAGATATTTCTCCGGAGGCGCTGGAATACAGCGATCTCAATGAAAAATTTGCCCAGATTTCAGGAGAAGCGCAACTTCTTCGTAAAGAGACGGAGTTCCTCAATAAGCAGCTGCGGGCAGCACGTGCTGAGAATGAATCTCTCCGGACCGATAATAACCAGATCCGGATGGACAATGCACAGCTGAAGAAGGAAAACTCCCAGCTGAAACGTCTTCCGTTGTTTGTTGCGGTGGTCCTGGAGAAACTGCCGGGCCGCGAGCTCTATCTGCGTCAGCAGGGTAATAATCAGGAGTATGTTACTTCTGCAAACGAGGAGATTTATGCAGAGGTCAAGGCCGGAACAAAGGTGGCTGTAAACAACACGCTCTCGATTGTGAAGGTTCTCGGCAGTACTGTTGATTCACGGGTCAAGGTAATGGAGCTGGATGCGAAACCTGCGATTACCTTTGCTGATATCGGCGGGTTAAAAGATGAGATTCTTGAGGTCCGTGAAGCGGTTGAGTTCCCGCTGACCCGGCCTGAGTCGTTTGAACGGTTTGGTGTTGTTCCGCCGAAGGGTGTTCTCCTCTACGGGCCGCCGGGGACCGGTAAAACGCTGATCGCGAAGGCGGTTGCGAATAATGCGGGTGTTCCGTTCCTCCGGATGGCGGGATCAGAACTGGTGCATAAGTACATCGGTGAGGGAGCACAGCTTGTCCGCGATCTGTTCCAGATGGCACGCGATATGGCGGCGGCCAACGGTGGTGTGGTGGTGTTTATTGACGAAATTGATGCTGTCGGCAGTATGCGCACGAATGATGGAACGTCCGGTTCTGCTGAGGTGCAGCGGACACTTATGCAGCTGCTTGCTGAGATGGATGGGTTCAACAATCGCGGAAATATCCGTATTATGGCTGCAACGAACCGGCCTGATATGCTGGATGCGGCACTTCTCCGGCCCGGACGGTTTGACCGGCTGATCAAGATTCCGGCTCCTGATGCGGAGGCAAGGAAGCAGATTTTCCTGGTGCATACGCGCAAGATGGCGGATGCCGGGTCATTGTCGGGTATCGATTATGATGAGCTGGTGCATCTGACGGATGGTCTTACTGGTGCTGAGATTGAGGCTATCTGTCGTGAGGCGGGAATGCTTGCTATCCGCGAGGGGGCAGAGGTCATCAATGAAGACCGGTTTATTGCTGCTATCCGGAAGGTCCGTCATCAGGACAAAGATGATGAACGTGCAGATATAATGTATCTGTAAGATGCTGCTGATCTGTTTCGGAAAACCGGGCGTGGATCTCTACCGGACACTGTCCGATTCGGAGACCAGCCGCCATATTTTACGTTTTTATCATCCGAAGGAGCTGGAGTTTGGGATTTCGGTTGAGGTGTCGACGGTTTCAAGCGGACTTGCGTTGATGAGCGAGCTGCGCTGGTATATTATGCGGTATATGCGGGAGGTTTTGATTGAGGATACGGATCACGGGGTGTATCTGACGCAGAATCTTGCACGCGAGGCCTACGATTCCCGTTCGATAACGCTGTCCCCTGAGTGGGAAAGCCGTTTCCGGATCTGTGTTACGGAGGAGGGGGATGTTCTTCGTCTGCCGGAGGGTGTTCCTGAGCCGGAGGGTGTTGCGGGTGTGTATGCGGTGTGGGGACTGCCGGATGAGCATCCGTGAATCTTTTTTGGGGGAGGGTGAGCGGGTTATATGCGGGGTGTTTAGCGGAAAAGAAATTCCGCCGGATGTGATGAGAGTGGGCGGATGTTGGGGTAATGGTGCAGTGTTGGGCGTTGTGTTTTTATTCCTGAACGTCGTTGGCTGAAATTCGATCGATGACGATCCTGTACAGGCAATCCCGCAGTATTGAAAGAGTTAATCCGCCGTAACGTCCAATACGTATGGATATGCCAAATCTGACAGTTGCGGTCCTTGCTCCGAATGGATACGCCCGGGATATCGGGAAAAAGGGAACGAGTACTGATATTACGTTTTATAATCTGAAGAAGGGACATGATACGGTTACGCTGCTGGAGCCGACACGGTATCCTGACCGGCTTGCGCCGCTGTTCTATGTGGTTTCGATGGCTCATGAGGCGATTGTGGTTGTTGAGGAGATTACGTCCATGTTTGCGGAGTGGGTGTTGATTCTGGATTGTGCGGGTGTTGCGAGGGGTACGATTATTCTGAAGAATTATCTGCAGCCGTCGGATATTGCGCCGCTGATTAAGGGTACGGTTCTTGAGGGGTATGAGATATGCGAGGAGGATTTTATTGCGCTGTCTGCAAATCTTCTTGCGCGTGCGGCTGCGCAGCCGGAGATCGAGCCGAAGGAGGGGGCGACAGGGTCGGTGCCGATTGATCATCATTTCAATGTGCGGGGGATCGGGACGGTGATTCTCGGGTGTGTGGCGGACGGCTGGGTTCGGAAGCATGATAAGATGCGGGTTGAGCCGATTGGGAAGACGGCACAGATCCGGTCGGTGCAGAAGCATGATGATGATTTTGCCTGGGCGTATGCGGGGGATCGTGTTGGTTGTGCGCTGAAGGATGTTGAGGCGGAGGATCTGGATCGCGGGTTTGTGCTGACGACGGATCCGCTGGTGACGAGTGCGACGATGATTACGGCGCAGGCGGAGCTGGTGAAGTACTGGCCGTCGGCGGTGAAGGAGCAGATGGTGGTTTCGGTGGGTCACTGGATGCAGTTCCTTGCGGCCCGGGTGACGGCGGTTGAGAATGGTGCGGACTGGCACAGGCCGGTGCTTACGTTTGCGATGGAGACGCCGCTGGTGTATAAGCCGGGTGATACGGCGGTTCTGCATTATCTGGACGGCGGGAAGCTCCGGATTATGGGGACGGTTGTTCTTCCCTGATTCTTTTTTTTTGGATGTGAGCTGGGGAAAAAAGAGGGCCGGGGTTTTTAGTTCCGGTCTTCGTTTGCGGTTGTGTTGTGGGTTCTGTCGAGCCACCGGTCCGTCCATGCGTAGAGGGGCGGTGCGAGGATGAGTGCGGCAAAGGCGAGGCCCTGAGCGGCGATGCCGATGATGAGGATGAGGGTGATGGTGTCCATGGTTTTGTTTCTCTTTTTTGGTGTTTTTTGTTTGGAATACGCGGTTTAACCGCTGCATCCGAGCGGGTCATTTTGGTGTTTTTTTGTTTGGAATACGCGGTTCAACCGCTGCATCCGAGCGGGCA